>JAGOJY010000122.1 GCA_017994815.1 Acidobacteriota bacterium
GTGGCCGAGCGCGGGCTCGATCAGCCGCCCCGTGCACAACAGCCAACGCTTGGCGCCGTCCTCGCGCGTGACCTCGTACTCCACGTCGACCGGCAGGCCCCGCGCGAGCGCCGCGCCGAGCCGGTCGGTCACCTTGGCATGGTCCTTCGGCGCGACCGCTTCGAGCCACGTGTCCAGGGTGAGCGAGTCCACATCGGCGCGGCCGTGCAGCCGCGCGCACTTCGGCGACCAGCGGAACGAAGCCCCGTCCCACGACCAGACGCCGGCCAGCGCGGCGTCCTGCGCCAGGTCGAGCAGCTGCACCAGCTCCTTCTGCTTCGTGGCGTCGCGCGCGACCCCGAGGATCTCGACCACCGAGCCGTCGTCGGCGCGGTGGAACGGCACCGCGCGGACGTCCATCCAGCACCACGAACCGTCCGCGCTGCGCAGGCGCAGCGCCAGCGGGCGCACGTCGCCGTCGGCCGCGCCGACCATCGAGCGCAGGAAGCGCTCCGTCCGGGCCAGGTCGTCGGGGTGCGCGAGGTCGTCGCGCGCGCCGTCGTCCATGGCCCGCAGTTCCTCGGGCGTGTGGCCGAGCACGTCAACCACCGCGCGGCTGGCGTAGCACAGCCGCCGCTCGACGATGTCGTAGACGAACAGGACGTCCGGGGTGGCCGCTGCCAGCTTCTCCAACCAGCTTCGGCTGCGGTCGAGCTGGCGCTGGACCTTGTACCCCCGGCCGCCCACGGCGGCGACCATCAGCCCCGACGCGAGGTACACGAGGGCCGCGAGAACGTCCACCGGGACGAACGCCGGCTGGACCGCGGCCGGCTGCGAGAGGAACAGCGCGCCCGCCAACCCGACGGCGCAGGCCACGACGCCCGGTCCGAAGCCGCACCACCACGATGCCGCGGCGATGGCGACGAAGGCGGTTCCGAACGAGAGCCGGTCGCCGAGCCACGGCTGCAACGAGAAGCGCAGGGCGAGCGTCACGAGCGCGAACAGCAGGCCCGTGCCGTAGCGCCCGAGGCCCGTTTCGGGACGCAGGGACGCCAATGAGCGGAGGGGATCCCGGGTGAAGGGCAAGGCGAAGCACCCCGACTGGCCGCCACCGGGCGTAGCGACTTTGGGCGCAGTGTAAAGAAACGGGCGTCACCGGGCAATTTACGGAACGGTTGCGCCGCGGCGGGGGGTCGCACAAGCGGTCCCCCGGCCGCGAATATACTTGCCGCTCGCCCGTTCCCCGTGGAGGTCGCGCATGCGGTCCGCAACCGTCGCCTTCGCCCTGCTCCTGGTTTCACTGCCCGGTCTCGCCGCCCCGGCGCCGCCCTCGGCCGACGAGGCGCGGACGTTCATCGACAACGCCGAAAAGCGCCTGCTCGAGCTGTGGATCAACGAGCAGCGCGCCTCGTGGGTCCAGTCCACGTACATCACCGACGACACGGAGATCATCGCCGCGCGGGAGCGGGAGAAGCTGCTCGCCGCCGTCTCGGAGCTGTCGGCCGAGGCCACGCGCTTCGACGGCGTCGAGTTGCCGCCGGACGTGGCCCGCAAGCTGATGCTGCTCAAGGTCTCGACCGCCCTCGCGCCACCGCGCGACCCGAAGAAGCAGGCGGAGCTGACCGAGATCAGCACGTGGCTGGAATCGCAGTACGGCAAGGGCGAGTACTGTCCGAAGGGCGCCACGGGCGAGGACTGCCTGGACGTGGACGAGCTGTCGAAGATCCTCGCCGAGAGCCGCGATCCCGCCGCGCTGCTCGAGGCGTGGCGCGGCTGGCACGCGATCAGCCCGCCGATGCGCGCGCGCTACGCGCGGCTGGTCGAGCTGGCCAACGAGGGTGCGCGGGACCTCGGCTTCAAGGACCTCGGCGCGCTGTGGCGCTCGGGGTACGACATGCCCGAGGACCAGTTCGCGGCCGAGGTCGAGCGCTTGTGGGGCCAGGTGCGGCCGCTCTACGAGTCGCTCCACTGCTACGTGCGCGCGCAGCTCGCGAAGAAGTACGGCGCCGGGTTGGTCCCGCCGGGCAAGCCGATCCCGGCGCACCTGTTGGGCAACATGTGGGCCCAGTCCTGGGGCTACACCTACCCGCTTTTGGCGCTGCCGGGTGCGGAGCAGTCATTCGACCTCGACGCGATCCTGCGCCAGCGGCAGATCGACGAGCTGGAGATGGTCCGCTACGGCGAGCGCTTCTTCAGCTCGCTCGGGTTCCCGCCCTTGCCGGAGACCTTCTGGGAACGCTCGCAGTTCGTCAAGCCGCGCGACCGCGACGTCGTGTGCCACGCCAGCGCTTGGGACGTGGACTTCGCGCAGGACCTGCGCCTGAAGATGTGCATCCAGATCAACGCCGAGGATTTCGCGACCATCCACCACGAACTCGGCCACAACTACTACCAGCGGGCGTACAAGGACCAGCCGCCGCTGTTCCGCGACAGCGCCAACGACGCGTTCCACGAGGCGATCGGCGACACGCTCCAGCTCTCCGTCACCCCGGAGTACCTCCAGAAGATCGGCCTTTTGGACAAGGTCCCGCCGCCCGAGGCCGACCTTGGCCTGCTGATGCAGATGGCGTTGGACAAGGTCGCGTTCCTGCCGTTCGGCAAGCTCATCGACCAGTGGCGCTGGGACGTCTTCGCGGGCAAGATCCCGCCCGCGCAGTACAACCAGCACTGGTGGGAACTGCGCGAAAAGTACCAGGGTGTCGCCGCGCCGGTCGCCCGCAGCGAGGCGGATTTCGACCCCGGCGCCAAGTACCACATCCCGTCCAACGTGCCGTACACCCGCTACTTCCTGGCGGACATCCTGCAGTTCCAGTTCCACCGCGCGCTGTGCCGCCAGGCCGGCTACCGCGGCCCCCTGCACCGCTGCTCGATCTACGCCGACAAGGCCATCGGCCAGCGGCTCGCGAACATGCTCGCGATGGGCCGCTCGCGCCCGTGGCCGGACGAGCTGGAAGCCCTGACCGGCGAGCGCCAGATGGATGCCACGGCGATCATCGACTACTTCGCGCCGCTCAAGAAGTGGCTCGACGAGCAGAACAAGGGGCAGCAATGCGGGTGGTGACGGTGATGCTCTTGCTGGCGACCGCGCTCCCCGTGTGGGCGGAGGATCCGCGTGAGGCCGGCGTGCCGTCCCGGCCGGTCGCCACGTACTCGATCGTCGCCCGCGACCCGCAGACGGGCGATCTCGGCGTGGCCGTCCAGAGCCACTGGTTCAGCGTGGGCGGCACGGTGCCGTGGGCCGAGCCGGGTGCCGGCGCCGTCGCCACGCAGTCCTTCGTCGAGGTGAGCTACGGCCCGCGCGGGCTGGCGCTCATGCGCGAGGGCAAGAGCGCGCAGCAGGCGCTCGACGCGCTGTTGGCGAAGGACGCGCACAAGAACGTCCGCCAGGTGGCGATGGTGGACGGGCAGGGGCGCGTGGCGACGTGGACCGGGCCGGAGTGCATCCAGGCCGCCGGGCACGCCAACGGCGCCGGCTACTCCGTCCAGGCCAACATGATGGACCGCGAGACGGTCTGGCCGGCGATGGCCCGGGCCTACGAGGGCTCCGCCGGCCGGCCGTTCCCGGAGCGGCTGCTCGCCGCGCTCGACGCCGCCGAGGGCCAGGGCGGCGACCTCCGCGGGCGGCAGAGCGCGGCGCTCCGGGTGGTGCGCGGCAAGGCGTCGCGGGCGCCGTGGTCCGACCGCGTCGTCGACCTGCGGGTCGAGGACCACCCCGAACCGCTCAAGGAACTGCGCCGGTTGTACGAGTTGCACGTGGCGTACGAGGAGATGAACGCGGGGGACGAGGCGCTGGCGCAGGACAAGCTGGACCAGGCGCTCGGGCACTACACGCGGGCCGCGCAGCTCGCGCCGCAGGTGACGGAGTTGCCGTTCTGGCAGGCCGTCACGCTGTTCACCAGCGGGCAGGAGGAGCGCGCGCTGGCGCTGTTCCGGGACGTGTTCGCGCGCGACCCCCGGTGGCTCAAGCTCGTACCGCGCCTGGTCCCGGTCGGCTTGTTGCCCGACGACGAGAAGAAGCTCCAGCAAATCCTCGCCACCGCACAGCCGTAGGGGCCGCCGCCCGGCGGCCCGGCCATGACGCCGTCGCGATGCACGCGTCCGGGGTGACAATTTTTGTCACTCCGCGCGCCTGTTAGCAGTTACATCTCCGCGTCGTCGATGTGTCATCGTGAGAAAAGTTTTTTAATTTCTCGTTGACATATTCCCCAAATCTGCTAGTATCCGTTCATCACGCGGGGGGCGTGTCGTTGAGCTGCACCCGGGACGTCGGAAGCGGGCCGCGGGCACCTGCCCGGGAGCTGGAACTGTGGCGCCGCAACGCGCTGGAGCTGGACCAGGCCGCCGTGGCGCTGGTCCGCGTCGGCGACCGGCTGTCGGTCCCGCTGGCGCGGGTCTGCCACGAGATCGTCGCGCACGAGCAGTGGCGCGATTCCGGGATGCGCCGGCCGGACTTCGCCCGCGAGTACGGCCTCGGCCCGCGCTGGATCGCCGAGCTGGGCTTTCTCGGCGGCAAGCTCGACGAGCTGCCGGAGCTGGAGCGGGCATTGTCCCTAGGCCGATTTTCCCGCAGCGCCGCGGTCAGTATCGCGCGCGTGGCGACGCCGGAATCGCTCGGCGCGTGGCTGGAACTCGCGGCTCGGCTCAACGTGCGCCAGCTCAAGCAGCAGGTGCGGCGGGCGCGGCGGGCCCGTTCGGCGGACCCGGTGCCGGAGCACGTCGAGGTCGAGAGCAAACCGGTCCTCGAGGACGACGACGACGCACGGTGGGTCGTGCGGCAGGAAGTCCCGGCCGCGGTGCGGGTCGCGTTCGACGAGTGCCGCGAGCTGTTCCACGCGGTGGACGGTCGCGAGTCGGAGGTGTCCGCGTTCGTCGAGGCGCTGGTGGCCGAGGGCGAGGCCGGCCCGGAGCGCTACGAGTACGCGGCGCCCTCGCCGCTGCAGGTGCACCCGGAGAGCGACACGGAGGCGGAGGACCGGCTGGACCGGACCGGGCGCTGGCGCCGGCTGGACCAGCGGGAGGAATGCCCGGCGGCGCTGGAGCCGGCGCGCGAGCTGTTGGCCCGGGTGGAGTCGTTGGGCGAGGTGCGCGGCCCGCTGCCGGACGAGCAGGCGCGGGCCCTGCTGCTCCAGCTCGTCGCGGCCGAGCACGATGTCTTGCGGGTGCTGGGCGAGGTGCTCGACGCGCTGGCATCGCGCCGGCCGTTCAGCCGGGAAGGCCGCTACCTGCCGTACCTCGATCTCGGGCACTACGCCGCGGCGCGGCTCGGGATCTCGCGCTCTCTGGCGTACCAGCTGGCGCGCGTGGCGCGCGAGGTGCGGGGCTACCCGCTGATCCAGGCCGGGTACGAGGCGGGCGTGATCCCGCTGCACAAGGTGGCGCTGGCGCTGGGGGTGCTGGCCAAGCACACCGACCGGGAGGAGTTGGACGAGGCGTGGGCCGAGCGGCTGTCGTGCGCGAGCTTCAAGCGGCTGCGGGACGAGACGGCGCAGATCCGCCGGGCGCGGGTGGCGGACCGCGAGTTGGTCCCGGAGCCCTTGGACGACGAGACGTGGTTCGCGGGGATCCGCCGCGAGCCCGGGACCTGCGTCATCCGCCTCGCGCACCTCGTGCTGCAGGCGTGCCGCGGGCCGTTGGAGTACGAGACGCTGCGGCTGACGTTGCCGGAGGACCTGGCCCGGCGGTTCTACGGCGCCTGCTTCGCCCGCGAGGAGAAGCTCCGGCAGCAGCTGAAAGAGCTGGGCGGTCGCGACGTGCCGTCGCCGACGGCGGCCGACCTCCCGCTGCTGGCGGTCCAGAGGTTTTCCCGGACGCACCCCGGTTCGATCCGGGGCTGGGGCCTATTGGCTCTGCTGTGGGAGTTCGCGACGAGCTGGGACAAGCCGCGGCAGGGGAGCAAGACGTCGTCGAACGAGATCTACGAGCGGCGCGGGTGTCGCTGCTCGGCGCCGACGTGCACGGCGCGGGTGGTGGAGG
>JAGOJY010000051.1 GCA_017994815.1 Acidobacteriota bacterium
ACGGTCAGGGCCAGTGTCGCCGCGCCCGGCGCGGCGCGCACCGTGTCGCCGCCCAGGAGCGGGACCCGCCGGCCAAGGCAGGCCGCCCGCAGCGCCGCGAGGAAGCGCGCCGCGAGCGGCGCCGCGGCGCGCGACGCCGGCCAGGCCAGGCCGAGGAACGCCGCCTCCGGCCGCGCCCCCATCGCCGCGATGTCGGACAGGTTGACCTCGAGCGCGCGCGCCGCGAGGTCCTCCGGCGACAGCAGGCCGAACTCGAAATGCTGCCCCTCGACGAGCAGGTCCAGCGTGACCACCCGCACCGGGCGACCCGGGAGCACGGCCGCGTCGTCGCCGATGCCGAGCGCCCCGCGCGGCAGCGGCAGCCCGCCGAACGCGCGCGCAAGTCGCGCCAGGAACGCGTCTTCGCCGCGCTGGAAGGGGTCGTCCCGCACGGCGCGCATTCTCGGGGACGCGGCGCGCAAAAACCACCAACTTCCCGGCCCGGAGCGGCCGCGCGGTTAAGATGTGGGACCGGACCGCCCCGCCGGGTTCCCGAGCGAAGGAACATGGGCCTGGACATCCGGGGTTGGCTGCGCAGGGTCGGTCCGGGACTCGTCAGCGGCGCCTCGAACGACGACCCCTCGGCGATCGTCACCTACGTCCGGGCCGGCGCCGCGTTCGGCTACGGCACGCTGTGGGCCGTCCTGCTCCTGTTCCCGATGATGGCCACGGCGATGTTCCTGTGCGGCAAGCTCGCGCTGACCAGCGGCCGCGGGCTGGCCGGCGTTCTCCGCGAGCACTACGGCCCGGCCGTCCTGCGGCCGATCCTCGCCCTGCTCGTGATCGCCAACGTCATCAACGCCGGCGCCGACATCGGCGCGATCGCCGAGGGGCTCGCGCTGTTGGCGCCGGTCTCCCCGAAGCTCCTCGTCCCGCTCGTCGCGCTGGCGCTGTTCGCTGCGCAGGCCTGGTGTTCGTACCGCGTGATCGCGAACGTCTTCCGCTGGCTCGCGCTGACGCTGCTCGCGTACGTCGGCGCCGGGATCCTGGCGCACCCCGATGCGGCGGACGTGCTGCGGCAGACGTTCGTGCCGCGCTTGCACGGCGGCAGCGAGTACCTGGCGGTGCTGGTCGCGATGGTCGGGACGGCGCTGTCCCCGTACCTGATGTTCTGGCAGTCCACGCAACGCGTGGAAGAAGAGGTCGCGCGCGGCCACGCCAGCGTGGCCGAAAGACGGCAGGCCGGGCGCGGGCGCCTGCGCCACACCTGGGCCGACGTCCTGTCGGGGAGCCTGCTCGCGAGCGTGGCGATCTACTTCGTGATCCTCGCCAGCGGGGCCACGCTGCACGCCCGCGGGCAGGGCGAGGTCAGCGGCGCGGCGGAGGCGGCGCGGGCCCTCGAGCCGGTCGCCGGTCGCGCGGCGGCCGCGCTGTTCGCGGCCGCGTTCATCGGCGCGGGCGTCCTCGCGGTGCCGGTGCTGGTGTCGGGGGCGGCGTACGCGCTGGCCGAGGCGCTGCGCCTGCGGCGCGGGCTGACGCGTGCCCCCTCCGAGGCCCGCCGCTTCTACGCGACGATCGCCGGACTGATGCTCGTCGCCACGGCGCTGAATTACGCCGGCCTCGGCACGTTCCGGCTGTTGTTCGCCGCCGCGGTGATCAACGGCCTGCTCGCGCCCCCGCTGCTGGCGCTGGTCCTGCACGCGACCGGCCGCGCCGACGTCGTCGGCGCACGGACGAATGGCCCGGCGCTCAAGCTGCTCGGCGGGGCGACCGTCTTGGCCTCGTTCGCCGCGGCCGCGGGGCTGGTCGCGAGCTGGCTACTCTGAGCCGGCCCCGCGCCCGTCGCCGCGGGCCCCGCGCACCTGCACGACCTCCTGCTCGGCGGTTTCCGCCTCGCCCTCGTCCTGTTCTGCCTCGCGCGGTGCGGGCGGGCGCTCGGGCGCCGGGCCGAGCGCCGTGGCGAGCACCTCGGCCATCGTCGCGGCGTGGCGGAACTCCAGCGCGCGGACCGAGCCCTTGGGCAGCTCGTTCAGGTCCTTCTCGTTGGCCTTCGGCAGCACCACCACCGAGGCGCCGGCGCGCCGCGCGGCGAGCACCTTCTCCTTGATCCCGCCGACCGGCAGCACCATCCCGCGCAGCGTGATCTCGCCGGTCATCGCCACGTCGCGGCGCACCGGCCGGTCGCTCAGCACCGAGACCAGCGCCGTTGCGATCGTGATCCCGGCCGAGGGGCCGTCCTTCGGGATCGCGCCCTCCGGAACGTGCACGTGCAGGTCGAGCGCGTTGAACGCCTCCTCCGGGATCCCCAGCTCCGGCGCGTGGGCGTGGGCCCACGACAGCGCGGCGTGCGCCGACTCCTTCATCACCCCGCCGAGGTGCCCGGTCAGCGTGAGCCGGCCCTTGCCCTTCATCCGGATCGCCTCGACGAACAGCGTCTCGCCGCCGGCGGCGGTCCACGCCAAGCCGGTCGCGACGCCGATCTGCGTCCCCTCGAGGCGCTCGGCGGCCTGCGGCGGCGGCGGCCCGAGGTACGCCTCGAGGCTCGACGCGGCGATGCGCGAGGGCGCCTTCCCGCCCTCGGCGACCTTGCGCGCGACCTTGCGCGCGACGGCCGCGATCCGCCGCTCGAGGTTGCGCAGCCCGGCCTCGCGCGTGTAGCGCGAGATCAGGTCGCGCACCGCCCCGTCGCTGAAGCTGAGCTGCCCTTCCTGCAGCCCATTCTCCGCGAGCTGCTTCGGGATCAGGTGGCGGAAGGCGATCTCGACCTTCTCCTCCTGCGAGTAGCCGGGGATCCGGATCACCTCCATCCGGTCGCGGAAGGCGGGGTGGATCGTGTCCATCAGGTTCGCCGTGGCGATGAACAGGATCTGCGAGAGGTCGAACGGCACGCCGAGGTAGTGGTCGCGGAAGGTGTTGTTCTGCTCGGGGTCGAGCACCTCCAACAGCGCCGCCTGCGGATCGCCGCGGTAGTCGTTGGCCAGCTTGTCCACCTCGTCGAGCATCATCACCGGGTTGCGCGTGCCGGCCTGGCGGATCGACTGCAGGATCCGGCCGGGCATCGAGCCGATGTACGTCCGGCGGTGGCCGCGGATCTCGGCCTCGTCGCGTACGCCGCCGAGGCTGACGCGGACGAACTTGCGACCGATCGCGCGGGCGATCGAGCGCCCGAGCGACGTCTTGCCCACGCCCGGCGGGCCGACGAAGCACAGGATCGGCCCCTTGTGCTCGGGCCGCAGCTTGCGCACCGCGAGGTACTCGACGATGCGCTCCTTGACCGGCCCGAGGCCGAAGTGGTCGTCGTCGAGGATTTTCTGGGCCTCGTGCAGGTCGAGGTTGTCCTCGGTCGCGACGTCCCACGGCAGCTCGACCAGCCACTCCAGCCGGTGGCGGATCGTCGCCGTCTCCGCCGCGTCCGGGTGCATTCGCTCGAGCCGCCGCAGCTCGCGCTCGATCTCGTCCTTGACGTAGTCCGGCAGCGCCCGGGCGCGGACCTTCTGCCGGACATCCTCGACCTCCTCCTCCAGCTCGGTCCCCTCGCCCAGCTCGTTGCGGATCGCCTTCATCTGCTGGCGCAGGTAGTACTCGCGCTGGCTGCGGTCGATCTCGTCGCGGGCCAGGGAGTCGATCTCGTGCTGCATCGACAAGAGGTCCAGCTCGCGCTTGAGCTGCTGCGCCACCAGCCGCAGCCGCTCCACGGGATCGAGCGTCTCCAGCACCTCCTGCGCGTGGACCGCCTCGAGGTCGAGGTTGGAGGCGACGAGGTCGGCCAGCCGCCCCGGGTCCTCGAGGTTGTTGGCGATCACCTGGACCTCGGACGGCAGGTTCTTGCCCAGGTTGACGCCGCGCTCGAGCGCCTTCTTGACCGTGCGCATCAGCGCCTCGCACTCGAGCACCGCCTCCTCGTCCTTGTCGTCCGCGCTGCCCTCGAGCAGCGGCTCGACGCGCGCGCTGAGGTACGCTCCCGCGGCGTCCAGCTCGGCGACCTTGGCCCGGCACACGCCCTGCACCAGGACACGGATCCGCTCGTCCGGCAGCTTGAGCATGCGCATGATCACGGCGACGGTGCCGACCGGGAACAGGTCCTCGCGCTTGGGATCGTCCTCGTCGCGCTGGCGCTGCGTGACGAGGAGCACCATCCGGTTGTCGCTCAGCGCGCGGTCGACGGCGCGGATGCTCGAGCGCCGCGCGATCGACAGGGGCGCGATGATGAACGGGTAGACCACCATGTCGCGCAGGGGCAGGACCGGCAGCTGCTCGGGGATTCGAACCGGCTCTCGGGAAGGATCGCTGGCCATCTCTGCTGGTCTCCGGTCTGGCGGCCCGGGCACGCCGACGCGCCCGGGGCTCGCCGAGCCGCCGGCGGCGGCCGTTACGGGTTGGCTCGTTCGATGTCGATGGTCACGGCCTGGCCGCGGCGGTTCGGCACCTTCGGCAACTCGATCTTGAGCACGCCGCGGTCCAGAACGGCGCGCGCGCTGTGCGTGTTCACCGGCGCCGTGAGCAGAACGCTGCGCTCGAAGCGGCCGAACTCCCGCTCGTCGTGCAGCACCTCGGCGCCGTCGGAGAGGCGGGCTTCGCCCGGCCGCCTCTCGCCGCGCAGGATCAGCGTCCCGCCCTGCGCCTCGACCTGCAGCGAATCGGGGTCGACGCCCGGCAGGTCGGCCTCGACGACCAGGTGCGTGGCCGATTCCGCCACGTCGACGCCGGGCGACCACGTCCCGCCGACCCCGCCGTCGCGCAACCGCAGCAGCGTCTCGAACAGCCGGTTGATCTCGCTCTGGATCCGAGCGACCTCGAGCTGGGCCGACCTCCCCTTGCCGATCATGTCCCCTCCCGCCCGCGCGAGGCGCCCGGCCCCACGAGGTTGCGCAGTTCTTCCATGAACTCCGAGACGTCCTCGAACCGCCGGTACACCGACGCGAAGCGCACGAAGGCGACCTTGTCCAGCTCGCGCAGCCGCTCCATCACGCGCTGGCCAACCGCTTCCGTCGCCAACTCGCGGTCGGGCGCCTCGTTCGCCATCGCGGTGATCTCGTCCGCGATCTCCTCCAGGGACCGCCGGCTGACCGGCCGCTTGGAACACGCCTTGAGCAGGCCGTTGAGCAGCTTCGTGCGGTCGAACAGCTCGCGCCGGCCGTCCTTCTTGATCACCATCGGCGGCGCTTCCTCGATGCGCTCGTAGGACGTGAAGCGTCGCCGGCAGGACAGGCATTCGCGGCGCCGCCGGACGACGTCGCCGTGCAGGGACTCGCGCGAGTCCACGACACGGTCGCCGGGATTGCCGCAGTGCGGGCACTTCACAGCGCCGCCTCCTCCGCGCCGGGCTCGGGCACCGCGTCGGGTCGCGTCAGCGCGCCCTTGGCGATGAGCAGCCCGCCGGCCGCGAGCACCGGCAGCCACGAGGCCGCGTGCACGACGAGCGCGGCGCCGAGCGCCGCTTCCTCGGACACGCCGAACAGGCGCATCAAACCGACCTTCATCGCGAAGTGGAACGTCCCCGCGCCGGCCGGGGTCGGCACGCCCACGCCGAGCGCGAGCAGCGGCGTGAGGACCAGCGCGCCGCCCGGCGCGAGCGGGACACCGCAGGCAACGATCCCGGCCTGCGTGCCGGCGGCGATCACGGCCCAGATCGCGATCGTCTCCAGCACGAGGCGGAACATCCCGCCCGCCGTCCCGAACGCCGCGAGACCCGGGAGCAGGCGGCCGAGGAACGACGCGACCGCGCGCCCCACGCGACCGCGGTGGCGCGCCAGGAACGCCTCGGTGCGACCGCGCCAGCGCGCGACCGCGAAGATCAGCCCGAACGACGCGACGCAGATCGCCGTCATGGCGATCGCGGTGTTGCGCACCGCGGCGATCGTGTGCGGATCGGCCCCGGTCAGGCCGCTGAGTGCGGGCGGCAGCATCAGCCCCACCGCGCCGGCCCCGACGACGCCCACCGTGTCGAGCACGGCGCGCTCGGCGACGACGGTCCCGAGCACGGGCGCGAACGCCATCCCGGTGCGCCGCGCGAGCAGCGCCGGCCGCAGGACCTCGCCCACGCGCCCCGGCAGCGCCGAGGCCATGTAGCCGATCGTCACGGCGGAGAACAGTTCGCCCAGCGGGACGTCGGCGCGCACCGGCTTGAGCATCGTGCGCCAGCGCAGCGCGCGCAGCAGGAAGTGGCCGAACACGGTGCCGACCAGGAACAGCAGCAGCCACGGGTCGGCCCGCCCGATGCGCCGCATCAGTTCGCCGACGTCGGCCCCGCGGAAGGTGAGCCAGAGGAAGAGCGCCGCGATCAGCGGACCCGACACCCATGTCATGAAGCGGCGCACATCGGTCTCCGGAGCCCACGATAGTCAGCGGCTCCGTCCCGGTCAATCGAACTCGCGCATTTGCTGATCGAGATACCGTTTTGCGCGATCGGTGACGGGAAGCCCGGATCCGCCGGACGGGATGGCCGATCGAACGGCCAACCTAGCCGATCGGCGGCGGGCCCGCGACGACGCGCAGCACGGTCGACTTGCGGACGAGCACGAGGCCGGGCGCGCCGCCGCGCGGGCGGCGGAGGTGCTTGCGGCGGGCCACGTCGACATCGACCGGCTCGCCGCGCGGGACCTGGCTCCAGGCGGCGGCGAGCGCCGCGGCAAACGCCTGGTCCTCGCGGGGTACATCGCGCCGGCCGCCGGTTCTCAGGACGACGTGTGCGCCCGCGTGGCCGCGCACGTGGAACCAGAGGTCATCTGGCGCCGCGACCCGGAACGTCAGCTCGTCGTTCTGGCGCGCGGACCGGCCGACCAGCACCTCGAACCCGCCCGGCGAGCGCAGCAGCCGCGCCGGTTCGGACTCCCCGGCGTCGCGCCCCGGCGCGGCGACGCGCTCGAGCGCGCGACCCGCCGCGATGCCGAGGACCCTCAGCTCGGACTCGGCCGCGGCGAGTTCCGCCGCGCCGCCGCGCTCCGCGAGCGCGAGGACGCGCTCGACCTGCGCCGCGCGCCGCGCCAGCTCGCGCTGCCGCGCCTCCCGGGCCGCGCGGCCGCGCTCGTGCTTGCGCGCGCGGGCGTACAGCCGTTGCGCGACGGCGTGCGGCGCGGCGCCGGGCGGATCGGCCGGCGCGGCGAGCCACGCCCCCGGCTCCCACGGGTCGGGGACGCGCCAGGCGCCGGCCTCGTCGAGGCACGCCGCGGGACCGGCCGCGAGCAGCGCGTCGGCGAGGCGCCGCAGCGCGGCGAGGTCCGGCGCACGCGCCTCCTCGCGCCCGATCGCGCCGAGCGCGCGGCGCAGGCGGTCGAGCTCGCGCCGGGCCGGGGCGGTGACGGCGCGGCGAGCGAGGTCTTCCTCGTGCGCGGCGCTCGCCTCGACGTACCAGGCCGCGAGCGCCTGCGCGCACGACGGACGCGTCTCGCCACCGCCGGGCAGCAGGTACGGCAGCGCCTCGCCCGCGAGCCGGCGGGCGAGGGTCGCGACGGCGGCGGCGAACCCCTCGGGCGACCCGCTCCACGCGCGCGCCGCGCCGGGCGGGAACCACGGGGCCTCCTCGAGGAGCGCGCGCGCCCGTCCCGCGGCGTCGTGCGCCGCGCCGGCGCGCGCGAGGCCGCGCTGCAGATCCTCCAGCAGCGCGGCCGGTTCGGCGTGGAAGGCCAGCGAAGCGGCGTCCGACACCCCGCGGCCGGCGACCAGCGCCCGCTCGTCGCTGCCGCGCGGGAACGCGAGCCGGCCGCCCGCCCGGTCGAGCGCGAGGACCAGCGCGCCCGCGTCGCCGGCCAGACGCGCCCGCAGCGCCGCCGGCCGCGCGCAGAATTCCAGCGCTTCCAGCGTGGCGCCGGTCCACTCCCGGTCGGCCCAGGCCACCGCGTCGGGCCACGCGCCTCTCCCGCCGCGGACCCGCTCCGGCCGCTCGGCGAGCCACGCCACGGCGCCGCCACCCGGTACCGTGTCGAAGCGCAACCCCTCGTCGAGCCCGTCCAGAACGAGGTGCACCCCGTGGCGGCCAACCGGCAGGACGCCCGACACGCGGCGCCCGTTCGCGCGGGCGCGCGTTTCCCCCCACAGGCAGAGCAGTTCGAGGAGCGTCACGGGACCGCGGGCATCGCCCGCCGTGGTGCGCGCGACGAGATCAGTGGTTCGTCGCCTCCAGCACGTCGGACATGGCGTCGTTCACCATGATCTCGACCTTCTGCACCGGCTGGTGGCTCGCCTCGGCGAGCTCGGTCACGACGAGTGAGCGCGCCCGGTCCAGCATCTTGCGCTCGCGGTACGACAGCGTCTTGACCTTGTTGAGGAACGTCAGGTTCTTCAGCACCTCGGCGACCTGCTCGATGTCGCCGGAGCGCATCTTCTCCTGGTTCTCCTGGTAGCGGCCCTTCCAGTCCTGCGGGATGTCGACCTCGGCGTCGCGCAGCTTCTCCAGGACACCGCGCACGCGGGCCCGGGACACCAGCTTGCGCAGGCCGACGGCCTTGCTGTTCTGCACGGGGACCATCACGATGCTGTCGGTGGACAGGATCTGGAGGCTGATGAAGGTGCTGTTCTCGCCGCCGTAGCTGAGATCCCGGATTTCCTTGACGATGCCGATTCCGTGGTTCGGATAGACGACTTTGTCACCGATCTTGAATCTCAAGGATGCGCCTCCTCGTCGATCCCGCGTGCGTGTTGGCCCGGGGGCCGCGAGCATGGGACGCGGCGCCCGTGGCACCGCCCGCGACGGCCAGCCCAATTGCGTTGATTCTAAAGGAGATCGCATCGCTTGTCCACATCTTTTGACAGTTTGCACCCGCCGGGGCGTCGCGCCGGCCGGAATTCGATAGTGGTGCGGAAGTTACGAAACGATCCCTCGCTCGCGGCCGCCGACGCCGAGGGGAACGTCTTCCCCATCCCGGGCCTTTTCGCCCTCGGCCGCTCGGGCGGGACCGCCGTGCGCGTCGCCCCGGCCGACTACCGGCCGCTCCCCGAGGGCGCGCTCCTGTTCCGCCTGCCCGACCGGCGGCCGGTCGGCTGGAACCCGCGGACCGCGCGGGCCGAGGTGGTGGAGGAGCACGAGGGCCGGGAGGTCTTCGCGGCCGCGGCGTTCCTCCCCCCGGCCTACACGCACCTGTTCCTCTCGCCCTGGGAGCGGGTCGGGAACCCGTCGCCCCTCCCCCTGTACGCCTACGCGGCGCTCGGGGTCGCCGAAGAGGGGTTCGTGGCCCCGGCCGTCCGGGTCGACCCGGACACCCGGCAGGACGTGGGCCTGTTCGACGAAGGCGAGATCCGGCGGCAGGCCGGCCTCACCCGCGACCGCTTCCCCGGCAACCGCCTGGTGGAGCACCTGGTCGACAACTGCGCCCTGACCTACTGCTGCCCGGCCGCGCGGAACTTCGTCCTCGGCCGCTGGGAGGCGCCGATCCCGACCAGCCCCGCCTGCAACGCCGACTGCGTCGGCTGCCTCTCGCTCCAGCCCTCGGGGGAGGTCCCGGTCACCCAGCCGCGGCTGAAGTTCGTCCCGACGGTGGACGAGATCGTCGAGATGGCCGTCGCGCACCTCCGGGCCGCGCCCCGCCCGGTCGTCTCGTTCGGCCAGGGGTGCGAGGGCGAGCCGCTCTTGCGGGCCGAGCTGCTGGAGGAAGCGATCCGGGAGATCCGCAGTCGGACCGACCGCGGCACGATCAACCTCAACAGCAACGCCTCCCGCCCCGACGCTATCCGGCGGCTGGTCGCCGCCGGCCTCGACAGCCTGCGGATCAGCATCAACTCGTGCCGCCCGGGGCTCTACGAGCGTTACTACCGGCCCCGCGGCTATGGGCTGGACGAGGTCGTGGCGTCGGGCCGGGCCGTCTCGTCCGCCGGCGGGCTGGTCTCGCTGAACTACTTCATGTTCCCCGGGGTGACCGACAGCGAGGACGAGTGGGCCGCGTTCGAGCGCGTGGTCGAGGGCACCGGCGCCCGGCTGGTCCAGATGCGCAACCTCAACCTCGACCCCGACCTGTACCTCGCCGCGCTCGGCCTGCCGGCCGACCTCGCCCCCGGCTTCGGCATCGGACGCTGGATGAAGCGCGTCCGGCAGCGGTTCCCGGCCGTGCGCTTCGGCTACTTCAACCCGGCGATCGACCGCTGACCGACAGGTGGGACACCGGGTGGGACTCCGGTCGCGGGCCCGTCACTCGGTCGCCAGCCGGTGGCGCAGGACCATGATCGAGCGCCCCTCGACGCTGATCTGCTCGTTCGGGCGGTGGATCCGCTGCTCGTCGTCGTCGTCGTCGGGCAAGGGCTGCTCGCAACTCGTGTCCACGACCTTGGTCCAGCGCCGGCCCCAGTTCCGGTCCGGCAGCCGGAACTCGACCGCCTCGGGCTCGGCGTTGAACATGAGGTAGAAGCTGTCGTCCAGTTCCGGCTCGCCGCGCCAGTTCGTGGAGTTCAGCGCCGCCCCGTTGAGGAAGATCCCGATCGCGCGCTGCGAGCGGGCCCACGACTCGTCCTCCATCTCCTCGCCCGCGGGGCTGAACCAGCCGATGTCGGCCACGCCCCGGCCGCGGATCGGCCGCCCCATGAACCACCCGCGGCGGCGGAACACCGGGTGGCCCTTGCGCAGCGCGATCAGCTGGGCGGTGAAGTCGCGGAACGCGACGTCCGCCTGTTCCCAGTCCAGCCAGGAGATCTCGTTGTCCTGGCAGTAGGCGTTGTTGTTGCCCCCCTGCGAGCGGCAGATCTCGTCGCCGGAGAGGATCATCGGGATCCCCTGCGACATCAGCAGCGTGGCCATGAAGTTGCGCTTCTGGCGCCGGCGCAGCCGCAGGACGTTCTCGTCGGTGGTCTCGCCCTCGACACCGCAGTTCCACGAACGGTTGTGGCTCTCGCCGTCGCGGTTGCCTTCGCCGTTGGCCTCGTTGTGCTTCTCGTTGTACGAGACCAGGTCGGTCATGGTGAACCCGTCGTGCGCGGTGACGAAGTTGATGCTGGCGTACGGCCGGCGCCCGGTCGTCTCGTAGAGGTCGGACGAGCCGGTGAGGCGGTACGCGAACTCCCCCAGGCACTGCTCCTCGCCGCGCCAGTAGTCGCGCACGGTGTCGCGGTACTTCCCGTTCCACTCCGACCAGCCCGGCGGGAAGTTGCCGACCTGGTAGCCACCCTCGCCGACGTCCCAGGGCTCGGCGATCAGCTTGACCTGGCTCACCACCGGGTCCTGGTGGATCAGGTCGAAGAACGCGGACAGCCGGTCGACGTCGTGCAGCTCGCGCGCCAGCGTGGACGCGAGGTCGAAGCGGAAGCCGTCCACGTGCATCTCGAGCACCCAGTAGCGCAGGGAGTCCATGATCAGCTGCAGCACCTGCGGATGGCGCATGTTGAGGCTGTTGCCGGTCCCGGTGTAGTCCATGTAGTAGCGGGGATTGTCCACGACGCGGCGGTAGTAGGCGGCGTTGTCGAGACCCTTGAACGACAGCACCGGGCCGAGGTGGTTCCCCTCGGCGGTGTGGTTGTACACGACGTCGAGGATGACCTCGATCCCTTCCTGGTGCAGGGTCCTGACCATGGCCTTGAACTCCTGGGGTTGCCAACCCTGCCGACTGGTCATCGTGTACTCGTTGTGCGGCGCGAAGTACCCGATCGAGTTGTAACCCCAGTAGTTGCGCAGCCCCCGCTCCAAGAGGTGCGCGTCCTGCACGAACTGGTGGACCGGCATCAACTCGACGGCGGTGACCCCGAGCCGGTGCAGGTGCTCGATCGCCTCGGGGTGCGCCAGCCCGGCGTACGTGCCGCGCAGCTCCGGCGGGATCTTCGGATGCCGCTGGGTGAACCCCTTGACGTGCACCTCGTAGATGACGGTCTCGTTCCACGGGATGCGCAGGGCGCGGTCGGTAGCCCAGTCGAAGTAGGGGCTGACGACGACCGCCTTGGGCATGAACGGCGCGCTGTCGGCATCGTTCACCGGGCCGTCGGGATCGCCGAAGCGGTACGGGAAGACCGCCTCGTTCCACTCGACTTGCCCGTGGATCGCCTTGGCGTAGGGGTCGAGCAGGAGCTTGGAGGGGTGCGAGCGGTGACCTTCCTCGGGTGCGTACGGCCCGTGCACACGGTAGCCGTAGAGCTGCCCGGGCCCGACGTTGGGCAGGTAGCCGTGCCAGCAGAAGCCCGTCACCTCCGGGAGCTGGACGCGTGTTTCGTTGCCGCCCTCGTCGTCGAACAGGCAGAGTTCGACGCGCTCGGCGACTTCCGAGAAGACGGAGAAGTTGGTGCCCGCGCCGTCGTACGTGGCGCCCAGGGGATACGGGGAACCCGGCCAGACTTGCATGGAAACTCCGCCGCGTGCGAGCCGCTGCGTGTCATGCCGGGGCGGGCGCCCTGCTGAATTTATCCGGAAGGTTAACTCAAGGCGGAACGCGCGGCACCGGGGGGCTTCAGCGGCGCGTTTGCACCCCTTCTTCGAGCAGGCGGTCGCGCGCGAACGCCAGCAGGAGGTTGCAGCACCCGTCCAGTTCGATCACCGGGTCGGTCGCGGACACCAGGACGCGGATCTCCTCCACCGGGCGGTGGTGGCGCGGGCAGAGCACGCCCTCCAGGGCCCGGCGCAGGCGCTGCTCGACCTCGCGGCGAACGTGCCGGGGCAGCTCGGACTCGAACGGCAGGCCATCGTCCGCGGCGCGAGGTCGGAACGAGATCTCCATCTGTCTCCTTGGGTCGCTGCTGCGCGGAGCAAGACTCGGGGCGGCTGATGCGAAACTAGCATCGGCCGCGCGCGCCCGCAAAACGCGGCGCCGCTCGCGCACGTGCGGCGGTGGGCGTCAGAGCTCGAAGTCGGCGACCAGCGGGAGGTGGTCGCTGGCGACGCGGGCCAGCGACAGGCCGCAGGCGCGGGCCGAGAGCAGGCGCAGCGGACCGCGGTGGTAGATCTTGTCCAGCCCGCCGCTCGGCGAAAACGCCGGGTAGGTCTTGATCGAGCGGAGCGGCCGGCCGCGGCGGTCGCTCGCGCAGTCGAACCGCAGCCCGTCCGTGAACGCGACGCGCAAAGCCGAGCGCCAGTCGTTGAAATCGCCCGCCACCAGGCAGGTGATGTTCTCGTCCAGCGCGGCGAACTCGTGGGACCGGACCAGGAGCATGAGCTGCGCGAGTCGCTCCCGCGCGGACAGGCCGAGGTGGACGTTGAAGACTTCGACCGGCGCGCCGGCCGGCCCCGCGAGCGTCGTGTGCTGGCAACCGCGGCGCTTGCGCCCGCCGATCGTCAGGTCGATGTTCCGCTCGCGCACGATCGGGTGCCGGCTCAGGGTCGCGTTGCCGTAGCGGCCCTTGCGCAGGCTGACGTTGTGCCCGATCGCGAGGTGCGGGAACTCCAGCGCCTGCGCCAGTTCCCGCGCCATGTCGATCTCGCGCGAGCGCGGCACGCCCTCGTCCACTTCCTGCAGCAGCGCGACGTCCGGCTGGTAGTGGCCGATGATCTCGATGATCCGGTCGGGGCGGAACTGGCGGTCGAGCCCGATCGCGCGGTGGATGTTGTACGTGAGCACGCGAAACCGCATCGACGAGACTATGCGGCGGCCGTGTCGGGGCGCGCAAACGTAGACCAGGCGCTGCTAGGCGATCCCGTCGTGCTCCGCGCCGGGCGGGAGCCCGGCCAGCGCCGCGAGCCCCCAGTCCAGGGGCCAGATCACCGGCTCCGCCGCCGGCGGCGCCCGCCGCGCCGCGTTCAGCGCGGCGAGGCCCGCCGCGACGAGCCCCTCGGCGTCGGGACACGGCCCGCCCGCCGCGACCGTCACGCCGGCGATCACCGCCAGCCGCGAGCCGTCCGGCGACGCGGCCGCGAGCGAGGCGGCGAGGCGGCGCAGGGCCGGCCGGTGGTCCTCGCAGCGCGGGAGCAGCACGGCCAGCAGCCCCGCGTCCCACCGCCCCGCCAGGTCGGATCCGCGGACCGACTGCTGGACCGCCTGCCCGAGCTTGCGCCCGATCCGCTCGCCCGGATCGACCTGCGCGGGCAACTCCACCAGGAGCAGCGCGAGCGGCGCCCCGTGCTCGGTCGCATCGGCGAGCGCGCGCGCCATCGCCGTGGCGAGCCCGCGCCGGTTCAACAGCCCGGTGCCCGCGTCCACCAGGTCCAGCCGGCGGATCCGCTCGGCCTGCGCCCGCACGTCGGCCTCGCGGCGGGCGAGGCGTTCGAGCAGCTCGACGCGCGCGTCGTGGCACCGGGCCCACGCGCGCAGCGAGCGCGCCTGGCCCCAGGCCAAGACGACCGCGCCCGGCGCGGCGGCTGCCGCGACGATCCACGGCGGCGCGCCCGGGAGCTGCGCGAACCCCGCTCCGAGCGCGAGCCCGAGGAGTCCCGCGGCGCTCGCACCCGCTGCCAGGCGCGACAACCGCCACTCCAGCTGCAGGACGAGCCAGGCGACGCCGACCAAGAGCAGCGCGGCGGCCGAGCCGAGCGCCGCGGACCACGGCACGCCGAACAAGGGCGCCGCGCCGGACGCGGCGATCACGGCCGCGAACGGCAGGGCGGGACCGATGCCGGAGGTCCTCACGGAAGGCTCCGGGCAGGCACGACCGCAACTTCCGTGCCCGCACATCCCCGGAGCGGCGCGCACAACGGCGGCGGTCCGACCGGCGCCGGCGTGACAAACCTCGTAACACCCGGGTTCCGAATTGAACACTGCGGGACCCGGGATCCCGGGCGGCCGACTGGTGCCGGAGGGGGGAATCGAACCCCCAAGGGCGCTGAGGCCCGGCGGATTTTGAATCCGCTGCGTCTGCCAGTTCCGCCACTCCGGCCCGGGACCGGAATCTACCACCGGGACGGTGCAAAAGAACCGGCCCCCGGGAACGTGCCCCGGGGGCCGGTTGGGGGGGACTCGGGGGAGGAGAGAAATCAGCCGCCGAAGGAATGTCCGCAACCGCAGGAGGTCTGGGCGTTCGGGTTGTTGACCACGAAGCCGGAGCCCCGCAGGTCATCCACGAAGTCGACCGTCGCCCCGCGCAAGTACTGCATCGACAGCGGATCGATCGCCACGCGCAGGCCCTCGACCTCGAACTGGAAGTCGGTTTCCTGCGAGTCGTCGAAGCCGAAGCCGTAGCGGAACCCGGCACAGCCGCCGCCCTCGATGAAGATCCGGAAGTGCTTGCCCTGGAACTCCGCGTTCTCGGCGGCGTAACCCTTCAGCTTCGTCACGGCCGCGCCGGTGATCGTCAACGGGGTCGCGGCCGGGGTGGTGCCCGTCGCCTGCGCAGGATCGGTCGTCGACATCCATCGTCTCCTTGGATCGAACCGGGGAGCGAGAGTTGCTCGTCCCCGCGTGCCCTTGGCCCGGCGCGCGCCGGCCCTTACGTCTTATGGGCGAAGTGTAACCGCCGCTTCTCCGACTGTCCACCCGCGGGGCTCCCCGCTATCATCTCGCAACCGACGAACGCGGAGGGTAGCGCACGCATGGATGCCGGGCGGCGGGTCGTCATCACGGGGATGGGGGCCGTGGCGTCGATCGGCACCGGCTTGCCGGCGATCCTCGAGGTCCTGCGCGCAGGGCGCTCCGGCATCCGGTTCGTCGAGGAGTGGGCCGCGTTCGGCTTCGGCTCGCGCGTCGCCGGCCTGCCGGAGGCGAACCCGGAGTCCCCCCTGCTCACGCGCAAGCTCGAGAAGACGACCAGCAGCAACGGCAAGATGGCGCTGCGCGCGACCTGGGAGGCGCTGACGACCGCCGGGCTGGAGCCCGAGCGGCTGCGCGGCGCGAACGTCGCCGTGCTCGTCGGCGTCGGCACCGGCTCGAGCATCCAGAACTACAGCAACTGCCGCACCGTGGAAGTCGAGCGCGACAAGTTCCGCGCCCGCGGCGAAACCGACTTCATCAGCACGCGGCGCGTGAGCCCGTACAGCGTTCCGCACGTCATGGCCTCGACCGCCTCGGCCAACGTCTCCGTGGCGCTCGGCGTGCGCGGGGAGAGTTGGGCCGTGAGCTCGGCGTGCTCGACCGGCGCCCACGCGATCGCTCTCGGCGCGCTGTTGATCCGCACCGGCCGCTACGAGCAGGTCATCGCCGGCGCGTCGGACGAGATCGACTGGACGCGCGCCGGCGCCTTCGACGCGATGCACGCACTCTCGCGCGGTTTCAACGACCGGCCGGAGCAGGCCTCGCGCCCGTTCGACATGCGCCGCGACGGGTTCGTGATCAGCGGCGGGTCGGGCGTGCTGCTGCTCGAGAGCCTCGCCTCGGCGCGGCGCCGCGGCGCGCCGATCTTCGCCGAGCTGATGGGCTCCGGCGCGAACTCCGACGGCTTCGACATGGTCGTGCCGCTGCCGGAGGGAGCGTCGGAAGCGATGCGGCTGGCGATGCGCGACGCCGGGATCGGGCCGGACGAGATCGACTACGTCAACGCCCACGGGACGTCCACCCCGCAGGGCGACCTGTCGGAAGCCGCGGCGATGCTCGAGGTCTTCGGCGAGCGGCAACCGTGGATTTCGTCCACCAAGTCGACGACGGGCCACGCGATCGGCGCCGCCGGCAGCCTGGAGGCGATCTACACGATCCTGATGCTCCGCGAGGGGTTCATCGCGCCGAGCCGGAACGTGGACGAACTGGACCCGGGCTGCGCGCACCTGAACCTCGTTCTCGAGCCGGACAACCGGCTGCGGGCGCGCACCGCGCTGTCGAACAGCTTCGGCTTCGGCGGTACCAACGCCTGCCTCGTGCTGCGCAAGTGGGACGAAAAGTGACGCACGCCGCGGAGCGCGCGTGAAGGCGGCGCCGGCCAGCGCCGCGCCGGCCGGCCGGCCGCCCGGCGCGCTCGGCTACGTGCGGCGGCTCGCGCGCTCCTCGCGCAGCAACTTCTACTACGCGTTCCTGATCCTGCCGCGCGCGCAGCGCCGCGCGATCCTCGCGGTCTACGGCTTCTGCCGCGCGGCCGACGACGCCGTGGACGACGCGCCGGACCTCGCGAGCGCCGAGCGCGCGGTGGAGTTCTGGCGCGCGGAGATCGCGCGCGGCCTCGCGGGCGAGGCGCAGCACCCGATCGCCGTGCGCGCGGGCGCGGCGGCGCGGGAATTCGAGCTTCCGCGCGAGCTGTTCGAGGACGTCTTGCGCGGGGTCGAGATGGACATCCGCCCGCGCCGCTTCGCGCGCTGGGAGGACCTCGCCGGCTACTGCGACCTCGTCGCCGGCGCGGTCGGCCGGCTCTCGGTGCGCATCTTCGGCTGGGTCGACCCGTCGGCCGACCGCTACGCCGGCGATCTCGGCGCAGCGCTGCAGCTGACGAACATCCTGCGCGACCTCGGCCCCGACGCGCGCGCGGGGCGGTTCTACCTGCCGCTGGAGGACCTCGAACGGTACGGCGTCAGCGAGCGCGACGTCGCGGACGGCTCGCCCGCGGCGCTGCCGCTACTGCAGTTCGAGGCCGAGCGCGCGCGGGCGCTGTTCGCCTCGGCGCGCCGCATCGGCCGCGAGCGTCCGCGCGAGGTCTGCGCCGCCGAGGCGATGGCCGCGATCTACCGCAACCTGCTCGAGCGGGTGGCGCGCGCCGGCTTCCCCGTCGCCGGCCCGCCGGTGCGGGTGCCGCGGCCGGTCAAGGCGCTGCTCGCCGGCTCCTGCTGGATGCGCGGGAGATTCGCCGGGGGCACACGGTCGTGACGACGGTCCCGGTGCGGGGCGGGCTGCCGGTGCCGGTCGGGACGGTCTACGCCCTCGGCCGCAACTACGCCGAGCACGCGCGGGAGATGGGGGCCGAGCCCGAACCGGTGGTGTTCCTCAAGCCGCCCTCGTGCCTGCTGCCGGGCGGCGGGACCGTCCCGTGGCCGGAGGGCAGCCGCGAGGTGCACCACGAGGTCGAGCTGGTGCTCCTGCTCGGTTCCGGGGGGACGTTCCTCGACCTCGGGCAGGCCGACGGGGCGATCGCCGCCGTCGCGGTGGGACTCGACCTGACCGCCCGCGATCTGCAGGCCACGGCCAAGGCCAAGGGGCAGCCCTGGGCCCGCAGCAAGGGATTCCCGGGGGCCGGCCCGGTCTCGGAGTTCGTCGGCCGGTCCGCGCTCGGGGTCGCGTGGGCCGACATCGACCTGCGGCTCGAGGTGGACGGGGCGGTGCGCCAGCAGGCGCACGGGCGCGAGATGATCCTGGACCCGCCGGCGGTCGTGGCCCGGCTCTCGCGCTGGTTCTCGCTCGCGCCCGGCGACCTGATCTTCACCGGGACCCCCGCCGGGGTCGGTCCGCTGGCGCCCGGCAGCCGCGCGCTGGCCACCAGCGCGGCGCTCGGCGTGTCGCTGGCGGTCGCGCTGGCGGCACCCGCCGGCCCGGCCTGATCCGTCCCGGCGGCACTTACCCCTTCGCTCTTTCCATCTTGTAACGGGTCGTTCCGATATCGTGCACCCCGTCCTCGCCCCCCGCCGCAAGTCGTTGATGCGGCGGCACCGGCACCGCGGCCGCGGTTGGCAAGGGTCCTGCATTACACGGGATCAGAAGCGGACGAGAGGCCGTGGTAACCGGGAATAGGCTCGGTCGCTGCGGGTCGGGCCCTCTCGTCCGCTCGACTTATTTTCGGCCGTTCCCCCCCTCCCCCCTCCCGAATCGTGACGCCGCAGCGGGCTTGCGCTATCGTCCTCCGGTCCCGCCGCGGGTCGGCGGTCGACGCGACCAGTTCGGAAGGGTGTCCGAGTGGTTTAAGGAGCCGGTCTCGAAAACCGGTGTGCGGGTAACCGTACCGTGGGTTCGAATCCCACCCCTTCCGCCACAGCTGCTGCACGAAAACCGCGCCGGATGCGGCAAATCCCTGATCCGGCCCCCTCCCGGCCGTACCCTCGTAGGCGTTCGATCGCCTGGCGGAAGGACGTGCAGCGTGGATCGTGCGAGCAAGAAGGCCTCGGCCGAGAGGCCCTCGATCTTCGAATGCTTGACGACCTATCACCGGAACCTGGACCGGATGATGGAGTGGCTCGAGCATTCCGGGTTGTCGCATGTCGACCGCGTCGCGATCGCCGACGCGTGGCAGGACGACATGCGGGCGTGGTTCCGCGAGCAGGGCTACTGCTTCGCCTGCAATCGCGAGCTCGGGCGCTGCCGCTGCGCGTAGCGCTCGGTCTCGTGAAAACTGACCAGGGACGCTCGGCCCGTCACGCCAGCCGCGACTGACCGGCCGCCTCGCGCGCCGCCTGGCGGTCGCGGTCGCCGGGGTCCGCGGGCAGGTCCACCAGGAACGTCGTGCCCACGCCGACCTCGCTGGCGAAGCTCAGCCGGCCCCCGGCCTCCTCGACCAACCGGCTGCAGATCGCGAGCCCGAGCCCGCTGCCGCCCGGCCGCGTCGTGAAGCGGATGTCGAAGATCCGCGTGCGGATCTCCTCCGGAATCCCGGAGCCGGTGTCGATCACCTCGAGCAGGACGCGCGGGCCCTGCGCGCGGCCGCGGAAGGTGAGCTTCCCGCCATCCGGCATCGCCTGCAGCGCGTTCAGCGCGAGGTTCAAGAGCGTCTGCCGCAGGTGCGCCGTCGGCATGTTGACCCGGCCCAGCGGCTCGTCGCGGTCGACGGAGAGCTCGACGCCCTGGTGTCGCGCCTCGACGCGCAGCAGGCGCGCGACCGAGCCGAGGACCTCGTCCACCTGCGCGTGGTCGTGCACGCGCTCCTCCGGTCCGGTCAGCCGCAGCCACTCCTCGAGGATCTCGCGCAGGCGCTGGATCTCCTCGCGGATCACCTTCACGCGCTCCTCGGTCGCGGGATCCTTGTCCTGCCGGCGGCTCAGCTCGAGGTGGATGCCGATCGCGCCGAGCGGGTTCTTCACCTCGTGGGCCACGCTCCCGGTCAGCCGCGCGATCGCTTCCAGCCGCGACGCCTCGCGCAGGTTGCGCTCGAGCGCCTCGATCGACGCACGGTCCTTCATCACCAGTACCATGCCGACCGCGCGCTCGCGCTCCTGCAAGACGTACGAGGTGACCTGCGCGCCGACGTCCTGGCCGTTGATCTTCAGCGCCAGCGGCCGCTCGCGCACCGCCGTGTGCCGCGCCAGGCCGTCCTCGATCACCGCGGCGAGTCCCGCGTTCGAGCCGACCACGCCGGCGAAGGCGTCGGCCAGCGCCGGCTTGTCCTCGCTGTCGAGCTGCAGCAGCCGGCTGGCCAGGCCGTTGGCCAGCACGAGTTGCCCCGAGGCGTCGAGCAGGACCACGCCTTCCTGCAACGCTTCGCTCAGAGACGACACCATCCACTCCTCGCGGCGAACCGCGCTCGACAGCATGTCGAGTTTCTCCTCGATCACCGACAGCTCGGCCTCGCCGGGGCCGCGGGCCGGGGGCAGGCGCACGCCCTGCGCCATGGCGCGGATGCGGCGTGCCAGCGAGATCACCTGGCCCGTGGCCAGCGCGCCGAAGCCCACGCCCAGAAGCGCAACGAGACCGGCCAGGAGCGGGCCCCACAGGCGCGGGCGCGCGGAGACCTCGATCGTGGGCAAGGGCGGGACCGGCGTCATCGAGCCGCCGACGAAGCGCAGCCGCACGACGCCGATCACCTGCCCGCGCGAGTTCGGCACGCCGACCGACAGCTCGGTCACCGACCGGCCGTCGTCGCGCGTGTCGAGCCGCCGCAGCTGCGGGCGCGTGCGGGCGGCGTCGAGCACGGCGATCTCCTCGGGCGCCACGAAGCGCTGGTCGACGACCAGCGGATCCGACGCCGCGACGATCCGGTGCTCGCGGTCCACGATCAGCACCGATTCCAGCGGACCCACCGGCTTGAGGTCGAGCACGCGCGGCGGCAGCTCGGGCTGCCCGTACACGAACTGGTACATGCGCCGCTGCAGCCGGCGGAACTCGGGACTGCCCTCGGGGACGTTGTCGAGGGACTCGACGTCCCACAGGAACGGGGCCGCCAGCTCGCGCGCGTGCTGGCGCAGCAGCTCGTCGTACCAGCCGGTGAGCTGCGCCGAGTACTCGGCGGTCTGGCGCCGCAGTTCACCCTTGATGCCGTTCTTCATCCGGTCGGCGTCGGTGTACGACAGGTACAGCACGACCGCGAACAGCGCCGTCAGCGCCGCGAGCACGGCGATCAGCCGCATGCCCAGCGAGAACCGCTCGTCCAATTCCGCCTCGGTGGCGCGGCGGGCCGACCCGCCGCTCCCGCGCTACTCGGCGAGCCCCGCGCGCCGCAGCAGGGCCACGAACATCTCGGCCTGGTGCCGCGCGTCGGCGTCGGCCCGGTGCACCGTCGCCGCATCCTGGGCCGCCATGCCGAGGCGCTCCAGGATGAATTCCTTGCCCGTGCTCGGCCACGGCAGTCCCAGCAATCCCATCGCCAGAGACTTGGTGTCGATGCCCTTGTAGCCGAACGGGTTCGGCTGGCCGGACCACGCATAGTAGTAGGAGATGTACATCCAGTCGAAAACCGCCACGTGGCCCACGAACACCGCCTCGCTGCCCGGCACGATCGTCCGCTCGACGAAGGCCGTCAGCCGCGCCATCGCCGCGGCCGGCTCCAGCCCCTCGCGCGCCAGCCGCGGCGGGTCGAGCCCGTGGACCTTGTTCGCGGCCGCGTCCTGCCCGGGGAAGACCGGCTTCAGCTCGGCGTAGAACGACTCGCCGAGTTCGAGCACCCGCCCCCCGACCGGCCGGATCGCCGTCGCGCCGATGCTGACGAGGTTGTACAGGCCGGGCACCGGCCCGCTGGCCTCGACGTCCACCGAGTAGTACGTGCACGCTCCGGCGTCGTTCACCGCGATTTCTCCGGCAGCGCGGCCGCGAACGCGGCGCGCCGGTGGCAGGCCCGGAACAGCAGGGCGTGGAGCAGCGCCTGCAGGCCGAACTGCACCCAGCCCGCCGGGCGGCGCAGCCAAGCGCGTCCCTCGCGGCGCAGGAGCAGCCGCCGCAACGCGCCGTCGCCGAGCGCGGCGACGCGGTACAGCCCGGCGCCGCCGAGCGAGATCGCGGTCGCCAGCGCGGCGTAGAACCGCGCGCCCCCGCCGCGCAGCGAGGTCACGGCCGCGCCGGTCTCGATCGCGTCCACCACGCCGATCACCGCCGACGTCGCGACGTGCTCGACGTCGGCGGCCGGGCGCGCGTCGCCCTTGGTGGTCAGGACGCCGGCGCGGCGGCGCACGACGCGGTGCACGACCAGCCCCGGCGCGCCGGCGAAGACCACCAACTCGCCGCGCCGCGGCGTACCGGCCGGGCGGCGCCAGCGCAGCCGCTCGCCCCCCTGCAGCAGCGGCGCCATCGAGCGCGTCTGGTCCGAGACCGTCACGACGCCCTCGCTCAACGAGCCGAGCGCCTGGGCCGTCAGCTCCGCCAGCGCCTCCCCGCGGCCGGGGCGGGGTTCATCGGCCATGCGCGTCGTTCCCGCGCCGGCACGCGCTCACCGGGCGACCGCCTGCGCGCGGACTTCCCGGATCACCGTCACCTTGATCCGGCCCGGGAAGTCCATCTCGGACTGGATCCGCTGCGACAGGTCGAGCGCGAGCATCGCCGCGGCGTCGTCGGTGATCTTCTTCGGCTCGACGATGACGCGGATCTCGCGACCGGCCTGCAAGGCGTAGCAGTTGTCGACGCCGTCGAACGACGAGGCGAGCTGCTCGAGCTGCGCCACGCGGCGCAGGTAGTCGGCCGTCGTGCGCCGGCGCGCCCCGGGCCGCGCGCCCGACAGCGCGTCGGCGGCGGCGACCAGCACCGAGATCGGGTCGGTCACCTCCGTGTCGTCGTGGTGGGACTCGATCGCGTTCACGACCACCGGCGGCTCGCCGTAGCGGCGCGCCAGCTCGGCGCCGATCTCGGGGTGCGTGCCCTCGCGCTCGAAGTCCACGGCCTTGCCGATGTCGTGGAGCAGGGCGGCGCGCTGCGCCAGCTTCTGGTCCAGCCCCAGCTCGGCGGCCATGATCCCGCAGATCGTCGCCGCCTCGATCACGTGCTCGAGCACGTTCTGGCCGTAGCTGGTCCGGTAGCGCAGCCGGCCGAGCAGCGAGACCAGCTCGGGGTGAATCCCGCGCAGGCGGAACTGCTCGACCGCTTCCTCGCCGGCCTTGAGGATCTCCGACTCCACCTTGCGCCGGGTCGTGCTGACGGTCTGCAGGATCTTGCGCGGGTGGACGGTGCCGCCCTCGATCAGCCGCTCCAAGGAGCGCCGGGCGATCTCGCGCCGGATCGGGTTGAACCCGCTGATCACGACGTGGCCCGGGTCGTCGTCGAGCACGAGCTGCATGCCCGTGACCTTCTCGAACGTGCGGATGTTGCGCCCCTCCGCGCCGATGATCCGGCCGCGGAACGTCGGGTCGGGCAGCGGCACCGTCGAGACGGTCCGCTCGCTGGCGAAGTCCGAGGCCAGCCGCTCGATCGCCAGCGCCATGATCTTCTGGGCCTCGGTGTCGGCCTGCCGCTGCGCGTCTTCCTTGATCGCCCGCACCTCGGCGGCCGCGTTCTGGCGCGCCTCGAGCCGGATCGAGTCCATCAGCTGGCGCTTGGCCTCGTCGCGGGTCAGGCCGGCGACCTCCTCCAGCCGCAGCACGACCTGCTCCTCGAGCCGAACGACCTTCTCCCGCTCGTCGATCAGGTCCTGCCGCCGGCGATCGACTTCCATCTCGCGCTCGCGCACGAGCTGGTCGCGCCGCGTCAGCGCCCGGTCGCGGTCCACCAGCCGGCGGTGGCGCCGCTCCGCCTCGGCCTCGGCTTCCTCGACGACGTGCCGGCGCCGCTGCTCCTCGTCCTCCAGCGCCTGCCGGCGGAGCTGCAGCTCCTGCTCGGCGAGCGCGACCATGGTCCGGGTCTGCTCCTCGGCGCTCGACCGCGCCGATTCGAGGATCGACGCGGCCTTGTCGCGGGCCTGGGCCAGGACGCCCTGGCCCTTGCGCAGGGCCAGGAGCCAGCCGAGCAGGACGCCGCCGGCGAGGCCGAGGAGAAGTGCCGCCAGGCAGGCCAGCAACGCGCTGTCGCTGACCCCGGCGAGCCACGATGAAAGCATGCACGCCTCCCGCGCCCCCCTTGGGGGGGCAGTCACGCGGAAGGCACCACGGACGATCTACCGGGCGACGCGCTCACGCGCGCCGGGCCACGGACGTGGACCCGGCCCGGCCCCGCCGCAGTTTCGGACGGCCGGTGCCGGCGCCGCGCGCGGCCCCAGGCGGAGCCGCCCGCGCGCGCAGGCCGAGGGCCTGGCCCGGCGGGGCATGGAACGTGTCGGAGTAACCAAACGGCTCAACCCGATGGATTCGTTCGCATCATCGGCGTCCCCTCCCGGCTCGACCGCGACCGGCACACGCTGCGGTCCTCGAGCGGCCAGGGTCGATGCGGGGGGGTTGCCAGCGCCCAGCGCGGCCCGGGAGCGCGCACCCACCGCGTGCAGGAGCCGCAAGACGAGGCCGCTGAACGCGATCAAGGCACACGACCCGGTGCGAGATGCGAGTCGGAGCAGGTGAAAACCGATCCGCGTGGACGCCATCGATTGCCTTCCGGGGCGGCCAGCGCCGCCGCCGGAATGGTACTTACCGCGCCCCGGGCGGTCAAACCCCCGTGGATCAGTCAGATCCACCCTTGTTCGAAGACGAGCCCTTCGTCGTGCCGCCCTTCGAGCCCTCCCGCGAGGTCTTCGTGGCGCTGCCCGACCGGGAGTAGCCGTCGGAGTACCACCCGCCGCCCTTGAGCATGAAGGACGTGCGCGAGAGCAGCTTCTCCAGCCGACCGCCACACTTCGCGCACTTCGTCAGCGGGCGGTCCGAGATCTTCTGGATGACCTCGAACTCGTCATCGCAGCACTGGCACTTGTACTCGTAGATCGGCATCGCTGTGCATCCTCGTCGGGCCGTTCACCCGGCCGCGCGACGGAACCGGCGGGGGTTCCCGGGGATACGGTAAGATGGCCGGCCGACCGTGTCAAAGACCGACGAGCCCGTGCGCGGCGCCGCGCTGACCGAACCGCCCTGGCGGGACGTGCTCTGCGATGCCCTGGTCCTCGCCGAGCACGCCGTCGCCGGCTACTACGCCATCCAGCCGCGGGAGTGGGCCAGCCGGTTCCGCTACGACGTCGTCTCGGCCCACGAACACCCGCACCTCGACTTCGCGCCGGGCACCCTGGCCCAGATCGTCCGGATGGACACGGGCGCCGCCGGCCCGCCGCGCTACCGGATCGTGCTGCGCGACGACCACGTGCTGGCCCGCCGGCAGGTCGCCGCGTTGTCCCACGTGCTGGCCTACACCCTGGCCCACGAGCTGGTGCACCTCGTGCGCTTCGCCTCCGGGCTGGCGCCGTTCGAGGTGCCGGAGGCGGAACGGGACCCCGAGGAGGAGCGTGTCCGGCGCATCGCCAGCGAGGCGCTGGTGCGCGTCCTCGGCCCGTCGGCCGAGGCCGAGTTGGAGCGCCTCACCCGCGACTGACCGGCACGATCCCGGCCTCCGAATCCCAGACCGGGACCGGCGCGAAGCGCAGGTAGTCCGCCGCGACGAAGCGCAGTTCCACGCCGCCGAACGTCCCGATCGCGGCCCACGCGTGGTCGTCGGCGTGCAGGTGACCGTAGACCGCCAGCGGGACGTCCGCCGCGCGCAGCCGCTCGAGGACCGCGCTGTCGGCCTGCCCGGGGCCGAGTGGCGGGTAGTGCAGCAGCGCCAGCAGCTGGTCGCCGGGCCGGCGCAGCCGCCGCGCGTCGGCCAGCGACAGCTCGAGCCGCGCGAGTTCGCGGTGGAAGATCGGCGGGTCCTTCTCCGGGTCGCTCCACGGCGCCTCGGGAGGGTTCCAGCCGCGACCGCCGCACAGCACGATCCCCTCCGGCAGCCGCAGCGCGTCGTTGTGGATCGCCGCCATCCCCGGCGGGAGCAGCCGGCGCACCTTCGTCGCGCTCGACCACCACGAGTCGTGGTTGCCGCGCAGCAGGACCTTGAGCCGGCCCGGGCGCGCGGCAAGGAACGCGAGGTCCGGGGCCACCTCCGCCGCGGAGCGGGCCCACGAGATGTCCCCGGGGAGCAGCACGACATCCTCCGGGCCGACGCGCTCGTCCCACGCCGCGGCGATCGCCCGCGGGTGGTCGCGCCACAGCTCGCCGAAGATGTCCATCGGCATCGGCCGCCCGAACGACAGGTGCGGATCGCCGAGGGCGAAGATCCTCACGGCGCGGGCGCGGCCCGCGTGCCCGGGCCGAGGCCGAGCACGTTCTTGACCACGTGACCGGCGAAACGCGGGTTCTCCACGAGACGCCGGATCGAGTAGCCGTACCAGCCCTCGCCATACGGAACGTACACACGCATGCCGTGCCCCTCGGCCACCGTCAGCCGCCGCAGCTCGGGATCGACGCCGAGCAGCATCTGGAACTCGTAGCGGTCGCCGGCGACCCCCAGCTCGCGAACCAGCCGGCGACCGTGCAGCACCAGCCACTCGTCGTGGGTCGCGATCGCCGTGTAAGCGCCGCCGCGCATCAGCGTCTCCATCGCGGCGACGAACGCGTCGCGCACGAGCCAGTAGTCCTGGTACGCCACGTGGCGCGGCTCGACGTAGATCCCCTTGCACAGCCGGACCGAGGCGCCGGCGGCGGCGAGGCGCGCGGCGTCGGCCAGCGTCCGCCTGAGGTACGCCTGCAGCACCACCCCCACCCGCTCGTGCCCCTCCTCGCGCAGCCGCCAGAAGAGGTCGAGCGTGGCGCTGGTCGTCGGCGAATCCTCCATGTCCATGCGCACGAACATCCCGTGGCGTTCCGCGACCCGGACGACGCTGACGATCGCCTCGTGCGCGAGGTCGGGCGAGATGTTGAGCCCCATCGCGGTCGGCTTGACGGAGACGTTGGCATCCAGCCCTTCGCGCACGATCGCCTCGATCGTGCGCCCGTACTGCTCGACGTAGAACCGGACTTCCTTCTCGCTGGTCACGCCCTCGCCGAGAACGTCGACCGTCGCGCGGCAGCCATCGCGGTTCAGCTCGCGGATCGTCCGCACCGCGTCGTCGAGCGTCTCGCCGGCGATGTACGTGCGCGCGAAGCGCCAGACCAGCGGCCGCGGCACCATCAACAACAGCTTCAGCAGGGCTCTTCGGCTCTTCTTCATCGGCTCGCACGCCGCAACGGGCGGCAGATTGTACCAACCGGGCCGCGCGCCGTGGTCAGCGCGGCGGGACCGGCCGCAGGAGGGGAACGAGACCCGCCACCATCCGGTCGATCCCGGCGGCGGCTTCCGGGAGCGAGCGCGCGCCGAGGAACCCCGGGGCGTAGGCGAAGAGCCGGTCGGGCCGGACGATCGCCTCTCCCGGCGGGAGCGCGAGCGGGTCGAAAGCCAGATCGCCGAACAACTCCTCCAGCAGCCTGTGGGCCAGGCCGATCGCCGCCACCGGCACCCGGCCGACCGCGCTGCCGAAGGCGCCGCGGACGCTGTCCTTGAGGCGCGCCGGGCGCCCCGGGACGAGGAGGTCCTGGAACAGGTTCTTCAGCGTGCCGTACCCACCGGGGACGACCAGGCCGGACAGCCCGCCGACCGCCTCGGGCGTCAGCGGGTCGACGCCGCCGCGCGCGATCCGCGCGCTCTCCTGCGCGATGTCGCGGGGCGGGGCCTGCTCGAGCGTGCCCGCGGTGGCGTGATCGACGACGTCGGCCTGCGGCCCTTCCGGGGCCAGCCACGCCAGCCGCGCGCCCGCGCGGGCCAGCGCGGTTGCCGCGAACACCGCCTCGTGCACGTCGCTGCCGTCGTACGTGCCACAGCCCGCGAGGACGATCCCGACCCGGTGCAACATCCCTGCCTCCTCGGCCGCCGCGGGCGCGCGCGCCGGCGCATATAATCGCCGGACCACCACGAGCCGCCCACGTGAACACCATCATCCTCTCGCGTTCGGCCCACATCTACAGCACGCAACGGCTGGCGCTGGTCTGCCGCGCGCGCGGGCACCAGGTCCGCGTCATCGACCCGCTGCGCTGCTCGATCGTGCTCCGTCCCGCGGGCGGCGAGGTGCTGCTGGACGGGGAACCGTTGCAGCCGGTGGACGCCGTGATCCCGCGGATCGGCCGCTCGACGAGCTTCTACAGCCTGGCCGTCCTGCGCCAGTTCGAATCGGCCGGGTCGTTCTGCCTGAACGGCAGCCGCAGCGTCGCGCTCGCGCGCGACAAGCTCAACGCGCTGCAGGCGCTGGCCGCCGCGGGATTGAGCATGGTCCCGACCGCGTTCGCGCGGCACCCGCGCGGCGTGCGCCAGGCGGTCGCCGACATCGGCGGCCTGCCCTGCGTGGTCAAGGTCACCGACGGCAGCCAGGGGTTCGGGGTGATGCTCGCCGAGTCCGGCCCGGCCGTCGAGTCGATCGTCGAGGCGTTCCACAACGTGCGGCAGAACATCCTGCTCCAGCAGTACGTGCGCAGCGACGGCGACCTGCGGCTTCTCGTCGTCGGCCGCCGCGTCGTCGCCGCCATGCGTCGCCGCGCGCGCGACGGCGATTTCCGCACGAACCTGCACCGCGGCGGTTTCGCGGAGGTTCACCGCGCGACCGAACTCGAATGCCGCATCGCGCTGCGCGCGACCCGCGCGGTGGGGCTGGACGTCGCGGGCGTGGACCTGATCGAGGGTCCGCAAGGCCCGCTGCTCCTCGAGGTCAACGCCTCGCCGGGGCTGCGCGGCATCGAGTCGGCGAGCGGTCGCAACGTCGCGAGCGCGATCGTGCGCCTGCTCGAATCGCGCCTGCGCGCACGCCGCCCGCAACCTGCCCCCGCCATCGGCCACCCGTAAGGGCTTCAAAGGCCCTTC
>JAGOJY010000052.1:0-1287 GCA_017994815.1 Acidobacteriota bacterium
CGGGCCTTCGCGGACGATCCCGCGGCGCGGGTCGGAGGCGAGGTGCTCGAGCAGCAGCAGCGCCTCGACGGCGCGCTCGGGGCTGCCGGCACGCGCGGCCCACGCCTGCGCCGTCGCCGCCTCGCGCGGCGCGGCGCGCATCGCTTCCAAGACCGCGCGCTGCAGGGCCAGCGCCGCGGCGGCGGCCTTCTTGCCGGCCTCGACGCCGGGTTGGTGGTAGGCGTTGATCCCGACGAGCGACGCATACAGGCCGACCGCGCGCTCGAACAGGGCGATCAGCCCACCGAGCGTGCGCGCATCCACCGTCGGCACGGTCAGCGTGAGCACCAGCCGGCCTTTTTCCGCCAGCGCGCGGCGCGTGCCGAGCAGGAAGCCCAGCAGGTAGTCGCCCGAGGTGATCTCGGGCTCAACCTCCAGCGCCAGCGGCCCGCCGTCGGCGCCGACCCCGATCAGGAGGGCGAAGAAATTGTCGACGCCGTCGCGCAACTGCTGCACGTACGCGTGCTGGTCGGTCGAGCCCTTGTTGCCGTACACCGCGATCCCCTGGTGCACGGTCCGCCCCTCGAGGTCGAGCTCCTTGCCCAGCGACTCCATCACCAGCTGCTGCAGGTAGCGCGAGAACAGCAGCAGCCGGTCCTTGTACGGCAGCACGACCATGTCGCGCCGCCCGCGACCTTCGCCGGCGACGTGCCACGCCAGCGCCAGCCGCGCCGCCGGGTTGCGCTCGAGGTCCGGGACGCGCGTGGCGACGTCCATCAGCCGGGCGCCCTCGAGCAGGCCGTCCACGTCGTGACCGAGCACGGCCATCGGCAGCAGGCCGACCGCCGACGTCTGCGAGGTGCGGCCGCCGACCCAGTCCCACATCGGGAAGATGTCGAGGAAGCCCTGCTCGATCGCGCGCCGCTCCAGCGCGCTTCCCTCGCCCGTGACCGCGACGAGGTGCCGCGCCGGGTCGCAGCCGACGGCCGTGAGGCGCGCCCAGCTCTCCTCGAGCGCGTTGCGCGTCTCCGGCGTCGAGCCGGACTTGGAAACGCAGATGACCAGCGTGCGCGAGAGATCGCCGCCGATGCGGCGGAAGACCCGCTCGAAGCCGTCCGGGTCGGTGTTGTCGAGGAAGTCGATCGCCAGCGGGTCGGAAGGGTCGCCCAGCGCGTCGGCCGCCAGCTCCGGGCCGAGCGCGGACCCGCCGATGCCGAGGTGCAGCACGCGGACGAAGCGCTCGCCGGGCGCGGGGCCGACCTCGCCCGCCCGCACGGCGGCGCCGAAGTGCCGGACGCGGTCCAGCGT
>JAGOJY010000052.1:1387-28519 GCA_017994815.1 Acidobacteriota bacterium
TCGATGTTGCCCAGCCGCATCCACTCCATCAGGCTGAGCTGGTCGCCGGCCGAGGCGCCGTGGACGATCTGGCTCGCCGGCTCGTCCGCGAGATCGAAGATCGAGGCGGTCGAGGACACGCGCGAGCGCGGCAGCAACAGCACGGCGCCGGCGTCGGTGCGGGTGCCCGTCGGACCATCGCTGCCGGGCGCGCCGAACAGCAGGTCGTTGGAACCGTCGCCGTCCATGTCGGCGATCCCGACGCCGCGCCCGGTGGCGATGCCGGCCGTCGGCCCGTAAACCGCCAGCGCGGCGTTGTCGATGAGCCGCTTGCCGTCGACCGCCGCGAAGTCGGCCCGGCCGAGGAGCACGTAAGCCCCGCCGGCGTCCGCACGGGCCGTGCCGCCCGGACGCTCGTCCTGCCCCGGCACCCCGGCCACGACGTCGGCGATCGTGTCGCTGCTCCAGCGGCCGACCGCGACCGACTTGCCGAGCGCGTCGCCGGCCGTGTCGCCGTACAGGACGGTGATGTTGGTCGTGGAGGCCCAGGTCGCCAGCGGGACGTCGTGCGGCAGCGACGAGCTGCCCTTGACGATGTAGATCTCGCCCGCACCGCTGAGGGCGTTATTGCTGCCGTCGCCGTCCGGCACGCCGACGACGAGGTCTTCCGTCCCGTCCCCGGTCACGTCGCCGACCGCCAGCGAGTAGCCGGCGTGGTCGTTGTTGCCGCCGCCCGAGACGTAGATCGTCTGCGTCGGGCTGAACGAGTCGATGCGGAAACCGGTGCCGATGTTGTTCTGGTTGACGAGCCACACGGCGCCGCCCTGGGTCCAGGTGCCGTAGTCGCCGAACGCCACGGGCGCCCCGAGCGCCACGTCCTTCTTGCCGTCGCCGTTGTAGTCGATCACGGCCAGGCTCTCGCCGAGGCGGTCGCTGGCGTTCTCGCCGAAGAAGTTGACGTTGGCCGAGCTGGAGAGCAGGTCCTTGGTCCCCGACAGCGCCCCGCCGTAGACGATGAACACCTGCCCGCTGTTGTTGACGGTGTTGCCGCTGCCGTCGCAGCCGGGGGCGCCCATGATCAGGTCGGCCTTGCCGTCGAAGTTGACGTCGCCCAGCGCCACGCGGTAGCCGAGCTGGTCGTTGGCGTCCTGGCCGTAGATCGTGTAGTTGGCCGAGGTGACCGCGAGGTCCTTGCTGGAGGTGATCGGGCCGTAGAACAGGTAGACCTCGCCGCCGCTGGTGCGGCCGTTGCTCGGGCCGTCCGCGTCCGGCGCGCCGAGCAGGAGGTCCAGCGTGCCGTCCCCGTTGACGTCGCCCATCGCCCCGGACACCGCCACGCGGTCGCCGGCTCCCTGTCCGTAGACCGCGATCCCGCCTTCCGCGAGGTCGCGCGCGAGGCTCTCGCAGGCGTTGCCGGTCCCGTCGTCGTCCGCGTCGTACTGGCTGGGATCGGCCGCGTTCGGGCACAGGTCGGCGATGTCGATCACGCCGTCGTTGTCGTTGTCGTCGTCGCAGGCGTCGCCCGTGCCGTCGCCGTCGAGGTCGGACTGCGTCGGGTTCCACACGGATTCGCAGTTGTCGTCGCAGGCCGTGCGGTTGCCGCCGGTGCAGTGGTCCAAGGTACCGTCGCCGTCGTTCTCGAGGATCCCGTCGTTGTCGGCGTCGCTCTCGCAGGCGTCGCCGGTGCCGTCGTGATCGCTGTCGAGCTGGTCCGGGTTGTACTTGTCCGGGCAGTTGTCGCAGAGGTTGCCGATGCCGTCCGGGCCGCCGTTCTGCGCCGGCTCGGTGTCAGCCTGGTCCGGGTTGTAGGTCCGCGGGCAGTTGTCGCGGAAGTTGCGCGTGCCGTCGCCGTCGATGTCGGTCGGCGAGACCGCCCAGAATTCACCGGTGGACTGGCGCCCGCCCGTGTCGTTCGGGTCGCCGTCGGCGCCGTCGGCGCCGATCACCATGTCGTCCGCGCCGTCGTTGTTGAGGTCACCGGCCGCGAGCGCGACACCGAGTTCGTCGTACGAGTCGGCCCCGCTGACCGACGTGAACAGCTTCTTGGTCAACAGATCGATCAAGAAGTCGCTTTGCACGTCCTTCCAGGCCAGCACAATCACCTCTCCCGTGTCGGTCCGGGCGGGCGTGGTCGTGCCGTCCGCGGAGATCGCGCCGAGCATCAGCTCGGCCGTGCCGTCGGCGTCGAGGTCGCCGATCGCCACGCTGCTGCCGACGCCGTCCCCGGCGTTGGCCCCGCTCGTGCCCTTGCGGCCGTTGATGATCAGGTCCGCCAGCAGGTCCACCCGGTTGGTCGTCCAGGACGCGCGGCCGAGGATGACGTAGGCCTCGCCGGATCCGACGCGAGAGTTGTTGGCCCCGAAACCGTTCGACACGCCGATCAGCACGTCCTGGCGGACATCGTGGTTGAGGTCGCCGATCGCCAGCGCGCTCGGCAGCTTGTCGCCGGCGTCGATGCCGTAGAAGTACGGGTTCGGGCTGGTCGCCAGGTCGCGCGTGCCGCCGAGCCCGCTGGACCCGAGCACGACGTGGACCTGCCCGGCCTGCTGCTTGCCGCCCGGATCGGCGCCCGGAGCGCCGACGAGGAGGTCGTCCGTGCCGTCGCCGTCCACGTCGCCGGCGGCGATCACCTGGCCGGCCTGGTCGCCGGAAGCCGCGCCCTGGACGAAGAACCCGGCGCTCACGGTCCCGAGATTCGTCGTCCCGCTGAGTCCCGGCGCGCCGAACCAAACGTAGGCACCGCCGTACGGCAGCACCGTGATGTTGGGGTCGACGCCGAAGGATAGCGGGTGCTGGTCGGCGCCCATGATGATGTCATCAATGCCATCGGCGTTGAGATCGCCGATCGCGAGCGCGACGCCGAGGTTGTCGGAGCGCACCGTTCCGGCGCTGTCGATGAGGTACTTGCCGAGGAAGGCAGCGGTCGCGATCGGGGTGTTCTCGTTGTTCGCCGCGCTGTACGGGTCGATGCTGGTCGGCCAGGTCGGCCGGCCCTTGAACACGTACACCCGCCCGCAGTTCCGCCGCTCGTTGTTGCCACCCTCCCAGAAGCAGTTGCCGCGCGGCGCGCCGACGATCACGTCGTCGGTGCCGTCGCTGTTGACGTCGCCCGACGCCACGGCGTAGCCGAACTCGTCCTCGCGCTTCTCGCCGTAGATGACCACGTCCGGCTGGTTGCTCACGCCGCCGTCGTACATGTCCAGCTTGCCGTAAGCATAGGGCCCGAAGAACACGTACACCTCGCCGGCGAACTCGCGCTCGTTGTTCAGGCTGTACGCGTCGGGAGCACCGGCGATGACGTCCAGCGTGCCGTCGCCGTTGACGTCGCCGACCGCCACGCTGAAGCCGAGCGTGTCGAGCAGGTCCTTGCCGAAGGTGGCGTGATCCACCGGGTCGTTGGCCAGGTCCACCGTGGTGAAATCGCAGGCGTCGCCAACGCCGTCGCTGTCGGCGTCGGCCTGGTTGTCGTTGGCGATCAAGGGGCAGTTGTCGTCGCAGTTCGTGGTCTGCCCCCCGGTGCAGGGATCGCTGGTCCCGTCGCCGTCGCTGTCCGGAACCGCGTCGTTGTCGTCGTTCGGATCGCAGACGTTGCCCGAACCGTCGCCGTCGGTGTTGAGCTGGTCCGGGTTGAAGCCGGCCGGGCAGTTGTCGCACACGTCGCCGAGCTTGTCGCCGTCGGTGTCGAGCTGGTTGGCGTTCTTCTTCGTCGGGCAGTTATCGCAGACATTGCCCACGCCGTCGCTGCCGTCGCTGTCGGTGTCGGCCTGGTCCGGGTTCGACAAGCGCGGGCAGTTGTCGGTGGTGTCCGTGCGGCCGTCGTTGTCGTCGTCACTGTCGCAGGCGTCGCCGATCGAGTCGTGGTCGGAATCGGCCTGGAACCCCATCTCGATTTCCGCGGCCGTCGCGGTTCCGTCCCCGTTCACGTCGCAGAAGGCCGGGTTGGCGTTGCAGTTGCCGTTGTTGGCGCGCCAGCAGTTGTCGCACGGCTCGCCGACGCCGTCGCTGTCGGCGAGGAACGCGGCGCCCTCGGTCTGGCTCGGGTTGCACACGTAGGGGCAGTTGTCGCACGCGTCGCCGATGCCGTCCGGGCCGTACGTGAGGTACTCGCCGGGATCGTAGGTGCCGTCGAGGTCGGCGTCGAAGTACAGCCAGAACTCGCCGAGATCCTCGATCAGGTCGTTGTTGGCGTCGATCCAGACGAAGGGGCACTCGTCGCTGTCGCCCGCCACCGACTCGCTGTCGGCCTGGCCCGGGTTGTTGACCAAGTCGCAGTTGTCGCAGACATCGCCGTGGTTGTCGGTGTCCGAGTTGAGCTGGTTCGAGTTCTGGCTGTCGGGACAGTTGTCGCACTGGTTGCCGATGTCGTCGAGGTCCGGGTCGTCCTGGTCGGCGTTGGCCACCGCGGGACAGTTGTCGCAGGCGTTGCCGACCTCGTCCAGGTCGGTGTCGGGCTGGCTCGGGTTGGAGTCCTGCGGGCAGTTGTCGCAGATGTCGCCCACGCCGTCGCTGTCCGCATCGTCGTTCACACCGGCCACGAGCGGACACTTGTCGGTCGCGTCCGGGATCCCGTCGTTGTCGTCGTCGGGATCGCAGACGTCGCCCAAGCCGTCGTTGTCGTTGTTGGCCTGGTCGACGTTGGCGTTGTTGTCGCAGTTGTCGCAGGCGTCGCCGACACCGTCGTCGTCGGTGTCGATCTGCGGGGTCGGGTCGAGGAGCCCGTTGGCGACGATCCGGCAGTTGTCGTCGCACTGGTCGGTCTGGCCGGTGTTGCAGGGGTTCGACGTGCCGTTGCCGTCGTCGTCGTAGACGAAGTCGTCGTCGTCGTCTATGTCGCAGGCGTCGCCCGCGGCGTCGTGGTCGGAGTCCACCTGGTCGCGGTTGGCGTCGAACTCGCAGTTGTCGCAGCCCGAGCCCCACAGGTCGCTGTCGTAATCGGTCTGGAACTCGTCGTAGATCGTGCGGCAGGTGTCGCCGAGGTTCCGGAACGTGTCGTTGTCGTCGTCCATCGGCGAGATCAGCCAGACGTTGCCGGCCGAGATGCGGTCGCCACCGCCGATGTTCGGCGCGCCGGCGAACGGCGCGCCGGCGAGGATCTCGGTCTTGGTGCCGTCCTTGTCGAAATCACCCACGGCGAGGCCGAGCCCGAGGCTGTCGCCCCCGGACTTGGCCCAGATCACCGGGCCGCTCGCGGTCCGCAGGTCCTCGGTCGAGGCCGGGCGCGAGCCGGTGCCGTAGCGGAGCCAGATCTCGCCCCCGCCGTCGCGGTCGTCGGTGCCGTCGCCGTTCGTGTCCGAACTGGCGGAAGGCGCGGCCACGACCATGTCCTTGCGGCCGTCGCCGTCGATGTCGGCCACCGCCACGCGGTCGCCGAAGAAATCGCCGCCGTGCTTGCCGATCAGCCTGAACGCCGCGGCGCCCGGCGTGGCGAGGTCGACCGAGGTCGGCAGCCCGCTCGCGCCGCTCCAGACGACGGCCACGCTGCCGACGTTCTGGCGGTCCACCGTGCCGTCGGAGTTGTCGTCCATGTCGAGGTACGGCGACGCCACGAGCAGGTCGGAGTACGTGTCGTTGTCGATGTCGCCCGCGGCGAGCCACGATCCGGCGCTGTCGTTGGCCTTGGCCCCGGTGATGCGCACCGACATCCCGAGGTTGAGGTCGGTGGTCGCCGGAAACGGCGTCGCACCCCACACGACCGCGACTTCGCCGGCGTTCGCGCGGTTGTTGGCCGGGCCGCGCCCGAGAGGCAACTGGATCGCGAGGTCCAGCCGCGCGTCGGTGTTGAACCGAGCCAGCACCAGCACCGGCCCGATCTCGGCCTGCTCATCGGGGAACTGGTTGTAGATGCCGTCCGGCACGTTCGGGTCCTGCGGGTGCCGCTCGCCTTCCTGCACCGTGCCGTCGCTGTTGTCGTCGGTCCAGAACCAGTTCGGCCGGACGAAGTCGTAGGCGGGCCCGTAGATCACCGCGTTGGCGGGGCTCGTGCGGAGGTTGCGTTCACCGTTGGCGAACGTCGTCTGGCTGCTGAGCAGGATCTGCACTTCGCCGCAGTTCTGGCGGCCGTTGGACGGGCCGTCCGCACCGGGCGCGCCCATCACGAGATCGTTCCAGCCGTCGCCGTCCACGTCGCCCACCGCGACGGTCTGGCCGAGCTGGTCACCCATCTCGGCCCCGATGATCCACAGGTCGGCCCGGCTCTTGGTCGCGTCCGGTCGCCGCAGGTCGAACGGATTCTCGCGCTTGCGTCCGCCGAACAGCACGTAGACCTCGCCGCGGGCGGCGAGGCCGAGCTCGTCGATCGTCCCGTCGCCGTCGGCGTCGATCCCGCGCGGGCCGGCGCCGGAACCGTTGCCGATCACGAGATCGACGGTGCCGTCGCGGTTCAGGTCGCCGAACGTGAAGTCGTACCCGATCGCGTCACCCGTCCGCGCCCCCAGGACGGTCAAGTCGGGGGGCGTGGTCCCGAGGTCCAGGACCTTGTCGTAGCGCGTCGACCCGTACCAGATGAAGATCGCGCCCGAGCGGGAGCGGGCACTGTAGCGACCCTCGTAGCCGGGAGCGCCGGCGGCGTAGTCGAGCCGCCCGTCGGCGTTGAAGTCGCCGACGGCGACGTGGTTGCCGAGGCCGTCGTTGATCCGCTGCCCGTACCGGACGATGTCCTGTCCCGACGCAAGATTGACGGGACTCACGCGGCCGGCGAACGCGGGCGGCAGCGCAGACAGCAGCATGAAGAGGAGTGAGCCTGCCGTGGCGAAGGCGGACAGCCCGTTCCTCGTGGTGCGCATGGACGACCTCCGATAGGCACGAGAAATGACAGAATGGGTGTGGATACGGGACTTCGAAGCACCGGACAGCGAGAGCGCAGGCTTTACCGGTGCGCGCGGGGACCACGCCATTGCAGCCGTTCTCCTGGTGCCCCGCCCGCCGGAACGCCCCCGTGGGCGCCAATGTACGTTGACGGATACAGGATTGCAGCAAACTTCTGCCGCGAAGAGGGGCATTCCGTGACGCGGGGCTTCGCGCCGGGGGCTGTGAATTGAGCCGCACTGGTCCGCTAGTGTTCATGTTGTCTTTGTCAATGATGTCGGCGCCCGCGTGCCACCACGCGCTGCGATCGCCGTCCGCCGAGCCTGGCGCGGCCCCCGCGGTCGAGTCCGCGTACCCCCCTGCCGCCGCGGTGGACCCGGCGTCCCCGCCGCTGGCCGTGGACCCGGGACCGGCCTCCACGCGCCCGCTCGATGGTCGGTTCGCCGATCTCGGCCGCAAGCAGCCCGGCAAGCTGCTGCGGCTGCTGGTGGACCTGCGCGAGCAGGTGGACCTCGACGCGCTCATGGCCTCGCAGGCGCGGCGCGGGCTGGGTCGGCTCGAGAGCCGCGCCGAAACGCTCGCCGCGCTGGACGGCGTCGCGGGCCGGGGACGCGGAGCGCTGGAGCCTCTGCTGGAAGAGCTGCGCGATGCCGGCGCCATCGAGTACTACCGGTTCCTGCGCTTCCGGAACCGAGTCTTCGTCTCCGCGCTCCCCGCCGCGCTCGAACCGCTGCGGCAAGCCGCGCCCGTCGCGGAGCTGATCCCCGAGTACGACTCGGTGCGCGACAAGACGCGCCCCGCGGCCTCCGGGCTGCAGATCGCGCCGCCGGTGCCGCCGGGCGACAGCTGGGGCGTCGAGGCGCTGCAGCTGCGGGAGCTGTGGGGTGCCGGCATCGACGGGCGGGGCGTGGTCGTCGGCATCCTCGACAGTGGTGTGATCGGCGAGCACGCGGCGCTCGCCGGCGGCATGGTCGACGGCCGCGGCTGGTATGCGCCGGTCAACGGCGAGCCCGAGCCGATCGACACCAAGCCGCACGGTTCCGCCGTCTTGTCATGTGCCGTGGGCCGGACCGTTGACGGTCACGCGCTCGGGGCCGCGCCGGGCGCGCGCTGGGCCGCCGCTCTGTCCAACGTGTTCAACAGCTACAACAACGTGAACATGTCGCTTGCCGCGGACTGGTTGCTTTTCGAGGTGCGGCCGGACGTTCTCCTCGGCGCGTGGGGCCACGGCACGCGCTCCTGCGACCCGCGCGACCTGCCGATGCTGGCCGCGTTCCGCGCGGCGGGAACGGTGCCGGTTTTCGCGGCCGGCAACGACGGGCCGGAGCCCGGGACGGCGCAGGCACCGATCTCGCTGCGCCTCGGCTCCTCCGGAGTGCTTTCGGTGGCGGCGGTCGACCGCCTGCTCAACGTGATCCCGTACTCCTCGCGCGGGCCGAGCGCGTGCGGCCGTCCCGGCGTGGTGCCGGACATCGCCGCGCCGGGGATGGACCTCCCCGCACCGACGGCCGGTTCGCCGACGTCTCTGACGCTGGTGTCGGGGACGTCCTTCGCCGTCGGCTGGGTCGGCGGCACGGTGGCGCTGGTGCTGCAGGTCCGCCCCGAGATCCCGGTGGCCGAGGTGGAGGACATCATCCGCCGCACGGCCTTGGACCTGCCGCCGGACGGTCCCGACGACGATTCCGGCTACGGCCTCGTCGACCCCGCCGCCGCGGTCGAGGCCGCCCGCGCCTGGAAGCCTCGCAGCGCGGACCGCGACCGCTGACCCAAAGACGCTCAGGGGTCGCCGTCCCCGTCACTGCACGTAGCCGAGGCTCTTGAGCTGCTCGATGTCCTTCTCCGTCATCTGCAGGACGGAGATCCCCAGCGAGGCGCGCACCTTGGCCGCGTCGGCGAGGTGCGCGTCGTGCAGCGCGCGCAGCCGTTCAAGCTGGTCGCGGCGCCGGTCCGAAACGTCGGTCTTCTCGCCGGGATCGGCCGCGAGGTCGAAGAGTTGCTCGTTCCGGCCGCGCACCCCGTCGCGCCGCACGTACTTCAGGTTCCCGTCCCAGCAGGCGGTGACCGACTCCGAGCCGCGACCGACCGACTCGGCAAAAGCCGGCCGCGGCTGCGCGGCACCTTCCCACAACGGCCGCAGCGAGCGCCCGCCGCCGAACTCCTGCCCGATCCCCGCGAAGTCGAGGATCGTCGCCGGGATGTCCACGATGCTGACGGTCTCGTCGATCACCCGCCCGCCGGGGACCCTGCCGGGCGCGTGGATGACCAGCGGAATGCGCGTCACTTCCTCGTAGAGCGTGTTGCCGTGGTCGAACACGCCGCGCTCGAAGATCTCCTCGCCGTGGTCCGAGGTGGCGATCACGACCGTGTTCTCCAGCAATCCCTGGCGCCGCAGTTCGTCCACCAGCGATCCGACGAGGGTGTCGCTGTAGGCGATCTGGCCGTCGTACAGGTCGCGGAAAGCGGTCACGTCGCTCGGCGTCGCCGGGAAGACCCAGTGGTGCAGCCGGCGGTAGTCCGACAGCGGGACGCGGGCTTTCGGCCAGGCGAACCCGATGTGCTCCGCGTCGGCGAACTTGAGGCGGTAGTCCCGCGGAGCGTAGTACGGCTGGTGCGGCGTGTAGGTGTGCACGAACAGGAACCACGGCCCGCGCTGGCCGTACTGCTGGAGATCGGCCAGCGCCGCCGCGCGCGTGGACGGCAGCCCGCCCGCGAGCGCCGAACGGTAGTAGCGGAAACCCTGCTCGAAGCCGAAGCGACCCGAGACCCACGCGTTCTCGGTCACCGCGGCGGTCCGGTAGCCGGCCGCGGTCAGCGCCTCGGCGAGCATCACCTCGCGGCCCGACCCGCGCACCGCGACATGGTCCGCCGGGTTGATGTAGCCGCGCGTCTTGTCCGGGGACGGCATGATGCCGTGCGCCGCCGGGGTCCAGCCGGTGAACAGCGAGTAGTGGGCCGGCAACGTCCAGTTGCTGGCCGATTCCGCGCGCGCGAAGCGGACACCGTCGACGGCGAGCGCGTCCATCGCCGGGGTCGCCGCCGCGCGCCCGCCGTAGCTGCCGACGCGGTCGGCGCGCAGCGTGTCGAGCACGATCAGCAGCACGTTGGGCCGCGTCGCCGGGGTGCCGGCGCTCGCCGGCGCGACCGCCGCCGGTTCGCTGAAGGCCGCGCCCTCGGGCGCGTCGTGGCCGAGCAGCCGGCCCAGGCGCGAGGCGGGGAGCACGTCGAATTCCAAAGTCGTGGGCTGTCCGGCGGACGGCGGCAGGTTCAGCAGGTGCGGGAACCACGGCGCGGCGAGTCCGGGCGCGGCGACGTGCACCAGCCCGAAGCGCTCGCCCGCCCCCGCTCCGCCGACCTGCCGGATGCGGAACACGGCGCGCTCTCCGGCGGGGACACGGCAGGCGAACTCGACCCCGGCGCCGCCGGGGAAGGTGCGCTGGAAGCTCTTGTCGGCCACGACCGGCCGCGACTCGAGGTCCTCGCCGCGGTCGATGCGCGGATCGACCTCCTCGCCCGGATCGACGAATGCCTGCTGCCGATCGAGGATCGGCTCGTACGTCGCGCGGAAGTCCTCGCGGGCGCGGCCCGCGGTGTCGGCATCGCCGAGTCGCTCGGCCGCGCCCATCGCCTGGTACGCCGCCTCCAAAAGGCGCGGGTCGCGGCGGAAGGCGGCGCGGAAGCTCTCCAGCGCCTGCGGAAGGTCTCCCGTGCGAACGAGGAGGAGCCCCAAGTGGTACGGCGCGAGGCCCCCGGCAGGGTGCCCGCCGGACTCGCCGGCGAGTGCAACCGCGCGCGTGAGGTGCTCGCGCGCGGCAGCGACATCGTCGAACAGCAGTTCGACGTAGCCGCGCAGGTCGAGCACCGCCGCGTCGTCCTGCGGCATCGCCGACAGCGCGGACAGCGCTTCCTCCGTCCGGTCGAGCAGCACCAGGAGCTTCGCCCGCTCCATCGCCAGGACCGTGTCGGCGGGAAAACGCGCGACACCGTCCTCGAGCAGCGCCAGCGCCTTGGCGAGGTGGTCCTGCGCCTGCTCGCTCCGGGCGGCGGCGGCCACCTGCGCCGGGTTGTCGAGCGGCGGCGCGGGTGCGGGCGGCGGGGCCTGCGACGACCGCGAGCAGCCGCCGAAGAGCGCCAGCGCCGATACCAGCAGAAACCCGCGACTCCAGGCCATGTGGGACTCCCCGCCCGCCCCGCGGACGCGAACGCGGCGATGACCTTACGCGACAAGCGGTTGGTCGGGCAAGCCGCGAGACGCCGATACACAAAACGGGGGCGGCCCGAAGGCCGCCCCCCGTCGAGTTTCGGCGTGTGAAGCTAGATCAGAAGCGGTTCAGGTTGTTGGCGATCCCCGCCGGTGCGAACTGGACGGAGAAGTCGCCCGTGACGGCGCCGTAGTTGATCGTGACATTGGCCCGGGCGCCATTCTGCGACACCCAGTCCTGCGTCCAGCGCAGGAAGTGCTTCATGTTCGGCGTCATCGGCACAACGAGAGACATGTTGTTGGTGACCAGCATGTTGTACTGGCCGAAGATCGGCGCGGTGTCCGTGCCGTTGAACGTGAACGACGCGTTCCCCGCGTTCAGGCCCAGCACGTACGCCGGCTCGCCGCGGAACGTGGTGGTGGCCAGGTTCGCGAACTCGCCCATGAAGGCCTGACGATCGTTGAACCGGCCGTCACCGCACTCACCGTAGTAGCGGCTGGTGTAGGAAACCAGCGTGGACAGCGAGCGGGCGCCGGAGCAGTCCAGGAACAGCTCGTAGTCGAACACATTGTCGATGGCGGCGTTGTGAGGATTCCAGGCGCGAGTGATCTCGCAGCCGGAGTAACGCCAATCGCAGTAGGTGTGGTCGAGGAACATCACCGACCCGGTCGGGTCGAAGTTGTTGAACGAGTACAGCTTCTGGTCACCGTAGTTGTTCTGGTAGACCAGGTTGAAGATCTCGTCCGTACCATCGGACCAAATGGTCGCGACCTGGCCGATCATCACCAGGGCCTTGTGGCCGGTGCGGATGATGCCGCTGAAGTCGCCCCGGTCATCATAAATGACGGGGTAATCGGTGACCGCACATCCGGCAGCCATGACGGCCAGCAGGAGGGCACCGAGCAAGAGCTTCCTCATTGGTTCTCGCTCCTTTCCTGGGATCAGAGCCTGTCCAGAGCGTTCTGGACGGTCGTGATGCTCACCGCGAAGTTGCCCGTGAGCGAGCCATACGTCACGGCGATGTCCATCGAGTGGCCGTGGGCCTTGATCCACTGGTCGAAGGCGCGCAGCTGATAACGCGCATTCGGCGTCATCGGGACCGCCAGGCGGTTGTGGGCGTCAAGGTACATGTTGAAGCGGCCGTAGATCTGCATGTCGCCGACCACGCCATCCTGACCCGTGATCTGGAGGGCGGCCGTCGAGTTGTCGAACGGAATGTGGTAGTACTGCTTGCCCTGGAAGATCGCGGTGCCGAGCTGGCTGAACTCATAGGCCAGCGCCTGGCGGTTGTTCGCAAAGCCACTGCCGCACTCACCGTAGTAACGGCTGGTGTAGGAAACCAGCGTCGACAGCGAGCGGGCACCGGAGCAGCTCAGATCCAGCGTGTAGTCGAACACGTTGTCGGCCGCGATGTCCGGGTTCCACGCCACGGTGATCGGGCACTGGGTCTTATCGTAGTTGGGGTCGCAGTACAGGTGGTTCAGGAACATGATCGAGCCGGACGGATCGAAGTTGTTGAAGGTCTTCAGCCACTGGTCACCCGTCCAGTCCTGGGACAGCAGCGTGAAGAGCTCGTCCGTACCGTCACTCCAAATCGTGGCGACCTGGCCGATCTTCACGAGGGCCAGGTCGTACTGCCCGAACATCACGCCGTCGTCATCAGCGCCACGGTCGTCGGTGATCACCGGATAGTCGGTGACCGCGCACCCGAGCGACAGCGCCGCGAGGATCGCGGCAAAGAGAACCTTCTTCATCGAATGACTCCTTTTCCGTGGGACCTGTCACCAGGTTTACCGTCTCTCCACCAGCTCCATCCATCCACGCCGAACCCGACGAACCGACCCCCTTTCTGGATTCACGATTCAAAGAATCTTCAATGACCCGGAATCCACTGGGTCACCGGGGAAAGTACGCTGACGACCTGCGGTTGCAAGAAAATTATGGCGGTGGAAAAGCCCGGCTGACGCCTATTTACTTAACACTAAAGTTGGCTTAGCGCCCTGGCCAAAACACCGCGAACATTTGCGGAGAGGCCGCCGTCCGGGACGCCCCGGGGCCCCGTTCCGCCCCGGCACGCGCCGCGGACCGCGAAAGAAAACAAAAGGGGCGGCCGCGGAGGCCGCCCCAAACGAGATCAGGCGCGCAGGAACCGATCAGAAGCGGTCCAGATTGTAAGCAATGCCCGGCGCAGCGAAGGAGACGTTGAAGTCGGTGGTCACGGAGCCATACGTGACGCCCAGCGTCGCCTTCGGTCCGTATTCCGCAATGTAGTTCTGCAGCCACCGCAGCTCGTGGCGCATGTTGGGCGTCATTGGCAGCGCGATGTTCAGGTCGTTCGTCATGACCGCGTTGAACGCGCCGAATATCGGCATCGACGTGTCGTTCAACGACACGCCGGTGTTCCCGGAGTTAAACGACAGCACGTACGCCGTCTGGCCACGGAAGGTGGTCCTCGGCAGGGCGGCGAACTCGGCCGCGAACTGCTGCCGGTCGATCACGTCGCCGCACTCGCCGACGCGGCTTTCGTTGCCGACGATCATCGAGAGCGAGCGCGCCCCGGAGCAGTCCGGGAAGAACTCGTAGTCCATCGGATCGTCGACCGCCACGTTGTGCGGGTTCCAGGCCCGGACGATCTCGCAGCCCGTGTAGCGCCAGTCGCAGTAGGTCTGGTCGAGGAACAACACGGAAGCTGTCGGGTCGAAATTGTTGAAGGTATACAGCTTCTGGTCACCGTACTGGTTCTGCAGCACCATCGTGAACAGCTCGTCGGAGCCGTCATCCCAGATCGTGGCGATCTGCGAGGTCGGCATGACGTAGGCCTTGTGACCCGTGCGGATGATCCCGGTGAAAGCCCCGGTCTCGTCCGTGATCACCGGGTAATCGGTGATCGCACATCCGGCCGCTGCCAGAACCAGCGCACTCAGCAAGAGCTTTTTCATCGGCGTCTGCTCCTTTCCTATGCCGGATCAGAGCCGGTCCAGGGCCGCCTGGAGCGAGGTGACGCTGATCTTCAGGTTCGCACTGAGCGAGCCGTAGGTCAGGTCGACGTCGATCCGGTGCCCGTGGGCCTTGATCCACTGATCGAGCGCGCGTAACTGGTAGCGGGCGTTCGGAGTCATCGGGAACGCCGTGCGGAAGTGCTGGTCGATATAAGCGTTGAAGCGGCCGAACACCTTCATGTCGCCGACGATCCCGTCCTCGCCGGTGAACTGGAACGAGGCCACGGAGGCATCGATCGGCAGGTGGTACACCTGCTTGCCCATGAACTCTACCGTCTGCAGCTGGCTGAACTCGTAAAGGGCCGCCTGCTTGTCGGCCATCCAGCCGCTGCCGCACTCGCCGTACCGGCTCGTATACTGGGCCAGCATCGACAGCGAGCGGGCGCCGGAGCAGCTCGGGTCGAAGGTGTAGTCAAACGGGTCGTCATCCGCGGTGTCCGGGTTCCAGGCGACCGACAAGGGGCACAGCGACTTGTCGTAATTCGGATCGCAGTAGGTCTGGTCGCGGAACAGGATCGTCGCGGTGGGATCGAAATTGTTGAACGTCTTCAGCCACTGGTCGCCCTTCCAGTCCTGCGACACCAGCGAGAAGAGTTCGTCCGAACCGTCGTCCCAGATCGTTGCGATCTGGGACGGGATCGCGATGTAGGCCAGGTCGTACTGGCCCTGCGCGACTCCGTCGTCGTCAGCGCCGCGGGAGTCCACGATCACCGGGTAATCGGTGACCGCGCATCCCAGCGACAACGCCGCAAGAACTGCGGCTAGAAGGACCTTCTTCATCGAATGGCTCCTTTCCCTTGTCCTTCCGGTGATCTCTCCATCAGTGAAGCTCGATTCCCCCTGGCTCGCTGCGCCTGACTCGGTCCGGCCCCCTTTCTGGACGAGCAAACCGCTGCATCAACGAGAGATAGATGGACCTCTCCCTCATTGGTCCGGTGGGAAAGTACGCCGAGCACAGGGGCTGTCAAGGTAAAAACAGTCTGGAAAACCGGGGAAACTCCGCAGCCGCCGGCCGGTTTGGCGAGAAGGCTAACCGTCAGTCCCTGTTGGTAATGAGGATCGAGCCGTTGCGGCGCACGACGCGCACTTCCTCGGGCCGATCCTCTCGGAGTTGGGCCGGCCCCCCGGCACGTTTCAAAACATTGCGAACATAGCTGATCGTCTCGGGGTAGTTGGGAATCCCGCCGCGGCGGTCCACCGCCCCTTCGCCCGCGTTGTACGCCGCCAGGGCCAGTTCCAGGTCGCCGCCGTAGCGCCGAATCAGCCACTTGAGGTAGCGCGCCGCCCCGTCGAGGTTCTCCTCCGGGTCGTGCGGGTCCTTGACCTTCAGCCGCCGCGCGGTCGCCGGCATCAGCTGCGCGAGGCCGCGCGCGCCCTTCGGCGATACGGCGTCGGCGCGCCGGGCCGATTCGACCTCGACCAGCGCCGCGAGCAGTTGCGGGTCGAGGTCGTGACGCAGCGCGGTCCTCTCGATCAGGCGCTGGAACGGCAGCTCCCCGCCGCGTGCGGCGGACGCCGCGGACGGGAGCAACGCGGCCACGCACAACGCGACCGCGCACGAACCGCGTCGCGCAAACGCGAAAGCGCTGCCCTTGGGCGCGAGTTCCACGCGGAAAATGTAGGTTCGCGCAGGGCCGGAGTCCGCCCGCGGCGTCCCGCCCGCGGGATCTCGGGCCCGTCGTTACGGTGCAATGACCTCGCGCACGATGTCGGCGGCCCGGTCCAGCGCGGGTCCGAGCGCCTGCGGATCGCGACCTCCGGCCTCGGCCATGTCGGCCCGTCCGCCGCCGCCCGCGCCGCCGACGAGCGGCGTGAGGCGGCGAATGACCTCACGGGCGTCGACGCGCGCGGCGGCCCGCGAGCCCGTGGCCACCAAGAGCGAGACCTTGCCGTCCTCGGCCGCGCCCAGGATCACGACGGCATCCGGGTTCTTCTGGCGCAGGGTGTCGGCGAGGTCGCGGCGCTGCCCGCGCCCCATCCCCTCGACCTGCTGCGCGATGACCTGGATCCCGCCGATGTCCGACGTGCGCGCCGCGGACGCTGAGTCCGCGCGCGCGAGGCGCGCCCGCAATTCGTCGTTTTCCTTCTGCAACCGGCGCACGGCCTCGAGTCGGCGGACGACGTCCTCCGCCACCGCGCCGCGGGGCACACCGAGCTGCGCCGCGAGCGCCTCGAGCGCGTCGATGTCCTGCCGCGCGCGCTCGAGCGCCGCCGTCCCGGCGGAGGCCTCGATGCGCCGCACGCCCGCGGCGACACCCCGTTCGCCGGTCACCACCGCCGTGCCGATCTCGCCCGTCCGCGCGACGTGCGTGCCGCCGCACAGCTCCATGCTGATGTCGCCGATGCGCAGCACGCGCACCCTTTCGCCGTAGCGGTCGCCGAAGAACGCGAGCGCCCCCCGGGCCAGCGCCTCCTCCAGCGGCAGTTCCTCGGTCTCGACCGGCAGGTCGGCCAGGATCGCCTCGTTGACCTCGGACTCGATGTCGCGCAGCGCCTCGCGATCCACCGGCTCGTAGTGCGCGAAGTCGAAGCGCAGACGCTCCGGCGCGACCAGGGAGCCGGCCTGCCGCACGTGCGTGCCGAGCGTCCGGCGCAGCGCGGCATGCAGCAGGTGCGTCGCCGTGTGGTGCCGCATCACCGACCGGCGGCGCGCCGCATCCACCTCGGCGACGACGATCGTTCCCGGCTCCAGCGCGCCCTGCTCGACGTGCACGCGGTGCAGCGTCACGCCCGGAATCGGCGTGTGCGTGTCCTCGACGTGGGCCCGGACCGAGCCGCCGACGAGCAGCCCGCGGTCGCCGACCTGCCCGCCGGCCTCGGCGTAGAACGGCGTTTCGTCGAGGATCACCTCGCCCCGTTGGCCGGCGGCGATCCGCGGCACCGGCTGCCCGTCGGCGAGCGTCGCCAGCACGCGCGCCGCCTCGACGCGCAGCGTCTCCCGGCCGACGAAGCGCGAGCCCTGACCGCGCCACGGCCCGAGCACCGCGATGTCGGTCGGCGCTTCCGCGGCGGCGCCGGGGCGCAGCACGCGCGAGGTCTCGACGTGCCGCTCGCGGGCCGCGGCGTAGCCGACCTCGTCCAGCGCGATGCGGCGCTCGTCGAGGGCATCGCGCAAGAGGTCCATCGGCAGGCCGCGCTCGCTCTCGAGTTGGAACGCTTCCTCGCCGGGAAGGACGTTCTGACCCTTGGCGATCAGCTCCGAGATCCGCTCCTCCAGCCGCTCGAAGCCCTCCGCGAGCGTGCGGTCGAACCGCTCCTCTTCGCGCCGAACGACGCGCTCGACCACGCCCTGCGCCTCGCGCAGTTCGGGGAACGGCTCGCTTAAGACGTCGACGACGCTGGCGATGTGCCGGTGCAGGAACGGCACCGGCAGGTTGAGCAGCCGGCCGTGGCGCAAGGCGCGCCGCAGGATCCGCCGCAGCACCGCCCCGCGCTTCTCGGGGCCGGGGATGATCCCCTCGGCCACCAGCATCGTGATCGCGCGCAGGTGATCGCTGATCACGCGCAGCGAATCGTCGCGCGCGGTGTCGCCGCCGTACGCCACGCCGGCCTCGGCCGCGAGGCGGTCGATGATCGGCCGGAACAGGTCGGTGTCGTAGTTGCTGGAAGCGCCCTGCAGCACCGACGTCAGCCGCTCCAGGCCGGCACCGGTGTCCACGCTCGGCGCCGGCAGCGGCTTGGCGCTGCCGTCCGGCTGCAGGTCGTACTGCATGAACACGAGGTTCCAGATCTCGAGGAACCGCTCGGGGTCGCTCAGCGGCGTGGCACCGGCCGGTCCCGCGGGGCGCACGTCGACGTGGATCTCGCTGCACGGCCCCGCCGGGCCGGTGTCGCCCATCTGCCAGAAATTGTCCTTGCGGCCGAGCGCGATGACGCGCGAGGCCGGCACGCCGACTTCGCGCTCCCAGATCCGCGCGGCCTCGTCGTCGCCGGGGAACTCCTCGTCGCCCACGAACACGGTCACGAACAGCCGGCCGGGGTCGATGCCGTACACGTCGGTGACCAGTTCCCAGCCCCAGCGAATCGCGTCCTTCTTGAAGTAGTCGCCGAAGGAGAAGTTCCCCAGCATCTCGAAGAACGTGTGGTGCCGCGGCGTGCGCCCGACCTCCTCGAGGTCGTTGTGCTTCCCGGAAACGCGCAGGCACTTCTGCGAGGACGCCGCGCGGCGGTAGGGCCGGCTCTCGTGGCCCCGGAAGACCTCCTTGAACTGGTTCATGCCGGCGTTGGCGAACAAGAGCGTGGGATCGCGCGGGAGCACGAGCGGGGACGAGGGCACCACCTGGTGCCCGCGCTGCTCGAAGAATTCGAGGAAGGTGCGGCGCACGTCGCGCGAATGCATCGGCTGCTTCATCGTCGGTCTCTCGGGCCGGCCGCGGCCCTGGGTCCGGATCAAGCGGATCCGGTGAACGGATCGTCGTCACCGGCGGGACCGTTCAGTATCCGGCGCACCTGGGCGCCGGCAAATCCGGCGCGCAGCAGGCGCCGCGCGAGCCGGTCGCGCTCCGCCGGATCCGCGGGGAGCGCCGCCCCCCGCAGCAGGCGATCGAGGGCCCGGCGCAGCGCGCGCTCCGTCGCCTCGGCGTCGAAGTGCAGCGCCAGCGCCTCGTCCGCGATCTCGGCCGCGATACCGCGTCCGAGGAGTTCCGCCCGCACCCGCAGCGGTCCGCGCCGACCCGCCTCCGCCCGGTCGCGCGCGAGATTATAGGCAAGCGTGCGGTCGTCGACGAACCGCTCGGCCGCGGCGCGGGCCAGCGCGTCGCGCACCTCCGGCCCGGGAAAGCCGTGCCGCTCGAGGCGTTCGGCGAGTTCGGCGACGGACAGCGCGCGCCGGCCGAGAGCCGCCAGCGCTGCCTGCCAGGCATCGCGCGGCCGTGCCACGCTATTCCCCGAAGGCTCCAGGATTCACGGGGGCGGACGATAGCACGCGGCCCCCGGCCGGCGACTTGCCGGCCCGGTGTTGTGCGTCCCGCGGGCGCGACGGGCGGGGCGCGTGGGCCGCCCCGGGGGCTTCAGTGGGTCAGCGGCGGCGCGGGCGCGGCGCGAAGTCGTCGAAGCCGCTCGCGGCCCGGACCGCCTGCGGCGCGCCGACCGCGGCCGCTTCCTCCGGGGAAGCGGCGAGGGCGTTTTCCATCTCGACCTGGGAAGCCGCGGCGCTCGACTCGATCCCTTCCATGCGCAGGCGCAGTTCGTCGCGGTTCGAAGCCCGGGCCAGCGCCTCGTCGCGCGTGATCAGCCCTTCCTGGTACAGCTGGTACAGCGACTGGTCGAAGGTCTGCATCCCGTACTGCGAGGTGCCGAGCGCGATCGCGTCGCGGATCATCTTCGTCTTGTCCTTGTTCTCGATGCACTCGCGCACGTACGGCGTGACGCGCAGCACCTCGACCGCGGGCACGCGCCCCTTGCCGTCGGCCCGGCTGACCAGCCGCATCGAGATGCAGGCGCGGAAGACCGCCGCGAGCTGGAGCCGGATCTGCTTCTGCTGGTGCGGCGGGAAGACCGAGATGATGCGGTTCACGGTCTCGGTGGCGTCGAGCGTGTGCAGGGTCGACAGCACGAGGTGACCGGTCTCGGCCGCCAACAGCGCGGTCTCGATCGTCTCGTAGTCGCGCATTTCGCCGACCAGGATCACGTCGGGATCCTGCCGCAACGCCGAGCGCAAGGCGTCGGCGAACGAGCGCGTGTCGACTTCGACCTCGCGCTGGTTGACCAGCGAGCGCTTGTCGCGGTGCAGGAACTCGATCGGGTCCTCGATGGTGATGATGTGCTCGCAGCGGGTCGAGTTGATCAGGTCGATCATCGCCGCGAGGCTGGTGGACTTTCCGGAGCCGGTGGAGCCGGTGACGAGGATCAGCCCGCGCGGCTCGGCGGCGATCGTCTCCAGCACCGTCGGCAGCTGGAGTTCGCGGATGCTCGGGATGCGCACCGGGATCACGCGCAAGACCAGGCCGACCGTGCCGCGCTGCTGGAAGCAGTTCACGCGGAAGCGGCCGAGACCCGGCACCGAGTAGGCCATGTCGATTTCGAGGCACTCCTTGAACTTCTGCTTCTGCCGCGCGCTCATCAGCGAGAACGCCATCGCGATGGTGTCCTCCTGCATCAGCCGCGCGTGCTCGGTCAGGGCGATGAGCTTGCCGTCCACCCGGACCACCGGGTAGGAGCCGACCTTGAGGTGGAGGTCGGAGGACCCCTTCTCGGCCGCCGCCTTCAACAGATCGTTGATGTGCACCCGTGCCTCCGCGGGACACCCCGCGCCCGACGGTGTCCCCCGGGGGAATCTAGGTCCGGGGTCTGGAATTGGCTTGACGCCCCCGCGCGCCCGCCGCGCCGCCGCCGGGCGGATGGGTTACGCTTCCCCGGAGCGGCCGCCCGGCGCGGGGGACGGACCGGCCCAGGAGGCGCACGTGTCCGGTTGGGTCCTGTTGCTCTCGACCGACGTCCTGCGGCTCGAGCAACTCGAGACCGGCATCCGGCTCGCGGGTTTCTCCCCGCGCCGCGCCCCCGATCTCCCCCTCGCCCGGGTGCTGATGAGCCAGGCCGACGATGCGCCGGTCGCCGTGGTGGTGGACCTCGTGTCGGTCGCCGAGAACGGACTCGCGGCCAGCGAGGAACTCGCCGGTCCGCGCCCGGTCATCGCCATCGCGCCGGAGCAGCCGCGCGACCTTGCCGCGCGCGCCGAGCGCGCCGGCGCCGTCATTCTCTCGGCCAAGGAAGGTCCCGAGGTGCTCGCCGGCTGCCTGGCCACGCTCACCCGCCCCACCGGCGGGCTCTGACGGGGACGGGTGACACACGTCCCTCGCTTCCGAACACCGTGAACGAGCCGATGCGAACGACCGGGACAGGTGTTCGACCTGTCCCCCCGGTCACTTCTTGGCGGGTTCGTAGACGAGGGTGTGCCACTCGGGGTGCGCGAGCGACGCGCCCTTGACCTCGTCGAAGTAAGCCTTCTGGATTCTCTCGGTGACGGGGCCGCGGCGCCCCGAACCGATCGCCACGCCGTCGATCGAGCGGATTGGCGTGACCTCGGCGGCGGTGCCGGTGAAGAAGACCTCGTCCGCGATGTAGAGCAGTTCGCGCGGAATGGCGCTCTCCTCGACGGTGTAGCCGAGTTCGCGCGCGAGCGTCATGACGGTGTCGCGCGTGATGCCGAGGAGGATCGACGACGCGAGCGGCGGCGTCAGGATCCGGCCGCGCGTGACGACGAAGATGTTCTCGCCCGAGCCCTCGCTGACGGTGCCGTCGGCGCCCAGGGCGATGCCCTCGGTGAAGCCGCGGGCCCGCGCCTCCAGGTTGATCAGCTGCGAGTTCATGTAGTTCGCGGCGGTCTTCGCCAGCGCCGGCAACGTGTTCGGCGCGATCCGGGTCCAGGTCGAGACGCAGACGTCCACGCCTTCGTTCACGGCGGAGTCGCCCAGGTACGCGCCCCACGGCCAGACGATGACCGCGGTGTCCACGGGGCATTTCGACGGGTTCACGCCGAGCGAGCCGAACCCGCGGTACACCAGCGGGCGGATGTAGCACTCTTCGAACCCGTTGGCGCGGATCGTCTCGAGCGCGGCGCGGCACAGGTCGTCCTCGCCGAACGAGGGCTCCATCCGGTAGATCTTGGCCGAGTCGAGCAGCCGCCGGATGTGCTCCCGCAGTCGGAACGCCGACGAGCCGGCCGGGGTCTTGTAGCACCGGGCGCCCTCGAACACGGCCGAAGCGTAGTGCACGACGTGGGAACAGATGTGGATCGTCGCCTCGCCCCACGGCACCAGGCGACCGTTCATCCAGACAGAAGCGACGCCTTCGAAAGCCATGCGGGCCTCCGGGGCCGCGTCCTGCGGCCTGAGACTCGAGTAACCACTCGGGCAGGGGGCGAGGTCCGGCGATCGTAAAGCGCCCTTCGGGCGGGTGTCAACGAACGGAAAAACCGGTGGTGACCACCGCGAAGGTCAAGGAAACGGCTTGCCCCGTCGATGCGAACACCGTATGCCTCGGCCAATGCGCAACCACTTCCGCGGGACCCGTGCGGCGCTGTGCCTGCTCCTCGCCGCGCCGATCCCGGCGCTCGCGGAACGCTCGAGCACCCCCGCGCCGTTCACCCGGGAACAGGCGCTCGCGGCGCCGGCGGGTCCCGCCGCCGCACCGCGGACCGGCTTGCCCCCGGCCGTCTTCGGCATGGTCGCGGGCCGGCCCGCCCCGGCGCCCGGTGATTACCTGCGCCAGCCGCACGTGCTGGCGTTCGACGCGGCGTGGTTCGACCCGCTGGCCGACGGCGAGCCGGACCTGTCGCGCTTCGTCCCGGACCCGTCCGCGGCGAGCGATCAGCCACCCGATGCGCCGCGCCTGGCTCTGGTCCAGTTCGACAACGCACCCGGGGCGCCCGAACGCGCCGCGTTGGCGGCCTCGGGCGTGGAACCGCTGTTCCACGTCCCGAACGACGCGTACGTGGTCCGCGCCGACGCCCTGGGGCTGGCGCGCGCCCGCGGCCTGGCCGGCGTGCGCTGGATCGGCGCCTACCGCGCCGGGTACAAAGTCGATGGCGGACTGGGACGGGCCGCAGCCGGGCTGGTCCCCGCGGCGCCGCTGCCCGGCGAGCGGCCGGACGATTTCGCGGTCGACCTGTTGGTCGCGCCCGCCGCCGGAAGAACGGCCGAGGACATCGCCGCGGAACTGGCCGGGACCCCCGGCGTCACGGTCCTCGCCGCCGGTGGCGACGCGAAGCTCGGCGCCCTCACGCTGCGGCTGGAGCGCTCCCGCCTGCGCGAGGCGCTGGCCGCGGTCGCCGCGCAGGACGAGGTCCTCGCGGTCGAGCCACACGGCACGCCGGTCCTGCACAACGACGACGCTGTGTGGATCGGGCAGTCGTACGACATCATCGCCCGCCGCAACTACCCGGTCTCGGCGACGATCTGGAAGCGCGGGCTGCTCGGCGAGGGCGAGGTGATCGCGATCGCCGACACCGGCGCGGACCCGGACGTCTGTTGGCTCGAGGACAGCCTCGGGCTGCCGCCCCCCTCGCAGGTACCGGTCAGCGGCGCCGGATCCGGCCCGATGACTGTCGACGCCGGGCGTCGCAAGATCATCGGCTACAACCTGCTCGGCTCGTTCCAGGCGCAGGCCACGCCCTACGACGTGCGCACCGGGGACCCCCACGGCACGTGGGTCGCGGTCGCCGCGGCCGGCGACAACCCGGACCACACCGCGAGCGAGTCCAACCCGGTCGGCAACCACCACGACGGCGGCGACGGCATGGCGCCGATGGCCAAGCTGGTGATCGAAGACCTCGGCGACAACGCGGGCAAGCTGGTCGGGCTGGGACTGCCCGTGCCGATGATCCTCGACGCCATGTTCGTGCAGGAGCGCGAGGCCGGCGCACGGATCTCGAGCAACTCCTGGGGCAGCGCCGGCAACGCCTACGACATGCTGGCGTTCTTCACCGACCGGATGGTCTTCGAGCACCCCGACTTCCTGGTGCTGTTCAGCGCGGGCAACACCGGCCCGCTGCCGGGCAGCCTCTCCTCGCCCGGCACGGCGAAGAACGTCGTCACCGTCGGCGCGAGCGAAGCACGGATCTCCGGCGCCGAGAACCTCGACCCCGAGAATCTCGCCGAGTTCTCCGCGCGCGGGCCGACCTCCGACGGCCGCCTCAAGCCCGATCTCGTGATGTCGGGCGCGGCGCTCAACACCGGGACGTCGGATCGGGCGGAGACCGGCCGCACCTGCGAGCGCGCGCAGGTCAACGGCACGTCGTTCAGCACGGCGGTTAGCGCGGGCTTCGCCGCGCTGGCCCGCGAGTACTACCGCAAGGGCTACTACCCGTCCGGCACCAAGCGACCGGCCGACGGGTTCGTGCCCTCGGCCGCTCTCCTGAAGGCGACGCTGATCGCGGGGGCCGAGACGATGACCGGCCGTGCCGGCGCGGACTACGGCCCGTGCTTTCTCGACTGGTGCGACGTCAGCGTGCTGCTCTGCTACAACAGCTTCGCGCCCTGCGACGACGACACCGATTGCTGGTACTGCGACGCCAACACGTCGATGGCCTGCGAGACCGACCGCGACTGCGACCTGTCGCTGGTCCACGACGACGCGCCCGCAACGGACCAGGGCTGGGGCCGGCTGCACCTCGACGACGCGCTCTTCTTCTCGGGCGACGCGCGCGGGCTCGCCGTGTGGGACGTGGCGCGGGCCGAGGGGCTGGCCACCGGCGAGAGCTGGTCGTCCGAGGTTTACCTCGACGGCCGCAGCGAGGACCTGCAGGTCGTGCTGACCTGGCCCGACCCGCCGTCCCTGACCGCCTCGCCGACGTACCGCGTCAACGACCTCGACCTGCGGGTCGTCGCGCCCGACGGCACCGAGTACTGGGGCAACGCCTGGGCGCCGCGCGACAAGGACCCGTTCACGCGCGAGTACACCTTGCCCGGCACCCGCCCGTCGGACGACGTCGACGTGGTGGAGATGGTCCGCGTCGCGTCCTACGCCGCCCCGGCCGGCGTCTGGCGCATCGAGGTCGTCGGCACCAGCGTCCCGGGCACGCCGTTCGTGGACGGCGGCGCGCGGCAGGACTTCGCGGTCGTCGCGGTCGGCCCGGTGGCCGGGACCGGCGGCACGCTGCGCTTCACCAGCTCGCGCTGGGCCTGCTCCGGGAGCGTCGAGCTGGAGCTGCGCGACGCGAACGCCAGCGCACCGGTCAGCGTGACCGTCGGCACCGCCTCCGGCGACCAGGAGACGCTGGCGTTGAACGCCGTCGGCGGTGGCCGCTTCCGCGGCAGCCTGCCCGTGCGCTCCGGCGCGCCGCTCGCGGCGGGCAACGGCCAGCTCGAGGTGGCCGACGGCGAGGTGCTGCACGCGAGCTACAGCGACGCCGCGCCGGCGCACACGGCGACGGCGAGCGCGGTGACGTGGTGCGGCTCGGCGCCCGAGGCCGGGCCCGCGACGATCACCGGCGGCTGCGACGGCGACGGGTTCCTCGACGCCGGCGAGCAGGTGGAAATCTCGATTCCGCTGGTCAACCCGGGGCCGGCCGACATGTCGGCGGTCACGGCGCGGCTCGTCGCGGGCGACTCGCGGCTGCACGTGCTGACCGGCGACGTCGCGTACGGCGACATCCCGGCCGGCGCCGCCGCGGCGCCGGCCACGCCGTTCGCCGTGTCGCTGCGCGAGGCCGCGCCGCGCTCGAGCCTGCCGCTGTGGCTGGAACTGAGCGGCGACGGCTGGACCGCGGTCCGGCGCGTCGAGGTGGCGCTGTCGCTCGAAACCGACGAGGTCCGCACGCCGGGCACGTGGTCCGAGGACTTCGCCGCCGCGAGCGGCGAGTGCTACGACGGGAACCCGGAGCCGACGCCGGGCTCCTGGTACTGGTTCGACCTGAACAAGAACTGCGCGACGACCGAGCCGAACTGGAACCTCGGCTTCTGCTACGGCGACATGCAGGCGCTGCTGCCGACGTGCACCGGCCAGCTCGTCAGCACGGCCACCGCGCGCACCTACCGCCTGGTCAGCCCGCAGATCGCGACCGGCGCCGCCGGGACGACGACGATCCTGCAGAGCGTGCGCTTCCGCGAGGGGTTCCACTTCAAGCTCAACCAGGACGGGCGGCGCTGCGAGCGCGTGGTGACCGAGATCTACACCAACCGCGATGGGCGCATCCTGCCGACCGGCTACTACCGCGACCAGAACGACGACGGCAGCGACGAGATCGCGGCGCTCGACCCGGCCAGCACGCCCGACTGGACCCTCCCGCCGACGCCCGACGCGACGATGGTGCAGCTCATCTTCCGCGTCGCGCTGACCACACCGTACGACGCCTCGACGGTCTGCGGCGGCAGCGAGGGGGACGAGGTGCGCTGGCGCGTGGACAACGTCGAGCTGAACTGGGAGAACATCGCCCGCGTCGACGACGCGTCGGCGTGTACCCCGACCTGCACCGCGCCGGCGGCGCCGGCGGCGCCGAGCACCGCGCCGGCGGGCGGCGCGGTCCTCGTCGGCTGGAACCCGGTCCCGGGGGCCGATCACTACGACGTCCACCGGATTGGCGCCGCCGGCAGGACGTTCGTCGCGCGCGTTCCCGGCAGCGAGTCGTCGATCCTCGACCGCCCGCCCGGCGACGGTCCCTGGACCTGGGAGATCGAGGCCGTGGACGCCAGCGGGCTGTGCGCCTCGGCTCCGGCGAGCGTGAGCTGGGGCGGCGCGCACGACTGCCGCACGGCGCCCGTGGCACCGCAGGGCCTGGCCGCCGCGGACGGCGCGAGCACCGAGTGCCGCGTCGAGCTGTCGTGGGATCCGGTCGCGCCCCCCTGCGGCGGCGCGCTGGCGTACCGCGTCTACCGCTCCGACGATCCCGCGTTCGAGCCGTCGCCGGACACGCTGCTGGCCGAGACGGCCGCGCTCGCCTACACGGACCTCGGCGTCACCACCGGCTGGGACGCGCGCGGCGAACCGATCGGAGAGGAGTGGGTGTACGAGGTGCGCGCGCTCGATCCGGCGACCGGGCTCGAGGGCCCGGGGACGCGCGCCGCGATCCGCCCCGGCGGGCCGCGCGTCACGGGTACGTGGGTCGACGGGGCCGGCGACGACCGGCCCGCGAAGATGGTGTCGGAGGTGTACCTGGACGAGCTGGGCCTCGGTGTCGGCTGGTCGCGCAGCCCGCTGGCGGTCCACCACACCGGCAACTGGTCGTACTGGTCCGACCCCGACCCGTTCGGCGACGGCGCCTACGGCGCGCTGGCCTGCTTCGGTCTCGTCAGCCCGCCGATCGACCTGGACTGGGTCGGTTCACCGCAACTCAGCTTCTGGGCCGACTACAGCATCGAGTGGCAATTCGACGGCCTCGTGGCGGAGTTGTCGGTCGACGGCGGCGCGTTCGCGCCGATCACCCCGGTCAACGGCTACCCCGAGACGTTCGCGCAAACCGGGGCTCCGCCGTGCCTCGACGGTGGCGGGACCGGCGACTGGATCAACGGCTGCGACTACCCGCCGGCGCAGGGCTGCCTTTCGGGCCCGCGCTGGGACGGGCTTTCCGGGTGGCGGCGCTTCGTCTTCGACCTGTCGGCGTACCGCGGGCACCGGGTGAGGTTCCGGCTGAACCTGTCGTCCGACTGCGGGACCGACGGCGGGGCCGTGGTCGACGACCTCGAAGTCGCGGGCGCCTTGCTCGCGCCCGCCTGCGC
>JAGOJY010000053.1 GCA_017994815.1 Acidobacteriota bacterium
AGCCCTCGAACCGAGCTTCCCCATGGCTGGCCCCCGGCGAAGGGGTAAACACTGCCACGGAAGTCGGCGACATCAGGTCGTAAGACTGGGTGTCGCCTTAACTCGATTCTGGGATGTCGCCCTACAGCACCAGCTCGTGCTCATAGAGCCGCAGGAACAGGATGCCGCCCAGCGGCAGCAGCAGCACGATCAGGTTGATCGATAACAGGACGGTGCGCAGCCGCGGGCGCCACGGGCGGCGCGCCGCGTGCGGCACGGTGTCACTCACAGGGGCCGATCCGGTAGCCGAGGCCGTGCACCGTCTCCACCGGCTCGACGCCGAGCGCCGCGAACTTCGCCCGCACCCGGCGGATGTGGCTGTCGATCGTGCGCCCGCTGACGATCGTGTCTTGCAGGTAGGCCCGCTCCATCAGCTCGTCGCGCGTGTAGACTTTGCCCGGGAACGTCAGCAGCGCGCGCAACAGCCCAAACTCGGTCACGGTCAGCACCACCTCCTGCCCGTCCCAGCTCGCGCGGAAGCGGTCCAGATCGAGCTCGAGCCGGCCATGGCGCAGTTTCCGCGTCGCGTCGGTCCGGGCCCGGGCGGCGGAACCGGCCGCGCGCCGCAAAACGGCCCGCGCGCGCGCCACCAGCTCGCGTGGGCTGAACGGCTTGGTCACGTAGTCGTCGCCGCCGAGCTCCAGGCCCAGGATGCGGTCGACCTCCTCGTCCTTCGACGACAGGAAGATGATCGGGACCGCCGAGTGCGCGCGCAGGGCGCGGCAGACCTCGGTCCCGTCCATCTCCGGCATCAGGATGTCGAGGATCATCAGGTCGGGCTTGCCGCGCTCGAAGCTCGCCAGCGCCTCGGCGCCATTGCCGGCTTCGAACGTGTCGAACCCCTCGCGTCGCAAAGCGAAACGGATGACCTCGCGGATCTGCGGATCGTCGTCGACGATCAGGACCGAAGCCAAGGCCGGGCTCCTTCCGCTGGCGATTGTAGCGCCGCCGGCCGCGCCGCCCGGGCCTGCACCGGCTTTGCACGAAATCTCCACGTCGCCGGCGCGCCGCCGTCATCCGCGGCGCGGATCTTCACCGTGAAAGGAGCTCTCATGGTCCGCAGGCTGATCGCGATCGCGCTGGTGTACATGCTGGTGTGCCTGGCCTGGTTCGCCCTGGCCGCCTCCGTCTCGTTCCGGACCTATCACCAGGAAGGCGGACTGAAAACGCAAGTCGCCGCCCTGTGGGGAGACGAGCAGGAGCAGCTCTCGCCGGAGCTCGTCTTCACCTGGCCGGAGATCGTCGTCGACAAGGAGGTGGTCGAGGCGGACGGCGGCGAGCGCAAGCAGGTCTCGCGCCAGCGGGAGGTCTGGAAGGAGGCGTCCGTCATCCTCGACAGCTCGAGGGTGCGCGTCGACCTCGACCTCGACCAGCGACGCAAAGGGTTGTTGTGGTACTCGACGTATGGCGTCGAGTTCGCGGCCGACCATGCCTACACCCACGAGGACGACAGGCCGGGAGTGCTGGTGATCCGTTACCGCTTCCCGACGGCGCGCGCCAACTACGACAACTTCCGCTTCACTGTCGCCGGGCGCGAGGACGCCAAGATCACGCCCATCGCCGAGCAGGGCACGAAGCTGATCGAGCAGCGGGTGCCGGTCGCCAAGGGGACCACCATTCCGTTCTCGATCGCGTACCGTTCGCGCGGGCTCGAGAGCTGGCGTTACTCGTTCGGCAGTGACGTGAACCGCATCAAGAATTTCTCGTTGGCGATGACCACCGACTTCGACGAGATCGACTTCCCCGCCGGGACCATCTCGCCGACAACCAAGCAAAAGGCAGGCCAGGGCTGGGCCCTGACCTGGGCTTCGGACAACCTGATCTCCGGGTTCCAGATCGGCATGACCATGCCGCACAACATCAACCCCGGCCCGCTCGCCGCGCGCATGGCGGCGTTCGCCCCTGTCTCGCTCGGGTTCTTCTTCGTGTGGATGTTTGTCATCACCCTGATCGAGCGGGTGGAGCTGCACCCGATGAACTACCTGTTCCTGGCGGCGGCGTTCTTTTCGTTCCACCTCCTGTTTTCGTACACGGTCGATCACATACCCGTGGCGCCGGCGTTCGCGATCGCCTCGGCGGCGTCGGTCCTGCTCGTGGTCAGCTACCTGCGGCTCGCGGTCGGGCTGCGGTTCGCGGCAGTCGAGGCGGGTGTCAGCCAGTTCGTGTACCTCGTGCTGTTCTCTTTCGCGCACATGTTCTCGGGCCTCACCGGCCTGATCGTGACGATCGGCAGCGTCCTCACGCTGTTCGCCTTGATGCAGCTGACCGGGCGCATGCAGTGGAGGCAGGTGTTCGAGCGCCACTCCGCCACCGCCACCGCGTGATTCCCGGTGGGGACAGGCTCGGACACCCCGACCAGGGCCGCGTGAGGTACGCCGCGGGAAGGCAGGCGGGAAGCGCAGTGGATCAGAGATCCGCGGCGTGAAGCAGTGGCTGGCGGGAAACGACACGCATTGGTCCAATAGGTACGAGATAGAAGCCGGGAACTTCGCCAAGGAAAACTACCGCACCTTGGCCGCGTGCTTGGGGACCAAATGACTTGGAGGCGAATCGCATTCGTCACGCTGTTAGTGCTTCCATGCTGGAGCGGCTGCCCTAGTGACTGGTTCTATACGGTGCGTGGCCGCATCGCAGACGAGAGCGGTAGGCCTTTATCGGCGAGGTTGTGTAAGCTCACGGTTGTCGATGCCAAAGGAGGTGCCCCGCTCGACGACGTATGCGTTAATCCGGGTTCGTTTGAGGAGAGGATGCACGGTAGACGCGGACACTCGGTGGCGTTCGTAATCGACTGCGGTCCGGGTTATGCGCGCGCGCGGACGGATGTGCAGCAACTGCGTGACGTGATTGATTTGGGTACGATCGCGTTGGACGCCCACCCATCTGTCGATGATCCAATCTCCGAGTGAGCGGAACCCAGGACAGCCCCGTCGCATGCGTCGCGGAGAGCAGTGGTCATTGGTCAGGAGGAACATAGATGCGCATCAGGCGATGGCTCTTGATATTCACTCTCCTGCCTTTGATATCCGGACTCGGCTGTTCGGAGAACTGGCTCTCTTACGAGGTGCGAGGGCGGGTGAGGGACGGGGCCGGGAGACCGCCGCGGACGTTGTGCAGGCTCATCGCCATTGATGCTGGAAGGGACGTGCCGATTGAGGCGCATTGTGTGCACCCTGATTTCCGGCAACCGATGTTGGGCCGAACTGGCGATCAAGTTAGGTTCGCCCTTGAGTGCCCTGGATTCCTCACCTTTCGAACTGGCGCAGTGCGAGTGGAGCAGGTTGTTGATATTGGTAGCGTAGTTCTCACCGGCGAGGGGGTTGGGGGGAGCGACACTGCCGACGCTGAGGGCGTAAGCGGGCCGGCGAGGCGCTGATGGACGGTAACCACTCGCCGCACCCCGTCTGGTTCCAAGGGACGCGGGGGGATAAGCGGTGCAAACCGCATCTTCGGCGCGGGCGAAGGGTAGCGTTGGGCGTGGTGGCTGCGAGGATGAGGCCCGGGAAGAGGTCGCGGTCGCAGCGGGAGTAGGTCCGGGCCGCTGGGCGACGTCGTCGTCGGTGGGCGGCGGGAGCGGATGGAAGCGCGGGGCGGAGCCGGGCCGGGTTTCGTAGACCCCGTCCAGGGCGAGGGTGTGGAAGTGGAGGTTCAGGTTGAGGGCGTCGCCGAAGCGCTGGACGAAGGTGACCGCGCCGCAGCGGGTGCGGCGCAGTCCGAGTTCGCGCGCCGCGCGGCAGCGCAGCGAGCCGAAGACGGCGCGGACGAACTCGCGCAGCACGGTGGCGGCGAGTCTTGGGTCGTAAGCCAGACCGACGCGCAACGGGAACGGCAGGGTCAGGACCCACTGGCGGACGGGGACCTCGGGCAGCACGCGGTCGACGAGCCAGGCCGCGCTATCGGCCATGCGGCGGCCGCCGCAGGAGGGGCAGAAGCCGCGGCCCGTGCAGGAGAAGGGGACCAGCCGCTCCTCGCGGCAGGCCGGGCAGCGCAGGCGCAGGAAGCCGTGGGCCAGGATCCCGCACTCGAGGAAGGCGCGCAGCTCGCGCTCGACGAAGCGCGGCAGCCAGCGCTCGCCGGCGTGGCGCCGGGCGAGGAAGGTCTCGAGCTCGGCGGCCAGGACGGAATACAGCGGCGTGTCCTCGGGTCGGCGCGGGACGTAGTCGCCGCGGTGCTGCTCGCTGCGGTCGAGGCTGGACGCGTGCCGTTGCGCCGCGGGCATGCCGCGGTTCGGTGCGAGGGGCGTGCCCCGCGGACCTGTCGTTGTTCACGGGAAGGTGGCTCGGGGCCGCGTCCGCCGGCGGGCGCGGCGGTGGACGCGCGGACACGCCGCGGACGTCGGGGCACGGCCGAGCGCTGTGACCGAGTCCTGTGGCGTTCCACTGCGTCCCCGCGCACGGGTCGGGTTCCCGCCCGCGCAGGGAGAGGGCGGACTGCGGATCGGCAGCCCGCCGGCAAGGTGTCCCGTTACCGGCAGACGCTGCGATGACTGAGCCCATCACAGAGATTCCAGGAACTGCTCGAGGTCGGCGCGCTCCCCGGGCGTGAGCTGCAGCCCGAACACGCCGTCGTAGTGCTCGATCACGTCCTGCAACGTCGCGAAGCGCCCGTCGTGGTAGAAGCCGCCCTTCTGGTGGGCCCACAGGCCGCGCAGCGGCGCGGTGCGATAGCGCTCGTCCGGCGAGCGCAGCGCCTGGAAGTCGTCGATGCCGATTTCGTCCGCGGTGTGCATGTTCCAGCCGGGCTCGGTGTAGAGCGGTGGAACGTGGCAGCGGGCGCAGTCGGCCTTCCCGGCGAACAGCGCCTCGCCGCGCAGCGCCGCCTCGGCATCGAAGCTGCCGGCCGGCGGGCGCGGCGCATCGAGCGCGATCTGGTACAGGTGCAGCGCCGGCAGCTTGGAGGTGATGAGGTCGGGCGTCATCCGGACGTGGCCGAAGCCTTCGCGCGCCGCGATCGGGAACTTGGCGGCGTCGTCCAGCCGCGGGTCGAAGAACGTCCCCTTGCCGTGCATCTCGAGATTGGCGACCAGCGCGTTCCAGTGGCTCACGCCGCCCCAGCCGGTGGACGTGTGCAGATTGACGCCGGCCAGCCCGTACGCCGGCGGGATGAGGGTGGCCGCCGAGCCTCCGTCCGGCCGGAACGCCTTGCCGTCCAGCGCCAGCGCGGCGTCGAACTTGCCCGGACCCCAGCTTCTCAGCACGGTGCGCACGGTGTCCTGGTCCACGCCAAGCAGGTCGGCGAAAGGCTGCAGGTTCGGCGCGAGGGCGACGATGGCGCCCACGTTGAGGTCGCGGTTGGCCCAGCCGTCGAGCCGCCGGCCGATCCCCGGCGCGATGGAATCGTCCACCGTCGAGTGGCAGAGCGAGCACTGGATGCCGACCGAGGTCATCCGGCCGCCGCCGTCGAACACGCCGCGGACGCCGACAACGGCGTTGCGCCGCAGCAGTTCCAGCGTCACCGCCGGATCGTCGGGATCGATCTGCGCGGGGTTGATGCCGCCGAGCGCCTGGGAGTCCACCTTCAGTCCGACGGCGAGTGCGGTGGCGGGCGTCACGGTCGCGAGCGCCTCGTGCAGGCGCAGCGCGCCGCCCCAGAAGTCTTCGCTGCCGAAGGTGTCGAAGCGGAACGTCTCGCGGCCCTCGTCCAGCATGCGGGCCACTTCGCGAAGTTCCTTGGCATTGACTTTCTTGGCCCGGCCGGCGACCGGGTCTGGGGACATCGCAGCCAGCACCACGGCCAGCACGCTGCAGGTGCAGCCGGTGAGCCACAGGATCCGCCGGGCCGTCATCGTTCGTTTCATCCGCATGGGTCCTCCACTCCTAATGGAGTCGCCCGACGCGATAAGGTGACAAGCGCGCCGGCCCACCCGCCCCCGGTTCGTCGTATGTTCCCCGCCGGGGAGGCTCCATGGGCATCGTTCGCCGGTCGGCAATGGCTATCCCGGTGCTTCTCGCGCTCGTGCTGTTCGGGGCGCGCCCGGCCGCCGCGCAATGCGCGTACCCGACGCCGGTCACGCCGGCGACCTGCGAGGCCGCCAAGCAGTACAACGCGAGCACGGGCGGCGTCTCGCTCCTGGTGTGGGTCAACGGCCAGGTCGTCTGCGAGGACTACAACTCCGGCAGCGGGCCGAACGTCGCGCACGAGCTGTGGAGCTGCACGAAGAGCTTCTCCGGCGCGATGGCCGCCGCGGCGATCGACGACGGCCTGATCTCGTCGTGGGACGAGCGGCTCGTCGAGACGATCCCGGAGTGGCGGGGCGACCCGCGCAAATCGCAGGTCACGCTGCGCCAGCTCCTGAGCCTGACCAGCGGGATCCAGGCCGAGGTCAGCGGCATGCCGACCTACGCCGAGGCGATCCTCGTCCCCGCGACGCACGACCCGGGCACGTACTGGGAGTACGGCTCCGTGCCGTACCAGATCTTCGGCGAGTTCATGCGGCGCAAGCTCGCGCCGAACTACGTCGATCCGCTGGCGTACATGCAGGCGCGGTTCTTCGCGCCGATCGGGGCGCAGTACAGCGGCTGGACGCGCGGCACGGACAACATGCCGCACCTGCCGTGGGGCTCGCAGTGGACCCCGCGCGAGTGGATCAACTACGGCGAGCTGGTGCGGCTCGGCGGCTGGTGGCCGCCGCTGCAGCAGCAGCTGATCGCGCAGGAGTCGCTGGACGCCGCGTTCCACCGCTCGCCGGTCAACGCCGAGTACGGGCTGACGTGGTGGCTTCCGGTCCCTGGCAACGTGCGCATCCCGTGCGACGCCGTGATGGCGGTCGGGCTCGGCACGCAGGAGCTGTACGTGATCCGCTCGCTGAAGCTGGTCGCCGCGCGGCAGACCGACGCGCCGTGGGACGGCCTGAATTACAGCCACGAAGAGTTCCTCGATCGGCTGCTCGCGCCGGCGAACCCGCAGGACGACTGCCCGCCGGCCGAGGTGCAGGAGTTGCGGCTCGCGCGCTCCGGCGTCGACCTGCTCTTCGACTGGGCCGCGGTGAACCGCGACGCGACCGGGAACAGCGAGCTGGTCGGCGGCTACGACCTGTGGTCCGCGACGGAGCCGGATTTCTCCGACCCGCTGCCGCTCGGCGAGACCATGGGACCGGTGTCGGCGAGCATCGCGCCGGGGGCGGCCGGCGCGGCGGACGCGATCGTCTATTACCAGGTCCGCGCCCGGGACAAGTGCGGGAACGACGGGCCGTAGCCGCTGGCTGATCGGGGTCCGTTTCGGCGTACCTTCCAAGTAATCGTCCCCGGGAGGCGTCATGCGTTCGGTCCTCGTCTGCGCGCTTGCGCTGCTCTTACCGACCGGTTGGGCCGCCACGCCGCCCAAGGTCTGGCACGACTGCACGAAGGTGCACATCAAGCCGCGGCCCTGCTCCGCGTCCACCAACGTCCCGCGCGGGACGAGCATCTACTTCGAGGTGACGGTCCCGACGACCAACCCCGACGAGGAAAAGGTCGATCCGGACAGCGTGACGGCGACGTTGACCTGGCCCGGCGGCGGACCGGTGACGATGTTGGGGCCGAACCAGCAGTGGGCGCCCGGCTACAGCGGGAAGACGATTCCGTCATTCACGGACGGGACGCGCACGGGTTACGGATTTTTCACCCAGCCCGACCTGCCGCTATTGACCTCCACCGCCTACACGGTCAAGGTCTCCGCGCGCACGCTCGCCGGGACGATGATCGATCCCTCGGGATCGAGCTGGACGTTCACGACCCGCCGCGACCTCGCCGGTGCGACGCTCGCGTTCGACGTCGACCTCTCGGCGCCCACGCTGACGTGGCAGGGCCGCTTTTTCGCCGGGATGATCAAGCCGAACTTCGACAGCTCGCGCGACTGGAACCAGGAACCGGTGTACCAGATGATCGACGCCGCGCGGGCCGACGCCCCGGAGTTCTACCTCCAGCAGCGCGACTGGCCGCTGTTCGCCGACTACTGGAACAGCCCCTACTTCGATGGCAACCCGAACCTGGTCCGCGAGCGCGAGACGCGGCGGATCACCGGCATGCGCGACATCGGCGGGATCACCGTGCTCACCGTGACCGACCTGCTGGAGGGTCCGCTGTACGGGATCCCGCCGGGGCGCACGCTGTCGCTGGACTACCACGCGGGCGACCAGGTCCTGGTCTGCGACCGCTACAAGTCGGAAGTCGCGACGGTGCAGAGCGTGGACGACCTCGGCCGCCGCGTGAACGTGAACCTGCTGGTCAACCCGGCCGAGAGTTGGGTCCTCGACTACTCCGGGTCCCGGCCCGGCGACAACCCGAACACGCCGGACAACTTCTCGTACCCGCTCGGCGCGCTGCGCAAGTTCCGCCCCGCCGGCACGCCGGTCTACTACTGGGCCCGGCTCGACGACGAGTGGGACCAGCACGTCGCGCACGGCCGGCGGCCGATCGTCAACGTCGAGGCGGTCAGCCTCGACCTGTGCCGCATCGGCCGCTCCAACGGCGAGTACGGCGGGAGCTGCCCCGACCTGCCGAAGGACTGGCTGGAGTGGCACACCGTCCTGCGCGCGCTGATCGACCACATCGTGAACCGCTACGGCCCGCAGGTCGCGGACTGGTACTACTCGGTCGGCAACGAGCCGAACCTGTCGGCGTTCTGGTTCGGCACGGATGACGAGTACCTGGCGTTCCACGACTACACTTCGAACGCGTTGCTGCACGCGCTCGAGCAGCGCGGCATCGACATGGACCGCGTCCGGATCGTCGGTCCTGAAGCCGCGGGCGCGGCGAGCCCCGTCACGTACCTCGAGCAGCTCCTGTACCACGCCTCGCCGACCGCGGACTTCCCCGGCGGCGGGTTCGACGAGCACAACCGTGTCTGCATCGACCCGGCGTTCGACAACCTGCGCTCGTCGCGCGTCGACGCGACCTGCCGCGCGCACGACAACCGCGGCTCGCCGCTGGACGTCGTCAGCGTTCACTGCTACAAGCGTGCGGCCGAGTCGGCCAACTCGATGATCGACATCCGGCGCGCGTCGCTCCAGATCGACGCCGTGACGTTCGAGCGGCTGGCGATCAACAGCCACGAGACGACGCCCGACTGGGTCCCGACGCGCGATCCCGGCGGGCGCGAGATGTACCGCTGGGGCGGCTACTTCTCCACGTGGGGCGGCGAGTTCTACCGGCGCATGCTGGACGAGGGGATGACCGACCCGCGCAAGCGGGCGGGGGAGATCACGCTCACCGGTTGGCCCGGCAACGGCAACGTCAACGGCACGCCGAGCAGCGCCGGCCAGCTCAACATCGACGAGGACGGCGACGGCACGCGCGACCGGGTGGACGCCGTCCCGATCCCGTTCTTCCACTTCGCGCACCTGGCGGCGACGATGTCGCACGAGCTGGCGCCGCTCGGTACGCAGCAGGACGCCGGCGTCACCGTCTCGGGCTGGCGCTCGGTCGAGCCCGCGGCGGACAAGTTCCTGCTCTACGCGCACGATGTCTACGACACCTCGAGCGCCGAGCGCGGCGGATGGGACGTGACGCTGCGGCTGCGCAGCATGCGCTTCCCGGTGGTGGAGGTCGTCGAGTACCGGCTGGACAACGACCATCCGGCGCGGGCCGCGCTGGCGGCACTGCCGGACCGCGGGTCGAACGGCGTCTACGCGCCGGAAGAGGTTGCCGCTTTCGTGGACGCGGCCCGGCTGCGGCCGCTCGGCCCGCCAGCGCGCTACACCGCCATGGACGGGGCGCTCGAAGTTCCGACGCGCGTCCTTTCCGGGGCCGTGGTGTTCCTCGACGTGCGGCGTCCCGACCCGGACGGCGACGGCGTGTACGACCCGGACGACTGCGCGCCGCTGGATCCCGGCGCGTTCACGTCACCCGCCGAGGTCGGCGGCGTGGCGTGGCTCGATGCGGACACGCTCCGGTGGGACAGCGCGCTGCCCGGGTCGGGGCCGGACACCGTGCACGACGTGTTCCGCGAAACGGCCGCGGGCGACGGAGTCTGTGTGGCGACCGGGACGGCGGCGGACCAGGGGGATGACCCGGCCTTGCCGCCGACCGGGGCGGCGTTTCGATACCTCGTGCGCGCACGCAACACTTGCGGCGACGGCACGTGGGGCCGCGCGAGCGACGGGTCCGAGCGCGTCGCCGCTTGCCCGTGAGCGCGCGTTCATCGTGGAGCCGTCATGGCCCGGTCGCCTGCGGCGACCCGTACATGTAGGCCGCCCGGCACCGACACGGACCGCGCAAGGCGACCGTCGTCGGAACCGGCGCCGGCGTCAGCGGCCGCCGAAGAACTTGCCGAAGATGCCGGCCCCGTGGCGCAGCATGTCGCTGAGGTCCACGTCGCCGTCGCCATCGCTGTCCAGGATCGAGTTGAGCATGCCCATCGAGCCCGGCTGCTGCTCATCCACCTGTCGCGCCTCGCGGCCGAGCACGTCCGACAGGCCGCCGGGGTCGAGGTTCTTCTGGCGCTGCATGCGACCGAGGTAGCCGAGCACGATCGGCGCGGCCATGGCGAGGATGCGCCCGACCGTCGCGGCGTCGATGCCCGTCGAGCGCCCGAGCGAGTTCTGCAACGCCGACTGCCGGCCGCCGAACACGTGGCCGAGGATCCCCATGCCGTCGGCGAGGGCGTTCTGCGGCAGCCCGCCGCCGAGCATGTCGAGGATCCCGCCGTCGTGATCGCGCTGCAGCGCGCCGAACAGCGCTTCGGCGCCCTGCGGGTTGGCAGCGTTGCGCGACAGCCCGCCGAGCAACATCGGCAGACCCGCGGAGAGCACCGTCGCGACCGTGTTGCTGTCCACGCCGACCTGCTGGCCGACCTGCCGCGTGAAATCGCCACCGAGCTGACCAGCGAGGGATTCCAGCATTGACGACATCACTCCTCCTTGTCCTCCGCGAGGACACGCGTCACCGGTTTCCAGCGTCTTGGGGAAGCGATCCTACGCCTCCGCGGGCCTCCCCGTCGATACGCTCGACATCCCGATGCAAAAAGGGCGAGTATGGACACCCCGTGCGAAGGGAGGAGAAGGCCATGTCCCTGACACAAAGGTCCGCGGCGGAGTTTTTCGGCACGTTCTGGCTGGTGTTCGGCGGTTGCGGGAGCGCCGTGCTGGCGGCGGCGTTTCCCGAGCTGGGGATCGGCTTCGTCGGCGTTGCGCTCGCGTTCGGCCTGACGGTCCTGACGATGGCGTTCGCGATCGGGCACATCTCGGGTTGCCATCTCAACCCCGCCGTTTCGGTCGGGTTGGTGGTTGGCAAGCGCTTCCCGGCGCGCGAACTCGTGCCCTACGTGATCGCGCAGGTGCTCGGCGCGATCGCGGCGGCCGGCGTCTTGTACCTGATCGCCAGCGGCAAGCCGGGGTTCGAGATCGGTGGCTTCGCGTCCAACGGCTTCGGCGAACACTCGCCGGGGCAGTACGCGCTCGGTGCGTGCTTCCTGGCCGAGGTCGTGCTCACCGCGTTCTTCCTCTTGGTGATCCTCGGCTCGACCGACAAGCGGGCGCCGGCGGGGCTGGCGCCGATCGCGATCGGGCTGTGCCTGACGCTGATCCATCTCATCAGCATCCCCGTGACCAACACGTCGGTGAACCCGGCGCGCTCGACCGGGCCGGCGCTGTTCGCGGGCGGCTGGGCGATTTCCCAGCTCTGGCTGTTCTGGATCGCGCCGATCGTCGGCGCGGTGATCGGCGGACTGATCTACACCTGGATCGGCCGGTACGAGGAAGTGCCGGTCCCGCCGGCGATGCGCCGCAAGGCCGAAGAGGCGCTGGTCGGCACGCGTTAGCCAGGCCGGTGGAATCCCGGGGAAGGCGCCGCGCGCGCCTTCCCCGTTTCATCGCGGGGGAACGATGGACCAGCTCCGTTACGTCGTCGAGTCGCTGTCGCCGACGAGCGCGGTCTACCACCTCGAGGGGCGGCTCCACGGGACCGGGCCGGCGTACGCCCTGCAGGAGGAAGTGCGGCGGCGCGTCGGCGAGGGTCTCAGGGGCATCGTCATCGACCTGTCCGGCGTGGAGCGGATCGACAGCAGCGGCATCGGCATCTTGGCGGCGATGGTCTCGTCGCTGCGCAACGCGGGCGGCAGGCTGGTGCTGGCCGGGATGAACCCGCGCGTCCACAAGCTGCTCGACGCGATGTGGTTCCTGCGCATCGTCGAGCACGCGCCGACGGTGCAGGACGGCGTGGCCGCATTGGGCTGAGGGCGGCAGGAGTGCGCGGCCGCGCCGACGGATACGGGACTCCGTACCGGCCCAGCCTGGACTCGCTTCGGCGGTACGTCACTTGGCAGGTGAGCCGGCCCTCATGGCGACCGGCAAGCGGACACATGGTCTGTCTTGACGTATCATGACTCTTCAGGCAGGAGGCCCCGATGGCCACCACCAAGATCAGTTCGCAGGTCGAGCAGGCGGTCTGGGAGGACCTCAAGGCGACAGCCGCCGAATCCCACCGCAGTGTCTCCGGGATGCTGACCGAGGCGATCCGGGAGTATCTCGAGCGCCGGCGCGTGCGGCCCGCCGTCCTGCGCCACCTGGACGACTCGATCGCCGAGAACGAAAAGCTGGGGCGGCTTCTTGCCCGCTAGGCAGACGCTCTTCCTGACGACCGACGAGGTTCTCGCGATCCACGAGAGGCTAATCGAGACGTTCGGCGGGCCCCGTGGCGTGCGCGATCCAGGCCTGCTCGAGAGCGCGTTGTTCCGGCCTCGCACGGGCTACTACGGGGACCTGGCAGAGATGGCCGCGGCGTTGTTCGAGTCCCTCCTCATGAACCACCCGTTCGTGGACGGTAACAAGCGCGTCGCGTTCTTCGCCACGGATGTCTTCCTTCGGCTCAACGGGCACAAGCTGGCCACTCGCCCCGAAGCAGCCCACCGATTCCTGATCGGGCTGCTCGAATCCGGGGAATGCGATTTCGCTCGCCTGCTGCCGTGGATCCGGCGGTCGATCCGGCAGCTCCCGCGGCGCCGTGGACCCGGGACGGGAGTCCCACAGGGCCGCCGGGATCGCCGGAAGTCCGCCGGTTAGGCCGCTCCGCAGAAGATCCGTCGCGGGCTGACGCGAAGAACGGATCGAGAGCTTGAAGCTCCGGCTCCGATGCGGGTCGCGGGCAGGAGGCGCGTGCTTGACGCGCCCTGCGCCCGGGGCGATGCTGCCCCACCCCAGCCGTCGCAAACCCGCCCCGGGACCCGGCTTTCGCAGGTGACCGCATGCTCGAACCGCTCGACTACGAGGCGGTAGGCCTCATCTCCGGCCTCGAGGTGCACCAGCAGCTCCTGACGCGGGAGAAGCTGTTCTGCCGCTGCCCGGCCGGCCTGTACACCGAGGACCACGACGGCGAAGTGCTGCGGCACATGCGGCCGACGCTGTCCGAGCTGGGGGAGTACGACGGCACCGCGCTGATGGAGTTCAAGACCAAGAAGGAAATCATCTACCTCCTGAACCAGCGCAACGTCTGCACGTACGAGATGGACGACACCCCGCCGTTCCTGGTCAACCAGGAAGCGATCGACGTGGCGATCGAGCTGTGCCTCACGATGAACATGGACATCATCGACGAGGTGCACATCGCGCGGAAGCAGTACCTCGACGGTTCGATTCCTACCGGCTTCCAGCGCACCGCGATCGTCGGCGTCAACGGCTGGCTGCCGTTCAAGGGACGCCGGCTGACGATCACGCACGTCAGCGTCGAGGAAGACTCCTGCCGCGAGGTCAAGGACAAGGGGCACCAGATCATCTGGCGCACCGACAGGCTCGGGATGCCGCTGACGGAAACCGTCACCGGGCCGGAGCTGCGCACGCCCGAGGAGGTCCGCGACGCGATCCTGCTCTGCGGGCTGATCGCCCGCAGCACGCGCCGCGTGCGCACCGGGATCGGCGCCTCGCGCGAGGACGTCAACGCCAGCGTGCGCGGCGGCAGCCGGGTCGAGATCAAGGGCGTCCCGCGCGCCGGCTACGCCGTGAAGCTCGTGCACAACGAGGCCGTGCGACAGGTCAACCTGTTGAAGCTGCGCGACGAGCTGCACCGGCGCGGGTTCACCGCGGCGGACACCGTCCGCGCGCGGTCGTTCGACGTGAGCGACCTCTTCGCGGACGTCGAGCTGGGCTTCACGCGGCGCGCGCTGGAGGCGGGCGGCAAGGTCTGGGCGGTCAAGGTCGAGGGGGCGCAGGGGCTCGCCCAGCACCCGACCCAGCCCGACACGACGTTCCTCGACGAGTTGTCGGGACGGATCCGGGTCATCGCCTGCCTCGACGAGCAGCCGATCGTGCTCAGCGGCGCCCAGATGCCGCGTTTCCCGAACCGCTACGGCGTCCTGGAGAAGCTGCGCAAGCGCACGCGGCTGGCCGAGGCCGACGACTACTTCCTGGTCTGCGGCCCGGAAGAGGACTGCCGCACCGCGGCCGAGGAGATCCGCCTCAGGTTCTGCGACGCGATCGTCGGCGTCCCGAAGGAAACGCGGCAAGCGCTGGTCGGCGGCTACACGACGTTCGAGCGGATCCTGCCCGGACCCGACCGGATGTACCCCGACACCGACTCGCCGCCGACCGAGATCACGCCGGAGCGCCTCGCCGCGGCGCGGGCCCGGCTGCGGCCGCCGCCGTGGGAGCGCATCGCGCGCTACATGGCCAACCGCGTCCCCGAGGAGACGGTCCACCACCTGATCCGCCGCGGCGGTGCCGACATCCTCGACGAGGTCGTCGAGAAGACGGGCGTCGATCCGCTCGTCGCGGCGGTCGAGATCGGCCAACGGGCCAAGGCGCTGCGGCGCAAGGGCATCCCGGTCGAGCGGCTCGGCGCCGAGGCCTGGGTGCAGGTGTTCGACCTGTACACCGGCGGACAGGTCCCGCGCGAGGCGATCGCGCCGCTCGCCGCGCGGATGGCGCAGGACGGCCTCGACGCGGCGGGTGCCTGCACGGCGCTCGGCATCCGGATGCTCGGCCGCGACGAGTGGCTACCCTTGGTCGGTGAGCCGACGCTGGAGGGGTTCGCCGGCCGCCCCGACGACCCGCCGGACAAGAAGCTGCGCTACCTCGCGGGGCAGGCGGTGCGCCTGCTGCGGCACCGCGCGCCGGCGAAGGACGTCGCCGATCACGTGCGCCGGACGACCGGCGCGGGGGTGCGGCCATGACGGTCCCCTTGGGCGAGAGAACCGACCGCTTCCAGGGCTACCGCGGCCCCGCCCGGGACGCGCTCGAGAAGTTCGGCATCGGCGTGTGGAGCGAGGTCGAGGTCGTCAACGACCAGGGATCGGTTTTCGCGGGCGTGGTCCTGCCGCGCAGCGAGACCGCGGACGATTCCCACATCGTGGTCAAGCTGTTCAACGGCTACAACGTCGGCCTGGCCGTGGAGCGCATCGCGCGCGCGCACGAAACCGGCTACCGCAAGGCGGTCTACAAGATCCCGGAGAAGGACTTCCCGCACGACCCGCGCAAGAAGCACGTCACGCTGCTCGGGACGGGCGGGACGATCGCCAGCCGCCTCGACTACCGCACCGGCGCCGTGATCCCGGCCTTCACGCCGGGCGAGCTGTACGGCGCGGTCCCCGAGCTGGCCGACATCGCCAACCTCTCGACCCAGAAGCTGTTCGGCGTGTTCAGCGAGAACATGGGTCCCGAGCAGTACAAGGTGCTGGCCCGCGCGATCGGCGAGGAGATCGCGAAGGGCGCCGACGGCATCGTCGTCGGCCACGGCACCGACACCATGGCGCACACCTGCGCCATCCTGTCGTTCATGGTGCAGAACAGCCCGGTGCCGATCGTCTGCGTCGGCAGCCAGCGCAGCTCCGACCGGCCGTCCTCCGACGCCGCGCTGAACCTGATGAACGCCGTGCGCACGGCGGCCGACTGCGACATCGCCGAGGTCCTGCTGTGCATGTTCGGGCCGACCTCGGACAACTACGACCTGCTCCACCGCGGGACGCGCTGCCGCAAGATGCACTCTTCGTACCGCAGCACGTTCCGCACGATCGGCGCGACGCCGCTGGCCACGGTCAGCCGCTACCCGGACGAGCTCGGCAACCACTTCCGCTACATCACGCGCGACTACCTGCCGCGCGACAAGAGCCGCGTCCCGGTGATCAACACGGCCTTCGAGGAGAAGGTCACGATCCAGTACTACTACCCGAACTTCAACCCGGACATCGTCGACGGGCTGTCGGCGATGGGTTACCGCGGGCTGGTCATCGCCGGGACCGGGCTCGGGCACGTCAACAAGCCGCTCTACCCCGCGATCAAGCGCGCGATCGCCAAGGGGATGACGGTCGTGATGACCGTGCAGACGCTCTGGGGCTACGCCCAGATGTACGTCTACGACACCGGGCGCGACCTCCTGGACCTCGGCATCATTCCTTTGGACAACATGCTGCCCGAGACCGCGTACATGAAGCTGGCGTGGGTTCTCGGGCAGACCGCCGACCCGGCCCGCATCCGCGAGATGCTGACCACGCCGATCAACCACGAGATCACGCCGCGCGAGCCGCACAACGGCTACCTGATCCTGCAGGGCGGCCTGCCCGAGGTCGAGGCGTTCGTCCAGCGCCACTGGAAGTGACGACATCACGGCCAAGCCCTTCGGCCTTTGTTCGCTCTTCGCGATCGCGGGAAAACCGCCGGCCAGGCCGACGCTAGTGCCAGCTCGGCAAGCGCCTCGCGAAGCGCAGCCCGTCCGGGCCGCTCTGGACGAGGTAGGGATTGAGCTGGTGGGCGGCGAGCGTCTTGCGAATCCGGAGGACCCGCTGGTGCAGCGCATGGCGCTTCACGCCCATCTGCTCGGCGAGCCACTCCGTGCTCTTCCATCCCACCAGCTTGTCGTCGTCCCCGCTCTCGGCCGCGAGAAGTCCCAGCAGCTCGGACGTCTTCGCGGTGAGCCTCACGCGCACACCGCTGACGAGGAACTCCAGCGGGTTGGCGGTCGATTCGAGGTCCGCGCCGGCCTCGGCCTCCCGCATCAGGCGCTCGCGAGTCGCGGCGTCGATCGCCTTCGCCTCGACGGCGGTGTCGTTGCCCTTGGAAAACTCGTTGACCAGGGCGTCGAGCAACCCGATCTTGCGCCCGGTTGTCACCTGCAGCTGCATGCACTTCGCCAGGAACTTCAGGATCTGCAGCAACTCGATGAACGCGGACATCCCGTCGTCGAAGTTCCCACGCCCACCCCCGGTTGCGCGGCGTCCCGTCCCTGCGATCACTGCGCCTCCCCACCGACGTGCACTTCGTCGTAGTCGGCGACCCCTCTGGTTCGATGTCTACGACGCACGCGGCGCGCGTGCCAATGATGTTCGTAACCCGCGACGGATCAGCGCCGTGCGATCGCGGCGGCGCGCGCGCTCGCGAATAGCCGTGCGCGCCACGCGGTTCGCCGCTCGGGACGAGCTGCGTTGGCTCTCGACGGTGAACACGGTGGTGACTGCGCGTGAGGGTGCTCGCGCGTCCCGCGCGACGAACCGGTGTCGCGCGGACCGAACTCACGGAAAGCCCGTTCCTCCTGTGATCGCGCCCGCGGCCGGCGTTCCGGCGCGAACGCGCCTATTGGACGGTCCGGGATCGGCGGCTACAGCGAACGGCTCTCGAACGTGTTGCACGCGTTGAAGTCGCCCGTCTCGAACCCGCGGTGGAACCAGCGCGCGCGCTGCTCGGAGCTGCCGTGCGTGAACGCGTCGGGGACGACGTAGCCCTGCGTCTGCCTTTGAATGCGGTCGTCGCCGATCGCGGTGGCCGCGCCGAGCGCCTCCTCGATGTCGCCCGGCTCGAGCGCGTTGTTCATCCGCTGGTCGTGGTGCGCCCAGACGCCGGCCAGGCAGTCGGCCTGCAGCTCGGTGCGGACCGACAGGGCGTTCGACTCTTCCTCGGACACCTGGCCGCGGCGCGACTGCACCTGCTCCGAGATGCCGAGCAGGTTCTGGACGTGGTGACCGATCTCGTGGGCGATGACGTAGGCCCGCGCGAAATCCCCCGAGGCGCCGAAGCGATGCTGCAGGTCGTCGAAGAACGTCAGGTCGATGTAGACCTTCTGGTCGGCCGGGCAGTAGAACGGCCCGACGGCCGAGCCGGCGTAGCCGCAGGCGGACGGGACCGCTTCCGAGAACAGCACGAGGGTCGGCTCCGCGTAGCGCGTGCCGGCACCGGCGAACAGCTGCCTCCAGACGTCCTCGGTGTCGGCGAGGACGACGGAGACGAACTGCCCGCGCTCGTCCTGCGGCGGCGGGCCGGGGGCCTCGTCGACCTGCCCCACCCCGCCATCATCGACCTGGCTCACGAGCAGCTGGCTCGGGTCCACGCCCATGAACAGCGCGATGGCGATGATGATCAGCCCGCCGAGACCGCCGATCCCGGCGATGCCGCCACGGCTGAAACGCCGACCGCGGTAGTCCTCGACGTTGGTGCTCTGCCGGCGTCCGATCCAGCGCATGGCCATCTCCCCGGATTGGCCCCGGGGTGTCGGGCGCAGGCCCGGGGCACCGCGATTCTGGCCGGTGGCTCCTCCGCCCGCACCCCGCGCGGGACCATCCCGGCCGTGAACGCCCCGATTATCGTCCCTCGCGCGCCTTACGAGCGGTCGGCCGCGAATTTATGGAACCGAGGACTTGGACCGCGCGGCGGCCCGCGCGCGCTTGAACCGCGCCTTCTTCGCGGGCGGCATCTTCTCGGTCGCGTACTGCACGATCGTGCGCGCGCAGGTGTCCTTCCAGCGGCCGAGGAACGCCTCGACCGGCTTCGACTCGCGCTTCCACGCCTCGCGCAGGAACCAGCCGAGCCCCTGCTGGACGAAGCGGTCGCCGTCGCCCATCAGCGGCTCGACGAACCCGAGGAGCGGCGCGAGCGGCCGTCCGGCCTTCACGAGCGCGATCAGGCTCACCGGCACCGCGCGCCGCTTCCACTTCGATGCCGCGTCGCGCCAGCCGGCGAGAGCCTCGACCGCGGTCAGCCCGTCCACGACGAACGGCGCGACGAGCTCGCTCGAGACCAGGTCCGTGTGGCCCCAGTTGCAGATGCCGTCGTCGAACCAGCGGCCGATCCGCTCCAGCGTTCCCGGCTCGAACTGCTCCTTGTGCGCCCGCGCGAAGAGGTAGGCGAAGCTCGCCTCCTCGTACTTGCCCGTCCGCACGAGGGCATCGCCGAGGTCGAGGAAGCCGGCGAGTCCGAGTTCCCCTCCCCAGCGCTCGAGCCAGGTGGCGGCCTGCGCGTGCAGAGTCTCCTGGTCGAGGCCGAACGCGTCGTAGCCCTCCGTGAAATAACGCGAGTACTTCTTGACGTTTGCCGGGTTGGCGTGGGCTTCGCAGAACGCGCGCACCTCCGCCAGCTTGCCTGCGTGTCGCCTCGGCATGGAGCCCTCCGGCCCGACAGCGTACCGCAACGAAAGCCCTGCGCGTGGCCCCACATCGCGCCGTCTCTCCGCTATCGTTCGCCCGGAAGGAGGTCGGAGATGAGGGGAATGATCAGGATCGTCCTCGTAGCCGTGTGCTCGTCTTTGATCACCGCGGCGGCGACGCCCGCGGCCGGCCCGGCCATCGGGGAATGGAACCTCGCCGTCTACGCCGGGCAGTACAGCCCCGGTCCGGACGAGATCGACGACGAACTGACGTACGGACTGCGGCTGGGCATGATGGCGACGGAGAACTGGGGCGTCGCGATGTCCCTCGGCGTGATGTCGATCGACAGCGATTTCAAGAGCGACGACATCCGGGGCGAGATCGACGGCGACTTCACCTTCGTGGACGTCGATGCGCTCTATGCCATCGGCGGACCGGATCGCCGGCTGCACCTCGTCGTCGGGGCGGGCGTCGGCTGGGCCTTCGCCTCCGTGGACGGCACGGTCCGCACGCGGCTCCCGGCCCTCCGTGACGTCAAGGAGCGCGACGCGGAGTTCACGTTCCGCGGCGCCGACGCCGACTCCTTCACGGCCAACGTCGTGCTCGGCCCGGCCTACTCGTTCTCGGACAAGTTCAGCATCCGCCTGCAGAACCGCTGGCGTTGGTTCGAGCAGCGCGATGACGACGAGATCGACCGGGAACTCACGCTCGCGGCGATTTTCGCCTTCGGCGGTTGAGCAAGGGCCGGGCGGCGCTCACGCCGCCGCCCGGTGACGCCGCAGCAGCAGCGCGAGGACGTGCGCGCCCCACCAGGCCAGGCCGGCGAACTCGAGCAGGCTCGAGATGCCGACGAGCAGGAACGCGCCGCTCCACCAGTCCGTCAGCACCTGCAGGCCGACCCGCAGGGCGCACCCGGCGTTCACGAGCAGGAACGGGCCGAGGAGCGACGGCAGGCCGAAGCGTTCCACCCCGGCCAGCGCGGCCGAGAAGCGCGCCGCCATCCCCATGATCATCAGCGAGACGAAGCCGACCGTGATCGCGTGCCGCGCCGCGCCGTAGTACGCGTGGCTGAACGGGATCCCGCTCGCGGCTTGGTAAACGGGCAGCAAGAGCAGCATGGCGAGCGAGAGGAACAGCCAGCCGTAGGCGGCCCGGAAGAACTTGCCGGTGCGGTCCGGGTCCGCGGGGCGCCGCCACAGCTTCCAGGGTCCGGCGACGAGCGCGGCGCCCACCGGTAACCCGATCCACGCCAGCAGCAGCAAAGGGGCGAAGCGGTGGTCCCCGGTCCAGCGGAACAGCAGGAACACCGCCGCTTCCAGGACCACCGAGGCCGAGAGTACCGCCAGCGCGACCCAGCCGTTGCGCTCGGGCGTCGGCGGCGCGCCGAGCAGCGAGGGCAGTACCTTCTGCGACACGCCGAGGATCATGAACAGCGCGAGGCCGTGGATCTGCACGTCCCGCAGCGGTGCCTGGTACGTGGCGACGAGCGCGAGCAGTTCCTCGCCCGTCGCGGCGCCCATCGTGAACCAGGCGTGGGCCGCAGCGCCGATCGCCGCGATCACGAACCACAGCGCGGCCGCGAGCACGAACGCGCTCCACGGCTGCCAGCCCGCGCCGCTGCGGCGGAACGTCGCGAAGACCTGGCCGGCGAAGATCGCCGCGGCGGCGACCAGCAACGCGTTGCCGGCGAGGGCGGCGTCGCGCGCGGGGCCCCACGAGCCGGCGAGGCCGAGGGCGGTGCTGGCCAGCACCGTCCCGGCGACCTGCAGGCCGAACACGCACGGGATCAGCCACGGCGCGGGGAGCTGGACCCGCCACATGCGCGGGAAGAACTGGTAGGCGAAGCCCATGATGAACAGCCCGACCCACCCGGAGATCTGGGCCAGGCCGTGGGCGTTGATCGCGTGCACGCCCACCCCGGTGAACGAGCCGGCGAAGCCGATCCGCCACAAGAGCCAGGCGCCCCAGCCCACGCCGAGCGTCAGGACCACGGCGATGCCGGCGATGAAGAAAGGTCGTTCGCGGCGTGGGGCGCGCGGCCGCAGGGCGGGGACCGGAACGAAGCTGACGGCAGGCATGCGGACCATCCTAGGCAATCTGGACTGGATTATCCAGAAACGGCGTCCAGCCCCCTCGAACGCAAGCTGGGCGAAAAACCGGTCCGGCCGTTGGGTTTTTATTCTGCCCGGTCAAAGGGCTCGATTCGTTTTCATCGTAGCTTTTCGCCGTCCAAGGGGAGGACCAAACATGCGAAGCGGGACGAGGTGTCTCGCCGCGTTCGTGCTGGCGTCATTCGTCTGCACCGCGGCGTTCGCGCAGTGGTCGTCGGACCCGGCGGTCAACACGCCGGTGGCGGTGAAGACGGGCGAGCAGTCCCAGCCCAAGGTGCACGCGACGAGCGACGGCGGCTGCTACATCTCCTGGTACGACAGCGAGACCGGCGGCTACGACATGTTCCTGCAGCGGCTGGACGCCGCGGGCGTTCCGCAGTGGGCCGCCGGCGGGATCATGCTGCTCGACTCGAACGAGTCGTCGACGCAGGACTACGGGCTGGACGTCGACGCGTCGGACAACGCGCTCGTCACCTTCCGCGACGACCGCTCGGGCAACATCCAGATCACCGCGACAAAAATCAGCCCGGCGGGCGCGCAACTCTGGGGTCCGAACGGCGTCCAGGTCTCTGCCGGGACCGCGGGCAAGAACGCGCCGAAGATCGCCGCGACCAGCGACGGCGCGGTCGTCGTCGCCTGGACCCCCGACACGCCGAAGGAGATCCGCCTGCAACGCCTCGACGCCGACGGTGCCCCGCTGTGGGGCTCGGGCATCTCGCTGCCGACGGCGGCCACCTTCTCGCTGGCGGACCTGCAGGCCTCCGACAACGGTTCGGTCATCCTGTCGTGGGTCCGCTACGAGACGTTCAACGGCCCGAAGCACCTGTGGACCAACAAGCTGTCGAGCACCGGGACCAGGCTCTGGGGCACGAACCACGTGCGCGTGCTCGACGGGACCGGCTCCTTGCAGATGGGCAACTTCCCGCCGCTCGTGCCGGACGGCCACGGCGGCGCGGTCTACGCCTGGTACACGGTGGACCCGCTGCAGTGCTTCGTGCAGCGCGTGCTCGCGGCCGGGACCGAGGCCTTCACCCACAACGGGCTCCCGGTTTCCACCGACGTCAGCCGGCCGCGCACCGCCCCCAGCGCCGCGTTCAACCCGGCCACCAACGAGATCTTCGTGTTCTGGGACGAACAGTCCGGGATCCAGTACGCGGTCTACGGGCAGAAGTTCGACGAGGCCGGCGCGCGCCAGTGGACGAACTCGGGCGCCCAGGCGTCTTCCTTCAGCAGCAACGTGATCAGCTGGGTCCGCACGCTCGTCATCGGGAGCGGCGCGTTCACGTTCTGGATCGACGAGCAGGCGTACCAGCAGCAGCGCGTCTACGGCGCGCGGCTCGACGCGAGCGGCGCCGTGGACTGCCCCGTGTTCCCGGTCTCCTCGCTGCTGGCGTCCAAGTCGCGCCTCGCGGCCTGGATGAGCCCGCTCACCGTGGCGCTCCTGGCGTGGGACGACAGCCGCAACGATTTCAGCGACATCTACGCCCAGAACGTGCAGGCGTCCTGCGGCTTGGGCTGGCTGCCGGCCGAGGTCTCGCCGCCCGGCGCGGTCCAGCCGCTGGTCTTCACCGACGCGGACACGATGGTCTGGGACGACAAGTCGGCGAGCGGCTGCGAGTCGTTCAACGTCTACCGCGGGGACGCGGCGACGCTGGGCGCCGACGACTACGGGACGTGCTACGAATCGTCGCTGACGGCGAGCACGTGCGACGACCCGTGGGTGCCGGACCCCGGAGCCGCGGCGACGTACCTGGTCACGGGGCGCAGCGGATCCGGCGAGGGGACCCTCGGGAACAAGAGTTCGGGCGAGGGACGCCCGAACGCGCACCCCTGCCCCTGACGACGAAACCGGCTACAGCTCGAAGTCGCCCGCGGCCTCGGGCTGGTACAGGACCTCCTCGACGACGAGGCGGCGGGTCCCGGAGGGGACCGGCCACTCGATGGTGTCGCCGACGCGGTAGCCCAGCACGCCCGTGCCGATCGGGGCCAGGATCGAGATCTTCTGCGACTTGATGTCGGCGTCGCGCGGGTAGACGAGCGAGAACACCATCTCCTGCCCGGTGTCGAGGTCGCGTGTCCGCACGCGGGAGTTCATCGTGACGACGTCGGCCGGGATCTCTTCCGGCGCGACGATCTCCGCGCGCTCCAACTCCGCTTCCAGTCGCGCCAGGTTCGCGTGGTCCGCCTTGGCGTCGGAGCTGTGCGCGTCGACCAGGCGCGTTAGCCGCTCGAGGTCCTGCTGGGTCAGGTAGATCGCGCGTTCCATGGTCGTCCTCTTTCCTGGCCCGCGCCCCCGGCGCGGGTCCCACCGGACCCCTATGTTACCGCCGCCCGGGGCCCGAGGAGCGCCGCGCCGCGGTAGAGTGGACCACTCCACCCGTGGCGGAAGGGGCAGCGGATGGCCAAGCCGGGCGACTGGGAGCGGTTCTTCGACGCTCACGCGCCGGACTACATGAACAACTGCTTCGTGCAGAACACGAAGGTCGAGGTGGACTTCCTGCTTGCGCAGCTCCGGCCGCCCCGGGGCGGCCGGATCCTCGACGTGGGGTGCGGGACCGGCCGCCACGCGGTCGAACTCGCCCTGCGCGGCTTCCGCGTCACGGGCGTCGACATCTCGCGGGGCATGCTGGCCCAAGCCGCGTCGGCGGCCGAGCGCGTGGGCGCCCGCGTCGAGTTGGTCCGGGCCGACGCCGCGCGCTTCCGGTTCCGGCCGGTGTTCGACGGCGCGATCTGCTTGTGCGAGGGAGCGTTCGGGTTGCTGCGCGCGAGCGACGACCCGGTCACGCGCGACATCGCGATCTTGACGAACGTCCGCGCGGCGCTCAGGCCGGGAGCGTCTTTCATGCTCACCGCGCTGAACGGCTTGCGGATGGCGCGCCAGCACGGCCGGCGCTCCGTGGGCAGTGGCCGGTTCGACCCGCTCGCGATGACCGAGGTTGGCCAGATCAAGGTCGGCCAGCGCACCTTCGCCACGCGCGAGCGCGGGTTCGTCCCGACGGAACTCGAGCTGATGTTCCGGGTCGCCGGGTTCGACGTCACGAACATCTGGGGCGGCACTGCCGGCAACTGGGGCCGTCGCCCCGTCGATCCCGACGAGATGGAAATCATGGTCACGGCCACGAAACCGCGTAGGGGCCGCCGCAGGCGGCCCGCACCAGCGTAACGAGACGATGCGGGCCGGCTGCGCCGGCCTCGACGGCGACCAGCCGCAGCCGAAAGCTCAGGGTGAGGGCAGGGTCAGCTTCAGGTCCTGGCGCTGGCCCCCGCGCAGCACCACGACGGAGATCGTCGAGCCGGGCTTCAGCGCCTGCAGGACCTCGCGGATGCGGGCCGCCGCATCGGGCGCGGCGACGCTCACGCCACCGATCTCGAGGACCACATCGCCGCCGAGCGTCACCCGGTCGCGACCGACCGTCGCGGGCACCGTCCCACCGCGCAGGCCGAGTCGTTCCGCGTTGGATCCCGGCACGACGCGCTGGACGAGCAGCGCCGGCTGGGGCAGGTTGAGCAGCGCCGCCGTCTCCGCGTTCAGGAACAGCGCCTCGGCGCCGCCCCACGGCGGCGCGTCCGCGAACAGTTGCCGGATCGCGTTCGAGGCGATGGCGTAGCCGAAGGTGCCGCCGCTCTGCGCGGACGAGATCCCGGTGACGATCCCGATCAGCTCACCCTTGACGTTGACGAGCGCGCCGCCGGCGAAGTCGGCGCGCAGGGCGGCGTCGGTCTCGAACAGCTCGACCGGGGTCAGCCCGGCGTTCAGGAGGTTCGCCATCCGCCGGCCGGTGATGTAGCCGACGCCGAGGCTGGGCGATCCCGCAGTCGCGCCACCGATCACGATCGCGCGTTGCCCGAGCTCGACCTTGTCCGAGTCCGCGATCCGCGCCGCGCGTCCCGGCGCGGGAGCGGTGTCCAGCTTCAAGAGCGCGAGATCGGCAAGCGACTGGATGGCGACCACGTGCGCGGGGATCGTACGGCCGTCGAACAGCACGTCGGCCATCATCGCCTGGTGCACGTACTGCGCGGCGGTCGCGACGTGCCCCTGGTCGTCGATCAGGACCCCGGGCACGGTCGCTCCGTCCGCGCCGCGCACCAGCACCATGCTCCCGCGCATCAACTTCACCGCGTCCGCGACGTCCTCGGCCGCCGCGGCCGGCAGCGCCAGCACCAGCGCGAGGGCCGCGGTCGCGGGGAGGAACGCTCGGCGACGAAAGCTGTTCATCGGGTCACTCCTCGGGTCGCTAGTCCCAGGCGCTCGTCGGCTGCCAGTGCGGATCGAAGGTCGGCTTGGCCCACTCTGTCGGTTTCATCTTCGGGTCGTTCAGCGCGGTGAAGCCGCTCTGCGGCTCCCAGTGCGGATCGAACGTGGGCCGGGCCCACTCGGTCGGCTTCATGTGCGGGTCGTTCAACTCGGTGAAGCCGCTGCGCGGTTCCCAGTGCGGGTCGAAGGTCGGTTGCGCGAACTCGGCGGGCGGACGGCCGAACGCCTTGAGCTGCTCGGTCACGGTCGGCGGCTTGACCTCGGGCCCCGAGAGCTGCTGCGGCCGGGGCTCCTCGGGCGGCGGTGCGGGCGGGACCTGGCGCGGGGCGGCATCGACGATCCGGATCTCGACGACGAGGTGCGCCGGCAGCGTCACCAGGTCTCCCGAGGCCAGCCGCAACTCGTAGATGTCGCCGTTGCGTTCGAAGTCCTCGGCCTCGACCTCGGTGCCGTCCTTCAGCACCAGCACGATCCCGCCGTGACCGCCGCCGGCCGCGAGCGCGAGCACGAGGAGCGAGGTGCACAGCACGCGGGGCAGGCTCACGCGCGACCTCCGGGCGAGCGTCCAGTCTATCGCCGGGCGTCCGTCCTTTACGACCAGGTACCGCCCTGTTTCGGGTCGCGAAGCGCGAGAATGGTGCGGGCATGGACGCGGACCGGCCACGGCCGGCCCGCACCGAGGAGGTGACATGCGCGCCATCGTTCGAGGTCTGTTCGTCCTGGTCGTGTTCCTGTCGCTCGTCGCGCCGGTCGTCGCGCAGGAGGAGTACCTCGAACTCCTGCGCTCCGACTTGAACGCCCGCAAGGTGGCCGTGATCACGGCCGTCATGGATTTCACCCCGGAACAGGGCGAGGTCTTCTGGCCGATCTACCGCGAGTACGAGGTCGAGCAGGCCAAGCTGGGCGACCAGAGCGTCCAGCTGCTCAAGTCGTACGCGCAGAAGTTCGACACACTCGACGAGGCCTCGGCCAAGGACCTCACCGGGCGCTGGTTCGACCTGCAGCAGCAAACGCTCGACCTGCGGAAGAAGTACTTCAAGAAGGTCGAGAAGGCGCTGGGCGCGGTCGTCGCCAGCCGCTTCACGCAGATCGAGAACCAGATCGGGCTGGCGCTCCAGATCAACGTCCTCTCGCAGCTGCCGCTGTTGCAGAAGGGCATGCAGGAGGCGGCGACCGCTCCCCGGGAATAACCTCCGGCCGAGAACGACGTGGAGGTGGGCAATGGCCGAGACACGATTGGGGGCCAGCTTCCGCGGGCCCCGCCCGGACGACGAACGCACCGCCCTCGACGCGAAGTCGCTCGAGCGCGCGTTCCTCGACAACCTGGTCTTCCTGCAGGCGCGGCTGCCGGCCGTCGCGACGCGCAACGACCACTACCTCGCGCTGGCGTACGCCGTGCGCGACCGCCTCCTGCACCGCTGGATCCGCACGCTCGAGGCCTGGCAGGACGCGGCCGCGGAGGTGAAGGTCGCGTGCTACCTGTCGGCCGAGTTCCTCGTCGGGCCCCACCTCGGCAACAACCTGCTCAACCTCGGCATCCTCGACGCGGCGCGCACCGCGATGAACGACCTGGGCCTCGACCTGGAGCAGATCCTGGACCAGGAGGAAGAACCGGGGCTCGGCAACGGCGGTCTCGGGCGCCTCGCCGCCTGCTACCTCGATTCGCTGGCGACGCTCGAGATTCCGGCGGTCGGCTACGGGATCCGCTACGAGTTCGGCATCTTCGACCAGGAGATCCGCGACGGCTGGCAGGTCGAGCGCACCGACACCTGGCTGCGCCTCGGCAACCCGTGGGAGGTGGCGCGCCCCGACCTGGCGTTCGACGTCAAGCTCGGCGGGCGCACGGAGGCCTGGCGCGACGAGCGCGGCGCGACCCGCGTGCGCTGGATTCCCGGGCGCGTGGTCCGCGGCACGCCGTTCGACACGCCGATCCTCGGCTACCGCGTCAACACCTGCAACACGCTGCGACTGTGGAAGGCCGAGGCGTCGCAGAGCTTCGACCTGGACGCCTTCAACGTCGGGGACTACTACCGCGCCGTCGAGGAGAAGGTCAAGTCGGAGACGATCACCAAGATCCTCTACCCCAACGACGAGCCGGAGGTCGGCAAGGAACTGCGGCTGAGCCAGCAGTACTTCTTCGTGTCGTGCTCGCTGCAGGACATGCTCCGGCTGCACGAGTTGAGCGGCGCGCCCGTGGCGCGCTTTGCGGACCGCTTCGCGATCCAGCTCAACGACACGCACCCGGCGCTGGCGGTTCCCGAGCTGATGCGGCTGTTGGTGGACGAGCGCGGGGTGGGCTGGGACGAGGCGTGGGACATCACGGTCGCCGCGCTCGGCTACACGAACCACACGCTCTGCGGGTTCCGGAAAGTTTTGCCGGTCAAATTCCAGTAAGTCTTGCCGGTCCTCAAGTCCCGGGGAGAGCCCCGAGACTGTCGCCGCGGAGACGCCCGAGCGTCCGCGGCGAGGGAAGGGATGAT
>JAGOJY010000123.1 GCA_017994815.1 Acidobacteriota bacterium
GGCGCGCGCGTCGAGGGGCGCGTCACCGATCCCGCGGGCGCGCCGATCGACGACGTCACGGTCATGCTGATCGGCGGGGACGCGATGGCGGCCGCGGTGGCGATGATGACGGGCGGCGAGGGGCAGGCCACCACCGCCGCGGACGGCTGGTTCCGCATCGACGATCGGCGCGAGGGCGAGACGGTCGACATCGTGTTCCGCCGCGAGGGCTACGGGCCGCAGCGGCTCTCGGGGATCGCGGCCCCGACATTGACACCGCTGGCCGTCACGCTGCAGCCGGCCTCGAGCATCTCCGGGAGCGTGGCGGATGGCGAGGGCCGCCCGATCGCGGGCGCCGAGGTCACGGCGACGCGAGCGCTCGGCGGGCCGCGCGGGCCGGGCATGTTCATGATGTTCAACTTCGTGCGCCCGGTGGACACCGACGAGCAGGGGAAGTTCACGGTCGACGGGCTCGAGCCGGGCAAGATCTCGCTGAGCGTGAACGCTGCCGGCTGGCAGCCGCACGCCCGCGAGGTCGAAGTGCCGGCGGGCGAGGACGTGACCGGGGTGGCGGTGGTCCTCGAGCCGGGGGCCGTTGTCGAGGGTCGCGTGGTCGGCCCCGACGGAGCGCCGGTCAGCGGGGCGCAGGTCGGTCCGGTCGCCGGCCGGCAGGGTGGGCCGGGGCCGCGCTTGCGCGGCGCGGTGCAGACCGATGGCGACGGCCGCTACCGGCTGGAGGAACTCCTGCCCGGCCCGGCCTCGATCGAGGCCGAGAAGCAGGGGTTCGGCCGCGCGGTGCGCGACATCGAGCTGCGCACCGGCGCCAACGAACTCGACCTGCAGTTCGAGGGCGGCCCGCCGGTCAGCGGCGTCGTCCTCGACCCCGACGGTGCGCCGGTCCCGAACGCGGACGTGCGGCTGAACGTGGCGGGGCAGCCGTGGGGCGGCCCGACCGCGAGCACCGCCGCCGACGGCACGTTCCGCTTCGAACGCGTCGCGCCGGGCGAGTACGAGCTGGACGCCGCGGCCAGGGGTTTCGCGCCGTCGCGCGGCGAGGTCCGCGTGCAGGTCGAGAGCGAGGCGGTCAGCGGGCTCGAGGTGCGGCTCGCGCGCGGCGGGGCGATCGCCGGCACCGTCACCGGTCTCGCGCCCGAGGAATACCCGGACGTGGACGTGCTCGTCGTCTGCCGCGAGTCGTGGTCCATGCAGCGCGCGGACGTCAACTTCGAGGGCCGCTTCCGCGTGGACGGGCTCGCCCCGTGCCGCTACGACGTGCAGGGCACGGTCGCGCGGACCGGGCGCCAGGCCCGCGCCGAGGTCGAACTCGCCGCGGGCGCGGCGGAGGCGGCCGTCGAGCTGCCGTTCGGGCTCGGGCTCAAGCTGAGCGGCCGCGTCCTGCTCGCGCGCCAGCCGGTCAGCGGCGCGCTCGTCTTCGCGAGCGCCGACAACGGCCGCGGCACCGCACCGGTCCGGACCGACCAGGAAGGCAAGTTCAACCTCGAGGGACTCGAGGCCGACACCTACACGGTCCAGGTGATGGAGTGGTCGAAGGGCATCTCGCACCGCGAGGTGGTCGTGCTGGACGCGACGCGGGACATCACGATCAACATCCCGACCTCGCGCGTGGCGGGGCGCGTGCTCGACGCCGGCGACCGCCAGCCGATCGCCGGCGCCGTCGTCACGCTCACGCGCGAGGGTGACGACAACCCGATGCGCGGGATGGCCGGCATGGGGGCGGCAACCTCGGCCGCCGATGGCGCGTTCTCGATCGACCATGTCGCCCCCGGGGCGTGGAAGCTGAGCGCGCGCAAGGACGGGTACGCCGTCTCGGGGCAGCTCGTCAGCGTCATGTCGGGGCAGGACGCGGGCAACGTCGAGGTCGTGCTCGAGCCGACCGAGGGGCTGACGCTGGAGGTGCGGCTGCCGGGCGGGAGGCCGGCGTCACAGGTCGAGCTGGCGCTGCTCGACGCGGCGGGGCAGGTGATGAGCACCGGAACCCGCCAGACCGGCGAGAACGGTCGCGTGCGTCTCGCGAGCGCCCCGGCGGGAAGCTGGGAGCTGCTGATCGGCGCGCCCGGAGCGGCGATGCTATCCACCGGCGTGACGGCCCCCGGCGGACCGTACGCGATCGAGCTGCCGCCGGCCTGCCGGCTGCAGGTCCGCGTCGCCGACCTCGTCGCGACGCGCGGCTCGGGCGCGATCTCGCTCGTCGGCGCGGACGGGCGGCAGCAGCGCTTCCTCGCATGGGGCGGCGCGCTGAACGAGCTGCGCCTGGTGGACGGGCAGATCAACTTCGAGCAACTCCCGCCCGGGCAGTGGACGGTCTACGTCAGGGGCGACGACGGCCGCACGTGGCGCGGCACCGTCGCCACGATCCCCGGCGCCCCCGCCTCGCTGTCCCTGTGAACTTCGCCCGGGCCGGCGCAGCCGGCCGGCCCCTGACGGCGACACGTTGCACGGACCCCTAATCGCGCCGGGCAACGCGCCTGAATCGAACCTCGGGACCTTCGGGCTACGGGCGGCCGAACGTCTCGATCAGGCAGTCGATGAGGCCGGTGGGGAACACGCCCCCGGCCTCCAGCACCGCGCGGTGCTCGCGCAGCGCTGCCGCGACTTCGTCGAACCGGCGCGGCACCGATGCCGAGGCGCTGGCGGGCTGCGTGCGCGCGCGCCGCGCCTCCGTCCGCGCGATCAGCTCGTCGAGACCGGGCGTCGCGCGCCCGTGCAGCATCGATTGCGCCACGCCCGCCATCAACAGGTGCGGGTGCGCCGAGCCGTCGCCCAGCCGGAACTCGATCGTCGGCGGCGCCACTGCGCGCCCGTCCTCGGTCATCGGCAGCACCGGCAGCCGCACCAGCGCGAGGCGGTCGAACTCGCCCCAGACCACGGTGTTCGGCGCTTCCTTGCCCTGCGTGATGCGGATGAACGAGCCCGACGTGCGGTTGCCGAAGATCATCAGGGCGCCACCGAGTTGCACCAGCCCGGCGATCAGCCAGCGCGAGGGCTCGCTCAACTCGCCGGAGGCCGTGCGCCCGCCGGCGTGCCTGCGGTCCACGACCGGCGAGAAGTGCACGTGCATGCCCGATCCCGCGTGGCCTTTGCGCATGATCGGGTCGAAGCTGACCTGCATGCCGTGGCGCTGCGCGAGGTTGCTCAGCACCCAGCGCGTGAGCGCGACGCAGTCGGCCGCGCGCGGCAGCGGCGCGAGTTCCAGCTCGATCTCGTGCTGCTCCCAGGTGGTGGCGTCGATCTCGGTGGGCTCGATGTAGCCGACCTCGCTGTGCCCGTACTTCACCGGCACGCCGATGTCGGCCAGGATCGCGTGGGCCTGGCGGCGCAGCGCCTCGCCGAACACGAACGGTGAGGTCGAGTGGTACCCGCGCTCGTCCTCGCCGTGGATCTCCGTTTCGCCGAGCCGCCGCCCGAGGAAGTACTCGACCTCGCCGAGCGCCCACAGGTCGACCCCGGCCTCGTCCAGCAGCCGGTGGTACGCCCGGTGCACGATGGTATCCGGGGACTCGGGGAGCGGCTGCCCCGTGCGGCCCACGTGGCCGCTCATCAGCGCCAGCGTCGGCAGCGGTGAGAACGGGTCGAGGAACGCGCTGGTCAAGCGCGGGCGGAGGACGACATCGGACGCCCCCGGCCGGATCCCGTACCCGGGGAACAGGCTCGAGCCGTCGGCGCGCTCGCCGCCGAGGAGCACGTCCCGCAGGTGCGCCTCGCTGCGCGGGACGAAGTCGAGCACCTTGAGCGTGCCGTCGCCGCCGATGTGCAGCAGCGTGACCATGCGGATGCCACGGTCCTTGACCAGCCCGACCAGGTCCTCGACGGTCCACTCCGGGGCCGGTTTTCCGAGGATGCGCTCCAGTTGGCAGGCAGGGAGGTGTCCGGCGGCCGCGGGCAGGGTCGTCTCGTTCATCGGCTCTTCGATTCGGTTCGGGGGGGAGCCCTATGTTACTCGACGGGCCGCCGGCCCGCTCGGCCGATATCATGCGGCAGCGGAGGTGCCGGAAATGGTCCAACTGGGGCTGGTCGGCCTGGGAACGCTCGGGCGCGCGATCGCCGGGCGGCTGGCGGAGCAGGGCCTCGATCTCGTCGTCTGGAACCGCACCCCGGAGAAGGCGCACGGGCTGGCGGCCAGCGTGGCGGCGAGCCCGGCCGCGCTGATTTCCTCCGTGCCGATCGTGGTCCTGAGCCTGTTCGACAGCGCGGCGGTGGACCAGGTCCTGTTCGGCGAGGGCGGGGTGTTCGCCGGCGACGCCGAGGGCAAGATCCTCGTCGACACCACGACGAACTCGGCCGACGCGGCCGATCGCTTCCACGAGCAGGTGCACGCGCGCGGCGCGTACTACGTCGAGGCGCCGGTGATCGGCAGCGTCCCGCAGGTCGCGCAGGGGCGGCTGACCGCCCTCGTCAGCGGGCAGGAAGACGCGTGGGACGAGGTGCGCCCGTTCCTGGAGCAGATCGCGGCGAACACGATCTACCTCGGAAAGCCCGGGCTCGCGACGCGGCTGAAGCTGGCCGCCAACCTGGTGCTGGCCACGTGGATGACGGGGCTGGCCGAGGCGCTGGTCCTGGCCGAGCGCTCCGGCCTGCCGCGCGAGCTGGTGCTGGATGTGCTGGCCCAGGGGCCCGCGCGCTCGACTCTGCTCGATGTCAAGCGGGACAACCTCGCCCGCGCCGAGTTCCCGGCGGCGTTCTCGGCCGCCGCGATGCACAAGGATCTGCGCGCCGTACAGCGCCTCGCGCACGACACGCAGGCCCCGCTGTTCGTCGGCAGTCTCGTGCGCGAGCTGTACGGCGCCGTGCTGGCCCACAGGGACGGCGACCGCGACTTCTCCGCGATCTACCGCATGCTCTCGAATCTCGGGACCAGTCAACTCTGACCGGGCAGTTCGCCCTCAGGATTGACCGTGCCCGCCGTTGCTCGCGTTGTCAGCGGGTTGGTGCGTCGCGACGGCGGGGAGCGTGTTCCGCAGCAGGACGCTGCGGGTCGGGTAGGCGAACTCGATCCCGAGGTCGGCAAAGCGGCGGCACAGATCGAGGTTGACCGCCTGCTGGATGTCCATGTACAGGTTGTAGTCGGGGTCGAGCACGAAGTAGACCACCTCGAACTGCAGCGCCGAGTCGCCGAAGCGCTGGAAGTGCGCCCGGTCGAAGCGCGTCTTCTCGTGCGACTCGATCAGCCCGCGCACGATCCCCGGGATCGCTTGCAGCTTGTCCAGCGGCGTTTCGTAAGCCACCCCGAACCCGAACACGACACGCCTGTTCGACAGGGACTGGTAATTCCGCACGCGGCTCGTCAAAAGGTCGGAGTTCGAGAACACGATCTGCTCGCCGGTCAGGCTGCGCACGCGCGTGGTCTTGAGCCCGATCCGCTCCACGTGCCCCATGAACTCGCCGCTGGCGATGAAATCGCCGACCACGAACGGTTTGTCCAGCACGATCGACATCGAGGAGAACAAGTCGCCGAGAATGTTCTGCACCGCGAGAGCGACGGCCACCCCGCCGATGCCCAGCCCCGCGACCAGCGTGGTGATGTTGTAGCCAAGGTTGTCCAGCCCGGCCAGGACGATGATGACCAACAGCGCGAGGCGCAGCAGGAACGCCACGCCCTGGTACGTCGCGCGCGAGACGCGGTCCTCGCCCGCCTGCCGCTGGGAGAAGCGCTCGAGCCAGATGTTGATCGAACGGTTGCCCCAGGCGATCGCCTGCACCGTGGCCGCGAGGACCAGCCCGACCCAGACCATCCGCGCCGGACGGTCCGGCACCGTGAGCAGCAGGCTGGCCGCGTAGATCGAGACGGCCAACAGGAAGAAGCGGCGGGTCGA
>JAGOJY010000124.1 GCA_017994815.1 Acidobacteriota bacterium
CGAGGCGGGCGTCCACCTGCTTGGTTGACATGGACCACGCCGCGGACGAGCCGAGGCCGGAAACCGAGCCGTGGTACACGAGCGCGAGCCCGGAGTCGGCCAGCCCTTCGCTGTCGTAGAGCCGCGCGCCGATGATGATGTCGGCGAACCCGTCGCCATTGACGTCACCGGCCCCCGCCACGGCGCCGCCGAACTCCGCCCCTGCCTGTCCGCCGTCCTTGTACCACGCGGCGCTGGCCGAAAGGCCGGAAGGCGAGCCGTGGTAGACCATCACGCGCCCCTCGTCGGTGAGCTTGCCGTCGTGGCGCTGCGCGCCGACCACGAGGTCGTCGTAACCGTCGCCGTTGACATCGCCGGCGCGGGCGACGGCATAGCCGAAGTACGCCGAGGACTGGTTGCCCTCGGCCGTCCAGTGCGCGGTGACCTCGGGGCCGGACGCGGAGCCGTGGTACACGAACACGCGGCCCTCGTTGACCTCGCCGTTGTCGTAGCTGTAAGCCCCGACCGCGATGTCCGAGTACCCGTCGCCGTTCACATCGCCCGCGCTGGACAGCGCGTAGCCGTAGTAGGCGCTGGCCTGGTTGCCTTCGCCGTTCCAGCCGCTGGTGGTCGCCAGGCCCGCTGGCGATCCGAGGTACACCGACGCCCGCCCCTCCTCGGCGAGGGTGTTCTGGTACCACTCGGAGGCCACGATCACGTCCGCGTAGCCGTCGCCGTTCACGTCACCGGCCGTGGCCACCGCGGTACCGATCGCCGCATTGGCCTTGCCGCCCTCGACGCGCCACGCGTAGTTCGGGTCGAGCCCCGTTCTCGAGCCCAGGTGCACGTACGTGGCGCCTTCCGAGGTGTGCGTGCCGGTGTGGCCGTACTCGCCGATGATCACGTCGGCGTAGCCGTCGGCGTTGACGTCACCCGCCGTGGCGACCGACCAACCGAAGTAGGCCACGCCGAGCCCCGGACCGTCAATGCGCAAGGAGCACGTCGTGGACAGCCCACGGTCCGACCCGTGATACACGAGCGCGGCTCCCTGCGAGTGCTCACCCATGAAGATGGCACCGATGATGATGTCGGCATACCCGTCGCCGTTCACGTCGCCGGCGGCACCCACGGATATGCCGAGCGTGGCCTCGTCCGCGTTGCCCTCGGCGCTCCACGCTGGCGTGGTCGAAAGCCCGATGCCTGACCCGTGGTAGACGAACGCCTTGCCCTCGTCGGTGTTGCCGTTGGTGTACTGGTCGGCGCCGACGATGACCTCCGAATAGCCGTCGCCGTCGACATCCCCGGCGGTCGAGACGGCAGCGGCGAACCCGCAGTCCGCCTGGTCGCCCTGCACGATCCACGTCGCGATGTTGGACAGCCCGTCCGCCGAGCCGTGGTATACGAACGCTCTTTCGGGTACGGCCGGGGTCTCGCCCGGCGCGCCGACGATGACGTCCGAGTAGCCGTCGCCGTTCACGTCGCCGGCTGTCGAAACCGATGCGCCGAACAGTGCCCGGGCGAGGTGATCGCGGTCGAACAACACCTTGTCCGCCTCGTGCGGCAGGCCGGCGGCCGACCCGTAGTACACGTAGGCTACGCCCTCGGCGATGAGGCTCGTCATGTGCCGGGGGACGCCCACCACGATGTCGCTGTAACCGTCGCCATTGACGTCGCCCGCCGTGGCGACCGAGTAGCCGAAGCGGTCGTCCGCGGCGTCGCTTTCCTCGTGCCAACTCGCGGCGAATGACGGTCCGCTGGGGGATCCGTAGTAAACGTAGGAGCGGCCCTCGTCCGTCTCGCCGCCGTCATAGCGGGGGGCGCCGACGATGATGTCGGAGAACCCGTCACCGTTGACGTCGCCGGCCGTGGCGACCGAGTAGCCGTAGTGGGCCACCGCCTGGCCGCCGTACACGTTCCAGGCCGGGCTCGTCGCCAGAGGATCGATCGTGATCGGGTACACGGCGTCCGTGTCGTCGAGGACGATCTGGATTCCGCGCTCGCCGGCCGCGGCGAAACCCTCGAACCACGCCGGAACCCGCGTCCCGCGCGCGTCGCGCACCTCGAGCTGCGCGTAGTGAACCGCACAGCGGCCGCCCGCGTCGCGGAAGTCCACCGCCTGCGCGTCGCCGCTGATCACCGGCGCCAGCGTGCCGGACAGCACGAGCGCGACCCGGACGAGCGACTCCGCGTCCCGCGGCTCATCGCCGCCGGCCGGCACGGGCGCGCAACCCGCCTGCTCGGCCGGCTCGGAAAGCACGAAGCCGTGCTCGAGGCCACGCTCGTCGTTGACGAACCACTCCGTGACGCCGCCGCGGGCGTAATCGATGCGGTTCGCGCGCACGCCGAGGCTGCCCTCGACGGCAGGGCAGCGCAGGTCGCGCCGTCCGTACCAGGCGAACGTCAGCGCCCACTCCCACGCCGGATCTGTCGCCGCGCGCGGGACGACCCGGATGCCCCGCGGGGTGAAGTAGGTGCGGAACCCCTGCTCGCGGTTCGGCGCCTGCCACGCGCCGGGCAGATCCGGCAGGGCGGTGGTGTTCTGCCAGCTGATCTCGTACTCCGAGCGGCCGATGTCGGCCTGGACCCGCGACCACCAGCCCGGATCGACCGCGTCCGGCGGCCCGGCCGCGAGCGCGGCGCACGCGCCGACGATGACGATGGCAATCGCGAACATGGCCGGACGCATGATCATCGCGGATCCTCCCGAGGCTCACCGGAAAGACGCGCGCCGCACGGCGATCCCCTCATCGGGACCGGGCCGGGCGCACGGGGCGCCGAGTTTCCGCTACGCTGCGGGCCGTGAGCGCCACCGCAGGGCAACCCCCGGCCGCCGCCGCTCCCGCGGCCGAGTACCGGGCCAGGCTCGATCGCCTGCACGACCGCATCCGCACGCTCGACCGTTCCGACCGCCGGCTCGGCAACGCTCGGCTCGTCGTGGTGCTGGCCGGCATCGGCGGTGCGCTCGTCGTGCGGTCCGTGGCCGCCGCGTGGCTGGGCGTCGCCGCCGCGGTCTTCGTCGGACTGGTCGTGCGCCATGCGCGGGTGGTCCGCGGGCGCGAGGCCGACCGGCGCCGCGCCGCCTTCCACGAGCGCGGACTCGCGCGGCTCGAGGACCGCTGGACCGGACAAGGCGAGATGGGCGAGCGCTTCCGCGACACCGCGCATCCGTACGCCGAGGACCTCGACCTCTTCGGGCGCGGTTCGCTGTTCGAGCTGCTCTGCACCGCGCGCACGGCGCCGGGAGAACAGACGCTGGCCGCGTGGCTGAAGTGGCCCGCCGACCCGGACGAGGTCCGCGCGCGCCACGAAGCCCTCGCCGAGCTGCGGGACCGCCTCGACCTGCGCGAGCGGCTGGCCCTCGCGGGCGAGGACGTCCGGGCGGGAGTCGATGCCGACGCGCTGCGCTCGTGGGCCGCGGCCCCCCGCGTCGATTTCCCGGCGTGGTCGCGGCCGATGGCCACGTTCTTGGCGCTCGTGAATCTCGTCGCGATCGGCGCCTGGGCCGCCGGCTTCGGCCTCTGGCCGGTCGCGGGCGCGTTCCTCGCGTCCGCGATCCTGGCGCGCGTGCTGCGCGTTCGTGTGCGCGCGGCCCTCAAGGCGGTCGAGCAGCCGCTGCACGACCTGCCGCTCCTCGCGGACGTGCTGGCCCTGGTCGAGCGCGAGCCGTTCCGCGCAGCTCGGCTCCGGTCCATCAAGGCTGCGCTCGAGGCGCAGGGCATGCCGCCATCGCGCCGCATTCGCCAGCTCGCGTTCCGCTCGGACCTGGCCGATGCCCGCCGCAACCAGCTCTTCGCTCCGTTCGGGGCGCTCGTGCTGTGGGGCGTGCAGTGCGCGATCGCGCTCGAGAACTGGCGGCGGACGGCGGGCCCGGCCGTCCCGCGCTGGCTCGACGCCGTGGGGGAGTTCGAGGCCCTCTCGGCACTCGCCAGCCACTCGTGGGAACGGCCGGAGGACACGTTTCCCGACCTGGTCGCGGGCGGCCCGCTGTTCGAGGCCGAGGGCATCGGCCACCCGCTGATCCCCGGGGCCGCCTGCGTGCGCAACGACGTAAGCCTCGGCGGCGCGGCCCCGGGCGTGCTCATCGTCAGCGGGTCGAACATGTCGGGCAAGAGCACGCTCTTGCGGACCGTCGGCGTCAATGCGGTGCTCGCGTTTGCCGGCGCACCGGTGCGTGCCGCACGGTTGCGGCTCTCGCCGCTCGCGGTCGGGGCGGTGATCCGGGTCCAGGACTCGCTCGCCGAGGGAACGTCCCGCTTCTATGCGGAGATCCTGCACCTCAAAGCGCTGGTGGAGCGCGCCGGGGCCGGGACCCCGGTGCTGTTCCTGCTTGACGAGATCCTGCACGGGACGAACTCGCACGACCGGCGGATCGGTGCGGCGGCGATCATCCGCGCCCTCGTGACGCGCGGCGCGATCGGCCTCGTCACCACGCACGACCTCGCGCTGGCGGAGATCGCGAACGAGCTGGCGCCGCGGGCCGCGAACGTCCACTTCGAGGACCGCCTCGACGGCGACCGTATCGTGTTCGACTACCGCATGCGGCCCGGCGTCGTCACCCGCAGCAACGCCATCGCGCTGATGCGCGCCGTCGGCCTGTCGGTAGATGGGTAGGGGCGCCGTCGCGAAGCACGCGAACGGGGTGACAATTTTTGTCACCCCGCGCACCTGTTAGCCGTTACCTCTCCGCATCGTTGATGTGTCATCGTGACGAAATTTTTTTTACTTTCCGGTTGACATATTCTCCAGATCTGCTACCATCCGTTCATCACGCGGGGGGCGTGTCGTTGAGCTGCACCCGGGACATCGGAAGCGGGCCGCGGGCACCTGCCCGGGACCTGGAACTCTGGCGCCGCAACGCGCTGGAGCTGGACCAGGTGGCCGTGGCGCTGGTCCGCGTCGGCGACCGGCTGTCGGTCCCGCTGGCGCGGGTCTGCCACGAGATCGTCGCGCACGAGCAGTGGCGCCAGTCCGGGATGCGCCGGCCGGACTTCGCCCGCGAGTACGGCCTCGGCCCGCGCTGGATCGCCGAGCTGGGCTTTCTCGGCGGCAAGCTCGACGAGCTGCCGGAGCTGGAGCGGGCATTGTCCCTGGGCCGACTTTCCCGCAGCGCCGCGGTCAGTATCGCGCGCGTGGCGACGCCGGAATCGCTCGGCGCGTGGCTGGAACTCGCGGCTCGGCTCAACGTCCGCCAGCTCAAGCAGCAGGTGCGGCGGGCGCGGCGGGCCCGTTCGGCGTCCCCGGTGCCGGAGGACGTCGAGGTCGAGAGCAAACCGGTCCTTCAGGACGACGACGAGCCGCCGTGGGTGGTGCGGCAGGAAGTTCCGGCCGCGGTGCGGGTCGCGTTCGACGAGTGCCGCGAGCTGTTCCACGCGGTGGACGGCCGCGAATCGGAGATGTCCGCGTTCGTCGAGGCGCTGGTGGCCGAGGGCGAGGCCGGCCCGGAGCGCTACGAGTACGCGGCGCCCTCGCCGCTGCAGGTGCACCCGGAGAGCGACAGCGAGGCGGAGGACCGGCTGGACCGGACCGGGCGCTGGCGCCGGCTGGACCAGCGGGAGGAATGTCCGGCGGCGCTGGAGCCGGCGCGCGAGCTGTTGGCCCGGGTGGAGGCGTTGGGCGAGGTGCGCGGCCCGCTGCCGGACGAGCAGGCGCGGGCGCTGCTGATCCAGCTCGTCGCGGCCGAGCACGATGTCTTGCGGGTGCTGGGCGAGGTGCTCGACGCGCTGGCATCGCGCCGGCCGTTCAGCCGGGAAGGCCGCTACCTGCCGTACCTCGATCTCGGGC
>JAGOJY010000125.1 GCA_017994815.1 Acidobacteriota bacterium
AACGCGGACCTACTCCCTCTGCGACCCGAAGCGACCGCGACCCGTTCCCCGGCCTCGTCCTCGCAGCTACCACGCCCAACACTACCCTCCGCCCGCGCCGACAACGCGGTTTGCACCGCTTATCCTCCGAGCAACGCCGTTTCTTGACTGGTTACGCTGCGCCGGCGCCTGGCGTGGCTCCCGGACCCGATGCGAAGGATGGGCACAGGTGCTCCGCCTGTCCCATGGGGCGCTGCGCCGGAGCGCCGCATTGGCCGGCCCGCGATTTCGAGGCTCGTCGCGAGCCACGGACCTTGCGCTCGCCGTGCGGGGAATCCTAGGCCTAGGGACAGGCGCCGGGATTGGAGTCGTCGCGCTCCGTCCCGTCCGAACTGAAGCCCCACGTTCCGGGGCCGCCGCAGCGCGCGTTTCGCGCGCGCACGACATAGGAAAAACCCTCACCGATCCCGGGCTGCTCGACGTCATCGAAGGTGGTGTCGGACAGGTCCGGGTCGCGCGAGTTTTGGCACGCACCGACATCGAGCGGCAGCGGCGCGGGCAGCTGCCCGCGCGAGACGTCGAACGTGTCCATGAGCGGTCCGCGCGGCCAATTCAACGAAGTCGGGCTCGCGAACACCAGCCCACCGACCTCCGGGGGCGTTCCGGCGCGCGGATCGGCGATCCCGCAGTCCTCAGTGTCGCTCAGTCCGTCCCCGTCCCAATCTGCGCCGCAGGCATCGCCCCGGCCGTCCATGTCGCTGTCCGACTGGTCGGGGTTACTCACGAGCGGGCAGTTGTCGGGGAGCTGCTGGATCCCGTCTCCATCGACGTCGACGGGGCTGATCAGCCAGACCGTGCCGGGCTCCGTCGTGCTGTCCACGTCCGAGGCGCCGACCATCTCCGCGATCCCGTCGCCGTTGACGTCTGACGTCGTGACCAGGTTCAAGTGGTCCCAGGGCTGGGCGCCATAGACGAGCACCGTGGCCGCGTCCAGCAAGAGACGGTCACCCGCGAACGATGGCACAGCAGGGAACAGGTACATTTCTCCGGACTCATCACGATTGTCCAAGGGCCCGTCCGCGTAACCGGAACTTGCGAGCAAATCCGAGTGGCCGTCAGCGTCCACGTCACCGATACTCACGAACGTCCCGCTGCGATCGCCGGAGTCGCCGCCGTAAACCGCGCTGCTGCTTTGGCTCGCGAGGTCGCAATAGGACGGCCAGGTTCCGCGCGGTGAGACGATCCGCACCTCCCCTGCATCAATCGTGCTGTTCTGGTATCCGTCCCCGAACCGTGCTCCGACGGCAAGATCCGGCCAGCCGTCGAGATTGACGTCAGTCATGGCCAGCGCCTGCACGCTGCCGGCGTAGTCGCCGGCATCGGCTCCGTAGATAAAGATCTCCGGTCTTTGGCTGGCGAGGTCGATCTCCGTAGGCCAGGCGTGACGACCGCGAAACACGTAGACGTCTCCGGCAGTCGTGCGGGTGTCCCCCGGCGCGTCGCCGAGCGGAGCTCCCACAACGAATTCGGCCGTGCCGTCCGCGTCGAAGTCGCCCCCGAGCACAGAGTCGCCAAACCGGTCGTCCTTGTTGCCGCCGTATAGCTTCACGTCGGCCTGATCCGACAGGGTCAGAGAAGGCGCCCAGTCATTTCGACCAAAGAGCACGTAGGCCCGCCCGGCGCCGGGTCGTCCTGTGAGGCTGTAGCCCCAGCGGTCGCCCAGCAGCAGGTCGCCGGTGCCATCGCCGTCGACATCCCCGATGGCCACGCCGGAGCTCAGACACAGTTCGCCGATGTCGTTCTCGCTGTAGATGACTGTTCCGGGACTCGCTCGAAGATCGATCTCGCTTTGCCAATTCGAGCGACCGACCAGAACGTACACGAGTCCTCTTGTCCAGCCGCTGGGCAACAACCGGTCGGCATAGGGAGCGCAAAGGACGACGTCGGCAAGGCCGTCACCGCTGATGTCGCCGCAGGCCAACCCCCAGCCGACATAGTCGGTGCTATGGTCTCCGTAGATCCACGCGTCGCTGTCGGCCGCGAACGAGCCTGGGCCGCTCCAGCGTCCGCGCTTCCCGAACAGAATGTAAACCTCTCCAGTGCCGTTCCGAGTGTTGCCGGGGCCGTCAGCATCGGGGGCTCCCACCAGCAGATCCAGGAGCCCGTCCCCGTTCACATCGCACGACTTGACGCGCGCCCCCGTCCCGTCATCCGGATCGACGCCATCGTACCGATCAGTCGCCGAATCTGTTGCCAGGTCGACGATCACGGGGGTCTCCGCGAAGACCGCGGAGGGCGCGGCGGTGAGGGCCGTGATGGCCGCCACCGCCGCGATGAGCAGGGAGGCGCTGCGTCGCGCCGGGGTCACGGGCATGCGGGGTCGGAATCCCCCGCCCCGAAAGTTTCGATGTAGTAGTGGCGGTCGTGGAAGCTCATTCCCCACTGGCGGGTGTTCGTCAAACCGCCCTGGTCCAGCCAGGGAGGCGTCGTGCAGCTATGCCAGGTTCCGTCGAACCAATGTGCAGAACCGACCAGCGTGACATCTCCTTCGGTCAGATTCGTCTCGACCTCGATCCGCACCCACACCGGCTTGCTGATGTTGGGGTTGCCAGGCTCCTCCTGATCCAGCGGCGGGATCTCACGCCCGGGAGAGCCGTCGCACACCACGCCTCCGACCGCGGGGTCCGGCTGGCCGTCGATGCACCGCGCCTGCTCGTACTGTTCGGGCATGCGGAACAAGAGGATCGTCGGGCTGGTGCAAAGGCGCGGGCCGTAGATCAGCTTCGCCGCGTAAAACGAGGACTGCCCCGTGACCGGATCCGGCGTGCCGCCGCGCGCCTGCACTTGCAGGTTGTACCGGAACGCCGGGTCCTGCGGCTGCAGAGCGCGGTTCACGCGGACTTGCGCCTGGGCGAAGGATTTGGCTCCGCTCTCGCCCTCGCGCATGTAGGTGGCGCCGGACGTGGGGACGACGTAGGCCGAGTGGCCGTCCGAGGCGATCTTGACCGTCTGTCCGGGATATGCGTAGTCCGACGGCCACCACACGGCGTCCGGGCCGAGTCCGTCGCCGCCGGCCGAACGCGGTGAGGTGGGCGGCCGGTCGAAGTCGTCGCGCACGCGGTAGGACTGGCCCGTGGGGAGTGCCGGTCCGTCCGACGGGAAGGCCGCGGTCATCGTGATGCTGGACTGCGACCAGCAGGTCAGTTCGCCGTTCATGTTCTCGAACGCGACGTAGAACCGGTGCAGCTTGCCGGCGATCAGGCCCGGCGCGCCGAAGGTGACGGTGCTGTTGGGAGCCACGCCCTCCGGCGGGAAGCCCTGCGTCGATCGGTGCGTCCAGAGCGTGTGGTACATGTCCCCCGGGCACGCATCCAGGGCGACCGCCCTCCAGTGCGCCGCGCGGGCGTTCCCGCCGAGATGAAGCGGCACGGTCGCGGTCAGGACCACGCCCTGCGCGCGGGTGCGGCTGGTGTCGACGACGGGGGACGCGGGGACCGGGCATGGTGAGGGCGGCATCGGCGGGGGCATCCACAGGCCGCACTGCTGGCTGAGAACCGGGTCGCTCTCGACTTCGGCGGCCATCAAGGGCTCGAGGAACGGGCAGAGCGCGCAGGTGCCGGGCATGATGGCTAACGAGAGAGAGAGAGCCACTAAGACAACCGCCGGGCGTTCGAGACTTCTCATACATCCTCCCTTCCGCGGCGCGATGGACGCCGCGGCCCTGCTGCGGAAACGCGCGCACCTGCCGCGAGATGCGGCATTGCCGCGCTCCGGGATCGGCGGGGACGAGACAGAGGGAGGTGTACGCGACGAGACTCGCGCGGACGGCTGAGCGACGACCATCATCGATGTGCCGGGAGCCGGGCTCATCGTGCTGCCCCCCCAGAGGGCGAACATGGAAACGCTACGCCAAAACGAGCGGCGGTGCAGATTATTTTTTCGGCGAAACCGGAACGGTTGCGGGTTAAGCTGGATCATCGATGAAGGATCGTAGCGAGACCGCGCAGATGGCCGGTATGACGGGCGCACGGACCGTTTGGGGAGCGAAGTAATCGTACGGCGCGTCGAGATCACGACTCCGGAGCACGCTTGTCAGGCCGGTCACATGGCATTCGATGGGTCACGGAGGAGGGGATAAGCGGTGCAAACCGCATTTTCGGTGCGGGCGAAGGGTAGCGTTGGGCGTGGTGGCTGCGAGGACGAGACCCGGAACGGGTCGCGGTCGCAGCGGAAGGAGGTCCGGGCCGCTGGCCGCGTCCGCGCGCTCCCGCGGAGGGCGCGCGGAGACAAACGGGGCGTGAGGCAGCCGCGGAGGGGCTGGCGGGAATGAGGCAGGGGATCAGAGATCCGCGACGTCGGGGCGCGGGGGAGCGATGGGCGGGGCGCGCGAGGGGAGCCCGAGGCAGTCGAGGAAGGCGCGCGTGGTGAAGGGCGGGTGGATCTGGGCCAGGATCTTCATCGCGGATCCGCAGCGCGGGCACTGCAGGACGTCGATGGCGAACACGCGTCGCATCAACTCGGACCAGGAGTAGTAGCGCTCGGCGGGCCAGGAGGGGATGGCCGGCGGTGGCGTGGTGGATCGCGCGGGGGAAACGGACGACCGGGGGTCGTCGGGGCCGTGGGGCTGGGGCACGAGCATAGGCGGCTTTGCGGCCGGAAAGCAGTTGACCGGCGCTGAGTTGCCTGACCTTGCTTTGGCTCGGGGCCTGCAGAAAGCGTCGTGGTGACGCCGCCCCGGGCGGCAGTCCCTCCGGGTGGCGCACTCGCGGCGTGGCGAGCCCGCTTTCCGCTCCCGTCCGCTCGGCGTACTTTCCGCAGGGGTCTGTCGTCGCGAGCGCCGATGCGAGCCGCAACGAGCAAGCGCTGGCTGCTGATCGTGGCGGCCCTGTGGGCCGCGGGATACGCTCGCGCCGCCGATCCCTGCACCGACAATGACGGCGACGGGCACGTCTCCGGTATCGGTTGCCTCTCCGCGACCGACTGCAACGACTTCGATCCCTGGATCAACCCCGCGGCGAGCGAGTCCTGCAACGGCTTCGACGACGACTGCGACGGTAGCCTCGACGAGGTCTGCGTGACCGCCTGCGTCAATCCCGAGCGCCGGTCGAGGGTGACCAGCCTGACGCCGCTGCCAGGAGGCTCGCAGTATCAACCCACGCTGGCCCACGGCCGGCGCCGCTCGCTGATCGCGCGCGCGCACTGGGATTCGACGTACTGCTGGCGCCGGGTCGTCACCGTGATCGACGAAGCGGGAAACGAGACCACCCCGCCGATCCCGCTCGACTTCTTCGCACCGCCTTCCGGAGGCGTCCGCGAGATGTTTGCGACCTGGGCCGGCGATCGCTTCATCGTCGCGTGGACCGACGCGGATGCCACTCCCGGGACGTGCGAGTACGTGGCCCCGTACTAGGCCTACTTCGCGGCCGTCGGAACGGATGGAGACGTCCTCGTCTGGCCCGCTCCGCGACCGCGTCGATCCCGACGACCTCCCGGCCCACCTGCCGCTCTGCGCGAACCTCGCCGGGCTCTCGCTCCACGCCGCCGTCGCCGTGCCGGCCCACGACCGCCACCGCCTCGAGCGCC
>JAGOJY010000054.1 GCA_017994815.1 Acidobacteriota bacterium
AGCACGGTGTACGGGATCCCGGCGTGGCGCGCGGCGTGGGCCAGGTTCCGGCCGTTCAGGCCGAAGCCCACGATCAAGAGCTGGTCGCGCGGCAGCGCGCGCACGACGGCGCCGTCCCCGCGCTCCTCGCGCCAGCGCCGGCCGGGCAGCATCAGCGGCAGGCTCCCGGCCGAGATCACGAACGGCGTGAGCACCATCGTCAGCACCGAGATCGCGATGAACAGCTGGAATGCGTGCCCCTCGAGCAGCCCGGCGTCGAGCCCGGCGCCCGCGAGCACGAACGAGAACTCGCCGACCTGCGCCAGCGCCAGCGCGCTCAAAACCGCGCTGCGCAGCGGCAGGCCGGCCGCGGCCGCGGCGAGCGCGGCCGGGCCGATCTTCAGCAGCAGGACGCCGAGCGTGACCGCGGCGACGACCGGCAGGTGCGTGGCGACGAACGCGAGGTCGAGCAGCATCCCGACCGAGACGAAGAAGAAGCTGGTGAACAGGTCGCGCAGCGAGGCGGTGCTGGCCAGCGCCTCGTGGGCGTACTCGCTCTCCGAGAGCAGGAGCCCGGCGAGGAACGCGCCGAGCGAGAGCGACAGGCCGGCCTGCGAGCCGAGCCAGGCGATGCCGAGGCCCAGAACGAGGATCGCCAAAAGGAACGCCTCGCGCGAGCGGATCGTCGCCACCTGGAACAGCAGGCGCGGCACGACCCAGCGCCCGGCGAACAGGACCAGGACCAGGGCCAGAACGCCGCCGGCGATCCGCAGCAGGTGCGCGGCGCCGGCGCCCTCGCCGCCGGCGAGGAACGGTAGCGCCAGCATCATCGGCAGGAACGCCAGGTCCTGGAAGATCAGCGCGCCCATGATCGTGCGGCCGTGCGGCGTGTCCAGCTCGGCCCGGTCCTGCAGGACGCGCAGGACGATCGCCGTGCTGCTGAGCGAGACCAGGAGCCCGGCGAGGATCGCCAGCGGGAGCGGCACGCGCCAGGCGACCGCGACCGCGGCGACCGCGACCGTCGTCAGCACGACCTGCAGCGGGCCCCCCACGAGCAGCGCCCGGCCGGCGCGCGCGACGCGCTCGAAGGACAGCTCCAGCCCGATCGTGAACAGGAGCAGCACGACGCCGATCTCGGCCAGCGTTTCGACCTGCTGGCTCGCCCGCACGAGGCCGATCCCGTGCGGGCCGGCGACCACGCCGGTCAGCAGGAACCCGACGACCGAGGGCAGGCGCAGCTTGTGCGAAACCCACAGCACCGCGACCGAGACGGCGAAGATGGCCAACAGGTCGCGGAGCAGGGTGTCCATCGCCGCGCATGATAACCGTGACCGCCGCGTAACGACGGTCGTGGTCCGGTAACGGGCCGCCGGTTACGCTTCCTATGCTCGACGTCGGACCAGGCCAGACGGAGACCACGCATGGACCGCAACGTCCTCGCCGGGAAGTGGAAGCAGCTCAAGGGACGCGCGAAGCAGAAGTGGGGCGCCCTCACCGACGACGAACTCGACAGCATCGAAGGCGACCGCGACCTGCTCGCGGGCAAGCTGCAGGAAAAGTACGGCTACGCCCGCGAACGCGCGGACGAGGAGATCGACCGCTTCATCAACGAACCCGACGACCGCTGACAGAGGGGGACAGGTGGAGACCTGTCCCCGCTCGTCACTTGCACCAGGGGCAGGTGCGCTGCGGGCCCGCGCTGCACGCCGCGAGCAACTCCGAGGCGCGCTTGATGTGCTCCAGCTCGATCTGGTCCGCGTCGGCCCACTCCGCCACGGTCCCCGACATCCGCCCGAGGGACTGCGCCAACGCGAGCACGGTGTCGCGGTCCCGCTTCCACAACGCGAGCCGGGCTTCGGCGGCGGCGGCGTACTGCCTGCGCAGCGAGCAGATCACCGCGTCGGAAACCCGCCGGCTGCTGGCGCCGCGCCCGAACTCCGCCAGGCAGGCCCCGAGCACGTCCTCCACCGTCATCCGCTCGGATTCACGCCGTTCCGTCGCCTTGTCCATGACCAGTCCCCCGCGCCCCCGGCGGGCGTCGCGCCAAGGCTACCGAGGTCGGCGCGACGGGACAAGGCGGTCGCCGGGTGCGGCGTTCAGCGCGCGCGGTAGTAGTAGCTCGCGCCGTCCGACAGCACGGGGTCCTCGTACGTCGTCTGCCACGAGTCCTGCAGCAGGCGGACGGCGTCGGAGAAGTCGGGCTGCGTCGCGCGCTCGAGATCGTACGGGCCGGTGCTGCCGCCCCAGCCGACGACGATCGAGCCGGTGTTCGGGTCGGTAGCGTAGATCGAGAGCGAAACCGGTCCGCCGCCGAAGCTGCGCTGGCGGTAGGCCAGCGTGGCCCAGCCGTAGTCCGCGGCGCTGTAACCGCGCAGCACGACGTGGTAGTTCCCCTCGACCTCCGCCTCGAACGAGACGCGCGACTGCAGGCCGCAGGCGTCGTCGCTGTAGGCGACCTGCCCGCCGCCCGGGCCGTACACCTCCATGACGGTGTCGTAGCCCGCGCCGGCACCGTCCTCGGGGCACGTGCCGAGGTCGTAGCGCTCGCCCGCGTAGCCGTAGAAGTAGTACTCGTAGCGGCCGTTCGGCCCGGTCGAGGGGTAGTCGTACTGCCAGTAGTCCACCGGGTAAAGCGTCCACGGGTAGGACGTGATCGTGAGCACGCTGTTGTCGCGGGTGCCCCAGGCTTCGTTGTTGTAGGTAAAGCTGTCGGCCGCGTCGCGCAGCCAGAGCGCGACCCAGTAGTCGCCGGGCGGCGTGCTGTACGGCACGTAGACCGACCCCGGGTTCAGGTACCACGTCTGGAACACGCCGGCGGTGAACGAGTAGTACAGCGTCTGCAGGTAGACGTACCCGCTCCAGCTCATGCGCTGCGGGGTCAGGTACACCTCGACCTGCGGGTCGACGATGTTGTCCGTGCCGACGTTCTCCAGCTTGAACGAGTCGCCGAACGTGAACGGGTCCCCCTGCCGGACCGACCAGACGGTCGGCGCGCTCTCGCGGTAGGTCGCGTTCATGTTGTTGAGCGTGTCGCTGGTGCTGTACAGCGACAACACGCCGTCGTGCATCGTCGCGCCCGGGTACGGGCCGCGGATCGCGTTGGTGTCGTCCGCGAACAGGTACGGCAGGCGGAAGTCCTTCGGCGCGTAGTTCATCACCGAGTCCCACCAGACGTCCTGCACCTGCCACGGGTGCGCCAGGCCCCACGAGTGCCCCAGCTCGTGCAGCACCGTCTGCTCGTAGCCCCAAGCGCCGTCGGGGTGCGTCGCCGCCGCGTTGTCGAGGGTCCAGCCGAACGCCGGGTTCATCGAGATGTCGGCCTCGACGATCGGCCCGTCGCCGAACCAGCGCGTCCAGCAGATCGCCAGCTCGGTCGCTCCCCAGCCCTGGCCGAACTGGTTGATCATGTCCTGGTTCGAGGGCCAGCCGGTCATGTCGTAGCGGTCGTTGCCCCAGGCCCAGTTGCCGGTCGGGGCCCCCGAGATGCGGTGGATGTCCCCGTAGCTGTTCCAGCGCGACATCATGTACTGGTCGTGCGGCGACCACGGCGCGAGCGCCGGCGACAGCTCGTTCCAGACGATGTAGCGCCCGGGCGCCCGCGCGTAGCTGAAGTCGGCGCCGTTGTCCGGCCGCGGCGCCATCATCGCGGCCGCGCCGGCGTCGAGGTAGCGGACCTGCGGCGAACCCGGCGCGGGCGGGCCGGCGGCCGGCTCGTCCTTGGCCGGCAGTTCCATCGTGCCGGCGGCGAACGCGGCCGACGAGGCGTCGTACGTCTTGCTCGGCAGCGGCGCGTCCGACGTGCCGCGGGCGCGCGGCGGCGGCGGGGGCAGCTTCTCGGTCTCGGCGACGAACGCGCGCAGCCGCTCGACGAACTCGGCGAACGTCGGCGGGCCGCCCGCGGCCTCCACGAGGTTGCCGCCCGCGGCCTGCACCAGCGGCGGGCCGCCGGCCGGGTCGGCGACCTCGGCCAGGACGCCGGCCTGCGCGCCGGTGAACGTGCTGAAGGTCGGCTGATCGGGGTCGTTGACGAACAGCACGTAGCGCCGGCCGGTCTCGAGCCGGACGCTCATGCAGCTGTCGTGCGTCTGGCCGTCGAGGGTCCCGCCGACCGACGTGACCACCAGCTCGCGCGGCGGCGCGCCGCGCAGGCCGTCCTCGACCCGCAGCGTGACGCGCGTGAGGATCAAGTTGTGCCGGGCGTTCCACTCCGCGTGCTGCTCGGTGACCGTCGCGACGACGATGTAGCGCGAGGCGTGGACCATCTCCGCCGCGTCGAGCGGCACGACGTGCGCGCGCGCGATCCCCCCCACCGCGACCAGCGCGCACGCCAGCGCCGCGAGCCTGCCTGCCCGGCGCGTTTCCTGGATGCTCATCTTGCCCTCCCGGCGAGTGATGACGTCCCACGGTAGGGGCAGGCTGGCACGCGGGGAAGGTCCAGATTCTGTATTCTTCATGTACCAGAGCTGGAGGCCCCGATGCGCGCGCTGACGCTGGAAGTCCCCGCGGGACCGGAGCCGCGCTACCGGCGGATCGCGGCCGCGCTGCGCGACGCGCTCGTGCGCGGGCTCGCGCGGCCCGGGGAGCGGCTGCCTTCGACGCGCGAGCTGGCCGAAACGCTCGGCGTGCACCGCAACACGGTGATCGCCGCGCTGGACGAGCTGGAGTCGGAGGGCTGGATCGGCGGCGAGCAGCGCAAGGCGTACCGCGTCGCGGCCGAGCTGCCGGTCGCTTACTTCCGGCCGGGCGGGGCCGCCGCCCGCGCCCGCCCGCGCGAGGCGCGGCCGCACGCGTGGCGCTGGGCGCGCGCCCCGCGGCTCGACCCCTTCGCGCCGCCCGGGCGCGTGCGCTTCAACTTCCAGTCCGGGGTCCCCGACTTCTCGCTGTTCCCGCTGCGCGAGCTGCGCTCGCACTACGGCGACGCGCTGCGCCGGCCGCGGGCCGCGATCCTGGACTACGGCGACCCGCGCGGCCTGCCGGCGCTGGTCGAGGCGCTGGAGGACTACCTGCGCCGCGTGCGCGGGCTGACCGGACGCCGGGTGATCGTGACCAACGGCTCGCAGGAAGGCGTGTTCCTGGCCGCGCAGGTGCTGGTCGGGGCGGGGGATGTCGTCGCGGTGGAGGAGCTGACGTACCCGCCGGCGTGCGAGGCGTACCGCGCCGCGGGGGCGCGGGTGCTGCCGCTGCCGATGGAGGACGACGGCCTCGACGTCGACGCCTTCGAGAAGCTCGCACGCCGGCACCGCATCCGCCTGCTGTTCCTGACGCCCTTGCACCAGTTCCCGACCACGGCCACGCTCCCGGTGGCCAAGCGGCTGCGCCTGTACGAGGTCGCCTCGCGCCACGACATCGCGATCTTCGAGGACGACTACGACCACGAGTTCCACTACCGGGCCGCGCCGCTCCCGCCGCTGGCGAGCTACGACCCGGACCAGCGCGTGATCTACGCCTCGACGCTGTCCAAGGTGCTGTTCCCGAGCGCGCGGATCGGGTTCCTCGTCGTCCCGGCGCCGCTGGAGGAGCGGCTGGTCCATTTCCGGCGCATCGCGACGCACCACAACGACTCGGTGACGCAGGACGCGATCGCGCGCTGGTTCGCCTCGGGCGGGCTGGAGCGGCACCTGCGGCGGATGCGCCGGCATTACCAGGCGCGCCGCGACGCGCTGGTCGGGGCGCTCGAGCGCACGCGCGCGCAGACCGGCTGGACGTGGCGCGTGCCGGACGGGGGCATGGCGCTGTGGCTCGACACGCGGGCCGACGCGGCCGCGCTGGCGCGGGCGGCGACGCGGGCCGGGATCTTCGTCGCGCACGAGGGGTCGTACCGCGTCGGGCCCGGTCCCGCGCGGCACCTGCGGCTCGGGTTCTCGGCACTGGCGCCGGAGGAACTGGCGGCCGGCGCCGCCGCCCTGGCGCGGGCGGCGGGCGGGTCCCGGCGCTGATCCCCGGCGTTCACGTTTCTTAACCGGGCGCCCCGGTTCCCTCCGGCGTACTACTCCGGCGAGTCGTGTTATTCGAACGCGTCTCTTACGGGGGCGTTATGGGCGCACGGGTCCGTCGGGCAGTGGTCTCGGCCGCTGTATCTGTTTCTTTAACAATGGCTTGCGGTATTGCTCGGGCCAGCACGGTGGTCCCGGGGGGGACGATCGCGACCGACACCACCTGGACGGCCGCGGGGGCGCCCTACATCGTCACCGGCGACGTCATAGTCCAAGGCACGGACGGCGCCGACGGCGTGACGACGCTGACGATCCAGCCCGGGGTCCAGGTCCGGTTCCAGCTCAACGCGGGCCTGATCATCGGCGCGCCCAGCGGGGCACCCGGCGCGCTGATCGCGGACGGCACGGTCGGTCCGGGCGCTCCCGCGACGATCGCGTTCACCAGCGACTCGGCCAGCCCGACTCCCGGGATCTGGGAAGGCATCGTGCTGCGCGCCACGGCGCACGCCTCGACGGTGCTGCGGCGCGCGAGCGTCACCTGGGCCGGGGCCGGCGCCAACTCGGGGGCGCTCTACGCCGCGCACGGCGCCGCGACGACGATCACCGTGGACAACGTCCAGTTCCAGAGCTCGGGGACGTACGACGTCTTCCTGGCGAGCGGCGCGCTGGCGATCTCGAACAGCACGCTGCAGAGCTTCTTCTACAACACCTCGGTGCCGCGCGCGACGTGGACCGGCAACACGTTCCAGAACTGGGGCCAGCGCAAGTCGCGCTGCGGGATCAACGACGTCAAGCGCGTGGTCAGCGGCAACACGTTCGTGCCGGTGCCGGGGGCGGTGCTGCAGGTGCTGTCCGACACCGGGGCCAGCCTGCTGTCGGAGGACGCGACCTGGACCACGAACGCCGGACCGTACGAGCTGGTCTCGGACCTTCTGATCTACGGCACGGACGGCGCGGACGGTGTCACCACGCTGACGCTCAACCCGGGCGTGGAGCTGCGCTTCCCGACCGCGTCGCGGTTGTACGTCGGCGGCGTCAACGCCGGCCAGAATCCGGGCGCGCTGGTCGCCGACGGCACGGTCGGCCCCGGCGCCCCCGCGCGCGTGCTGTTCACCAGCACGGCCGCGAGTCCCACCCCCGGCGCGTGGATCGGGATCGAACTACGCAACCGCGCGCACGCCAGCACCAGGATCAAGCACGCGCAGATCGCCTACGCCGGCGTCGCGGGCACCGGGGTGATCGCGCTCGGCGCCGACCCGGCCAACCCGCTCGCGATCGACGACACGCTGTTCACGAATTCCGGCAGCTACGACCTGTACCTGACCACCGGCCGGCTGACGGTCTCGAACAGCACCCTGCAGAGCTTCTACTACGCGAGTTCGGCGGCGCGGTTGACGTGGACCAACAACACGTTCCAGAACTGGGGCCAGCGCAAGTCGCGCTGCGGGATCAACGACGTCAAGGGCGTGGTCAGCGGCAACACGTTCCTGCCGGTGTCCGGGGCGGTGCTGCAGGTGCTGTCCGACACCGGGGCCAACCTGCTGTCGGAGGATGCGACCTGGACCACGAACGCCGGGCCGTACGAGCTGGTCTCGGACCTGTACATCTACGGCACCGACGGCGCGGACGGCGTCACGACACTCACGCTCAACCCCGGGGTGGAGCTGCGGTTCCCGGCGGCGTCGCGACTGTACATCGGCGGTCTCAACGCCGGCCAGAGCCCCGGCGCGCTGGTCGCCGACGGCACGCTCGGCCCGGGAGCTCCGGCCCGCGTCCTGTTCACCAGCAGCGCGACCTCGCCCGTCCCCGGCGCCTGGATCGGGATCGAGCTGCGCAACCGCGCGCTGTCCAGCACCCGGATCAAGCACGTGCAGATCGCCTACGCCGGCGTGGCCGGCAGCGGCGCGATTCTCATGGGTGCCGACCCGTCGAACCCGCTCGCGATCGACGACGTGTTGTTCCCGAACGCGGGCAGCTACGACCTGTACCTGAACTCCGGCCGGCTGGCGGTCTCCAACAGCACGATGCAGAGCTTCTACTACGCGAGTTCGGTCCCGCGCGTGACGTGGACCAACAACACGTTCCAGAACTGGGGCCAGCGCAAGTCACGCTGCGGGATCAACGACGTCAAGAGCGTGGTCAGCGGCAATGCGTTCCTGCCGGTGTCCGGGGCGGTGCTGCAGGTGCTGTCCGACACCGGGTTCAACCTGCTGTCGGAGGACGCGACCTGGACCACGAGCGCCGGGCCGTACGAGCTGGTCTCGGACCTGTACATCTACGGCACCGACGGCGCGGACGGCGTCACGACCCTCACGCTCAACCCCGGGGTGGAGCTGCGGTTCCCGGCGGCGTCGCGGCTGTACGTCGGCGGCGTCAACGCCGGCCAGAACCCGGGCGCGCTGGTCGCCGACGGCACGGTCGGCCCCGGCGCGCCGGCCCGCGTCCTGTTCACCAGCACCGCCGGGAACCCGACGCCCGGCGCGTGGATCGGGATCGAGCTGCGCAACCGGACGCTGTCCAGCACGAGGATCAAGCACGTGCAGATCGCCTACGCCGGCGTGGCCGGCACCGGCGCGATCGCCATGGGCGGCGACCCGGCCAACCCGCTCGCGATCGACGACGTGTTGTTCCCGAACGCGGGCAGCTACGACCTGTACCTGAACTCCGGCCTGCTGGCGGTCTCCAACAGCACGCTGCAGAGCTTCTATTACGCGAGTTCGGTCCCGCGCGTGACGTGGACCAACAACACGTTCCAGAACTGGGGCCAGCGCAAGTCGCGCTGCGGGATCAACGACGTCAAGCGCGTGGTGTCCGGCAACTCGTTCCAGCCGGTCGCCGGTGCGGTGCTGCAGGTCCTGTCCGACACCGGGGCCAACCTGCTGTCGGAGGACGCGACGTGGACCACGAACGCCGGTCCGTACGAGCTGGTCTCGGACCTGTACATCTACGGCACCGACGGCGCGGACGGCGTCACGACACTCACGCTCGACCCGGGGGTGGAACTGCGGTTCCCGGCGGCGTCGCGGCTGTACATCGGCGGCGTCAACGCCGGCCAGAACCCGGGCGCGCTGGTCGCGGACGGCACGGTCGGTCCCGGCGCCCCGGACCGCATCCTGTTCACCAGCTCGGCGCCGAGCCCCGCGCCCGGCGCCTGGGTCGGCATCGAGCTGCGCAACCGGACGATGCCCAGCACCAGGTTCAAGCACGTCGAGTTCGCCTACGGCGGCGTCGGCGGCTCGACCGGCGTCGTGTCCGCCAACAGCGACCTCGCCAACACCCTGACCATCGACGACGCCCTGTTCACGAGTTCGGGCAATTTCGACATCTACGCGACGCAGGGTCGCCTGAACGTCTTGAACTCGACGCTGCGCAGCCTGTACTACTCGAGCAACCTGCCGCGCGTCACGTGGGAGGGAAACACGTTCGAGAACTGGGGCGCGCGGACCTCGCGCGTGTCGACGGCGGACGTCCCGGAGCTGTCCCACGGGAACACCTTCAACCCCGTGACCGGCGCGTTCGTCGAGGTGCTCGCGGACCTCGCCGGCGCCGTCGCCGTCCCGGCGAGCTGGGGGCCGGAACCGGGCCCGTACCACCCGACCGGCGACCTCTTCATCCACGGCACGGCCGGCAACCCCGCGGTCCTGACGCTCGAGCCGGGCGTCACCCTGCGCTTTGCCTCCGGGCGCCGGCTGTACGTCGGCGGCGGCACCGCCGCGACGCCCGGCGAGCTGGTCGCCGACGGCACCGTCGGCGGCGGCGCCTGGACGATCAACCTGACCAGCGCCCAGCCGGTGCCGAACGTGGCCGACTGGAACGGGATCCTGGTCCGGACCGGCGGGCGGGCGACGCTGCGCCACGTGCAGGCGAGCTGGGTCGGCACCGGCCTGGAGGCGAGCGCCACGCTCGGCCCGGTCGAGGATGTGGTGGTCAACCGCGCCAACGTCGGCTTCGACCTGAAGTCCGGCGCCGTCTTCGAGCAGATGCTCACCGGCCTGACGTTCCGCAACTGCGGGATCGGCCTGCGCGCCAGCGCGGTCGCGCCGGTGGTCCGCAACAGCAGCCTGGTCGGCACGACGTTCGCCGTGCAGAACCTCTCTCCCGCCTCGACGTGCGTGGACGCGCGCAACAACTGGTGGGGCGCCGTGGACGGGCCCTCGGGCGCGCCGCCGGTCAGCGGGTGCAACACGGCCACGCCCGGCGGCAGCGGGTCCAAGATCAGCGACGGCGTGTTGTTCAGCCCGTGGCGCAGCGAGCCGGCCGACGACGGCGATCCGACGCCGCTCGACGACGGCGACGGGGTGGTCGATCCGTGCACCGGCGGGCAGACGACCGACTGCGACGACAACTGCCCGCTGGTCAGCAACCCCTCGCAGAAGGACGCCGACGGCGATGCCGTGGGGGACGCCTGCGATTCCAACCCGGTGCTGCGCGTCTCGACCGACCCGCTCGACGATCCCGACTTCGCCGTCGTGCAGGACGCCGTGGACGCGGCGTTCCAGTCCGGGACGCGGATCGAGATCTGCCCCGGGCTGACGCCGCCGTACCACGAGTCGGTCCGGGTGGACCGGCTGCAGGTCTTCTCGTTCGTCGGGATCCCCGGCGCGTCGAATCCCGGCCCGGCCCGCATCGACGGCGGGGCGGGGCCGGCGTTCCTGGTGCTGAACAAGGTCGGCACCGTGCCGGTGCTGTTCAACAACCTGGTGCTGAGCGGGGCGCAGGGGATCAAGGCCCAGGTCGACACCGACGTGCGCGACATGGGCTTCGAGTCGATCGCCGGTGCGGGGCTCGACATCGATGCCGGCAGCCACGCGCTGACGCGCAGCACCTTTGACGACACGGTCCAGACCGGCGTCGACGTCGCGGCCGGCGCGACGGTCGCCGTCACCCGGACGACGATGCGCGGACAGTCGAACGCCGGGCTGCTCGTCGCGGGGACGGCGCAGGCCACGAACGTGACGATCCTCGACGGCCTCGGCGGTTCCGACGGCGTGCGCCTGGTCGGCGGCGGGACGGCGACGATCCGCTACGCGACGATCGCCAACAACACCGGCTCCGGCATCGACAACACGCAGGGGGGCACGGTCACGCTGGACCGCTCGGTGGTCTACGGCAACTCGGCCCTCGACCTGGTGAACGTCGCCTGCGGGGCGGTCTCGTGGTCCGCCGTCGGCAGCCCGAACTGCTCCGCGGTCAACCAGAACCTGTCCGCGGACCCGCAACTCGACGCCGAGGGTCGGCTGGGCGCGAGTTCGCCGTGCCTCGACCACGGCCCGGATCCGGCGCTGTACGACGGCAACCCGCCCTCGGACCTCGACGGCGGCCCGCGCCTGGTCGACCACGACGGGGACGGCTCCGCGCGCAACGACTGCGGGGCGTACGAGCGGGTGAACCCGCTCACCCCCGGCGAGGTGCTCAACGTGCGGTTCTCCGCCCCGACCACGATGCTGTGGGACCCGGTGCCCACCGCGGTCCAGTACCACCTCTACGTCGGCACGCCGGCGACGCTGTCGTACCAGAACTACGGTTCCTGCCAGGACGTGCTCGACCCGAACCGGTCCGACACGCAGTTCGCCGACGCCGCGACGCCGGCGCCGGGCACCGGGCGGAGCTACATCGTCACCGCGGAAGATGCGGGCGGGTCCGAGGGCACGATGGGGTACGGGACCAGCGCGGAACGGAGCAACTACTCGCCGTGCCCGTGAGCGGGCGACGGGGAGGACCCTCGAGCCGGTGCCGGCCGGCACCGGCTCGAGCCGGACGTGCGGCCTAGCGGCGGGAGACGCGCAGGCGCGAGCGGTAGACCGACCCGCCGTCGATCTCGTTCCACGTGCCGATGTAAAGCCGGCCGCCGATCGCCGCGATCGAGTTGTCGAGGAACGTGCCCCAGTTGTCCGCGTCGCCGAGCCCGGCGGAGTCGACCTGGGCCCAGCGCGTGCCGTCCAGCGTCGCCCAGACCTCGAGGCCGGTCTCGGTGTTGCCGACCACGTACACCAGCGCGCCGGCGACCGTCTCCAGCCCGCCCAGCTCGTAGGTCGAGGGGTTGCCGAACCCGTTCTCGACCACGCGCTGCCAGTCGCTGCCGTCGCAGGCGCGGCAGCGCCAGACCTCGGCCCCCTGCTCGCCGACGCTGCGGTCCGGCCCCTCGGTCGCCGCGTAGAGGGCGCCCTGGAACGCCTCCAGCGCGTTGATCCCCTGGTTCAGCGGGCTGCCGAAACCCCCGCTCTCGACCGGCGTCCAGTTCGTGCCGTCGGCCGTCGCGTAGACCTGCGCCCCCGTGACCGGGTTCCACGTGCCGGCGAACAGCCGGTCGCCGAACACGGCGAACGCGCCGGCCTGGTTGTCCGCGCTGTCGAAGCCGTTCGTGACGACCTTCTCCCAGCTGCCGGGATCGCCGCTCTCGCTGGTCCAGACCTGGAACCCCTCGCCGGAATCGTAGGTCGTGGTCTGCACGTAGAGCTTCCCGTGGAATTCGGCGAACTGGAACATCTCGGTGTTGATCGGCTCCCCGAAGCCGCCCTGCGCGACCGGCTCCCAGTTCTCGCCGTCGGCCGAGCGCCAGATCGCGCCGCCCGCGGCGAAGTTGGCCACCCCGGCGTAGAGGCGGCCGTGGAAGGCGAACAGGTGTTCGATGGCTGTGTTGTCGGGGTTGCCGAACCCGCGCTCGCCGACCGGCTGCCAGCCGGCGCCGGAACGCTCGAACAGCTGCGCCCCGTTGACGCCGACGTTGAACGTCCCGGCGTAGATGTGTCCGCGGAACGCCGCGATCGACGCGGCGAAGATGTTCTCGGGGTCACCGAACCCGCCGCGCGTCGTCGCATCGGCGGCAAAAACGTGGCCGGTCGGCTTTCCGCTCGACTTGCCGAAGTGGATCGTCTTCGCCAGCGCCGCCGGCGAGACGAGGGACAGGCACACGAACGCTGCAACAGCAATCCGGACAAACTGGCGGCCGGGCATCCTCATCGTTCCTCCTCTTTTTGGTTGGGCCGTGTCGAGAAAAACGCGCGGATCATACGCCCGCGGGCGTGAACCGGGTCAAATTTTTTGTCGGACGCAAGGCGACCTAACCTGAATATTTGTCAGTCAGCGCCGAGGAACCTCGCGGGCGTGGCGCGAGGCTCGGCGCTGGCGGTTTGGGGGGTTCGCGCGCCGGTTTGCGATTGAGAAGGTGAGCGCCAACCCGGAGGCAGCCCCCATGCGGCCAGATCGCCTGTCTCGTCATCCTCGTCTCTGGCCGCGGCCGCGGTTCCGGCGGATGCGCTGCCCGGCCCCGGCGGGCCGAATACGAGGCGTCCCCCCGCAACGGCGGGTGGCAGGCGCCGAACCGGGCGCACGGGTTCCGCACGCACTTCGGGCGCCGGGTCCGGCTGGAACCGCGCGCCGCCCAGCCGGGCTGGGAGGCGACGCTGGAGCTGGCCGGCGTGCCGGCGGCCACGGTCCGGGCGGACGGCAACCGCGTCGAGCTCGACCGCGGGGGGTCGATCGAGTGGTGCGTCAACGACGAGCGCGGGCTCGAGCAGGACTTCACGATCGCCGCCCCCGCGGAAAGCCGCTCGGAGCGCCGTTCGACGGCACCGGGACCGGGCGCGCGGCACTCGTCCCGGCAGGTGCCCCCGGCGCCGGGAAGCACCGCGGACATCGACGAAGCCATCGCCAGGCTCGCCGGCGGGACCCCGTGCGCGTCCTGTCGGGCAATCCGCTCTTCCGGAGTACGTCGTGGATCGCGCTCGCCGGGGACAATCTCAGCGAGACGAAGCTGCGCACCGCGCGGGATGCACCGACGCGACGCGGCGGCGTGGGGCGTGCCGGGCGGGGTCGTGGCGCGGGGGTTCGCCGACCCGTCGAACCTGGGCTGGGAAGCGCCCGCCGACCCGGGGGGCGCCGGCTCCGCGCCGTGCTACGACGAGCTGCGCTGCGGGTCGGCCGCGGACTTCGGCGCGCGGGTCTGCGTGGAGTCGACCGACGGCCCCGACACGATCTCGGCCGACGCGACCGTCCCGCGGCCGGGCCAGGCGTTCTTCTGCCTGGCGCGCGCGCAACAGACGCCCCGGGGCGCTCGGCCCGGTCGGGACGGAGTGGCGGCGCCGAACGCCGGGTTCCTGACCAGGGCGCGCGGCTTTCCGCCCGCTCACCGGCAGCCGCGGGCGCACGGCCGCAGCGACGGGCACCCGCACTCAACCGCTGTCCCGCCGGGCCGCTTCACGGATGACGCCACGCAGGTAAGAGGCGGGCGGGTCTTCGCGGGGTTCCCGGGAACTGCACGACGGCCGGGCGGTGCCGGGACAGCAATCGGCCGGCGGATACCTCCGACACGGCGAACCAGCGGTCTCTCGACCACGCATCGCCGGCCGGATGTGACCGCCGGCCCGAGTCCTTCAGGTGCTCGCGGCGCTACTAGATCATGTCGTTCAGGCCGCGCAGGGCGCGGACCCGGACCTTGCGGCTCGCGGGCTTCGCCTTGATCGTGATCTCCTCGCCGGTGAAGGGATTCCGGCCCTTGCGCGCCGGGCTCGCGGGCTTGTTCACGGTCCTGAGCTTCATCAGGCCGTTGAAGTTGAACTCACCGCACCCCTTCTTGCCCAGGTCGGCGGTCATGATCGAGGTCAGCACGTCGAAGACCTCGCGCACCTTCCCGGTCTTGAGGTCCGTCGCCGTCGCGACCTGCTTCACGACGTCCGCGCGCGAGCGACGCTTGGCTGCCGGGGTGGCCTTGAATGCCTTCTTTTTCGTGGTTTTTGCCATTCTGCGTTTCCCCCTTACGGTTGGTGGGCCCTGACGTCCGCGCGAGAGTCTACAACGGCTCGTCGCGCTTGTGCGAAGAAAACAGCGGGAATCTGCGGTTTTTTCATCCCGCGCGCGGCGCGCGTCCCGTGCGCGCGGCACGCGAGAGCGCGACGCGCGGCGGGACGGCTCCGGTGGGCGGCGCGAATCCGGCCGTTTTGCCCGGCGAAAACGCCTCGGTGTCTGACCGTACGCCAAGGCCGAGCAACGCAGCCGGGCGCGATGCAGCGGCGGCCGAGTGCGAGCGGAGATCCGAAACGGGGTACTTAGCGGCCGATCGCGACGCCGCGGGCCAGGGCGCGCTCGGCGGCGAGCGCGGCGAAGTAGCCGCACATGCCGTGCACCGCGCCGCCGGGCGGGGTCGCCGAAGAGCAGAGGAAAAGCCCGGAAAACGGCGTGGAATACGGGTTCAGCCGGGCCACGGGCCGCGTCAGGAGCTGCCCGAGATCCTGCGTGCCGCCGGTGATGTCGCCGCCGACCATGTTGGGGTTGTGGGCCTCGTACGCCGCGGGCCCCATGCGGCTGCGCGCGAGAACGCGGTCGCGGAAGCCGGGCGCGTAGCGCTCGAGCTGGTCCTCGATCGACCCGGTCATGTCCACCGGGCAGCCGGCCGGGACGTGGCAGTAGGTCCACGCCACGTGCTTGCCGGCCGGGGCGCGCGAGGGATCGACCAGCGTCGGCTGCGTCAGCAGCACGAGCGGCCGGCGCGGGACCTCCCCGCGGCCGACCGCTTCCTCGCCGGCGTAGATCTCCTCGGCCGTCCCGCCGAGGTGCACGGTCACCGCGCGCGTGCACTCCGGGTTGCGCCACGGGATCGGGCCGTCCAGCGCGTAGTCCACCTTGAACACGCCGGGCCCGTAGCGGTACCGCTCGAGGCGCCGGCGATAGCCGGTCGGGAGCCGCTCCCCCGCGACCGCCAGCACGCGCCGGGGCGTCAGGTCGAGCAGGACCACGCGCGATCGCGGCAGCTCGTCCAGCGAGAGGACCTCGGCGCCGGTCAGGATCTCCCCGCCGTGGGCCAGCAGCAGCGAGGCGAGGGCGTCGGTCAGCCGCTGCGCGCCGCCGCGCGGGATCGGCCAGCCGATCACGTGGCCCGCCAGCCCCAGCACCAGGCCGAACGCCGCGGAGGGCGAGCGGTCGAGCGGCAGCAGCGCGTGCCCGGCCATGCCGGCGAACAGCGAGCGCGCCCCCTGGCCGTCGAACCACGACTCGGCCAGGCCCTTGGCCGAGCGCAGCGCGCGCAGGCCGAAGCGGGCGAGCGTCACGGGGTTCCGCGGGATGCGCAACGGCCCGAGGATCTGCGGGCCGAGGTTGTCCCAGGCTTCCACCAACGGCCCCATCAGGCCGCGCCAGGCCGCCGCGTCGCGGTCGAACTGCCGCGCGGTCCCGTCCACGTCGCGCTCGAGGAAGATCGGCCGGCCGTCGGCGAGCGGATGCGCCAGCGGCGCCTCCGAGTGCAGCCAGTGCAGGCCGTGCTCGGCCAGCGGCAGCTCGCGGAAGAACGGCGAGCCGGCGCCGAGCGGGTGCACCGCCGAGCAGACGTCGTGGCGGAAGCCGGGGAGCGTCAGCTCGGTGGTGGTGCAGCCGCCGCCGACCGTCGGGTTGCGCTCGCAGACCAGGACCGAGTAGCCGGAGCGCGCGAGCCGAACGGAGGCCGCCAGGCCGTTGGGACCCGAGCCGACGACGATCGCGTCGTACTCCGGCGACGCCGCCCGCTCGCGCATCGCGCTCATTCGTGCCAGTGTATCGGGAGCTCACCGTATCGGCCGGTCGTGGTCCCGCCGACCGGGCATTTGCATGTCGGCGCCGCGGGGCGGCGCAGGGTCATCCATGGCTGGCAACACGAACGGGCACCGGCGCGAGGTGGTCGTGATCACGGGCGCCTCGGCCGGAGTGGGGCGCGCCACCGCGCGGGAGTTCGGGCGCCGCGGCGCGCGGGTCGGCCTGCTCGCGCGCGGGGTGGACGGTCTGGAAGGCGCGCGGCGCGAGGTCGAGGAGGAAGGCGGCGAGGCGCTGGTGCTGCCGACCGACGTCGCGGACGCCGGGCGGGTCGAGGCCGCGGCGGCCGCGGTCGAGGAGCGCTTCGGCCCGATCGACGTCTGGGTCAACAACGCGATGGTCTCGGTCTTCTCGCCGGTCAAGGAGATGAGCGTCGAGGAGTACCGGCGCGTGACCGAGGTCACGTACCTCGGCTACGTGCACGGCACGCTGGCCGCGCTGCGGCGGATGCTGCCGCGCGACCGCGGGACGATCGTGCAGGTCGGCTCGGCGCTGGCCTACCGCAGCATCCCGCTGCAGTCGGCGTACTGCGCGGCCAAGCACGCGATCGCCGGTTTCACCGAGTCGCTGCGCTGCGAGCTGCTCCACGACAAGAGCAACGTCCACGTGACCGAGGTGCACCTGCCGGCGCTGAACACCCCGCAGTTCCGCTGGGTCCGCAGCCGGCTGCCGCGCAAGGCGCAGCCGGTGCCGCCGATCTTCCAGCCCGAGGTCGCCGCGCGCGGGATTGTCTTCGCGGCGCACAGCCGCCGGCGCGAGCTGTGGCTGGCGTGGCCGGTGGCCAAGGCGATCGTCGGCGACAAGATCGCGCCCGGGCTGCTCGACCGCTTCCTCGCGCGCGTGGGGTACGACGCGCAGCAGACCGACGAGCCGGCCGAGGCGCGCCCGGACAACCTGTGGGAACCGCTGCCCGGCGACCACGGCGCGCACGGCGTGTTCGACGAGCGCTCGCGCGCGAGCAGCGGCTACCTGTGGCTGACGCGGAACCGCGGCTGGATCGCCGCGGCGGCCGGCGTGGCCGCGGCCGGGCTGGCGCTCGGCGCGCTGGCCCGCGCGCGGGGCCGGGACTGAGGCTGCTCCTCGCGCAACCGCCGCGTGCGCCGAGGTAAGTGCCGGCGCGGATGGCCGCGGTCCCGGTTTCGGCGTATCTGACTGCCGATCGGCCGCAAGCCGGGAGGGGTCGCCATGTCCGTCATCCGCGTCGCGGGGCTGCTCGCGCTGCTCGTCGCCGGTTGCGGCGCCGCGGCGGCCCAGGTCACGTTCACCGACGTCACCGCGCAGGTTTTCCCCGGCGGTCTGGGCATGTCGCACTACTCGTGGGGCGACTGCGACGGCGACGGCGACGACGACCTCCTCGTCGGCGCGAAGAGCATCTACATCAACGGCGGGCCGCCGGCGTTCACGTTCACGCTCAAGGCCGACACCGGCGACCTCGCCGCCGGGCCGATCGGCGGCGCGCAGTGGTTCGACATCGACAACGACGGGGACCTCGACATCTTCGGCGTGGCCGGCGGGGACAACGAGCGGCTGTACCTGAACGACGGCACCTGCCGCTACAGCGACATCTCGGACGCCGACGGCAACGGCGACCCGAACGACTACGGCGACGCCGGGAACTCGGTGACGATCGCGCCGGGCGACTACGACGCCGACGGCTACCTCGACTTCTTCGTCGGGGCCTACGAGCGCAACTGCGTCGGCTCGATCTGCGCCGACTGCACGCCCGACCGGCTGTGGCACAACCTGCGCAACAACAAGTTCCAGAACGTGTACGGCACGCTGGGCCTGGAGCAGATCGAGCGCAACATGTCCGGCAGCTACTGCTACATCGCGCACACGCCGTGCCAGTCGGACGCCGACTGCGCGCCGTACCCGGCGGACTCGTGCCGCAGCGGGCTGTGCGCGCGCGCCTCGCAGTGGGTGGACTACAACAACGACGGCTGGCTCGACCTGTACGTCGGCAACTACCGCCTCGACCCGAACGTGATGTGGGAGAACAAGGGCGACGGCACCTTCGAGGAGGTCTGTTCGACCTCGAAGAAGAACTGCGACGGCGAGGAGGACGACGGCACGCCGGGCGACTGGGGTCACACGCTGGGGGTGGACTGGGCCGACTTCGACAACGACGGCGACATGGACGTCTACGTCGCCGACCTCGCGCACGGTATCTACTACCTGAGCGCCGGGCACGACATCTCGTTGCTGTACGCCAGCGCGGGGCCGGGCGGCGCCAATGCCTACCGCTTCAGCGACTGGCGGCCGAGCTCGGGGATGAAGCCGTACGACCCGCTGCAGCAGCCGGACTGGTGCGAAACCTCGCCGGCCTGGGGCGACTACGACAACGACGGCGATCTCGACATCTACGTGACGCACATCTACGACACCAGCGTGCGCAACCGCTCGACGCTGTACTCCAACGACGGGGACCGGACCTTCACCGCGACGACGAACAGCCACGGCTTCAACTTCGGGCTGTACCACGACTACTCGGCCTCGTGGTGCGATTACGACCAGGACGGCGACCTCGACCTCGTGACGTACGGGGCGAACGCGCCGACCGGGCAGCCGAGCCTGCCGCACCTGTTGCGCAACGACGGCGGCAACACGAAGGACTGGGTGCAGGTCGGCGTCCGCGGCAAGGGACTCGGCGGGTCCAACTCCTCCGGCGTCGGCGTGCGGATCACGGCCGTGAACAACAACGTCAGCCAGATCCGCGAGATCAACGGCAACCACGGCTACCAGATGTCGCGCTCCTCGTCGGTGCAGACGTTCGGGTTCGGCGGGCCGGGCGACGCGCTGGTGGACTCGCTGACGGTCCGCTGGACGACGCGCGGCGCCGAGACGTTCCACGACGTGCCGATGCGCGCGCGCTACACGGTGCTGGAAGGGGTGGCGATCCTGCGCGGGACGAACCCCGCGCAGCCGCTGCCGCGGCTCGCGGGCGGGCTGTTCCCGTACCACGACGGCGTGCTCGGCGACGGCCAGGCGTACTTCTACCTCGCCGAGGGAACGGACCAGACGCTGTTCGTCGGCAAGGACGCCGCGCGCGGCTTCGTGGTACTGACGCTCATCCCGTAGGATCTTCAAAGGCCACTTCTATCAGGAAAGCGTGCATCTTGTGGCGGACGGCTCGCTCTGGTGACTGAAGAGGGGGGTAGGCGGCCAGCCGGATGGACGATCATCGCTTGCGGCTGCGGCTGGCCGCCGTAGGGGCCGGCGCAGCCGGCCCGGCACCGCGTCGTCGCGCCGGTGCGGACCGCCTGTCGGCGGCCCCACGGCGCGTCACTTGACGGCGATGAGGATCTTGAAGGGACCGGTCGCGGAGCCGCGGTCCGCGACCTCGATGACGTAGAAGCCGGGCACGTCGGGCAGCTCGGTCTTCAGCGTCGCGCGGTTGCCGGACTCGGTGTCGGGGCCGGAGATCGGCGTGATCGGCCCGCCGGCGTCGCCGCCGTTCCAGTTCCCGAACACGAACGTCGGGCTGACGCCGCCCTTGCCGACGACGCGCACGGTCATCGTCCGGCCCGGCTCGGCACGGAAGAAGAACGGCACCTTCTGCCCGCTCTTGTGCAGCTCGCCGAGGCCGGTGTACTTGCCCTTGCCCTGGTACTCGAAGGCGGCGATGACGGCGTCGTCACCGCCGTACACGCGGGTGCCGAACAGCCCGCGCGAGACGGCCGCGGCGTAGATGTCGCGGTACGCGCGGCTGCCGTTGAGGTCCTCGTCGGCGTCGATCAGCGCCAGCGCGGCCTCGGGGAAGTCGATGCCGGCGGTCTGGCCGCCACCGCCGAGGTCGGCGAGGTAGTCCAGCGACTGGAACGCCAGCCGGTCGGCCTTGTTCTTGAGCTTGGAGCGCAGGTCCCAGAGGAACCCGCCGTAGATCAGCCCGGTGCAGTGCTCCTCGCGCTGGTTGTTGCTGCACGGGACGTCGTCGGGGTAGATCCAGTGGTTGTCCAGCGTCCGCGTGTCGCTTTCGAGGAACACCTCGCCGACCACCGGGTCCTTGTCGAAGCCGGCCGCGAAGTAGTCCGAGAACGCCTCGCCCAAGGCGCGCTGGTAGCCGTTCACGGGCCCGAAGATCAGCGGCACGCCCTTCCAGTCCACGACACCGTGGGCGTATTCGTGGTAGATCACGTCGGCGTCGCGCCCGGGATCGACGCACGGCGCCTGGTCGCCGAAGGCGAACCCGGGCACGCCGTCGCCCAACAGGTTCGGGCTGTAGAACGCGTTGCACATGGTGTGGTCGTTGACGACGACCGGGAGCGAGGCCCCGCTGTCGAAGTGCGGCAGGTTCTGCACCCGGAAGGTCTTGGCGAACTGCGTCCGCGCCCGCTCGAAGTGGTAGTACGGGTTGACCTGGTCGAACAGCTCTCCCTGGCTCGCCGGGTCGTAGCGGAAATCGAAATCGGTGGACGCGGCGCGCGCGCGGTTGTCGTCGATGACGTGGAACCGCTCGCCCTCGAGGAAGCCGTCCGGGTTCTCCGAGGCGTCGAGGAGGTTCGGCAGCTTGGCCGTGCGCGCGCGGTTCGGGTAGTCCGAGTTGCGCCGGAACACCGAGCCGCGGCCGCTGCGGGTGCCGTGCTGCGACTTGTCCTCGCGCGAGAGCACCGCGCCGGTCTGGGCGTCGACGAGCGTGACGTAGTAGCCGCGCGGGCTGGCCGTGGCCTGCATCACGAGCCAGACGTGCGTCGGCTGGCCCGCGATCGGCCAGACCCAGGCTTCGGCCAACGGCTCGCCGAGGCGCTCGATGCCGGGCACCGCGGCCTCGAGGTCGGCTGCGGCGGTGGCGACGGCGTCGGCCTCGGCGACCTCGCGCCGGTTGGCCGGCGCGAGGTCCGGGCGGTAGGTCGACGTGATCGACATCAGCCGCCCGCCCTCGTCGAAGTGGGCGAGCACCTCGGCGCCCTGGACCATCGCGCCCGACTCGACCTGGCGCAGCCGCACCAGGTCGCGCCGCTCGCCCGCCGCGTCCACCGCGCGCAGGCGTTCCTCGCCCGCGCCGGCCGGGAACAGGCTCGGCAGCCGCGCGAGCAGCCGGCGCACGGCCTCGGCCTTCGGCTCGATCCCCGGCGCGGCCGGCCCGCGGAGCACGACGGCCCCATCGGCGCCGCCGCGGCGCTCGAGCCGCCAGCCGGCGCCGAGGGCCTCCACGGCTTCCGCCGAAGCGCGCGCGTCGGCCGCGACCAAGGCCTGCGCGTCGCCCGGATGGCCGGCCGGCCCGCGGGCGGGCGCGAGGATCAGCCGGGTCACCTCCGGCAAGTCGGCCTCGTTCGCGGTCTCGAGGTCCGGGTCCGGCAGTTGTCGGGGCTTCGTGGCATTCTGGGCGGCGAAACAAACGAACGACATGCTGGCGAGCAGGGCAGTGAAAGACCCCGGAACCCGCCGCGGCCAGTGGCTCTTCACGGTGAAATCTCTCGCTGGTGGATGCGCTGAACGGGCTTCTTGGATCGTAGCGGCGCGTGCCCGGGGTGGCAAATCGAGGTCCGGCCACGAGTTAACGCCGGCCATGCGTAGTGTTCGTTTTAGTTCGTCTAATTTCGTCCGGAGTTGAAGATGCACAAAACGTTCCCGAGCCTCTGCCTGCTCGCCGGCCTCGCGCTGGCCGTCGCCGGGTGCGCCCGGCGCGAGCAGGAGGAGACGCCGCCGCCCGGTCTCGCCCTCGCCACCGAGGCCGAGGTCGAGGCCGAGCGCGCGGCGAAGGACCGCGAGCTGCGGACCGACCCGGACTCGCCGATCCCGGAGGCGCACCGGGCCGCTTTCCAGGGGCTGCAGTACTACCGGCACGACCCGGCGCTGCGCTTCGCGGTCAAGCTGCGGCGCTACCCCGAGCCGGTCCCGCTCAAGATGGTCACGACCTCCGGCCAGGTCCGCCCGGCCGTGAAGGCGGGCTACGTCGAGTTCGAGCACGGCGGGGCGCGCCACCGGCTGCAGGTCTACCAGCTGCGCGATCCCGGCGCCTCGCCGGAGCAGTGGCAGTCGCTGTTCCTGCCGTTCCTCGACCAGACCTCGGCCGTCGAGACCTACGGCGCGGGGCGCTACGTGGACCTCGCGGGCGGGGCGGACGGCTGGTATGTTCTCGACTTCAACCGGGCCTACCACCCGCTCTGCGCCTACGGCCGGGACGGATACGTCTGCCCCCGCACCCCGGAGGAGAACCGGCTGCCGTTCGCGGTTCGGGCGGGGGAGCGGGGCTGGGTCGAGGCGGGCCAGGATCACGCCGGGGGACAGGCGACCGCGGCATCGCACGGAGGTGAGGGAGCATGATTCCTGACAGGATCTTCCTGGTGGGCTTCGCGGGTTGCCCGAACAGCGAGATCGGCAAGGCGCTGGCGCAGCGGTTGAACCGGCCGGTGTTTGACACCGATCAGCTCGTCGAGGCGGCGGCGCGCGCCCCGATCCAGGAGGTCTTCCGCAGCGAGGGCGAGAGCGGCTACCGCCAGCGGGAGCGGCGGGCCGTCGTCACGGCGTCCACCGGGCCGCCGTCGGTCGTGGTCACCGGCCCCAACACCTTCGTCGACCGCGGCAACCGCCGCACGATGCAGCTCGCGGGGATCTCGGTGTTCGTGGACAGCACGCTCGAGGAGTGCCTGAAAGGGGCGCTCGAGCGCGGGATGCTGCGCCCCGACGACCCGAACAACGAGCGCTTCGCGACGCTGTACGACATGCGCCGGCCGGAGTACGAGAGGGCCGACGTCGTGGTCGAGCCGCTCGGGCGCGACGCGGACCTGATCGCCGAGGACATCATCCAGCGGCTCGAGGACCGCGTCTGGTCGGAGAAGTTCTCGTAGCCGTCCGGACGTCGCCGCGGGGGCGAGGGGACATGTCGATCGCCAGGTTCGTCGCGCTGGTCGTCGCGATCGTGGGCGCCGTGCTCGTGCTGACCACGCTCGTCGCGCTGGTCGTCCCCGCCGCGGCGCGCTCGCTGCCGCCGCTGCCGTTCTTCAACCGCGTGTGGCCGCTGAGCCGGCTGCCGGTCGCGCTCGCGGTCGCGTCGCTGGGCCTGCTGCTCGTCGCCGCGGCGTGGGCGGTCTTCTCCCGGCGCCGCCTGGCGCTGCCGCTGTTCCTCGTGGCCGGCTGGGGCGGGCTCGCGTTCGCGCTGCTCGCGGCGTGGCCCGGCTCGCGGGTCCGCGACGCGCTCAACTTCGCGCTCGAGGTGCGCAAGAACCAGCACGCGTTGCCGAAGACCGCGACGGTGTGGGACCTCCTGCGGATGGAGGTTCCCCCGGGCGCGCTCGCGGTCGCGGTGGCGGGCCTCGTCTTCTGGATCGCCGTGCTCGGCGTCGGGACCGTGCACCTCGTGCGCAAGCGGCAGGCGTACACGCGCTGAGCGCGGGAGCGCGATGGACGACCAGCGCCAGCTGTGGTGGGACTCCCCGGGCAACCAGCTGGCCGAGGTCGTGCACCTCGACCTCGGCCCGGCGGGGTTCACGGCGCGGCACGGCGGGCACCTGCCGCAGGTCCAGGTCGCGTACCAGAGCTGGGGCGAGCTGAACGCCGCGCGCGACAACGCCGTGCTCATCGTGCACCCGCTGGCGAGCGACACGCACGCCACGGCGCTCGACGGCGCGCTGCCGCAGGGCTGGTGGCAGGAGCTGGTCGGGCCGGGCCGCGCGATCGACACCGACCAGTTCTTCGTCGTCTGCCCGAACCTGCTCGGCGGGTGCTACGGCACGACCGGGCCGCGCTTCCATGGACCGGCCGGCGGCCCGTACCTCGAGGACTTCCCGCTGCTCACGCCGTTCGACATGATGCAGGTCCAGCGGCTGTTCGTGCGCCAGCTCGGCATCGAGCGCCTGCGGATGGTGATCGGGCCGAGCATGGGCGGAATGGTCGCCTGGGAGTGGGCGATCGAGGGCGGTGACGCGTTGGAACTGGCCGTCGTCGTCGCCGCGCCGCTGCGCACCTCGCCGTACCAGATCGGCCTCAACTGGCTCCAGCGCCGCGGTATCGAGCTGGACCTGACCGGCATCGACCAGTTCGCGCGCTGGGGCCAGATGATGGCCCGCGGCGTCGGGATGCTCAGCTACCGCGCGCCGGTCGGGCTGGACGAGAAGTTCGGCCGCGAGTGGTTCGCCCCGCCCGGCGCGGTGCTGCGCGAGCGCGGGATGTTCAACATCGAGTCGTGGCTGCGCCACCACGGCAAGCGGATCGTCAAGCGCTTCGACCCCTACACGTACATCCTGTTCAGCCGGGCGATGGACCTGCACGACGTGGGCGAGCGGCGCCACGGGTTCATCGCGGCGCTGGACAAGGTGCGGTGCCGCACGGTGGTGGTCGGGATCAGCAGCGACCACCTCTACCCGCCGGCCGAGGTCCACCTCGGCGCCGACATCCTGAACCACCTCGGCAAGCCGGTGGACTACGCCGAGATCCGCTCGCCGCACGGGCACGACGCGTTCCTCCTCGAAACGGGCCAGCTCGCGCAGATCCTGGCGCGGGTCCGCGAGCGCGCGCCGGCCGCGGTGCCGAGCGCGGCCCAGCGCGAGGTGCGCACGGTGCGGCTGGGCCTGCTCGGCGCGGGGCAGGTCGCGGCGCAGTTCCTGCGCCTGCTCGACGAGCGGCGCGAGCGACTGGCGGCGGAGTACGGGCTGCGCTTCGACATCGCGGCCGTGGCCGACATCGACCCCGGCAAGCGCTTCGACAGCGTCTTCGAGCGCGTCGAGCTGGGCTTCGACCCGGCGCGGCTGGTGCGCCGCGAGGACGTGGACGTGGTGGTCGAGGTCACGCGCGGGACCGACTCGCGCGAGCTGGTCGAGACGGCGCTCCGGCGGCGGCGGCCGGTGGTGACGACGAACAAGCTGCTGGTGCGGCGCCACGGCGCCGAGCTGGAGCGGCTCGCGCTGGACCACGGCGTGCGCGTGGCGTACCACAACGCGATCGCGGCGGGCTGGCCGCTCCTGCACGCGGTCGAGCGCCCGCTCACGCGCCAGGGCGTGTCGCGGATCCAGGCCGTCCTGTCCTCGACGTGCAACGTGATCCTCGAGCGCGTCGAGCAGGGGTACTCGCTGGCCTCGTCGATCGCGTTCGCGCGCGCGCTGGAGATCACCGAGCCCGACCCGGAGCTGGACGTTTCGGGCTGGGACACCGCGCAGAAGCTGCTGATCCTGGCCTCGCGGGCGCGCGAGCTGCGGTTCTCGATTGACGGCCTGACGGTCGCGGGGATCGCGGAACTCGACCCGGTCCTGGTGCGCGAGGCCCAGCGCCTCGGGCTGCGCGTGAAGCTGGCCGCGCTGTTCGACGCGACGGCCGATGGCGCGGTCGGCGCGGTGCTGCCGGTGGCCGCGCCCGCCGACGGCCACCTCGGCGGGGTGCGGGGCGAGGACAACGTCGTCGTGCTCGACGGCGGCGAGACCGGCGAGCTGGTCTACCTCGGGCGCGGCAGCGGGACGCTCCCGGTCGCGACCGCGGTGCTGAACGACCTGCTCGGCCTGTACCACCAGCCGCGAAGCTGGACCGGCGCGTACCCGCCGGGTCCGCGCCTGCTGCCCCCGCGCTTCGCGCACTTCCTCGCGCGCGAGGGCGGGAGCGCCGTGATCGTGGACGGGCCGGCCGCCGGCGCGGTCCCGCTGCTGGCCTCGCTGGTTCGCTAGTCCAGAAGCCTGTCCGAGCATTGGGCGGGGTCGCGTTCCGGGCGCCGCGGGGCCGGAAGCAAGGCGTCGCCCGGATCGCGATGCAGGTCCATCGGTGAGGCGCGGCAACGCCAGCAGCCGGCCCCGCGCCGCCCGGAACCCTGCGGGCGCAAGGCGGTCGCGGGCCGCTGGCGGCGTCGCTCGTCGTCCGCGGTGCCGAACACCAGCCTCCGCCTCCCTCCTTCCCTCCGGCCGAGAAGCGCCACGCGCGCGGCCCCGCCCCAGAGTCGGACAGGCTCCTGGGCGCCCCGGCACGTCGTTTTTTCGCGGGCGCCCTGGACCGCGTGGACGTACTTATCTCCAGATCGTTGTTAGTCGGTGGGGCGGGGTGCAGACCTCCGCCGGACGTTCGCGAAGCCGACGAGG
>JAGOJY010000015.1:0-59372 GCA_017994815.1 Acidobacteriota bacterium
CGTCGCTGGTCACCGGGTTGCAGTCGTTGTTCACGCCGTCGCACAGGTCGGGATCGGCGTCGTTCGGGTCGTCGCACGACTGCGCGCCCTCGACGCACACCTGCACGCCCTCGAGGCACAGGTCGGCATCGGTGCCGTCGCAGGGCTGCCCGAACCACGACTCCCCCGCCCCGTCGGGGCTCGCCGGGTTGCAGTCGTTGTCCACGCCGTCGCACAGGTCGAGGCTCGACCCGGTCTCGTCGGTGCACGTCTGCGCCTGGTTCTGGCAGGTGAACGCGCCCTCGATGCACAGGTCGATGTCCGGACCGTCGCACGGTTGCGCGTACCAAGTCTCGGCGGAGCCGTCGAGCGTCAGGGGATCGCAGTCGTTGTTCACGCCGTCGCACAGGTCGGGGTCGGCGTCGTTCGGGTCGTCGCATGACTGCGCGCCGGACACGCACGCGCTGACGCCTTCGAGGCACAGGTCGGCGTCGGTGCCGTCGCAGGGCTGCCCGAACCAGGCTTCGCCCGCCCCATCGGGGCTCGCCGGGTCGCAGTCGTTGTCGGTCCCGTCGCACAGGTCGAGGCTCGGCCCGCTGTCGTCGGTGCAGGTCTGCGCCTGGCTGGTGCAGAGGAACACGCCTTCGGTGCAGAGGTCGCTGTCCGGCCCGTCGCAGGGCTGCGCGTACCAGGTCTCGCCCGCCCCGTCGAGCGTCACCGGGTTGCAGTCGTTGTTCACGCCGTCGCACAGGTCGGGGTCGGCGTCGTTGGGGTCGTCGCACGATTGCGCGCCCGCCACGCACGCGTAGACGCCCTCGAGGCACAGGTCGGCGTCGGTCCCGTCGCAGGGCTGGCCGATCCAGCTCTCCTCGCTGCCGTCGGCGCTCGACGGGTCGCAGTCGTTGTCGGTCCCGTCGCACAGGTCGAGACTCGAACCGCTCTCGTCGGTGCAGGCCTGGGCCGCGTCGCGGCAGACGTACGCGCCCTCGGTGCACAGGTCGCTGTCCGGCCCGTCGCACGGCTGCGCGTACCAGCTCTCGCCCGTGCCGTCGAGCGTCAGGGGATCGCAGTCGTTGTTCACGCCGTCGCACAGGTCGGGGTCGGCGTCGTTCGGGTCGTCGCATGACTGCGCGCCGGACACGCACGCGCTGACGCCTTCGAGGCACAGGTCGGCGTCGGTGCCGTCGCAGGGCTGCCCGAACCAGGCTTCGCCCGCCCCATCGGGGCTCGCCGGGTCGCAGTCGTTGTCGGTCCCGTCGCACAGGTCGAGGCTCGGCCCGCTGTCGTCGGTGCAGGTCTGCGCCTGGCTGGTGCAGAGGAACACGCCTTCGGTGCAGAGGTCGCTGTCCGGCCCGTCGCAGGGCTGCGCGTACCAGGTCTCGCCCGCCCCGTCGAGCGTCACCGGGTTGCAGTCGTTGTTCACGCCGTCGCACAGGTCGGGGTCGGCGTCGTTGGGGTCGTCGCACGATTGCGCGCCCGCCACGCACGCGTAGACGCCCTCGAGGCACAGGTCGGCGTCGGTCCCGTCGCAGGGCTGGCCGATCCAGCTCTCCTCGCTGCCGTCGGCGCTCGACGGGTCGCAGTCGTTGTCGGTCCCGTCGCACAGGTCGAGACTCGAACCGCTCTCGTCGGTGCAGGCCTGGGCCGCGTCGCGGCAGACGTACGCGCCCTCGGTGCACAGGTCGCTGTCCGGCCCGTCGCACGGCTGCCCGGACCACACCTCGCCGGAGCCGTCGATCGTCAGCGGGTCGCAATCGTTGTTCACGCCGTCGCAGGTCTCCGCCACGCCGGGGTGGCGCTGCGGGTCGTTGTCGTCGCAGTCGCCCCCGCAACTCGTGAAGAGGTCGCCGTCGATGTCAAAACCGTCGTCAATGCTGCCGTCGCAGTCGTCGTCCAGGCCGTTGCACACCTCGATGCTGTCACCGGTCGTGTCGTTGCAGGCCTGCGCCCCGCCGCTGCACAGGTACGTGCCCTCGCTGCAGGCGTCGGTGTCAGGACCGTCGCACGGCGAGCCCAGCCAGCCCTCGTCGGCGCCGTCCGCCGTCGCGGAGTTGCAGTCGTTGTCGATGCCGTCGCACAGCTCGGCCGTCGGCGTTCCGGCGACGCAGGTGTCCTGCACCTCGCCGTCCACGCAGGTGGTGACCCCGGTCGCAGCGCAGGCGCCGACGCCGCACCACGTCGGGTGCGGGATGAAGTCCTCGTCGAACGTGCCGTCCTCGTCGTTGTCGAGGCCGTCGCAGGGGTCGGCCGGGATGCCGACCAACGGATCGGTGTCGTCGGCGTCGCCGTCGCACTCGGTCAGCGTGTCGCCGTCGGCGTCGTCCAGCGGCGAGGAGTCCAGCCACGGCGCGTAGCCGACGGCGCCGGTCACGCTGTCGCCGCTGCCCGGTCCGCCGCCACCCGGCCCCGTGTCGGAGCCCCACCAGTTGAAGATCGCGGAGAGCGTTTCCGGGGCGAGGTTCCGCAGGCCGTTGGTGTTGCCGCTGATGTCGTTCAGCTCGACCAGGTTCTGCGGCTGGCCCGCCGTGCCGACGTGGTCGGTCTGCACGCCGTAGGAGCACCCCGGCCACGGCACGCCGTCGATCACGTTGCTCCCGATCGCGTTGCACAGGACCTGCGTGCCGACCGGAGCGCCGGGGTCGCCCGCGTTGCGGTACAGGCGGATGCCCCAGTCGGCGCGCGTGATCGTGTTGCCGCTGATCAGCGTGCGCTCGCTGTCCAGTTCCTCGGTGGCGCACGCGGCCGCGCTGCGGCCCTGGACGCGGATCGCCTCCTTCATGCCGAGGTTGCCGATGTCGGGGTTGTCGACGATCTGCGTGTCGTCCGACATCTCGACCCACACGCCGAGGCCCAACTCGCCCCAGGCCGGCGCGGGCACACCGTGCAGCAGGTTATTGCGGATCTCGGTCCCGCGCGTGAGGCGCAGCCGCACGGAGTTCGAGCAGTGGTAGGTGCGGCTGTCGAGGATGCGGTTGTCCTCGGCGATCGCGCCCGGGCCGCCCTCGCAGGCCGGCGCGCCGTCGATCCGGATCGCCTCGCGTGAGCGGTGCCCGCACAGGTCGTCGCCGTCCTCGTCGCGGATCATGCCCGAGATGTCGAGCTTGTCGAAGACGTTGCGGTCGCAGTCACCGTACAGCCGCAGCTCGGTGACGCCGTTCTCGCGCAGGCACAGGCCGGAGAAGGCGGAGTCGCTGACGTTCTGCAGATCGAGCCCGATCTCGTCGCCGGTATTCTGGCCGCAGGTCGTGCCGTGCCCCGCGCCGCGCAGGGTGAGGTTCGCGAGGCTGATGTTCGCGACGTCGCTGATCCGCAGCGCCGGCAGGTGGGAACCGTTGGACTGGATGCCGTAGATCTCGCTCGGCGAGCAGCCGGTGCCGCCGGGGACGCCCTCGAGGTCGAGCGGCTTGGCCGCAATCGTCACGTGCTCCGGGTACTGGCCCTCGCCGACCAGCAAGAGGTCGCCGGAAACGGCCGTGTCCACGGCCGACTGGACGCTGGCGCGGCATGCCGAGACCGGGTAGTCCCAGCCAGAATCGGTCGGCCGGCGGACGAGCACCGGCGCCGCGGCGCGGGCGATGAAGTTGGCGACGTCGACGGGGCCGACCACCGCGTCGCCGCTGCCGCCCGGCGCACCCGACGGCCCGCTCGCCGCGCCCCACCAGTTGTGCTGCGCGTCCAGGCTTGCCGCGGCCTGGTTCTCGACCGCGACCAGGTTGCCGCTGAACAGGTTCTCGTTGAGCACGACACTCGAGCTCGAGGTCGCGCCGACGAGCACGGCCGTCCCGGTCTGCCCGTAGGCGCGGTTGTGCAGGATCGAGACCCCGCTCGTGCCGCCGGCCAGCACCAGCCCGCCGTCGTTGGCGGTGAGGCGATTGCAGAAGAAGTTCCCGCCGCTGACTTGGTCCAGCACGGCGCCGCGTCCGTCGTCCACGGAGGGCAGGCCGACGTTGTCGTGGATGTCGTTGCCCTCGATCCGGACGTCCGAGGACTGGTAGACCTCGAGCGCGGCGCGACTGGTTGCGAGCGCGCCGCTGCCGTTGCCATAGATGTTCTCGCCGACCAGCACGAGGGTGGCGTTCGACGCGCCGGGCGCCGGCGGCTCGACGCGGAGCGCCGCGCCGTCGTTCTCGCGCAAGGAGCCGAGCTTGATTTCCAGCCGGCCGTTCCCGTTGAGCACGAGAACACCGGTGCCGCCGTAGGGCGAGCCGTCGGCGATCGCGTGGTGGACGTCGAAACCGAGCAGTCGGTTCCAACCCGCGCCGGGAGCGGAGCCGGTCGAATCGAAGACCACGCCGACACCGCAGCCGTGGGCCGCGCCGTTCTGCACGGTGACGTTGCGCACGCCGGGCACCGCCGGGCTGCCGACGCGCACGCAGGCCACGCCCGCCGCTCCCGTCACCTCGAGGCCGTTCCACGTCGCGTCGCTGGCGAGGATCGTCACCACGTCCCCGGCGCCGGTGCCTTGTACCTTGGTGTTGAGCGAGCTGCCCGAGCTGTCAACGAACACCGCGCGGTCGATCGTGACGTCCTCGACGTACGTCCCCTCGCCCACCGACACCGTCTCGCCGGCGCAGGCCGCGAGCACGGCATGGCCGATCGTGCGGCACGGGGTGCCGGGATCGGTGCAGAGGTTGTCGGCGTCCGAGCCGGTCAGCGCGACGTAACGCGTCCCGAGCACCTCGTCCACGGAGCCGTCGCAGTCGTTGTCGATCCCGTCGCACAGTTCCGGGGCAGGGTCGCACTGCGCGAGCACGGGAGAGGTCGCGGGCAGGAGCGAAAGCAAAAACGCGGGCACGGCGGCGGAACACGCGCGGTGGAGCACCGACGGCATTTCCCCTCCTCCCTCGCGCGGGGTCGGGCCACGCGACGGGGCTGCAGCCGGCGGGGGGGGACGACGAGCGGCGAACCCGAGGAACTTCCGGGGCGTTTCGAACAACCGCGGATTGCTTGGCTCTCCCCCAGTGCCAACCGGCCAGAACGGATGCTGTCCGCGTATCCGAGTTGCGGATTAATGAGTACGCGGAGAGCCCCGCGGGCGCACTACGAAAGTTCCTGCGGGGCCGGAGGCCGGTCCGAGGCGAAGACAATTGGCCAAGGCCGCGACACCGCGGAAACCCGCAATTTCCGCGCGGCCGCGGACAGACGTGCGGTTCTTCTTACGGGCCGCCGCAGGCGGCCCGGCCGCCGCGGCGATGCGAGTCCCGCCGATGCCTGCGTTAATCCAGGGACATCGAGACCAGGCGCGAGACGCCGGGTTCCGGCATCGTCACGCCGTACAGCAGGTCCGCCATCTCCATCGAGCGCTTGTTGTGCGTGATGAGGATGAACTGCGTGCGGTCGGTGAACGTGCGCAGGGCGTCGGCGAAGCGGCCGACGTTGGCCTCGTCCAGCGGCGCGTCGACCTCGTCGAGCAGGCAGAACGGCGGGGCCTGGTAGCTGAAGATCGCGAACAGCACCGCGGTCGCGGCGAGCGCCTTCTCGCCGCCCGACAGGAGCGTGACCGCCTGCAGCTTCTTGCCCGGCGGCTGGCAGAGGATCTCGATCCCCGACTCGAGCGGGTCGTTCTCGTCCTCGAGGATCAGGTCGGCCCGCCCGCCGCGGAACAGGATCGCGAACTGCTCGCGGAAGTGGCGCCGGATCGAGCCCAGCGCGTCGAGGAAGCGTTCGCGGCTCTCGCGGTCCATCTTCTTGATCGAGTTGTTCATTTCCTCGATCGACTTCTCGAGATCCTCTTTCTGCCCCGTCAACTCGGTCGCGCGCGCCGACAGTTCGTCGAACTCCTGCTCGGCGAGCGGGTTCACGAGACCGAGCCGGTCGCGCTTGTCGCGGACCTCCGCGACGCGCGCGGCGAGGACCTCGTCCCCGGCCAGTTCGGCGGCGGTCCCGGCGCTGCCGGCGTCCGCCGGGAGTTCTTCCGGCAGGCAGCCCAGCTCCTCGCGGCACGCGCCGACGATGTGCTCGAGTTCGAGCCGCGCCCGCTCCAGTTCCAGCCCGTGCTGCTCGCGCCGCGCGCGGGCGTCTTCCAGCTCCTGGGCCGCGGTGTCGACGCGGGCGTCGAGCGCGCGCGCCGCTGCCGACGCCGCGGACAGCGTCTCGGCGCGGCGCGCGACCTCGGCCTCGGCGGCGGCGCGCTCGGCGCGCACGCGCTCGAGGTCACCGCGCCGCAGATCGGCCTGCGCCCGCAGCGTCTGCGCCTCGTCGGCCGCGCGCCGCCCGGCGACGAGCCCGCGCTCGCTGCGCTCGCCGATTTCCGCCAGGTCGCGGGCCAGGCGCTCGTCGTCGCGGGCCAGCGCGGCGCGGCGCTCTTCCTGCGCGCGCAGGTCCGCCGAGAGCGCGGCCAAGGCCGACGCCGCCTGCCGCACGGTGTCCTCGCGCTCGTGCGCCGTCGCCCGCGCGGCGTCGAGCGCCTCGCGGCCGCTCGCGATCGCGCCCTCGATCTGCTGCAGCTGCGCTTCGAGCGCCGCCGCGCGCCGCGCGGCCTCCTCGCGCGCCCGCTCGGCCGCCTCGTGGACGCCGGCGACGAGCGCCGCCTCGCGCACGATCCGCGCCAGCTCGCGCCCGCCCTGCTCCCACGCCATCTGTGCGCTGGTGTGCGCGCGCCGGCCTTCGGCCAACTCGGCCTCGGCGCCCTCGCGTGCCGCGCGGCCGGCCTGGTGCTCCTGCCGCGCGCGCTCCAGCTCGTCCAGCGCCGCGGAACGCGCCGCCGCGAGCTGCGCCACGCTGGCCGCCAGCTCCTCGCGGCGCCGCGTGCGGGCCAAGAGGCCCTCGCCGTCCTCCGGCCCGCCGTGCACGGCGACGACGCCGCTCGACAGCACCGCGTCCCCCGCGGGGGTGACGTAGTTCCAGCCCGGGAAGCGCCGCTGCAGCTCCAGCGCCGCCGCGAGATCGTCCACCAGCACCGCGTCGCGGACGCGCGCGCCGACCGCCTCGAGCCCGGCGCGCGCCGCGACGTGCGCGGCGAGCCGGCCGCGCACGCGCGGATCGGCCGCCAGCTCGTCCGGCAGCCCGGGGCCGGCATCGTGGCCGCCGACCGCGTCGAGCGGCAGGAACTGCACGCGGCCGCGCACGCCGAGCGCCGCGCCCTTGAGCACGTCCTGCGCCGACTCGACGATCACGGTCGGCAGCAGCTCGGCAAGGAACGCCTCGGCCGCGCGCTCGAACTCGCGCTCGACGACGAGGGCGTCCGCCGCCACGCCGTGCGCCGCGAGATCCCGCTCGGCCGCTCGCTCCAGCACCTCGCGCGCCGGGTCGGCGCCGGCCAGCCGCACCGCCAGCGAGTCCAGCGCCGCCTTCTCGCCCTCGCGCGAGCCGAGTTCGTTGCCGACCGCGGCCTCGGCGGCCCGCGCCTGCTCCAGCCGCTGCGCCGCGTCGTCCTCGGCCCGGCGCGCCTGCTGCACCGCCTCGGCCAGCCGCGCCGACTCCTGCTCGGCGCGGACCATCGCCTGCCGCGCATCCTCGAGCTGGCGCTCGGCGTCGGCGCGCGCCGCCTCGAGCCGCGCGGCGGCCGCGGCGGACTCCGCGACGCGGTCGGCCTCGCGCTGGTGCGCCTCGCGCGCCGCCGACAGGCGCGCGAAGACCTCGGCGCGCTCGTGCATCCGCTCGTACAGCTCGCGCTCGGTCGCCTCGGCGCGCTGCTGCAGCTCGCGGTAGCCGTCGCGCTCGCCGTCGGCGCGAAGGCGCGCCGCCTCGACTTCGTGCTCGAGCGCCACGATGCGCTCGGCCAACTCCGAGAGGTCGCGCGTGACCGAGTCGCGCTCGGCCTGCCGCAGCGTGCGGTCGAGCGCCAGGCGCTTGCCCTCGTTCTCCTGCCGGCCGGCCTCGTCCTCCAGCGCCGCCGCGCGCGCCAGCGCGGCCTCGATCTCCGCCGCCAGCCGCTCCTCGTCCAGCCGCGCCTGGTGCGCCCGCGCGACCAGCCGCTCGCGCTCGTCGCGCGCCGCGTCCAGCGCCCCGCGCGCCTCGGCCGCGGCGTGCGCCAGCCGCGCGCGCTCGCGGTCGAGGTGGGCCGCCTCGCGCTGCGCCACCGCGGCGACCTCGTTCAGCTCCTGCGCCCGGCCGTCGAGGACCCGCGCGCGCCGCCGGAACCACAGCGTCTTCAGCTCGCGCAGCTCGGTCTCCAGCCGGCGCGCCCGCCGGGCCAGCGCCGCCTGCCGCTGCAGCGAGCGCCGCTGGCGCTCCACCTCGCGCAGGATGTCGTCGACGCGCAGGAGGTTGGCCCGCGTGCCCTCGAGCTTCATCTCGGCCAGCCGGCGGCGCTGCTTGTACCCGGAGATGCCCGCGGCGTCCTCGATGAACATCCGCCGTTCCTTGGGCCGGCTGATCACGAACGACGCCACCCGCGACTGGTCGATGATGGCGTACGTGCGCTCGCCGGCCCGGACCTGCTCGAGCAGGTTGCGGATGTCGAGCAGGCGCCCCTGCCGGCCGTCCACGAGGTACTCGCTGTCGCCGGTGCGGAACAGCCGCCGCGTGAGCGTGACGTGGGTCTTGCCGTCGGGCAGCGGCTGGTTGCGGGCGACCATCGACAGCGTGACCTCCGCCATCCCGCCCGGCCCGCGCCCCTCGCTGCCGGCGAAGATGACGTCCTCCATGCGCTGCCCGCGCAGGGCCCGGGCGGACTGCTCGCCCAGGACCCACTGGATCGCGTCGGCGATGTTGGACTTCCCGCAGCCGTTCGGCCCCACCACGGCGGTGATGCCGTCGGGGAACTCGATCACGGTGCGGTCGGGAAAGCTCTTGAAGCCGACGACTTCCATCCGCTCGATGCGGAGCATCCAGCTCACCCCCTAGTGCGCGTCGGGCCGCCCGCGGCGGCCCCGACTACCACGGTGGGATGGTAACACCGACTCGCGCTAGCGATCGCGCGCAAGTACCGCCGACGGCAGGTCGAGCAGCACGTCGCGATAGGCGTTCGGAGCGAAGCGCTCCATGATCGCGCGCGCCCGGGAGGCGTGAAGCTCGGCCACCTGCCGCGCGCGGGCAAGGCAGCCGCGGTGCGCGAGCGCCTCGCGCAGCATCTCGAACGAGTCGCCGGCGACGCCGTCGCCGCGCAAGACGTCGAGCACGGCCTGGCGCTCGCGGGCGTTGCCGCACTCCAGGAGGTCGATCCAGGGAAGCGTCAGCCGGCCCTCGCGCAGGTCCGAGGCGACCGGCTTGCCCACGGTCTTCTCGTCCGAGGTCACGTCCAGGAGGTCGTCCACGATCTGGAACGCGATCCCGAACTCCATCCCGAACGCGGCCAGGTCTTCTTCGGTTTCCGGCGCCACGCCGCCGAGGATCCCCGCGCTGCGGCAGCAGGCCGAGAACAGCCACGCCGTCTTGCGCTCGACGATGGCCATGTGCTGCTCGGCGGTGACGTCTTCGCGCCCCCGCAGGTGGTGCGCGAGCAGCTCGCCCTCGATCATCCGCTCGGTGGACAGCGCCAGGGCATCGATCACGCGCAGGCGCCGGGTCCTGAGCGCCATGTTGATCGAGCGCAGGTACAGGTAGTCCCCGATCAGGACGGTGAACTCGTTGCCGAAGACCTGGTTCGCCGCGGCGCGGCCGCGCCGCAGCTCGGCCTCGTCGATGATGTCGTCGTGGACCAGCGTCGCGGTGTGGATCAGCTCGAACACCGCGCCGAGCAGGACGTCTTCGTCCCCCTCGTAGCCGACGAGACCCGAGCTGAGCAGGACCAGCGCCGGGCGCAGCCGCTTGCCGCCGCCCTCGGCGAGGTAGCGGCCGGCCTCCGCGATCGGGTGGAACTCCGAACCGAAGTTGGTCTGCAGCTCGCGCTCGACCGACGCCAGCTTGTCGCCGATCAGCGGGAACAGGGCCGCGAACGCCGGCGGCGGGGGCGAGACGGCCCCGCGGGCGGCGTCCGGCTTGCGCGGTGCGGTCACGCGCCCCCCGCGGGAGGTGCGGCGGCCGGCGCGGCGGGCGCCGCCGGCGTGCCTTCGGCGCGGGTCTCGACCAGCTCCTCGCCCGCGAACACGTAGGTCGTGCCGTGGTAGCGCCACTCGGTGCGGCCGCCGTCGACCGGCACGACCTGCTGCGGCAACCCGGCCGAGCGCAGGACCCGGCCCTTGGCCGTCGTCGCGCCGCCGGCCCTGGCGATCGCCTTGGCGACGGCGGCCCAGCCCGGCGCGTCGGCGACGCGGCACATCGCGAGCGCGCGCGCGTCGCGCCGCAGCTCCAGCCCGATCTCGTGGTCCACGGGCGGCGCGTAGCGCACGCCGTCCCAGCGCGCGCTGTCGAAGCAGCGCAGCAGCAGGCGGCCGCGCGGCGGGACCTCCTGCTTCAGCTCGACGGCGAAGAAGCCGTTGCGGTCCGAGACGCCGCTCGCGAGTTCCTCTTCCTGGACGTCGGCGCTGAACGCGGGGATCAGGCCGCCGCCGGTCCGGTGCACGAGCCGCACCGTGACCCCGGCCAGCGGCTGGCCGGTTTCGTCGAAGATCTGCCCCTCGACGACCGCGGCGCCCGCGGGGAGCGTGGCCATGCACACGGCCAGCGCGGCGAGCCGCGCGGCCCGCAGCGCCGGCCACGCCCGGGACGCAAAGCGCCCGCGCGCGGAGCGAAATGCGCGAATCCCCATGGGCCGGCGAGAATATCACCCCCCTCGAAACCCACACAAGCTTCGCGGTTTGCCCGGTCGCGGCGGGCCTGTTACTCGCGCGTGACGTTGAAGCCGGCGGGGACTTTCATCGCGAACGCGGAGGCCGGCAGCGGCTTCTCGGCGACCGGCGCGCCGAGGTCGTAGACCAGCCGGTTGCCGAGCGGATCGACGATCTCCAGCCGCCGCACGTCGCCCGACGCGCGGTCGGCCTCGATCAACGCCATCTCGAGGTCGTCGCGGACGTCGCGCGGGACGAGTTCCAGGACCACGCGGCCCTTCGCGGCCGGGGGCGCGGACGACTCGGTGACCGCGAACACCTTCAAGAGGTCGATGCGGCCGGCGAGCAGGTCGGTCAGCGGGTCGGACAAGCCGGGGACCTGGTCCTTGATCTTGACCTCGCGATCCTCGGGGACGAGCAGCCACCACCTCTCGCCGTCGTAGACAGCCTTCTGCCCCTTGGGCTGGCTGTACTCCCAGAGGATGCGCCCCGGGGGCGAGACGTGGATCGTGCCGCGGGCCTCGTCCTCGGCGCCGAAGGTGGTGGACTCGTAGCGCTGGTGGAAGCTGGCCCGGAACGCCCCCTGCTCGCGGTAGCGGCGCTCGATCCGGCGCGCGAGATCCTGGAGTTGCTGGGCCCCGGCGAGTGCCGCGGCGGGTTCCGCCGGAGGCGCTGCGGGGACGGTCGGCAACACGGCGGCGAGCGCGGCGGCGACCACCGCCCGCCAGCCCCGCAACCCGGCCCGGCACGCTGCGTTTCGCATCATCTGGGACTATGCTCCGCGGCGATTCTATACGTCGCCGGAGGCAACGCCCGTGCGCTCTCGACTCCCGCTGCTGCTCGCCGCGTCGCTCTTCTGCCCCACCCTGGCCGCGCTGGCCGCCGAACCGGCCGACCCGGCCGTGTCCGCCGCGATCGCCCGCGCCCGCACCGCCTACGAGCAGAACAACTGCCCGGACGTCGTGGCCGCGCTGGAGCCGTTCTCGACCGCCGACGCGGCGGGGTCCGCCCTCGACGGCGCCTCGCACTACCGCCTCGGCTACTGCCTCGCCGCGGTCCGGCGCGTGCCGCCCGAGCCGCAGTACGGCATCGCCGCGGAGAAGCTCGCGCGCGAGGCCGCGGCCCCCGGCACGCCGCTCGACACGCACTTCTACCTCGTCAACTCGCTCCTGAACCTCGGGCGCGACGCGGAGGGGACCGCGGCCGCGAAGCAGGCTGTCGAGCGCTGGCGCGCCGGCACGCTCGTCGTCCCGGCGGACGACGCGCAGGCGTGGTTCAGGCTCGGCAAGCTGTTCCGCGACTCCGGCGACGGCAAGGGCGCGCTGGAACCCTTCGGCCGCGCCCTCGACATCGACGAGCGCAAGCCGGGGAGCCTGCGCACCGAGTACGTGCGCCGCATCGCGGACCACGCGAGCGAGCAGCTCGAGCAGGGCCTCTTGCAGCGCGCGTCGGCCGTGCTGGCGCGGCGCGGTGCGGCGGCCCCGGCCGCGCCGGGCGGGATGGTCGAGGCGCGGCAGCTCGTCGCGGCGGGGAAGTTCGACGAGGCGCGGCCGCTGCTGCAGCAAGCGGCCAAGGGGCGCGGCGACGAGGGGATGTTCGCGCAGTACGCGCTGGGCGCGATCGACCGCGCCGGCGAGCTGCCGCGGTGGGGGCTCTCCGCCGCCGCGGCGCCGGGTGGCCCGACCCGCGACCTGCGCCCGGCGCTGGCCGACGCGGCCAAGCTCGGCTGGGAGACCGTGCGCCGCGCCCGGCTGGTCGAGGTCCCGCGCAAGAAGGGCGAGGGAACGCGCGCCTCGGTGCTGCCGGACCCCGAGCTGCGCGAGGCCCAGGCGCGCTTCACCGGCCTGCTGCTGGAAGCGGTGCGCACCAACCAGCCGATCCGCGAGTGGGCGATCGCCGACGGGTACGCGCCGCTCATCATCCGCCCGTGGGACAGCATCGTCCTCGAGGCGCACCAGGCCGAGCGCGAACCCCAGGTCCTCGACCTCACGCACCACTGATACCTCTGCGGGCCGAGGCGATTTCCGCCGCACCTCCCATCGCCGTGATGGCCGGGCCGGCTGCGCCGGCCCCTACGGCGGCCAGCCGCAGCCGCAAGCGATGATCGTCCATCCGGCTGGCCGCCTACCCCCCTCTTCAGTCACCAGAGCGAGCCGTCCGCCACAAGATGCACGCTTCCTTGATAGAAGTGGCCTTCGGGTCTACTGATCGGCGAGGTCGGAGATCCAGGGGATGCGGAAGCGGCGGCCGACGACGGCGCGCTCGATCGCCATCGCCACGACGGCGAGGTACCCGAGGCCGACGAAAATCTCCATCACGCGGAACATGCGCCCGAGCAGCGGGATCATCGAGAACAGCCAGTGGAACGGGCTGAGCACCGCCATCAGGAGCGCCGCGGCCAGGGCGAGGAACGCTCCCTGCCGGGCGTGCCAGCGCACGAACGGGTCGCGGCTGCCGAGCAGCGGCACGAGGCACAGCGGCCCGAGGTAGGCGAAGACGAGCAGCAGCCGGTCCTCGTCGCTGAAGCTCGCGATCGTCAGCGCCGGGTCTTCGCGCGGCGTGATCTCCGGCTCGGTGCCGATGTCCCGGGGCTCGTCCTGCACGGCTTGCCTCCGCCGACGACAAGTGCCGGCCGGGGACGTAGATAGCGGCCGCTTCGGTTCCTTGTCAACCCGGGCATAATCCCGGCTCGTGCAGAGTCCCGGCCAGCGCCCCCCGTCCGCCGCCGCGGCCCCCGCCGCCGAGCGGCTGACGCCGATGTTCCGCCAGTGGCAGGAGGCGAAGTCCCGCCACCCGGACGCCCTGCTGCTGTTCCGGATGGGCGACTTCTACGAGCTGTTCTTCGAGGACGCGAAGACCGCCGCGCCGATCCTGGAGATCGCCCTCACCGCGCGCGGCAAGGGCACGGCGACCGAGGCGCCGATGTGCGGGGTGCCGCACCACGCGGTGGACCAGTACGTCGCGCGCCTGATCGACCGTGGGCACCGCGTGGCGATCTGCGAGCAGATGGAGGACCCGCGGACCGCCAAGGGGATGGTCCGGCGCGAGGTGATCCGCGTCCTCAGCCCGGGGACGGTCACCGACCCCGAGCGCCTGCGGCCGGGCGCGGAGAACGTGCTCGCCGCGCTGTGCGGCACGCCCGCCGGCCCGTTCGGCGTCGCGCTGGTCGAGCTGTCGACCGGCAGCCTGACGCTGCGCGGCGCGGCCGACCCGGCCGAGCTGCGCGAGATCCTGCTGGCGCACGAGGCCCGCGAGGTCCTCGTCCCGGACGAGCGCCGCGCCGACTGGGAACGCCTGCTGCCCGAAATCGCCGGCCGGCGCCCCTTGGCGACCGCCATCGCCGCCGACCGCTTCCACGCCGCCCTGGCGCGCGAGCGCGTGCTGGAAGCGCTCGGCGTGGCCACCCTCTCCGGCTTCGGCTGCCCCGACGACCACCCGGCGCTGCCGGCCACCGCCGCCGCGCTCGCGCACCTCGCCGACACCCAGCGCGTCCGCCCGTCGCACCTCGACCGGCTGCGCGTCGGCGACCCGGCCAAGGTCGTCGTGCTCGACGCCAGCACGCGCCGCAACCTGGAACTGGTCGCCAACCTGCGCGACGGCGGCACCGCGGCGACGCTGCTGGAGACGCTGGACCAGGCGCTGACGCCGATGGGCGCACGCGCGGTCCGGGCCTACCTCCTGGAACCGCTGCGCGACCGCGGCGCGCTCGAGGCCCGGCTCGACTTCGTCGCCGCGCTCCACGAAGCCCCTTCCGCGCGCCGGTCGCTGCGCGAGGCGCTGTCCGGGGTGCGCGACCTCGAGCGCCTGCTCGCCCGCGCGGTGCTCGGCCGCGCCACGCCGTCCGACCTTTTGGCGCTGCTGCGCTCGGCGGAGGCCCTGCCGGCGATCGCCGCGGCGCTGGGGGCGCTCGCCGGCGGGCGCGCGGCGGACCTGCACGCCGCCCTCGACCCGCTCGACGACCTCGCGGCCGACCTGCGCCGCGGGCTGGCGGACGAGCCGGCCGGCCTGCCCGGCGAGGGGCGCGTGATCCGCGAGGGTTTCGACGGCGAGCTGGACGAGGCGCGCGAGCTGGCGCGCGGCGGGCGCAAGCTGATCGCGGAGATCGAGGCCCGCGAGCGCCAGCGCACCGGGATCCCGACGCTGAAGGTCCGCTACAACCGCGTCTTCGGCTACTTCCTCGAGATCACGAAATCGCAGCTCCACCGCACCCCGCCCGAGTACGAGCGCCGGCAGACGATCGCCGGCGGCGAGCGCTTCACCACGCCGGAGCTGCGCGAGCTGGAGAGCCGCATCCTCTCGGCCGAGGAGCGGCTCGCGGCGCGCGAGCGCGAGCTGTACGAGCGGCTGGTGCAGGCGGTGGCGGAGCGCGCCGGGCGCATCCGCGGCACGGCCGCGGCCGTGGCCGAGGTGGACGCGCTGGCCGGCTTCGCCGAGACCGCCGCGCTGCGCGGCTACGTGCGCCCGCGCATCGGCGGCGACGAGGGGATCGAGATCGTCGACGGCCGCCACCCGGTGGTCGAGCGGCTGCTCCCGCCCGGGCGCTTCGTCCCGAACGACTGCCGGCTCGACGAATCGCGGCGGCTTTTGGTCGTCACCGGGCCGAACATGGGCGGCAAGAGCACGTACCTGCGGCAGGTGGCGCTGATCGCGCTGATGGCGCACGCGGGATCGTTCGTGCCGGCGCGCTCGGCGCGGATCGCGCTGCTCGACCGCGTGTTCTGCCGCGTCGGGGCCTCGGACAACCTCGCGGGCGGCGAGTCGACGTTCATGGTCGAGATGACCGAGACGGCCAACATCCTGCACAACGCCACGCCGGCGAGCCTCGTGATCCTGGACGAGATCGGTCGCGGGACCGCGACGTGGGACGGGATGGCGCTGGCGTGGGCCGTGGTCGAGGCGCTGCACGACGACGAGCGCCTGCGGCCGTACGGCCTGTTCGCGACGCACTACCACGAGTTGACGGAGCTGGCCGGCGTGCTGCCGCGGCTGGCCAACGTCCACATCGCGGTCCGCGAGCACGGCCACGATATCGTGTTCCTGCACCGGGTCGAGCCGGGCCCCTCGGACCGCTCGTACGGGATCCACGTGGCGCGGCTGGCCGGCCTGCCCGACCGCGTGGTCGGCCGGGCCCGCGAGATCCTCGCGCGCCTCACGCGCGAGTACCCGCGGCCGGCCTCGCTCGTGCACCGCCCGGGGGAGCCGGTGCAGCTCCCGCTGTTCGCCGAGCCGCCGCGCGACCCGCGCCACGACGAGGTCCTCGACCGCCTCGGCGCGGCCGACCCCGACGCGCTGTCCCCGCGCGACGCGCACGCGCTGCTCGCCGAGCTGATCGAGATCCTGAAACGCGACTGAGAGGGAGCCGGCGCGCTCTTCAGTCGCGCGTTGGCGGCGCGACGTCGTCTCGACTTCCGCTTCCGGGTAGGGCGCGAGAATGCTCCGCAGTGACGCGCCCTTTCGCCCGAGCAGGTTGCCGTCGAGGTGCGCGCGAACCACGGCCCGCGTGATGTCCACGCCGCGCCCGGGCGCGATCGCGTATTGAAAGAGCCCCGGCCGCACGAGCAGGAGGTCGGTGAAGGTGTTGTGACCGGCGCCCTTGACGATGACGACGGCGTAGCGCGACCGCGCGCGGGTGCCCGTCTCGCGGTACACGTTCTCCGCGTCGTACTTCAACGACGTGTCGCTGATCAGCAGCAGGTAGGGCTTGCGAATGCCCTGCTTGCGAATCTCGCGCGTCTGCGTCCCCTCGATGCCGACGAACGCCCGGCAGCGGCGCTCCCGCGCGCAGGCCCGGGACGCCGCGAGCGCGCCGTTGGAATGACCGAGGATCGCGAGCCGGCGCAGGTCCAGGTGGCCGGCGAGGATCGCATCGGTGCGGTTCGCCGCTTCCAGCTTCGCGAGCACGAACCGCAGGTCGGCGCCGACGTCGCGGACCATCGGCTCGAAGTACGCGTCGGCCGAGTCGAAGTGCTGCAGGACCGCGAGCGGGGGCGGCGGCAAGGGGGGGATCGGCTCGCCGTCCGCGTCCGTCATGCGCGACAGCCCGGGGCTGCCCACTCCCACGACGATGTAGCCGTGGCTCGCCAGGTCCTCGGCGAGTGTCGTGTAGTCGTAGGTGCCCATCGAGCGCCCGGTCGCGAACACGACGAGCGGCGCGGGGCGGAGCCCGCGTTCGAAGGATGGCCGCCAGGACGCGTGCGCCGCGACGCGCGCGAGCAGGCGGCCGTAATCGCTCCCGGCCGGGTCCACTCCAGGGGCATACGCGGCCCGCGGGAGCGCCGGCGAGCGCTCGGCCGGGTACCACAGCTGGATGTCCACCGGGCGCGGGGGCGTCCCCCCGGGAACGGTTCGCGCCGGATCGAGCCAGGTCGCGCCGAGCGTCCCCACCGCGTGGGGACCGGTGGGCGCCGGCAGGACGATCGTCGGGTCCTGTTCGGCCGCAGGAGCCCAGCTCCAGCCGGCGATCGCCGCGAACACCACCAGGGCGCGGGCGCGGCGCGGGGGATTCGTCATGCCTGCCCCGCTACGGGTGCGCGAAGGACGCGAGGGCCTGCGGGACGTCGTCGAACACGGCGAAGTGCCGGTCCAGCGCGGTGAGGGCGAGGATGTCGCGGACCTTGCCGCGCGGCGCGGCCAGCACGAGCGTGCCGCCGTGCTCGCGCGCGCGCTGGCGCGCGGCGACCAGCTCGCCCAGCCCGCCCGAGTCGATGTAGTCGAGCGCCTCGAGGTCCACCACGAACCGGTCGCGCCCGTCTTCCTCCAGGACGCGCATCTCCTCGCGCAGTTCCGTGGCCTCGGCCCCGGCGACGAGCCGGCCCGCGATCCTCACGACGGTGCAGGGTGGAACGTCCTCGACGACGATCTTCACCGGGCGTTCTGCGCGGCCGAGGACGGCAGCGCCGAACGGTGCTTGATCAGGACGAGCTGCATGCCGTGCTCGGTCTGGACGAACTGCACCTCGTCCACGAGGCTGCGGATCAGGAGCAGGCCGCGCCCGTGCGAGCGGAGCAGGTTCTCGGGCGCGGTCGGGTCGGGCACGCCGGTCGGGTCGAAGCCGTGACCGCGGTCGGACACCGCCACGCGCAGCCCGTCCGCGTCGGCCTGGAAGACGATCTCCACCGACAGCGAGGCGTCGAGCCGGTTGCCGTGCTTCATCGCGTTGATCGCGCCTTCACGGACGGCCAGGCCCATGTCCAGCTGGGCGTCCTCGTCGAACCCGGCGAGTTGCCCCACGGCCTCCGCCACCCGCTGCAGCAGGTCGAGGTGATCGAGTCGGCTGGGGACGATCACCGCGATTCGTGTCGGCGCTTCGCTCAATGACCGCTCCCGGCAAGGCTGGCCCAGGCCGGCCGGCCCCGCCCGAGGACCGTGCCGCCGCGGGGCGGCCCGGTACACAACTGCATGGCGATCGTATAGGTCGGTCCGGAGGGGGGTCAAGCCAAGCGGGTGCAGCGGGCGATTTCCGGCGATCAGCGGTCGCCGGAACGGCCCGTCGACTCCCCGCCGAAGACCGTCGCGGAGAGCGCGGCCTCCGGCCTGGTCCAGGCTTCCCCTTCGATCTTGCCGAGCACGTCGTCGCCGCGGCGCACCAGGGCCGTCGGGACCGCGTCGACCCCGCGCTGGCGCGCCAGCGGATCGTCGGTGATCCGCTCCGGCACCCCGTGGAAATGGAACTTGATGTTCGGGTTCTGCAGGTCGCGCGCGACGCGGATCAACCGCGGGACGTACTTCTCGCAGTGCGGGCACCAGGTCCCGAAGAACACGTCCACGTCCACCGGCTGGTCCATGGAACCCAGAAGGCGCATGTCGCCCCGTCCGGGTCCGTACTCGTCCGCGGCGCGCCGGTACTCCGGCAGCTGTTGCAACAGCCGCTCCGGGTCGAGGTCGCCGAGCATCGCCTCGCGCGGTTCGATCGCCACCGGCGAGCCGCCGAAGCGGAACTTGAGCCGGGTGCCGTCGATCGTGATCGCGGACGGTGCGGTGGCGACCGCCGTGTCGAGGCGCACCGCTTCCGGGTCGTCGTCCGCGGCCTGCACCGCCGCCGGATCGACCTTGGCCGCGGTCTTCTCGCCCGCGGTGATCAGCGCCGCCGCCGGCAACATCGAGGAGACGACGAGCAGCCGCGGGACGCCGGCGCTGCGGTAGACGCGCGCCGCCGGGTCGACCTTGTCGCCGACCCGCACCTGGTACTTGCCGGTCAGCGTGAACTGCAGCGGCTCGGCGGCCGCCGCGCCGGCCGCGAGGAGCAGGACCAGCGCGAGCGCCGCGGATCGCCTCACGGGACCACCCCCTCGGCCAGCGACTTCAGCGCGGCGTCGTCCGGGATTTCGTTCCAGACGCGCACCACCCGGCCGTCGCGCGACACGAAGGCGCGCGGCAGCGTGCGGTACAGCGGCTTGAGCACGGCGTACGGCACGGCGCGCACCTCGAACGCGGGGGCGGCGGTCCACTGGAACTCGACCTCCAGGTCCTTGTTGTCCTCGGCGACACCGTACACGCCGACCGGTCCGCCCGGCAGCGCCAGGTGCTCGTTGACGCGCGCGACGTCGGCGCGGGTGCGCTCGTCGGCGCGGTCCAGCAGCAGCACGAGCTGGGTCCCGGACTGCGTTTCCGGCACGGTCTCGTCCAGCTTGAGGTCGGCCACGCGCGCGCCCGGCTTCAGCGTCGTGGCCCAGTCGTCCACCGGCAGCCGCGGCGCCGCCACCGCGAGACCGGTGCCGGCGAGCACGCCGAGCACCGGCGCGGCCCAGCGCAGCCGGCCGACCGACGTCGGCCGGCCGATCCAGGCCAACAGCGCGAGGGCGAGGAACACGACATCCTCGGCCAGCGCCTCGCCCGGCGTGCGCTGCACGAGGTTGCCGAAGCAGCCGCAGGAAGACGCGTCCTCGGCCGGGTGCAGGTACTCCCAGCCGAGGAGGCCGAGGAACGCCAGCATCAAGCAGGTGGCGAGGACCAGCACCGCCGGCCGGCGCAGGTTGACCAGCAGCGCCAGGCCGAGCGCGGCCTCGAGGGCGACGACCCCGACCGCCAGCAGCAGGGCCAGACTGCCGTGGGCCAGGCCGAGCCGCTCGATCTGCTCGGCGAAGCCGTGCGGGTCGAGCGCCTTCAGGGCGGCCGAGGAAAGGAGGACCGCGCCGAGGATCACCCCGGCCACGGTGCCCACCACGCGAGCGAGTCGGGACCAGCCAGAAGACACGGGCTCTCCGCCGGGCGGGTTCGTTCGTGACCCTGCGCGAGGATAGCCCGGATCCCCGGGGCTGGCGAAACCGGCCCCGGCGGCGGCGGCGGCGGCGGTACCGTCGACGTCGCCGCCCCGATCAGGGCGGTGGCGCGCCCAGCGCCCGCAGCAGGAGGTCGTCCGGCAGGTCGAGCCCGAGCACCTCCCGCACCAGCGGCGGAACTTCGGCCGCGCGCAACTCCCGCACCTGCTCGTCGTCGCCGCGGCGGACGGTGTAGGTCCGGCTGCGCAGCACGTGGCGCGCCTCGGCCGTCGCGCGCTGGACCGTCAGCGCCTGCACGAACGGCGAACGCGGGTGCGTGGACGTGAAGTGGTTCGCGACCTCGTAGTCCACCGGCAGCGCGGGATCCAGCGTGAACGCGTACAGGTCGCTCCACGCGCCGTGCAGCCAGCGCTGGAGCACCCGCACCCGGTCCTCGCTGGCGACGCGCACGGCACCGCCCGGCTCGTCCACCTCCGGGCCATCGAGGGGCGCCGGCCGCAGCAGCCCCTCGCCGCCGAAGCCGACGTCGGCCAGCCAGCTCCGCCCGCCGACCTCGACGCGCAGCACCATGTGCGTGCGCGGCATGACCGACGTCGCGCCGGGCCGGCGCACGCGCGCCTCCAGCGTGGCCACCTCGAACCCCAGCGCGCGCAGCGCCGCGGCGAACAGCGTGTTGTGCTCGAAGCAGTAGCCGCCGCGCCGCGCCGCGACGAGCTTGGCCTGCAGCGAGTCGATGTCGAGCCGGATCGGGCGGCCCAGCCGGACGTCCACGTTCTCGAACGGGATGCAGCGGGTGTGGGCCTCGTGCAGCGCGGCCAGCGTGGCGACCGAGGCTTCGCACGGGCCGACGTACCGCACCCGCGCCAGGTAACCGGTGATGTCGAACCGGGAGGTCATGGCGCGGCCATTCTACGGGCCGACGCCGCGTCTACGCCTGCAGCCGGTTTTCGCCGGCCGGCCCCCGGCGCCGGGTTTGCCGCACTTTCCTCTGGCGCCGCCGCACGGGCGGCGTAGATTCGCGCGCGTTGCACCGCCCCGTTGCCCGCGCGGTGGCTCGTCGACGAGGAGATCAGGACATGTCGAGGAAGATCTGGCTGCCGGTGGCGGTCGTGGCGCTCGCCGCGCTCGCGATCGGGTGGGGCTTCGCGGGCGATCGCAACAACCGCCGCCCGGCGACCACGAAGTTCGTCCAGGACAGCGTGGTCAAGCGCGGCTTCGACATCGCGCCGGTCCCGCTGAACATGGAAGCCAGGAACCCGGAGCTGGTCGCGCTGGGCAGCTACATCGTCAACGCGCAGAGCGGTTGCGCCGACTGCCACAGCTGTCCGACGTACGCCGTCGGGCACAACCCCTACCAGGGCGGCGACGGGCAGATCAACGCCGACAACTACCTCGCCGGCGGCGTCCCGTTCGGGCCGTTCGTCTCGGCCAACCTGACCCCGGACGCCGAGACGGGGCTGCCGGCCGGTCTCACGTTCGCGCAGTTCGTCGACGCGATGCGCACCGGGCACGAGCCGCACGGCGGGACGCTGTTCGTCATGCCCTGGCCGATCTACCGCAACATGCTGGACCGCGACCTGGCCGCGATCTACGAGTACCTGAGTTCGATCCCGCACGCGGATCCGGGGACCTGCGCCGGCGCCGGCGAGTGATGTCGGGGGACCGCTGCGGGCGGCACGCGCCGCCCGCGGCGGCCCCGCGCTGCGCGTCCTTGGCCCACTGGAGCCGCCTGTCGCTCCCGAACTTCATCCTCCAATCGCTCAGGGCTCGGCCGGCCGTCGCGCCTCACCCCGACGGGTCGGCGCGGTCGAGCATGCGGTAGCGCACCGCCTCGCCGATGTGGCCGATTTCGACCGCCTGCTTGCCGGCCAGGTCGGCCAGCGTGCGCGCCACCTTCAGGATCCGGTCGTGCGCCCGCGCCGAGAGCTTGAGCTGGTCCATCGCCTGCTCCAGCTTGGCCGCGGCCTGCGGCGTCATCGCGCAGGCGCGCTTCAGGTCCCGCGCGCGCAGGTGCGCGTTCCAGGTCACGCCGAATGCGGCGTTGCGCCGCTCCTGGACCTCGCGCGCGGCGATCACGCGCTCGCGCACCGCGCACGACGGTTCGCCGCCCTGCTCTTTGGCCAGCAGCGTCGCCGGGACCGGCGGCACGGAGACGTGGATGTCGATCCGGTCGAGCAGCGGCCCCGAGATGCGGGCCCGGTAGCGCTCGATCACGCCCGCGCTGCAGCGGCACAACCGGCCCTCGGCGCCGGTCCAGCCGCACGGGCAGGGGTTCATCGCCGCCGCGAGCATGAAGCGCGCCGGGAACGCCGCCCGCCCGGTGGCGCGGGCGATCGTCACCGTCCCGTCCTCCAGCGGCTGGCGCAGCATCTCCAGGACGTTGCGCGGGAACTCCGGCAGCTCGTCGAGGAACAGCACGCCATGGTCGGCGAGCGAGACCTCGCCCGGCCGCGGCGGCACGCCGCCGCCGACGAGACCGGCGAACGAGATGCTGTGGTGCGGCGCGCGGAACGGCCGCTCGGCGGCCAGCCCCGAGCCTTCCGGCAGCAGCCCCGCGGCTGACTGCACGCGCGTGACCTCCAGCGCCTCCTCGCGCGTGAGCGGCGGCAGGATCGTCGGCAGCCGGCGCGCGAGGAGCGTCTTGCCCGAGCCGGGCGGGCCGATCATCAGGATGTTGTGGCCCCCCGCCGCGGCGACCTCCAGCGCGCGGCGTGCGCCGGGCTGGCCCTTGACCTCGTGCAGGTCCACGTCCGAGCGCCGGACCGGCGTGGCGTCGGCCGGCCACGTCGCCAGCCGGTCGCGCTGGCCGCGGACGACGCGCACCGCGGCGGCGAGCGTCTCCACCGCCAGCACCTCCAAATCGCGGACCTCGGCCGCCTCGCGGGCCGCGCCGGGGGGCACGAGGATCGCCGCGAGGCCCTTGTCGCGGGCCGTCATCGCCGCCGAGAGCGTGCCGCGCGAGGGGCGCAGCCGGCCGTCCAGCCCGACCTCGGCGTAGGCCAGCAGCTTCTCCAGGCGCGCTTGCAGCTCCGGGTCGTGGAGCGCGACGACCGCGAGGCACATCGGCAGGTCGAGCCCGGTGCCGGTCTTGCGGAACTCGGCCGGCGCGAGGTTGATGATCACCGACTGCTCGCCGTCGCCGCGCCACAGCCCGCTGGCCTGCAGCGCTACGCGGATCCGGTCGCGCGCCTCGCGCACGTCGGGCTCGGCCTGCCCGGTGATCACGCCGCGCGGCGAGCCGGCCGCCCGGGCAGCCTGCACCTCGACCAGCACCGCCTCGATGCCGAACAGCGCCGCGCCGTACGCGTGGCGGACGTCACGCGCTTCGTTGCCCACGCCCGCAAGCGTAACGGGCGGACGTGACCGTGGGCGCGCGCCGCGCGGCGCACCGTCCCGCGCGCGGGAGCGGACCCCGGCGCGCGGATCAGGCCAGGCGGCGGCGCCCGTCGGCGAGCTGCTCCAGCGCCGCGCGGTCGAGGATCCGGATCGCGCGCGGGCGCGGCTCCTCGATCGGGCCTTCGCGCGCCATGCGCGCGAGGATGCGCGAGAGCGTCTCGGGCGCGGTGCCGAGCAGGTTGCTCGCTCTGGGACTGTGGAGGCTCGAACTCGACGAGACGCGCCGGGCGGTCCCGACGGACCCGCCCGGCGCGGTGCTGTGAAGTGTGCTGCGCGGTGCTGTGAGCGGAGAAGAGGAGGCCCGGCCGGTGAGAGGGCGGGCTCTTGTCACGTTGGGTCAGTTGGACGCGCGCGGGACCGGTGCACGTGGACCAACGCCTTCGCACAGAAGACTGCACCGCCCAGCATCACGAACCAAAATGGCACCGCGCGCAGAATGTGCCCAAACGCCATCGTGCTTGGTCGCGGTGGGTAGTTCGCCATGTCCGGGGGATCGATGAGGTAGCGGTACCCGCCGCCATCGCCGATCAGTTCGTAAGCTCGGACTACCGGGAGCACCAGCCCGTGGAACAACCGGATCCGAGCATCCGTCTCAGCAACCGGGGTTTCTAGTCGGACCAGAAAGTCCGGCGCAATCATGGTCGGAACGCTGGCGAGAACGACCGCGAGCAAGATGACCCACCGTAGAACGCGCGCCGTCCTCGGTGACATCGTCACGGGATCACCTCCTCCGGAGAAACGCTCGAGTCCATGATGAACGTGTTCCCGAATGGACTGTACTGAGTTCGTACCGGAAGCTCCTGCTCACGGCGGAAAGCGTTCTCGAAAGTCATAGGGTTGCTTTCCCGGCCCGCGAAGAACCCCTGCAACTCACTGCCCGATCCACGCTCAGGAACCGCCCGAGGCTCGGCGAATGGTAACGAGCGAGCACGTAGTCGAGTCCGGTCGTGGCGTCGCGCTCGTATCCCGCGCGCGGGAGCGGACCCCGGCGCGCGGATCAGGCCAGGCGGCGGCGCCCGTCGGCGAGCTGCTCCAGCGCCGCGCGGTCGAGGACCCGGATCGCGCGCGGGCGCGGCTCCTCGATCAGGCCTTCGCGCGCCATGCGCGCGAGGATGCGCGAGAGCGTCTCGGGCGCGGTGCCGAGCAGGTTCGCGAGCTGGCCCTTGCTGACGTCGAGCCCGATCGCCGCGCCCGCGGGGCGCTCGTCGTCGAGCAGCAGGAGGTAGGCCGCGAGACGGCTGGGGACTTCCTTCAGCGCGAACGCCTCGACCATCGCCGCGAAGCGCTTGAGCCGCAGCGAGAGCACGGCCAGCAGGTCGAGCGCGAGTTCCGGTTGGCGGTCGATCAGCTCGAGCAGACCGGCGCGCGGGATGAAGATCGTGCGCGAGTCCTCCAGCGCCTCGGCGTGCGCCGGGTAGCTCCCGCCGGCGAACAGCGCGACTTCGCCGAACGGCTCGCCCGGGCCCCAGATGTGGAGGATCTGCTCCTTGCCGTCGGGGGCGATCTTGCTGACCTTGACGCGCCCGCGGTCCACGACGTGCAGGCCGAGCGCCCGGTCGCCCTCGGCGAAGATCACCTGCCCGCGGGCGAAGCCCGGCGCGCTGGCGATGCTCGCCAGGTGCACGAGCTGCGCGGGCGGCAGGTCCTCGAACAGCGGGATGCGGGCGATGTCCTCGGGGCTGACCATGCGCCAGAGGATTCGCGGGACGCTTGACGTGTGTCAAGGACGCCGGGCGCGCCCGCCGCCACAATCGGCCGTGGAAAGGATGGCTGGCATGGGTCCGACGCGGACGACCATCGAGATCGACCAGGACAAGTGCGACGGATGCGGGCTTTGCCTCCCCTCGTGCCACGAGGGCGCGATCCAGATCGTGGAGGGCAAGGCCCGGCTCGTCGAGGAACTGTGCGACGGGCTCGGCGCCTGCCTCGGCACCTGTCCCCGGGACGCGATCCGGGTGGTCGAGGTGCCGCTCGGCCGCCCCGCGCCGGCTGCCGCCGCCGTCGCGGAGCCCCGCCCCGCGGCCTGCCCCGGGAGCTTCCCGGCCGCCCCGCGGCCGGCAGGCGGGCCGCTGCGCCTGCCGGGGATCGCGCCCGCCCCGCCCTTCGCCCGCGGCGCCGGCGGGCCGCAGTGGCCGGTCCAGATCCGGCTCGTCGGGCCGCAGGCGCCGTTCCTGCAGGGCGCGGAGCTGGTCGTCGCCGCGGACTGCGTGCCGGTCGCGTGCCGCACGTTCCACGCCGACTTCGCCGACGGCCGCGCGGTGATGATCGGCTGCCCGAAGTTCGACGACCTCGACGACACCGCGCGGCGCTTCGCCGCACTGTTCCGCGGGGCCGACGTGCGCTCGGTCAAAGTCGTCGTGATGGAGGTCCCGTGCTGCCAGTCGCTGCCGATGGCGGTGATGCACGGCCTCGTCGCCGCGGGCAAGGACATCCCGATCGAGAAAATCGTCGTCGGCGTGGACGGCAGCCGCCTGGCACAGGCCGACATTCCGCGTCTCTGAACTACGGCGACTGCTTCAGTTCCGCGCTCGCTGCAGTCTTTGGAGAGCCCTTGCTGTCCAAGGGTGACGACTTTGCCCAGACCGGCATCGAACGAGTGCCCCGAGAACGCCCCGCGGGCCGTCGCGGCAGGTCGTACATTGCGCAGGTCAGGAGCGAGGACGGCAAGCGGTCGGACCGTGCGTCGTGGCCGGTGTGGTGGTTCGCACTCGGCGAGGAGCCCTCGGACGACCTGAGTGCAACCACCACGGCCGAGCAACGGTTGGCCATGATGTGGCCCCTCGCGGTCGACGCCTGGACGCTCGCCGGCCTGCCGATTCCCGACTACCCGCGCTCCGCTGCACCCGTTCGTTGCGCGAGGCCCGGAGGCGCGGTGAACGAGGACTTTCGGGACGTGCTGCGGGAACTGCTCGGCGCCGGGGTGCGGTTGCGTGGCAGGCGCTGCTGGCCTTCGGTGCACCGGTCGGAAGCCACGGCGTGCACGAGGACGACTTGACCACGAAGGGCATCGTCGTGCAGAGCGGGACACCGCCGCGCAGGATCGACATCATCACCAGCTTGACCGGGCTGGAGTTCGATGCGGCCTGGCATCGCCGCGTCACTTGCCGGTCGGACGGCGACGAGATCCCGTTCCTCGGCCGCGACGACCTGATCGTCAACAAGCGCGCGACCGCCCGCCCGAAGGACCTTGCCGACCTCGACGTGCTGGAACGTGGGGACCGTCACCTCTGACCCGCGGTTGGGGTCAGATCGGAGGTGGCCGGCCTAGCGGGCGACTTTCAGTTGGTCGCCGGGGTGCAGGACGGCGTTGGGCGCGAGGTTGTTGAGGGCGCAGAGGCCCTCGACCGTCAGACCGTAGCGCTGCGCGATCCGGAACAGCGTCTCGCCGCGCCGCACGACGTGGACCGTCGTCTCGCGCACCGGCGCGACCGGCAGGTCCGGCACGGCCGCGGCGGCCTTCTCCTGCCCCGGCACCTTGAGCTTCTGCCCGACCTTGATCGTCGACTTGCGGCCGAGGCCGTTGGCCGCGCGCAGGTCCTCGAGCGTCACGCCGTAGCGCCGCGCGACGGACCACAGGGTCTCGCCCTTGCGCACGGTGTGCCGGACGGTCGAGCCCCCCGCCGTGGACCGGCGGCTGGACGCGACCGCGGTGCCGCCGGTGGCGCGCTCGGGCGTGCGCACCCGCAGCCGCGCGCCGGCGCTGATGCGCGTGGACTTGCCCATCTTGTTCCAGGCCTGGAGCTGGCGCGTCGTGACGTGGAAGCGGCGCGCGATCGTCGAGAGGGTGTCGCCGCGCCGCACCCGGTAATAAGTGACCTTGCCTGTCTCCGGCTCCTCGTCGTAGGCGCCGGCATCGGCGGACATCGCCCCGCCCGGGATCACCAGCACCTGCCCGGTCTTCAGCACCGAGCGCCGGCCGAGGCCGTTGGCCGCCCGCAGCGACGAGACGGTCACGCCGTAGCGCGACGCGACCTTGCTCAGCGTGTCGCCGCGCCGCACGCGGTGCTCGACCGCCGCGATGCGCTTGTCCACCGGCACCAGCGCGTACGCCTCGGCGAAGCCATCGGCGTGGCCCACCGGCACCTTGAGCTGGTAGTTGTTGCGGTGCGGGGGCGTGACGCCGCGGCGCAGCTCGGGATTGAGCGCGCGCAGCGTCCCGGCGTCGGTCCGCGCGCAGCTCGCCAGCGTGTTGAGGTCGGTCGCGACCGGGACCGACACCACCTCGAACGCCTGCGGCTCGTCGAGCTTCACCTCGTGCAGGCCGAAGCGCTTCGGGTTCTTGGAGATGATCGTGGCGGCGAGGATCGCCGGGACGTAGTTGCGCGTCTCCTGGCGCAGCAGCCGCCGGTCGGAAAATATCCAGAAGTCCTTCTGGTTCGTGCGGGCCATCGCCTGGCGGATCCGGCCCTCGCCCGCGTTGTAGGCCGCCAGCGCGAGGTACCAGTCGCCGAACTCGGCGTACAGGTCGCGCAGGTAGGCCGCCGCCGCGCGGCACGACTTCTCCGGGTCGCCGCGCTCGTCGAGCCAGCTGTCGACCGTCAGGCCGTAGCGCCGCGCCGTGCCGGCGATGAACTGGAAGATGCCCCGCGCGTGGGCCCGCGAGTAGGCGCCGGTCTTGAACGCGCTCTCGACGTGCGCGAGGTACACCAGGTCCTTCGGGACGCCTTCCTCGGCGAAGATCTGCCGGAAACGCTCGACGTAGCCCCCCGACCGGACCAGGCTCGCGGTGAACCAGGTGCGCAGCCGGCCCTCGGCCGTGAACGCCTCGAGCCACGCCAGCACCTTGTCGTTGATCACGATCGGGTAGTCGGGCTCGATCTCGTGCGCGGCCTCGTCCACCTCGCCGAGGTGGCTCGGGTCGAGCGACGGCTCGGGACCCTGCAGGATCTCCTCGGTCTCCTCGGTGCTGGCGGTTTCCTCGCCCGGGACGTTGACGTCGTGCAACGCCGCGTCGGCCAGCCCCTTGTCGCGCTCGTTCTCGATCGCCTGCACGAGGCCGGCGATTTCCGCGTCCTCGGCGGCGAACGGGGCGACGGCGTCGATCGCGCGCTGCCAGGCGACGGCGGCGTCGTCCACGAGACCGAGGCGCGCCTGCTCGCGGGCCAGCGAGACCTGGCTCAGGCTCTCCTGCAACGCCTCGGCGCGGGCGACCGCGGAGAGGTCGTGCCCGGCGGCGACCGGGCGCGGCAACAGCTGCGGCTCGGCGCGGGGGGCGCTGGCGCAGCCCGAAAGCCCCGCGGTCGTGAGAAGCCCCAAGAACACGAAGAAGAGGAGGGTGGTAGCGCTCCTCTTCACGGTCCGGAGATCAACTCGGGTTATGGGTTGCAATGGCCCTCGCCCTGTGTGCGGCCGTCCGGAGTCGCGCCGCCTTTTGCCGGTGAATATAGGCAGCCAAATCCCGTGTTGTCAACAAACTGTGATGGGTGACGGGCGAGCTTGTTGACCTGCGGAGCGGGGCCACCTAATCTGAACACCCGCGCCGAGCTAGGGGCGCGAACGCCGCAAAAAATCTCGAGTGCGTCGGCGCGACGACCTCGCGCGCCCACGGGAGGCCTCTCAGTGAGCACCACCAAGAACCCGCCCAAGCCGGGCGCCCCGGCCCAGGACCCGGCCTCGAAGGAAAAGGCCAAGATGCTCGAGATGACCGTCGGCCAGATCGAGAAACAGTTCGGGAAGGGCTCGATCATGCGGCTCGGCTCCGACAGGCACCAGGACGTGCCGGTCATCCCGACCGGCTCGATCTCGCTCGACTGGGCGCTCGGCGTCGGCGGCGTGCCGCGCGGGCGCATGATCGAGATCTTCGGCCCGGAGTCGTCGGGCAAGACGACGCTCGCCCTGACCGTGGTCGGGCAGGCGCAGAAGACCGGCGGCTGGGCCGCCTACATCGACGCCGAGCACGCGCTGGACAAGGACTACGCCGCCCGCCTGGGCGTGGACGTGGACAACCTCCTCGTCAGCCAGCCCGATAGCGGCGAGCAGGCGCTCGAGATCGCCGAGATGCTCATCCGTTCCGGCGCGCTCGACGTGCTGGTCGTGGACTCGGTCGCGGCACTGGTCCCGAAAGCCGAGCTGGAAGGCGAGATGGGCGACACCCACGTCGGCCTGCAGGCCCGGCTGATGAGCCAGGCCATGCGCAAGCTGACCGGCATCGTCGCGCGCTCGAACACCTGCCTGATCTTCATCAACCAGTTGCGCGAGAAGGTCGGGATCCTGTTCGGCAACCCCGAGACGACCACCGGCGGGCGCGCGCTCAAGTTCTACGCCAGCCAGCGCCTCGATATCCGCCGCATCGGCTCGATCAAGGAAGGCGAAGAGGTCGTCGGCTCGCGCACCAAGGTCAAGGTGGTCAAGAACAAGCTCGCCGTGCCGTTCCGGCAGATCGAGTTCGACATCCTGTTCGGCGAGGGGATCTCGCGCGAGGGCGACCTGCTCGACCTGGGCATGGCGCACCGGCTGGTCGCCAAGTCCGGCGCCTGGCTCTCGTTCGGCGAGACGCGCCTGGGCCAGGGGCGCGAGAACGCGCGCCAGCTCCTGAAGGACAACCCCGAAATGGCCGCCGACCTCGAGCGCCAGCTGCGCGAGATCCTCGGGCTCGTGCGCGCGGCCGCGCCGGAGGGCGAGGCGGGCGGCACGGAGGTCACCGACCCGGGGCCGACGGACCTCGGGCCGCGGCGCCGGCCGGGCGTTCAGGCCTGAAGTGACCGCCGGGATGGGCGCGGCCAGCGAGGCGCTCCCCGGCGCCCCCACGAGCGGCTCCAGCACGGGCGAGCGCAGCGTGCGCGTCCCGCTGCGCATCGCGCTGATCGTCGCGATCGGCGCCCTGTGCCTGTTCCACCACGTCCAGATGTTCGAGCAGGCGTACCTGCACCACGACGTGTCGGGCGCTCTCGGCTTCGAGCTGGACACCGCGGGCGGCCGGGCCGTCGTGCAGCAGGTCGTGGCGACGAGCGGCGCCGGCGGGCTGACCGCGGCCGGCGCGGTGGACCTGCAGCCGGGGGACGAGATCCTCGAGATCCGCGACCAGTACGGCGCCGGCGGACCGGTGCGCAGCCTGTTCGGGCTCGGCAGCATCGTGCGGCGGATCCGCTTCGGCGAGCCGTGGACGATCGTGATCGCGCGCCCCGGGGCGGAGGGGATCGAGCACGCCGAGCTGCGGGTGCCGCCGCTGGCGGCGCCGCCGCTCGGGATGCGCGACCGGCTGATCCGCTTCGTGGTCCGCGTCTGGCTGCCGGGGCTCGCCCTGGCGGCAGCGCTGTTCGTCGGGCTGGCGCGGCCGGCCGACCGCAACGCGGTGCTCGCCAGCCTGATGTTCTTCGCGTTCTCGATGCTGTTCGGCGGGCGGCTGTACTCGCTGCCCCCGATCGGCCGGGAGATCGGCCTCGCGCTGCGCGCGCTCGGCGGGTCGTTCTCGACCTACCTGGTGATGCTGTTCTTCCTGCGCTTCCCCACCCGCCCGCCCGTCGACGAGCGCCACCCCTGGATCAGGTACGCCGGCCTCGTCGCCACGCTGGCGATCCTGGCCTACGTCGCCATCGACTCGGTCAGCGCGCACGTGTCGTTCGCGCTGCGCTCGCGGCTGTTCTCGCCGCTCGGCGGGCGGGTGCCGGACACCCCGCTGATCATCGCCGACCTGCTGATGCTGGGAGTGGCGATCTTCGCGCTGACCCAGAACGCGCTCGGCGCCGCCTCGGCCGGCGACCGGCGCCGGCTGGGCGTGCTCCTGGCCGGGACCGCGGCCTCGTTCATCCCGCTCGGCGCGGCGATCGTCGGCCAGCTCGTGGCCGGCGAGACGCCGCTGTGGCTGGTGATCCTGCTCGCGGCGACGCTGTGGCTGTTCCCGCTGACGTTCGTGTACGCGGTCATCCGCCACCAGGTGTTCGGGATCCGGCTGATCGTCCGCCGCGGGCTGCAATACGCGCTGGTCTCGCGCGGCGTGTTCGTGCTGGGCGTGCTGCTGTTCGTGCTGACGTACTTCGCGGCGCGGCCGCTGGTGCTTGCCGCGTGGCCCGGGCGCGGCGAGAGCGCGGCGTGGGTCGGCTCGGCCGCGCTGGCGCTGGTGCTCGCCGTCGGGCTGCGCAACGTCAACCGGCGCGTCATGCCGCACATCGACCGCCGCTTCTTCCGCGACGCGTACGACGCGCGGCAGATCCTCAGCGAGCTGGGCGGCGCGGTCCGCCAGCTCGCGGCGCAGCCGGAGCGTCTCTTGCAGACGGTCGCCGACCAGGTCCACGCCTCGCTGCACCCGGACCGGGTCGCGATCTTCCTGCGCGCGGGTCAGGGGCCGGCGGAGGAGCTGTCGTGCTGCCTGCACACCCTCGGCATCGGCGCGGTCGACGACGAGGTGTCGCTGGTCGGCCTGGCCGCGGTGCCCGCCGCGTGGCCGCTGGCGGAGTGGCTGGAGCGTTCGGTCGGCCGCGTTCCCGACGTGATCGACCTCTCCCCCGCCGGGCGCAAGCGCCTGCGCGGCGCGCCGTCGCCGCGACCGGGCGAGCTGCCCGAGGAGCGCCGGCTGCTGGAGGCGCTCAACGCCAGCCTCGTGGTCCCGCTGGTGACCTCGCGCCGCGCGCTGGGGGTGATGGTCCTCGGCGAGAAGCTGTCCGAGGAACCGTACTCGCGCGAAGACACCGACCTCCTGCTGGCGGTCGCCGGCCAGGTGGCCGTGGCGCTGGACTACGGCGAGCTGATCGGCGAGGCGACCGAGCGCGAGCGGCTGCGGCGCGAGATCGAGATCGCGAAGGAGGTCCAGGAGAAGCTGTTCCCGCAGACCGTCCCGCCGCTGGCCACGCTGCGCTACGTCGGGGTGTGCCGGCCGGCGCAGGTCGTCGGCGGCGACTACTACGACTTCCTGCCGCTCGCGCCGGGGCGGGTCGGGCTGGTCGCGGCGGACGTCTCCGGCAAGGGGATCTCGGCGGCGCTGCTGATGGCGAGCCTGCAGGGCGCGCTGCGCGGCCTGGCCCCGCTGCGCGCCGACGACATGCCGGCGCTGGTGGCCGAGATCAACTCGTTGATCTGCGCCTCGGCCGCCGAGGGCAAGTTCGCCTCGCTGTTCTACGGCGTATACGACGACGCGACGCGCACGCTGTCGTACGTCAACGCCGGCCACAACCCGCCGATCGTGGTCCGGCACACCGAGGACGGCGGCCACGAGACGCTCGCGCTGCAGCCCAGCGGCATGGTGGTCGGGCTGTTCGCGAACCAGCGCTACGAGCGCCGCACCGTGGAGTTGCGGCCCGGCGACCTCCTGGTGGTCTACACGGACGGGGTGACCGAGGCCGCCGACCACGAGCGCGAACCGTTCGGCGAGGAGCGGCTGGCCGAACTCGTCGCCGCGCACCACGAACTCGACGTGTCGGAGCTGTGCGAGACGATCTACGCCGAGGTCGCGCGCTTCACCGGCAACGCCCCCGCCGCGGACGACATGACCCTCATCGTCGCCAAGGTCGGTGAACCGGCATCATCGTAGCGCCGATGTCGGACGCGAAATGAGGGGACAGGTGGTGCCACCTGTCCCCCCGTGATCAGTGCGTGTGCGACTGGGGCTGGCCGGACTGGGTGCGCGGATCGCGATCCTGGTTGTCCTGTCCGCCCTGGCTGGAACCCGTGCCCGGGCCGCCGCTGCTGCTGCCGCCGAGCCGGGACTGGATCTGCCGCGCGTGGTCCAGGTGCTGCTCGAGCTTGGGCAGGTTCTCGCTCGCGAACTGCTTCAACTTCGCATCCTGGGCTTCGCTGGAAGCGCGGCGGAACAGCTCGACGTCCTCCTCGTGGTCGGTGACCATCGCGTCGATGTAGGCGCGGTCGAACTCGGCCCCCTGGAGCTTGCTGAGCCGGTCCATGATCTGCTGGTGTTCCTGGTCGAGCTTGCCGGCGCGCTTGCCCGACATGCCGTGTTCGTTACCGGACGCCGTCGAGCCTTCGCCGGCGCGCGCGGAGTCGCTCCCCGACCTGCTGCTACCGGACATGCTGCCGCTGCCGGACGTGCTGCTGCTGCCGGACGTGCTGCTCCCGCCCATGGAGCTGCCGGTCCGTTCGTCGTCCATCTTCATGCCCGCGCCGCGGGCGATCTGCATGAGCTGGTCGTTGGCCTTGCTGTGGTCCTGGACCATCTGCTGGGCGAACTGCCGGACTTCGTCGGACGAGGCGCGGCTCGACGCGAGCTCGCCGAGGGCGACCTCGGCCTTGCCCGAGTGCATGGCCTTCTTCATGAACTGGTGATCGAACCCGGCGGCCTTGCCGGCCATGTCGTCGGCCAAGGCAAGCGGAGCCGCCGCGACCATAAGAAAGGCGAAAGCCGTCCACACCCACCCGCGAATGCGCATGGTTTCTCCTAGCTCACGCTGCGGGTCGGGGTCGGACCGGCTAAAGAGTGCACCCTGGCGGGTCAGCCGTCCACCAGCGTTTTTTCCAGTGTGAATTTGACCGCCGGCGCGGAGCTGCGAACCTCCCGTCCCCGGTCCCCGTAATAGACGTGGGTCGGGAGGCCGTCTTCTCCTGACGGAGGTGTCCGATGACCGAGTACGACGCCCTGTCCCAGATCATCACCTTGCCCGTGATCTTCGGCACCCTGGCCTGGGCCTTCAAGACGTTCCTCGATTTCCTGCAGCGCCGGCGGAAGGTGCGCCTGGCCTACGACCTGCAGAGCAAGGTCCTCGACCGCTGCGCGGTGAACTCCGAGCTGGCCGAGGTCCTGACCCGCGGCGCCGGATGGCAGGCGCTCGACGCCGGGATGGCGGAGCGCAGCAACCCGCAGACCCGGATCATCGGCGCGGTGCAGGCCGGCGTGGTCCTGATCGTGCTGTCGCTGGGGTTCCTCGTGGCCCGCGCCTTCCTGCCCGACGCGGGAAGCGGGTTCGCGGTGCTGGGCGTCCTGGGGCTGGCGCTAGGTCTCGGGTTCGTGCTGGCCGCGGTGGCATCTCTGGTCCTGTCGCGGAACTGGGGCCTGATCGGCGACAAGCAGGAATCCGGGCTCCCACCGGCGTAAGCTGCGCGGCGCATGCTGCTGTCGCTCGCCCTCGCGCCCGAGGTGGTCGCGGCGTCCCGGACCGGGGACTCCGGGATGGACGAGACCGAGTTCCTCGGCTTCTACCGCGACACCGCGCCGCGGCTGCACGCCTTCCTGTGCCGCTGCCTCGGCGATGCCGCGCGCGCCGAGGACCTGGTGCAGGAGAGCTACCTGCGCCTTCTGCGCTCGGGGCTCGAGGCGCAGGGCCCGCAGCACCGCGAGCGCTACCTCTTCCGGATCGGGGCCAACCTGGCGCGCGATCACTTCCGCTCGCCGCGCCGGCGCGAGGTCGCGCTCGACGAGCGGGCGCCCGAGCCGCGCGCACCCGTCGCGGAGGACGCCGGCGAGGGCGCCGACATCCGCGGCGCGCTCGCCGAGTTGTCGCCGCGCGACCGGGCGATGCTGTGGCTGGCGTACGTGGAGGGCCGCGACCACGCCGAGATCGGCGCGATCCTCGGCCTGCGGACCGCCTCGCTCAAGTCGATGCTGTCCCGCGCCCGGGCGCGGCTCGCCGCCGCGCTGCGCGCGCGCGGCTACTGCCCGGTGGGCGAGGAGCGGCGATGACGGCCTGCCCGCACGAAGCCTCGGTCGCCGCGGCCGCGCGCCACGGCCGTTGGACCGACGAGCTGCGCCGGCACTGCGCCGACTGCGCCGAGTGCGCCGACACCGCGCTGGTCAGCGCCTTCCTGCAGCAGGAAGCACGCGAGATCGCCGCGGCGGACGCGCCGTTGCCCGACCCGCGGCTGCTCTGGATCCGCGCCCAGGCCGAGGAGCGCCGCGAGCTGCTCCGCCGCGCGACCTCGCCCATCGCGTGGCTGTACCGCGTCGCCGCGCTCGCGGCCGCGGGCCTGGCGGGCGTGGCGGTGACCTTCCCTGGCACGTGGGGGCTGCTGCGCGAGACGGCCCTGCGCTGGACGGGGCTTCCGACCGTGATCGTCGTCCCGGTGCTGGGCCTCTTGTCCCTGATGCTCGTCTTCGCCGCCGTCGCCGCCTGCGTGGAACTGGCCTCGCGCGACGCCTGACGGCGGCGACCCGCGAACCGTACTAGACTCCGCGCGCCCGAACGTCCGTTCCGCTGGGAGTCCGCCCGTGAACCCGCACATCGCCGAGATCGCACCGGACGTGTTCCGCGTGTCGGCGTACGTCGCCGAATTCAACCTGCAGTTCAACAGCTTCCTCGTGCGCGACGAGCAGCCGCTGCTGTACCACGCCGGCATGCGGTCGATGTTCCCGGCGCTGCGCGAGGCCGTCGCGCGGCTCGTCGACCCGGCCAGCCTGGGCTGGATCGGCTTCAGCCACTTCGAGGTCGACGAGTGCGGCGCCCTCAACGAGTGGCTGGCGCTGGCCCCGGCGGCGCGGCCGCTGTGCAGCGCGGTCGGCGCGCTGGTCAACATGGGCGATTTCACCGAGCGCCCGGCCAAGACGCTGGCCGCGGGGGAGGTCCTGGAAACCGGCCGACACCGCTTCCGCACGATCGCCACCCCGCACCTGCCGCACGGCTGGGACGCCTCGATGCTGTTCGAGGAGACCGGGCGCACGCTGTTCTGCTCGGACCTGTTCCACCACAACGGCGACGTCGAGCCGCTGACCGGCGGCGACATCGTCGGCCGCACGCGCGAGGCGCTGATCGCCTACCAGGCCACCCCGCTGATGGACTACCTGCCGTACGGGAGCCGGACTCCGCAGCAACTCGAGCAGCTCGCGGCGCTCGAACCCCGCACGCTGGCGGTGATGCACGGCTCCAGCTTCGCCGGCGACGGCGCGCGGGCCCTGCTCGACCTCGACGGCGTCTTGCGCGACGTGCTCGGCTAGGTGCCCCAGCGCTCACGCGCCTGCCGCAGCAGCTCGAACACGCGGCCGTCGTCCCGCTCGGTGGTGCGCCCGGACAGGTTCTCGATCCAGCGCCGCGGCAGCCCCGAGGTTCCGTGCAGCGCCCCGACGGCGGCACCCACGATCGCCGCGATCGTGTCGTTGTCGCGAGTGTCGTTGACCGCGCGGACGATCGCCTCCTCCGGATCGGCGGCGTGCCGGGCCAGGATGTACAGCGCCGAGGGGACGGTCTCCAGCAGGTACGCCCCGGAGTGCCAGCTCTGGCACGCGTCCAGCGCGGTGAGCCCGCGCGCGTGCGCGTCGGGGACACGCTCGGCGACGAAGCGCCACAGCGGGCCGACGTACCCGCCGTACTCGCCGCCCCGCGCGGCGTACGCGGTCTCGCCCTCCAGCCCCTGGGCCCGCGCGACGTAAGTCGCGGCCCACCATTCCGCGGCCGGCGCCGACGGCATCCCCAGCAGCTCCCACAGCATCCCGGTGAACGCGACGCAGGCCGCCGTCGAGGCGCGGTCGTTGTGCGTGAGCATCGCCGCCAGCGCCGCGTCGGCCCACAACTCGCGCGTGCGCGCGGCCAGGTGCGGGACGAGCACCGGCGCGATGCGCATCAACGCGCCGTTGCCCGCCGAGCGCGGCCCGGCCTCGAACCACGGCCGGCCGAGCGCGAACCCGGCCACGAACTCCTTCACGGTGGAGCCGATGCCGAAGATCGTCTGCCGGCAGAAGCGCGCGGTCAGCCGCTCCGGGACCAACCGGCCTTCCTCGAGCAGGTGCTCGAGGGTCCAGAAGGCGAGCTGCGTGTCGTCCGAGGGCACGCCGCGGCCCTCCGGCGAGCGGCGGCTCGGCCGGTAGTCGCGGATCTCGCCGTGGTCGCGGAGGCGTTCGGAGGGGATGAGCCCCTCGCTGGTGTTCCCCAGCGCATCGCCCACGGCCAGCCCGAGCAGCATCCCCTCGACCCGGTCGAAGTCGAGCGGCCGCGGCAGCGGCGGCGGGTCGGTGTCGAACAACCCGCCGCGGACGAGGTCGATGCTCCCCGAGCGGAACAGGCCGTCCAGCAGTTCGCGGTTTCCGGCCACGCCCGATCGTATCCCCGGGAAGCCGGGCCCGGCACCGGGTCCGCGGCTTGACGATTCCGGGCGCCTTGCCTAGAGTGTCGCGGTCCCAAAGGCGCCCAGGTAGCTCAGTTGGTAGAGCACGTGACTGAAAATCACGGTGTCGCTGGTTCGATTCCGGCCCTGGGCACCAATCGTCCAAAAGCCGAGACGGTCTCGATTGCGCGAGCAGGTGCGCATCTCGACCGCCGCAGCGTGCCGGCCCGCTACTCCCCGAGCAGGCGCCAGAGCTGGTACAGCGCGTAGTTGGCCGAGAGCGTCAGGACGCCGAGGCGATCGACCGGGTAGTCGAGGCGGCGGGCCTGCTCGCGTTCGGGGGTCACCGCGGCGATGTGGACGGTGCCGACGGGCTTGTCCGGGGTGGCGCCGCCGGGGCCGGCGATGCCGCTGGTCGCCACGCCGCAGGACGCACCGAAGCGCTCGCGGACGCCTGCCGCCATGGCCCGTGCGACCTCCGCGCTGGCGGCGCCGTGGCGCTCGATCAGTTCCGGCGGAACGCCGAGCAGCGCGGTCTTCGCCGCGTTGGAGTAGGGCGCGAGCGCGCCGGCAAACCAGCGCGACGCGCCGGGGACCGAGACGACGCGGTGAGCGGCGAGGCCGGCACCGCAGGCCTCGGCGACCGCGACCGTCCAGCCGCGACGGAGCAGCCGCTCGCCGAGCGCCTCCTCCAACGACGTGCCGTCCAGGCTCACGAGGTGCGCGCCCAGGCCCTGCGCCAGCGCCTCGCGCGCCTCGCTCTCGAGCGCGGCGAGCGCGCCATCGTCGTCGCCGCGCAACGTGAAGGTGATCCAGAGAACGCCGGACGAGGGGAGGATCGACACCGCCACGCCCGGCCGCCGGTACCACGGCGCGAGCACCGGCTCGGCGCTGGCCTCGGGCAGCCCCGCCGCGACCGCGCGAACGAGACGCATCGGCCGCGCGCGCGGAAAGCGCGCGGCGACGCGCGGCACGACCCAGCCGCGCAGCATGGCGGCGAATTCGGACGGGATGCCGGGGAGCAGCGCGACGACGCGGCCGCCGTGCTCGATCCACGACCCGCAGGCGAGCCCGGTCGAGTTCGGGATCGCCTCCCCGCCCCCGACCACCAGCGCCTGGCGCCGCCCGGCGTCATTGAGCGGACGGGCCCGGGCGGCGAGCCGCCGCTCCAGCTCCGCGAGCCACCCGGGATCGGTCACGACCTCGCGACCGAGCGCGAGCGCGGCACCCTCGCGCGTCAGGTCGTCGCCCGTCGGGCCCAGGCCGCCGGAAGCGATGACCACGTCCGCGCTCGCGAGCGCCGCGCCGAACGCGTGCGCGATGGACGCCACGTCGTCCTCGACGCGGACGATCGCGGCCAGCGGGATGCCGAGCCCGGCGAGCGCCTCACGGGCGAGCGGGCCATTAGCGTCGGGTCGCCCGGGATCGGTCATCTCGGAGCCGACGATCAGGAGCACGGCTTTCGGTTGCGGGGGCATCGCGCGCCATGGTGCTTGGTGCGGGGAGACGTCGCAATCCCGGGGCGGCATTCCCTATGTCCATAGGCGACAAGAAGCGAAGAACGGTGAATCCCAAGCGGAGTCGCAGGTGCGGGACACACCGGGCTTGTGCGTGGCATGTACCGGGCCTATACTGCGACATGTATGAGACAAATGAACTTGAACCTCACCCCAGAGTTTGAACGCGACCTCAAGCGCTACATGCGCCGCCAGGGTATCTCCAGCAAGTCCGACGCCGTCCGGCAGGCCGTGCGTGAGGCGCTGGAACGTCTGGAAGCTGCGGAAAAAGCCACCGACTTCCGCGTTTGGCTCGGGTTCGGCTTGCGTGCGGCGCAGCGGACCCGCCGCCGTTTCGCGGACGAGGATGCCCTGTGGTCATCGACACCTCGATCCTGATGGCGGTCCTCTTCAACGAGCCGCGGGGCCCCTGGGCGCTCGATCATCTCCAGCAGCACCGGGGCTCGCTCAGGATGTCCACCGTGAACCTCGCCGAGGTGCTGATTCTGTGCGAAGACAGGCAACCGCAACTGTTCGCGGAAATGCGGGACGAGATCCTGGCCTCATCGATCCGCTTCGTGCCGCCGACCACCACACATGCAGCGCTCGCCGCCGCGGCGCGAGTCAGGTTTCCCCTCAACCTTGGTGACTGCTTCGCGTACGCTCTCGCCAAGGACGAGGATGTCCCGCTCCTCACGCTCGACGAGGACTTCCGCAAGACCGATCTGGACGTGGTCCTGCCCTGATCCCGGGAGGGCCGGAGTGCACGGCGGGACCTGGCGCCGCCGGCCGCATGACCAGAAGAGAACGACGGGGACAGGTGTGACCACCTGTCCCCGTGTCGTCACATGGTGAAGGTCAGTCCGCCGTAGAAATAGCGGCCGCGGATCGGGCCCCAGTTGTAGTCGTTCGTCGGGTCCGATAGGTCGTTCTGCACGTAGTTGCCGACGTTGTCCACGCCGACGTGCACGGTGAGCCAGCGCAGCGGGTGCACCGCCATCCGGGCGTTCACGATCCAGAACGAGTCCGTTTCCGAGAATTCCTCGTTCAGGGCGTTGCTGAAGACGTTCTCCCAGGTCTGGATCCACATCGGACCCTGGAACTGCGCCTGCAAGGAGAAATCGAACAGGCTGCCGTTCCACGTGCCCTGCGCGGTGGCGGACCGGCGGGCGTGGTACGGGATGTCGTCGCACGGGATGGACTGCTCGCGCGGCATCCCGCCGCCCCCCGGCGGGAAGACATCGACGACGATCGGATCGCCGCTGGTGTTCTTCGCCTCGAGCCAGGAATACGAGAAGTCGGTCGTGAACCGCGGGCTGGGCTGGATGCGCGAGGTGAGCGTCACGCCCGTGAACCGCGCCTCGGGTACGTTCCCCTGGATGTACGACTGCATCGAAAAGGCGCTGGCTCCGACCACGCGGACGATGTGGTCGTCGAACATCGTGCGGTGCACGTAGGCGCCGACGCGGAACTCCGGCTTGGGCTGCCAGACCGACTCCAGCGAGACCGCCTGCGAGGTCTCCAGGGCCACCTCGACGTTCGACTGGTACTGCTGGCCGCAGCAGACCTCCTCGAAGATCGGCCGGGCGGCGCGAGCGCCGGCCCCGGCGGCCAGCGCGAACATCCAGGCCGGGACCGGCTTGTAGACCAGCCGCGCCCGCGGCGAGACCCGCGACCAGTCCCGCGTCGTGGTCACGCGGACGGCGGTGTCGCGGTTGTCGGGGTCCCCTTCCTCGTGCTCGATCTGCAGCTCGTCGTAGCGCAGGCCGGCCCGCAGGTGCCAGCCGCGCGAGAAGTCGACGTCCACCCCGGCATCGAGGCCGGTGTTCTCCCACGAGTCGATCGTGTGCCCGAGCCGGACCTTGAGGACGGCCTGCAGGTTGTTGACGTCCGCCTCCTCGCTGCGGTGGCTCAGGCCGGCGCCGAAGACGACGTTGGCCCCGAGGCCGCGCGAGTAGCGCAGGTCGGCGGAGACGTTGGTGTCCTCGATCTCGTAGGTCGTCTCGAGCGGATCGCTCAGGCGGACCGGCGGGTCTTGCGTCTCGTGGTCGCGGACCGAGCGCAGCGCGCGCAGCGCGAGGATCCCGCCCGCGAGCGGTGCATCGGCGCCGAACCGCAGGTCGGAGTAGTCAACCATCGCCGACTCGGGCAGGTAGACCGGCCGCCCCTGGCGCCGCGAGTCGAGCCACGAATAGCGGCCGTGGCCGAGCAGGTCGTCCTCGTCGATCCAGGAGGCGCCGGCCATCAACTCGAGCCCCGACTCGAAGCGGTAGGCCGCGTCGAGCCGCTCGAACTCGCGCGACAGCTCCCCCGACTCGGCGAAACCGTCGCGGTTGGCGTCGATCGCGTCGGACTCGGCGCGCGTGACGAGAGCGCCGAGGGAAAGCCCGCCCGCCTGGAAGCCGCCGCTGGCCACGCCGTTGCGCCAGTCGAACGAGCCGGTCTCGGCGAGCGCCTGCAGGTGCGGGCGGGCCGCGAGCGCGATCGGTGCGACGTGGATCGAGCCGCCGATCGCCTCGGCCGGGGCGGAGAAGTCGCCCGGGCCCTTGTCGATCTGGATGTTGCCGATGAACGAGGCCGGGGTGACGTTCAGCGCGTAGATCGTCGCCATCCCGCCGATGACGTCGAAGCCGCCGACGTCGATCGGCAGGTACTCCCCGCCGAGCCCCGAGAGGTCGATGTTGGCCGAGTTGCAGTTGGTGCACATGGTCTGCATGTGCACCCCCTCGTTACCCTGCAGCGTCGTGCGCGGCGCCGGGGTCGGCGATGGCTCCGCCTGCCCTTCCCCGCCCTCGCCTTCGGCGAAGATCGGCGCGGCGGCCAGCAGGACGACGAGCAGGACGGCGGCGCGGCCCGCGCCGCGCCGTCCCGTCCGGTGTTCCATCACTCGCACCACTGCGCCCACGCCTTGTTATTGATGCGGCCCTCGGCCGCATCGTCGTACCCGCAGACGTGGGACCAGATCGTGTTGTTGCGGTCGATGTAATAGTTCTGCGGGAAGCCGTTGCAGCTGGTCCGGTTGTACTGCTCCCACACGTCGCCGATCTTGTTGCCGTCCATGTCGCGGTCGCACAGGATCGTGTAGTCGCCGCCCTCCTCGGCACGCCACTCGGCGATCCCTGCCGCGCAGGACGCCGGGTCGGTGTACGGGGTCGCGCCGCTGAGGTTCTTCTCCAGCACCAGCACGGACTTGAAGCCGCGGGCGCGGAACTTGTCCTCGATCATGTCCGCGTCGTCGGCCTGGACGTGGCACCAGTAGCAGTCGGAGGCGCCGAGGTCGAGGTGCAGGAGCTGGCCGGTGCGGTACTCGGCCAGCGAGTGCAGCTGGCCGAACTCGTCCCACAGCTGCAGCGGAGCGCCGGACTTGGTCTTGAAGTCGGGCGCGCACTGGCCGTTGTTGAACGGGTTCCAGCCGATCGAGTTGCACCAGTCGGGGTCGTTGTAGCCCGGCCGCTCGATGCCGGTCGTGCCGCGGCCGAGCGTCCCCTCGAAGTTGGCGTTCAGCGACGAGACGAGGAAGTACTCCGAGGCGCCGGCCGTCGTCGCGATCTCCTGCGACAGGGTCAGTTGGTTGACCCCTGTGCCGTTGCCGGCCGCGGTCGCGATGTGGCTCCAGTCCGGCACGCCGTCGGCGTCGTCGTCGATCGGCAGCGTGCCCTTCCAGAACGTGTACTTCGAGTTGTGCTGCCCCGGGGCCAGCGGGTTGCGGACGTCGGCGTCCTTCAGCTGGTCCTCGAAGGTCAGGCGGACGGCGGTGTCGCTGATCCGCTCGACCAGCAGCGGGTGCGTCGAGCCCGGCGCGGAAACCTCGCGCGGACCTTTCGAGTCGTCGTAGATCACGCGGTACAGCCCGTCGTTGGTCGTCCCGCCGTCGAGCGAGAGGTACAGGTAGCCGTCGTCCGAGATCGCGGCATCGGCCCACTTCTTCGGGCAGTTCGGATCGACCGTCCCGTCGCCGTCGTTGGCCGGGTTGTAGAACGTCTGGGTCGACACGAACGTGTCGAGTTTCGGCCCGGCGACATCCACCTGCTCGATGCGTCCGGTCGCGGTGCAGGCGTAGTACACGTCGTTGCGGAAGGCCTCCGGGAAGTGGGTGCCGGTGTACGGCACGACCGCGGAGGTGGTGACGACGGAGGCGTGCTCCGTGAGCGGGTCGACGTAGGCCGGGTTGCCCAGCTTGCCCGAGCCGAAGTCCCAGGCGAAGTTGGCGATCGAGGAGTTGCCGGTCACGATCGCGTTGCACTCCTCGTCGACGCCGGTGGTCCCGCGGTCGGTCTGGTACAAGGTGCCGACGCTGCGGTTCAGGGCGAGGCCGGTCGCGTGGCGGAAGCCCTTGGCGTAGACGAGGCTGCCCGCCACCGGGTTGTCCGTGGGGACCGAGCCGTCGTCGTTGAGGCGCAGGATCTTGCCCACCATCCGGCTTTCGTCCTGCGCGTCACCGGACCCGCCGAAGTCGCCCGTGGCCACGTACAGCTTGCGGTCCGCGCCGAACGTCATCGAGCCGCCGATGCGCGTGCCGCTGTTCGAGTTCGGCAGGGTCAGGATCACCAGCGGGCTCGCGCCGACGTTCCCGGTGCGCGTGTAGCGCACGACCTTGTTCGCGAGCGTCCCGGCTTCCGTGTAGAAGACGTAGACCCAGCCGTTGCGGACGAAGTCCGGGTGCAACGTGACGTCGAGGAGCCCTTCGTCGGTGCCGCCGCCCACGGCGACGCTGAGGAACGGCGTCGCCTGCAAGATGCCACCGCGGAGGACTCGCACGTTCCCGGTGGTCCGCTCGCAGAAGAAGATCTCGTCGCCCGAGATGGCGATCCCGGACACGCGCTCCTGTCCGAGGAGCACCCTCTCGAGGCGGAAGCCGCCGCGAGGCAGCACGTCACCGAGGGCGAGCGCGGGCCCGGATGCAGCGACGGCAAGCAGGATTGCGACGATGGCTGTCAGGCTGCCACGTGACATACCGATTTCCTCCCCGTTGCGGCGGGGTCGTGACCCCGCGCTGGAGTTGTGGTGTATCCGCCCATGGGCGACGCTGGTAAAACCGACGAGTAATTATACGGTTAGCCCCCCGGAGGGAAGCGTTGTTTTTCGGGGACGGACCGGCGGAGTACGATGCGCCCCGGATGCGGAAGACCTTGAACAAGCGGACTCTGGCGGGCTTGCTCGTCGTCGCCGGCCTCGGGGCGGCGGGGTGCGGGGGACGGACGGAACCGGACCGCGCGGCGGCCGGGCCGGGTGCCCCGGCGGCTTCGGTCGCGCGCCGTTCGGTCCTGCTCGTGAGCCTCGACACGACCCGGGCCGACCGCCTCGGCTGCTACGGCTACGCGCACGGCGCGACCCCGACGATCGACCGCTGGGCTGCGGCGGGCGTGGTCTTCGACGACGCGGCCACGCCGGCCCCGGTGACGCTCCCGGCGCACGCGAGCCTGATGACCGGGCTCCTGCCCAACCGCCACGGCGCGCGGGACAACGGGCTGTACCGCGTCCCGGACGACGTCACGACGCTCGCCGAGACGCTGGCGGCGGCCGGCTACGACACGGCCGCCGTCGTCGGGGCGGGCGTGCTCGACCGGCAGTACGGGCTCGCGCAGGGCTTCGCGCGCTACGACGACGACGTGCAGGGCGGCGGGCTGACGATCCCCGAGCGCCGCGCGGGGACGGTGACCGACGCCGCGCTGGCGACCGCGGCGCAGTTGCGCGCGCCGTTCTTCCTCTTCGTGCACTACTTCGACCCGCACGCCGCGTACCAGCCCCCGCCGCCGTTCTCCGAGACGTTCCGCGATCGCCCGTACGACGGCGAGATCGCCTACGTGGACCAGGAACTGGGCCGACTCCGCGCCGGGTTGGACAGGCGGGGCCTGCTGGAGGGCACGATCGTGGCGCTCGTCGCCGACCACGGCGAGAGCTTGGGCGAGCACGGCGAGCCGGCGCACGGCGTGTTCCTGTACCAGCCGACGGTGCGCATCCCGTGGATCCTCGTCGCCCCGGGGCTGCCCGCCGGCGCGCGTCGGGGCTCGCTGGCGCGGCTGGTGGACGTCGCGCCGACGCTCCTGGAACTGGCCGGCGTCGCCGCGCCGGCGGGGATCGACGGGCGCTCGCTGGCCGCGATCGCGCAGGGCACGGCGCCCGACGCGACCGGCCCGGCGCTGCCGCTCGAAACGGAGCTGGGCTACAACTCGTATGGTTTCGCGCCGCTGCGCGGGCTCTTCGACGGTCGAGCGAAGTGGATCGGCGCGCCGCGCGACGAGTTGTACGACGTCGCGGCCGACCCCGGCGAGCAGCGCAACCTGGCCCGCGAGCGCGCCGCGGAGGTTGACCGCCTGCGCGCGGCGTGGCGCGCCGCGGTGACCGAGGACCGCGTCGCCGGCCCGCCCGGCGGCGGCTCGCCGCAGGAGGCCGCGCGGCGCGCCGCGGAGTTGTCGAGCCTCGGGTACGTCAGCGCGAGCGCCCGCGGCTCCGCGACCGGCCGCGCCCTGCCGGACGCCAAGGACGCGATCGGCACGCTGCAGGACATCACAGACGCGCGCGCCGCGCTCGCGGCCGGTCGCCAGGCGGATGCCGAGCGGCTGCTCGCGCGCGTGATCGAGCGCACGCCGCAGAACCTGTCGGCGCTGATCCTGCTCGGCTCGGCCCGCATCGAGTCGGGTCGGCCGGTGGAGGCGATCGCGCCGCTCGAGCGCGCCGCGCAGCTGGCGCCGGACAACACGGACGTGCAGTTCAACCTCGGCATCGCGCGGCTCGGGACCGGCGACACGGCGGGCGCGGAGCGCGCGTGGCGCGAGACGCTGCGCCTCGCGCCGCGCTACCACGACGCCGTGGTCAACCTCGTGGACCTGTTGCAGGGGACCGGGCGCGCGCCGGAAGCCGCCGCGGTGCTGCGCGAGGCGCGCGCGCTGGGCCTGTCCAGCGGCGTCCTGGACTACCTCGAGGGGCGGCTCGCGGTGCAGCGCGGCGAGATCCTCGCCGCGCGCGACGCCCTGCAGCGGGCGCTCGCGCGGCCGCTGCCGCCCGGCATCGCGCACGACGCCCGCGCGATGCTCGCGCGCCTCGGCCGCTGATCGGGGCCGCTACCGCCGGGACCGGGCGCACGGGAACGCGCGGGGCAGGCCGGCGGCCCGCCCCGCGTTCCCCGGGATCACGGACAGGCGGCCGGGGCGGCCGCGATCTCCGCGTCGCGCAGCCCGACCTGCGAGCGGGCGAGCGACTGGTACGTGAGCACGTCCGCGCCGGTGACGCCGCGGACCAGGATCCAGCGGCAGCCTCCGGCCGGCGGGAGTTCGGCGTACGCCACGGACGGCGTCGGCCAGTCGTTGGCGATGCAGCCCTCGGTCGCGCTCGTGAAGTCGCCGCCGGTCGCGAGCAGAGCCGCCACATCGCCGCGCACGATGTCGTAGCCGGTCGCACCCTGCAGCGGGTTCCACGTCAGCTGGTCGCCCTGCACGAGCAGCGAGATCCGCGCGCTCGACGGCGCCCCGAGGATCTCGATGTCGTCGATGTTCCAGCCGCTGCCGATCACCGAGAACAGACGGTTGACCTTGTAGGCCCAGCGGACCCACACGTTCGGCTGGTTGTCGGCCACCGCCGAGATGTCGAACGCCTGCGGCTGCCAGCTCGCGTCGAGGACGTTGGCCTCCGCCGCCCACACGCGGACCCAGTGCGCGGAGTCGTTCGAGACCTCGACGAAGCTCTCGACCTGCGGCGGACCGAGCGTGTTGAGCCAGCGCTGGAACCTGAGGCTGGCGTCGTTGACGCCCGTGAGATCGATCGGGCCCAGCACCAGGGCGTACGGCCCGCCCACCACGCTCGGGATGTTGCCCTCGAGGTTCACGCCGAAGACGTTCGGCCCGGTCGCCCCCGACAGCGGGTCGGGGTTCGAGCCGAAGCCACCGCCCTTCCCCGCCGGGACGCCGAACTCCCAGGCGCCCTGCCGCACCCAGCCGGGGTCGCTGCCCAAGGGCCAGCTGCGCACCGTCGCGTGCTGGTCGATGACGACGCTCACGGAACGGCTGGTATTCCCCCCTTCCGCGGAGAGGTTGTCGAAGCGGATGTTGCCGGCGTACGAGCCGATGTCGAGGTTCGGCGTGCTCGCGGCGACGGACACCGTGACCGTGGCCGAGCCGGCCGGCCCGATCGTCACGTGATCCGGCTCGACCGTCGCCCACCACACGTTCGAGCTGACCGCGATCTCGATCGCGTTCTCCTGGGCGAGGTTGCGGATCGTGTACACCTGGCTCGCCGGGCTGGCGACGCCGCCGACACGGCCCTGCGCGGCGAGGCCTTCCTCGGGCTCGACGGTCATGCCGGTCGGGACGACGGTGCCGACCACGCGCAGCGACGGGTCGCCGAAGATGACCCACGTGTCGAACATGTCCACGCCGCCGTTGCCGTAGGCGTCCATCATCGACGAGGAGCCCGCGTAAAACAGCGCGCCGATCGTGTGGTACGGCTTGTTCGTGTCGGTCAGGCGCAGGTTGAACTCGTCCTCCGCCTCCATCGGCGGGGCCCAGCTCTGCGACACGGAGGACGCGTAGACCGCGACCGCGCCGGTCGGGCGGCCGTCTTTGCTCGCCCGCAGCCAGGCCTCGCCGAAGCACGCGTCGTAGTGGTGGAACTCGCCGTTGTTGCAGGCCACCGAGAAGATGAACGGCAGCCGGTCCTTGTTGACCAGGCTGTTCACGTCGTCGTTGTTGAAGCCGGTCGTGCCCCAGCTCGTCGCCGAGCCGTGCCCGCAGTAGTTGACCACGCCGCGCCCGTCGTTCAGCGCGTTCTTCACTTGCGTGTCGCTCGCGCCCGGGTCGTAGATCTGGTCCACCTGCGTGTACTCGTCGCCGAGGAGCCAGCCGCGGATCTCGTTCAGGTGCGCGATGTCAGACTGGCCCTGGTCGCCCTGCCCCGCGCCCTCGGCCGACGCAATGCCGACCGCTTTCTTGAACCAGGCCTGCGTGGTCGCGGGCAGCTCCTCGTAGTCCACGCTGCGCTGCACCTGCGTGTCGAGCTGCGCCGTGTTCGCGGCCGAGAAGCGGCCGACGATCACGTCGGGGTAGTTGTCGGTGCCGGCCAGCTTCGAGTAGTACGCGTCCGAGGCGCCGTTCTCGCCGCTGACCTGCCGGCCCTTCGTCGCGACCTGGGCCGAGTCGCCGACCAGGAGCACGAACGCCAGGTTGTGCGTGTTGTAGAAGTCGCGGATGTAGTTGCGGATCGAGTCGGCATCGTTGCCGATCGTGGACACGCCGGTCACCGTGGTCGGGATGCCGACGGAGATCTTGTGCGAGACGAACGGGCCGAGGTTCGAGGTCCACGCGTCGTTGGCGATGATCAGCAGTTCGCCGTCCTCGTCCACCGGCGGGTAGAACATCTGCGCCTGGCGCGCACCGAAGTTGAGGAAGTGGCCGATGTAGATCTCGTTGAAGGCCCGCGCGGCGCGCGGCGGGCGGGAGGTCAGAGGGTTCGGGCCGCCGCGTCCGGAGGTCGCGACCTCGACCTGGATCCGCTGGCAGACCCGCAGTTCGCGCCGCACCGGGTTGTACTGGAACGGCGTGACGCGCAGCGCCACGCCGCGGTGGTCGCGCATCACGTACGGCTCGCCGGCGGTCGCCAGCGACGCGGGCCAGAACGCGTCGGCCGCGTACGCCGGCCCGAAGCGGTACGGGAGCGACTCCGGGTCCACGGTGCGCAGCAGGTTGCCCTTGGACGGCGCGACCGGCAGCTCGCGCGCGCTGCACTCGGCGGACAGCACGCGCACGGTCACTTGGCCCTGGTCCGCGACGATCACGCTGCGCGCCACGACCGGCAGCGCGGGGGCGCCTTCTTCCAGGAGCACGCCTTCGCCGGCGAGGTCGATCGCGGCGAAGGTCTCGCCGCGGATGTCGACGGGGCGCAGGCCGTAGTCACCGAGAACAAACTCGAGCACGGTGCGCTGGCCGTCGTCGGAGAGCACTACCGCTTCCGTGCCGGCTTGGACCGTGATGATCGAAGCTATCAGAACGAGGACGAACAGCGGCGCACGACGATCCCAGCTCACTCCCCGCCTCCTTGCCCCCCAGGTCCCAACCGATTTTGCAGAATACAAAAGGGACGCTGATTTACATCACTTGACCGTCAGTTATTCTGTTGGGCCGCTTCCGCGGGGTCCGCGGGACCGACACTTCGCGTCGCCGCGCCGGGAGTGTTCCGCCGTCCCGGGCTAACGTCCCCGACCATGCGAAGCAGCGTCTGGATCCTGTGGACCGTGGCGGCCGGGCTGGTCCTGCAGGCGGGCTGCGAGAACGACGACGCGTCGCTGGTCGAGGTGTTCCAGCCGCCCGCCGGTCGCAGCGTCAGCCTGTCGCGCGACGTCCAGCCGATCTTCACCGCCAACTGCGCGCTCGCCGGCTGCCACGACCCGCTCGGCGCGGCCGGCTCGGCCGGGCTGAACCTCCAGGCCGGCGCGATCTACGACCCGGCCCTCGGCATCGTCGGCGTGGCCAGCGCGCAGGCCCCGGGCGTGCTGCGCGTCGCGCCCGGCGACGCGGACGCCAGCTACCTCGTGCACAAGCTCGAGGGAACGCAGGGCAGCGTCGGCGGCGAGGGCGAGAGGATGCCGTCCGGCGCCGAGCCGCTGCCGGACGCGGCGATCGCGGTGATCCGGGAGTGGATCGACGATGGCGCGCCGAACAACTGACGCGATCGCCTGCGCGCTTTTGGTCGGCGCGCTGGGCGCGGGCGTGACGGCGCGGGCCGCCGAGACGGAGAGCGCGGCGGCCTTCGCCGAGGTCTCGGACCTGTTCGCGATGCGCTGCACGAGGTGCCACGGCGGCGCCGATCCGAAAATGGGGCTTTCGCTGGAGGCCGAGCGGATCTACCGCAGCACGGTCAACGTGCCGTCGCGGTCGAACCAGCGGATCGCGCGCGTCGCGCCGGGCGACCCGCGGTCGAGCCTCCTGTACCTGAAGCTGCTGCCGCCGGGCGAGGGCAACTACCGCGGGCCGCGGATGCCGATGGGCGAGCCCTGGCTGTCGGACGACGAGTTGGCCGTGGTCCGGCGCTGGATCGAGTCGTTCCCGAAGGAAGCGTGGGGCCCCCCGGCCGCGCCGGAGGCCGCCGGCGTGCAGCCCGCCGCCCCCGCGTTCCACGACAGCTACCTCGCCCACCTGCCGACCCCGGACATGCTCGGCCGCGGCATGCTCGAATTCCGGTTCCTGCACCGGTTCCGCGGCTCGGCCAAGGACGCCGGCTCGGCCAACCTGTACGGTCTCGACAGCGGCGCGTGGGCGTCTTTGGGACTCACCTACGGGATCGGCGACAACCTGCAGGCCGGCCTGCGGCGAACGGAGCTGCACAAGGACTACGAGGCGTTCCTCAAGACGTCGTTGATCGACCAGCGCCCCGCGGGATCGCCCGTCGCGCTGTCGGTCTACGCTTCCGCGGCCCGGCACAAGCAGCCGGATTCGATCAACCGCAACCGCTACGCGGCCCAGCTCGTGCTCGCGCGGCGCTTCAGCGACCGGCTGTCGCTGATGCTCGTCCCGACCTACGTCACCCGCACCAACTACCTCGACGAGTCCGATCGGCGCGGCACCGGCGCGGTCGGCGCCGGGGCGGAGTTCCGCCTGAACTCGTACCTCGCGCTCACCGGCGAGTGGATCGCGCAGGTCTCGGGCGTGGACAACGCCTACCAGTCCGCATCGATCGGACTCAGCGTCCGCACCGCCAACCACGCGTTCCAGGTCCTGCTGACCAACACGACCGGCGCTCACACCGACCTCTACGCCCCCGGCGGCGACCTCGACTGGGGCGACGGTCAGTTCCGCATCGGCTTCAACATCAGCCGCACCTTCGACCTGTTTCCCGCCGCCCACCCGTAGCGGCCGGTGCAGCCGGCCCGCACAACGTCGTGGTGCAGATGCGGACCGCCTGCGGCGCCCTCTACTTTCGCAGGGAGCGGATGACGAGCGCTAGGGCGAGCAGCGCGACGACGAGGCCGGTGGTGTAACCGATCGAGAACTGGGTGGCGAGGACGCTGACCGCGGCGCGGCCGGAGCGCTCCGCGGCCGCGTTGCCGCCGAGCCACGCGGCGGGCGCGAGCGGCGCGAGCGCGACGGTGACCAGCGCCGCGAGGCGCGCCGGGCGCGGCAGGACGCGCCGCGGGCCGGGGGCCGGCGACACCGGCAGCAGCCGGATCCACGCCAGGTACGCCGCCAGCAGCAGCGCCAGCCCGAGCACGCTGCCGCCGTACTGCAAGAGCTTGTACAGCGGCCACTCGAACCCGAACAGCGGCGCGCGCAACAACTCCACGCGCTCGACGGCCCAGCCGTTGCCGTGCGTGAAGCCGTCCACCAACAGGTGCAGCCACGCGCCGAGCAGCAGCGAGACCACGACCCACGGCCAGCGCGACGGCCCGAGCGGCTCGGGCGGCCGCAGGGCGCGCTGCTGCGCCGGCGGCAGGAGCGACAGCACGGCCGGGCGCAGCGCGAGGCGCCACAGCAGCAGCAGGGCGATTCCCGCGGGGATGCCGAAGACGAAGCTCCCGAGGAACGTGTGGCTGATCGCGGAGCGCGGCTGCAGGCGGATGAAGTACTCCAGGTCCGGGATCACCGATCCGATCACGAGCGCGGACCAGACGAGGTGGCGCCGGCACCACGGATGCAGCGGCAGCACGGCGGCGGGATGGGCGAGCGTGAACGGCACGGCGGACCCTAGGCGGTCGGCGCGGGAGAGCGCCTCCGCGGTCGCGGCGGGTGGGACGGGCGTTCCACCCGGCTCAAGGCGAGCGGTCCCCACGGCGAGTCGGGGAACCGCTCGACGATCTCGCGGTAGGCCGCGGCGGCCTGCGCCGGCCGACCCTCGGCCTCGAACAGCGCCCCGAGGTCGAGCAGCGCCGACCAGCAGCGGTCCGATGCCGCGAGGTGCTGCTCGATCTCGTCGCGCGCGAACGCGTTGCGCGCGGCCCCGCGCTCGCAGGCGGCGACCATGCGCCGGAACTGCCGCTTGGCCTCGGCGTCGTGGCGCACGTAGAGCTGGCCGACGTCGCCCGAGAAGAAGATCTCCTCGTCGACCTCGCCGCGCGCCTTCGCGTCGTCGAACAGCGATGTCCCAGGATAGTAGGCGAGCGAGGAGACGATGCCGTCCATCAGCCGCGGGCCGTCGAACAGGCGGGCGTTCGCCTCCAGGTCGGCGGCCGTCTGTCCCGGCACGCCGACGATGAAGTAGGCGCTGGTCTTGATCCCCCGCGCGCGGCACAGCCGCAGCGCACGATCGATCTGCTCCAGCGTGATCTTCTTCGCCAGCTGCTCGAGGATCCCCTGCGAGGCGGCCTCGACGCCGAACTGGATCTGGTCGCACCCGGCGCGCTTCATCCACGCCAGGCGCTCCTCGTCCACGAGGTTGACCCGCGACTGGCAGTTCCACAGCACCTGGATCCGGCGGCGCTGCAACTCCTCGCAGAACTGGCGCACCCGCCCCTTGCTGGCGGTGAAGGTGTCGTCGCGGATCGTGAAGTAGTTCACGTCCCAGCGCCGGCGCACCAGCTCGATCTCGTCCGCAACATTGGCCGCGCCGCGGAAGCGCATCGCGCGGCCCCAGTAGAAGGGCGTGTTGCAGAACGTGCACTGCGCGGGGCAGCCGCGCGAGGTGATCACGATCGGGTGCTGCTCGCCGGGATCGACGCCGTGCAGCTCCTCGTAGCGCTCGGGCGGGTGGAACGGATCGATGTCGTCCGGCGGCGCGGCCTCGGGAGTGCGGCGCAGCTCGCCGCCGTCGAGCCACGACAGCCCCGGGACGCGGCTCCAGTCGCGCGAGCCCTCCGCCAGAAGGTGCGCGATCCCGAGCATCGGGTTCTCGCCTTCGCCGCGCACGACGACGTGCGGCGCCGGCGCGCGGGCGAGCACCTCGTGATCGAGGTGCGTGGCCTGCGGCCCGCCCGCCACGCGCAGCGCGCCCGGGGCCGCCGCGGCGGCGGCGCGGTAGATCCCGGCGCTCGCGACGTGATTGAACGTGAAGTGCGAGACGCCGATCGCGTCCGGCCGCTCGGCGGCGAACAGCCGCGCGATGTCGTCCCAGCCGCGGCGGGTCAGGTTGTGCAGCCGCGAGTCGATCCCGTGGGCGCGCAAGAAGCCATGGATCGTGAACAGCCCGTAAGGCGCGATGCGGCTGAACACGTCGCCGGCGTCGCGGTCGTCGGCCCGGTAGCACAGGAGGATGCGCGGCACGGACATCGGGAGATTGTAGACGGCGCGGCCGGGACGCGCCGGGAAGTCAGCGCCCCGCGCCGGCCCACGCCACCGAGACGACGTGGCCGGCCGCGGCGAAGGTCTCGACCGCGTACGTCGCACCGCCGCCGAGCCGGACCGTCCGCGCGCGCGCGTCGAGCGCGCCGTGGACCTCGACCTCGCCCAGCGGCAGCGCCATGCCGACCCGCGCCGCCTTGAGCGCGGCTTCCTTCGCGGTCCACAGCCCGAGCACCGCCGTCACCAGCTCCGGCCCGTCGAGCCCGTGCACCTGCTGTCGCTCGTGCTCGACGAGCGCGAGCGCGAGCAGGGCGCGGTCGAACGGCGCGCAGGGCTCGAAGTCCAGGCCCAGCTCGGTCCCGCGGAACGCGGCGGCGCCGGCCAGCTCCCCGGCGTGGCCGATGCTGACGCCGATCTCCGGCGCGGGGACGCCGCGGATCGCGACGCGCGGGGCGCGGCCCTCGTCGGCGGCGACATCGATCGCGGCGGCGTCCGGGACCTCGCCGCCCTCGCCGCGCAGGAGCCGCGCGAGCGCCGCCTTCGCGGCGAGCCGGCCGCCGGTCCAGTCGCGGCGGCGCTTGGCCACGCGCAGCGCGGCGGCGCGGGCGCGCTCGCCGGGCGAGAGCCGCAGCAACAGGTGTTCCGGGCACGGATCGGCAGGAAGCGGCTCGAACGCGAACACCGCGCCGAGCCGCGCCGCGAGCGGCGCGAGGACCCGCTCCAGTTCGCGTGCGGCGTCCAACGCTCCGCTCAGAAGATCAGCACGCTCGACAGCCCGCCGTCGACGTGGAGCACCTGCCCGGTGACCTTGCGCGAGAGGTCGCTGCCGAGGTACAGCGCGGTGCCGGCGACGTCCTCCTTGCTGATCAACTCCGGGATCGCGGCCTGCCCGGCGAACGTCTTCTGCACGTGCAGCCACGCGGCCTGCGCCAGCGCGACCTCGTCCGCCCCCGCGCCGTGCTCGGCGCGCGCGGCGGCGACCGCCTCGCGGAACATGTCGCCGCGCATGCGGGCCAGCGTCTCCGGGTCGCGGACGAAGGCCAGGCTCGGACCCATCGTCGCCAGCGTCGCGACCGCGCCGGGCGAGATCGCGTTCACCCGCACGCGCTGCTCGCCGAGCTCCAGCGCGAGGTAGCGCACGATGCACTCCAGCGCCGCCTTGGCCGCGCCCATCAGCCCGTACATCGGCACCGCCCGGGCCGAGGCCTGGAACGTGACGCTCATCACGCTGGCCCACGGCCGGAAGTGCGGCCGGGCGAAGCGCACGACCTTGGCCAGCGAGTGCGCCGAGATCGTCGTCGCCTGCGCGAACGCCTCCGCGCCGACGTCCGAGGGCCGCCCGGCGAACATCTCCGGCGCGGCGAACGCGATCGAGTGCACGAGGACGTCGAGCCCGCTCTCGCGGTAGCTCTCGAAGAACGCGCCCAGCTCGGCGTCCACGAGGACGTCGCAGCGCGCGCCGCGCAGCTCGGGATGCTGCTGCAACAGCGGGCGGATGCGGCTGAAGAAGCGCTGCTGGTAGCCGATCGTGACGCGCGCGCCGTGCTCGAGGAAGGCCTTGGCGATGCCCCACGCGATGCTGTCGCTGTCGGCGACGCCGAGCACGGCGACCTGCCGGCCTTCGAGGCCCAGTCCTGGGGTCACGCGACCTCCCCTCCGCCCCCGGCACCCGGCGCGCCGGGCGGCCTCAGAGCGAGTCGATCTGCACGGTGGTGAAGCTGTCCATGCGATCGTACACAAGCCCGTCCTCACCCACGAGCTCGATGCGGTGCTCGATCTCGCCGGACGGGCCGCGGACCGGTGTGGCGGCGGCGACGAGGCCGACGCCCGCCGGCGGGCGGCCGAAGTGCTCGAGGCTGCGGCAGCCGTGCGGGACGCCGAAGCGGCCGCGCTGGAACGCCTCCCACAGCCCCGCGGTCTGGAACGCCGCCTCGCGGGCCAGGGGCGCGGTCGCCAGGGCGCCGCCCGCCGGGATCGCGAGCGCGACCGCCTCGTCCAGCGGCGCCACGATTCCCACCGCCCCCGTGCCCTCGAACATCCGCAGCTCGGACAGCACGCGGAACCGCGGGCCGTGCGGCAGCATCGCGCCGGCCCCGTAGATCGCCGCGCCGCTCGTGACCTCGCCCGCGCCGGCCGGCGCCGGGCGTGGCAGGGCGCGCAGCGGGTCGGGCGGGCGCGGTGCGAGCAGGACCAGGCCCTCGTAGTGCAGCCGGTCGCGGACCAGCACCACGCCGGCCTCGCTCGTGAAGTCGGACTCCACGCGCACGGCGACGGCGCGCTGGTGTCCGCCCGGTGCGTCGAGCGAGCGGGCGCGCACGCGCAGCGCGACCGGGCGGTCCTTCAGGATCTTGACCGCGAGGTGGAAGCGCAGGTCGCGCACGCCGGCGAAGTGCCAGTCCGGGTACAGAAGCCCCGCGGCCTCGGCCATCAGCTCGACGGCGACGACACCGGGCAGCAGCGGGACGCCGCCGATGACGTGGTCCAGGATCCACGGGTCGCGCGCGGGATCGACGGTGCGCTGGGCCAGGAGCGACACGCCCGGCCGGTACTCCAGCACTTCCTCGATCACCGGATGGCGCAGCCGGTCCGGCGCGGCCGCGGGCGGCCCCGGCACGGCGGACGCGGGCTCGGGTTCGGCCTGCGGCGCGCGCGCGACGATGCCGTCGCGGTCGATCGGGCCGACGCCGCCGGCGATGACGATCTCCGGCGCGTCGCCGCCGCGGACGACCTCGTCGCAGAACATCGCGGCGCCGGTCGCGGCGGGCAGGACCTCGAAGCCCGACTCGCGCATGACCTCCGCCACGCCCGAGCGCGCCGCGAGCCCGACGCCGCCCCAGACGGTCCAGTCGATGGCGAAGCAGCGCGTGCGCGGCCGCCCGGCGCGCGCGGCGAGGACGACCTTGCTCAGAAGGTCGTTGGCCGCGGCGTAATCGCACTGCCCGCGGTTGCCGAAGCGCCCCGCGACCGACGAGAACACCGCCAGGAACTCGAGGTCCACGCCCGCGAGGGCGCGCAGGACGTTGAAGACGCCCTCGGCCTTGACCCCGAACACGCGGTCGAACGACTCGGGCTTCTTGTCCTGCAGCAGCTTGTCCTCGATGATCCCGGCCCCGAAGACCAGCCCGTCGATCGTCCGGTGCCGGCGCAGGATCTCGGCGAACACGCCGCGCGTCGCCTCGGCGTCGCGCACGTCGCACACGTGGTACGAGACCTGCGCGCCGAGCGCCGACAGCTCGCGCAGGTTGCGGTAGGCCTCGACCGCGCCGCGGATGCGCTCGAAGCGCGACTGGACCGCGACCGGCGTCGCGCGGGCGCCGCCGGCCTCGATCTCGCGCGCCAGCTCGCGGCGGAGCGCGCGCAGGCCGTCCTCGTCCAGCGCGGCGAGCTGCTCGATGTTCCCCGGCAGCGCGACCGTCCCGAGGAGGACGAGGGTCGGGCGGTGCCGGCGCGCCAGCTCCTTGGCGATCGCGGAGCCGATGCCGCGGGCGCCGCCGACGATCGCGATCACCTTCGAGGAGTCGAGCACCAGCTCCGAGGCCGCGGCGGGCGCGCGCGGCGTCACGCGCGGCGCGAAGCGGCGGCCCTCGCGGTAGCCGACCTCGACCCGCCGGTCGCCGCTCTCGATCTCCTCGAGGATCCGTGCGGCGATGCGCTCGGCCGCGCCGGCGTCGGCGGGCGGCTCGAGGTCGATTGCCTTGACGACGAGCCCCGGCAGCTCCTGGCCGAGCGTCTTGACCAGCCCGGCGACGCCGCCGTCGCCCGGCCGGCGCAGGATCGCGGCGGACTCCGCCGCGCCGGCGACCGGCAGGCCGAACGTCCCGCCCATCCACGTGGCCGCGGCGAGCACCGCGCCCCGGCCCTCGAACGACAGCAGGTCGTCGCGGAACTCCTTGACCAGCAGAAACAGGCCCTTCACGTCGTGCGCCAGCGCGCGGCGCCACGCGGCCTCGTCCAGCTCGTCGAACGGCGCCGCCGGCGCCAGCCGCGGCAGGTGGATCAGCGCGCGGACCGGGCCGATCTCGCGCCGGATGTCGGCGGCGGCGACGTTGACGCGCTCGGCGTCGTCCAGCTCGCAACGCAGCGTGCCCTCGTCGTCCGCGCGGTCCTTCAGCACCAGCACGCGCACCCCGCGCGCGCGCAGCAGCGCGGCGAGCGCGGCGGCGACACCGGCGCCGTCGTCGGTCACGAGGACCGACCAGCCGCGCCGGATCGCGGTCGGCGCCGCCGCGGGTTGCAGCGACGTGGCGACGGCCTCGACGACCATCCGCGAGATCCCGTGCGCCGGCGGCCCCGCGGTCGCCACGGCCTCGCCGACCGACACCACGACGTCGGCCGGCGGCACCGCCTCCGCGGCGCTGAAGATCTTGATCCCGCCCTTCCCGTACAGGCCGCCGAACATCAGCTTGGTCCAGCCGATGTCCGGGCCGTCCGGCACGACCACGGCCACGCTCTTGCGCAGCTCGCAACCCAGCTCGCCCGCCGCGACCAGCGCGCTCGTCGTGCTGTGGAACGCATGCGCGCCGCCACGCAGCTCCAGCGCCGGCGGGTAGAAGCCGGCGAGGCAGCGGAACATCACCGCCGGGATCTCGTCCACGCCGCTGTACTCGCGCCAGCGCGCGACGCCCGCCGCGAATTCCGCGTCGCCGGGCGACGGCACGTCGTCCTCGGGGCGGCCGAGGTCGTTGACCCACGCCAGCATCGCCGCGCGCCGCTCGCGCGGCGGGATCGCCGCGAGCTCGTGCGGCAGGATCGGCCGACCGATCACGATGCGGTGCTTGCCGTAACCGGGCGGGAAGTCGTGGCGGCCGCCCTGGTCGTCGCGCGACAACCCGCCGCGCACGCGCAGCGGCACGATCGGCACGCCGGCGGCGAGGGCGACGTCGGCCCAGATCACGCTGGCCCGCGTCAGCGGCTCGCCCGCGACGCGCTCGCGCCGGCCCGCGGCGACAACCCGCAGGGAGTACGAGCCGTCGCGCAGCACCTTCTCGACATCGTGCGCCACGCGCACGACGTCCTCCGGGATCGCCTCTTTCTGGTTGAAGAAGCGCGCCAGCTCGTCGAACAGCCCGGGCCGCAGGCTCGGGGCGCCGAAGAACACACCGAGGCGGTCGTCCAGCCCCGGGATGTTGTGCTCGCGCATCGCGATCGTCGTGATCGGTTTCCCGGCGACCGGCGAGAGCGCGAAGGTGACCAGGAACCCGTCGATGCCGGTCTGGTGGTTGGTCAGGTACAGCACCGGCCGGCCGATGTGCGGCGCCCACGCGGCGGGATCGAGCACCTCGATCTCGGCGAGGAACTGCCGGATGAACCCGTAGAGGACGCCCTCCCCGGGCCAGCCGGCCCAGCGCTCGCGCTCGCGCCAGTACGCGACGACGCGGTCGGTGTCGATCGACGGCTCGCCCGCCAGCTCGACGCGGCAGACCGCGCTCGACGTCGCGCACTTCAGCCGGCGCGCAGTCAACGGGTGGCGCGCGGTGGTGGCAACGAGCGTGCCATCGGGCGCGAAGCGCACGCCGACGTCGCGCGGACGCTCCCCGGTCATGCCCGCGACCAGCTCCTTGGCCGCGATCCACGCCGCAAGCGTGTCGAGCCGGGTGACGTCCGCCCGCTCGACCGGCGGCGGCTCGTCCGCGGCACGGTAGTCGCGCTCGACGTCGCGCTCGTTCATCACGCGGGCCAGCGCCTGCAGCTCGAGGCGGACCTCGCGCGGCGTACGCTCGGCGCACAGGAACGTGTCCGGCGCGCCCACCGTGGCGACGGCGCCGGGCGCAGCGCGGCGCGCGATGTACCCGATCACGTGGCGCAGCGTCGGGAAATCGGCCAGCTTCAGCCCCTGCTCGCGCTCGAGGCCGAACTTCTCGCGCACCAGCGCCATCACCTGCGCCTGCTTGATCGTGTCGATCCCGAGATCCGCCTCCAGGTCCAGGTCGAGATCGAGCAGTTCGCGCTCGTACCCGGTCTTCGCGGCGACGATCGCCAGAACCGCCTCCTGCACCTCGGAGGGTCCGGGCGCAGGCCCGGCAGCGGGCGTAGCCACGGCGCCGGGCGCAGGCCCGGCGACGGGCGCAGGCTTGGCAACGGGCGCAGGCCCGGCAACGGGCGAAGCCACGGCGCGGCGCGCGATGTACCCGATCACGTGGCGCAGCGTCGGGAAATCCGCCAGCTTCAGCCCCTGCTCGCGCTCGAGGCCGAACTTCTCGCGCACCAGCGCCATCACCTGCGCCTGCTTGATCGTGTCGATCCCGAGGTCCGCCTCCAGGTCCAGGTCGAGGTCCAGCAGTTCGCGCTCGTACCCGGTCTTCGCGGCGACGATCGCGACGACTGCCTCCTGCACCTCGGCAACCCCGGCCGCGGGCGTAGCCACGGCGCCGGGCGAAGGCCCGGCGACGGGCGCATCCCCGGCCCCGGCGCGGCGCGCGATGTACCCGATCACGTGGCGCAGCGTCGGGAAATCGGCCAGCTTCAGCCCCTGCTCGCGCTCGAGGCCGAACTTCTCGCGCACCAGCGCCATCACCTGCGCCTGCTTGATCGTGTCGATCCCGAGGTCCGCCTCCAGGTCCAGGTCGAGGTCCAGCAGTTCGC
>JAGOJY010000015.1:59472-92010 GCA_017994815.1 Acidobacteriota bacterium
CCAGCTTCAGCCCCTGCTCGCGCTCGAGGCCGAACTTCTCGCGCACCAGCGCCATCACCTGCGCCTGCTTGATCGTGTCGATCCCGAGGTCCGCCTCCAGGTCCAGGTCGAGGTCCAGCAGTTCGCGTTCGTAGCCGGTCTTCGCGGCGACGATCGCGACGACTGCCTCCTGCACCTCGGCAACCCCGGCCGCGGGCCTAGCCACGGCGCCGGGCGAAGGCCCGGCGACGGGCGCATCCCCGGCCCCGGCGCGGCGCGCGATGTACGCGATCACGTGGCGCAGCGTCGGGAAATCCGCCAGCTTCAGCCCCTGCTCGCGCTCGAGGCCGAACTTCTCGCGCACCAGCGCCATCACCTGCGCCTGCTTGATCGTGTCGATCCCGAGGTCCGCCTCCAGGTCCAGGTCGAGGTCCAGCAGTTCGCGTTCGTACCCGGTCTTCGCGGCGACGATCGCGACGACTGCCTCCTGCACATCGGCAACCCCGGCCGCGGGCGCAGCCACGGCGCCGGGCGGACGCCCGGCGACGGGCGCCGCGACGCGCTCGCCGACGCGCAGCGTGCGCCGGACGACGTCGAGCTGCGGGTCGGCGATCCCGGTCACCTCCCGCAGCCAGGCCGCGTAGCGTTCGCGGTCCTCCACCCGCTCCGCGCCGCGCCCCGCCGCACGGGCAAGGAACATCGCCATCTGCGAGCCGAACCCGGCCGCGAAGCGCAGCGCGTAGTCCAACTCGCGCTCGCCGCCGCGGCTCAGGTTGACGCCGGCCAGCTCGGGGTCGTCTTCCTTGAAGTTGACCACCGGGGGCAGCTTGCCCAGCTGCAGCGCCTTGACGGCGACGACGTCCTCGATCCCGGCCCCCTGCGCGTGGCCGGTCATGCCCTTGGTGTTGGTGACCGTGATGCGCTGCCACTCGGCGCCGAACACGTTGCGCAGCGCCTGCACCTCGCACTGCGCGCTGCCGCCGCGCGCCGGCGTGAACGTCTCGTGCGACATGAAGTGCAAGGCGCCGGCGAGCGCCGAGCGCCGCAGCCCGTGCCGCGCCTCCATCCGCGCGACGAACTTCTCCAGCTCCTCGGAGACGTGCGCCACGTCGATCCGCGTCGGGTGGTAGGCGCTGTTCGCGAGGTGCGTGCCGAGCAGCTCGGCCACGCCGCGCAGCCCGCGCTCGCGCGCCGCGTCGGCGCGCTCCAGCACGAGCGCCGCGGCGCCCATCCCCAGCACCAGGCCATGGCGCCGCCGGTCGAACGGGAGCGCGGCGTCGGCGACCCGCTCGTCCGTCGCCGCGGCTCCGGCCGCGAGGAACCCCGCGCCGATCCACGGCAACAGGTGCTCCGACGTGCAGTCGTCCGCGCTCAGCACGATCACGCGCCGCGCGCGGCCGCAGCGGATCAGGTCCTCCGCGAGCGCCACGGCGGCCGTCGCCGAGCTGCAGGCCGTGTTGACGTGGAAGTTCGGCCCGCGCGCGCGGATGAACTGCGCGAACAGGTTGTTGCCCATGCAGAGGAAGTTCTTGACGAAACCGCTGTCGAACTGGAAGCCCTGGCCGCGGCGGCGTTCGAACTCCGAGACCTGGTCGATGACGCGGTCGAGCCCCGGGTAGGCCGAGGCGAAGATGACCGCCGTCTCGTCGCGCAGCGGCTCCGGCAGCGACCAGCCGCAGGGGATGCGCTTGCCGGTCGAGCTGGTGCGGTAGGCGCGCTGCAGCGGGATGCCCGCGTCGCGCAAGGCCTCGATCCCGGCGGCGACGGCCAGCCGGTACGTGATGTCGGCGCTGTCGACCCAGTCGTCCTCGATGCCGTAGTCCGCGCGCAGGTCGAAGTGCCCGCGGCGTCCGGCGAGCTTGAGCGAGCCGGCGCGTCCCGCCACCGGCTCGAAGCGCGCCTCGCCGCCCGGCCCCTTGACCAGCCGCACGATGTGCCGCGCCACGATCCGGTCCTGCTCTTCCCCCGGCAGCGGGTCGATCCGGTTCTCGCCGGCGAACAGGCGATCGAGCCCGTCGTCCGAGAACACCGCCGCGCCGACGCCCGGCAGGCCGGCGGCGGCGCCCGCGATCACGATCGCCTCGGCGTCACCGGGCGCGCGGCCCGGCCGCGCGCCGCCGTCCGCGGAAACCACATCGATGACCTTCCCACCGGCGGGGTGGCCCGGGTCGAGGTCGAGCGGGACGCCCAGCGCCGCGAGCTGCGCCAGCAACTGGTGCAGCTGCCGCAGCCCGCCTTCCTTCGGGTGGTTCGCGTGCAGCGCGACGTGCGGGCGGCCTTCGAGGACATCCGCGGCAAACGTGCTGAGCGCCTTCTTCGGGCCGACCTCGATGAACAACCGCGCCCCGCGCGCGTACGCGGTCTCGACCAGGCCGATGAAGTCGACCGGGCGGACGAGCTGGTCCAGGAGGTTGTCCCGGACGCGCTGCGCGCACGAGGCGTCGCGCGGGTAGGGCTGGCCATCGACGGTCGAGATCACCTCGACCTCCGGCGGGCGCACCTCGAGCCGCGCGAGCGCCTCGCGCATCGGCTCGCGGATCGCGCCGGCCAGCTCCGAGTGGAACGCGCCGGCGATCGGCAGGACGCGGCAGTCGACCCCGGCACGGCCGAGGCGTGCCACCGCTTCGTCCACCGCCGCCGCCGCACCCGAGATCACGGTCTGCACGCGGCAGTTCAGGTTGGCGATGGTGACGTAGCCGTCGATCCCCGCGAGCGCTGGCGCCACCGCGGCGGCAGGCGCCGAGATCATCGCCATGCGCCCGGCCACCCCGCCCTCCGCGAGACGCCGCATCTCGCGCCCGCGCACGTACACCGCGCGCAGCGCCTGGCCGAAGTCGAGGCAGCCCGCCGCGACCAGAGCGGCGTACTCGCCGAGGCTGTGGCCGGCGACGAGCGCGGGACGCAGGCCGTACCGGCGCAGCAGCCGGAACAGCGCCACGTCGGCGGTGACGATCGCCGGCTGCACGACCTCGCCGCGCATCAGCGCCTGCTCGACCTCGCGGGCGCCGCGGCCGCGGCCGGTGAAGACGAGATCCTCGAGTTCGGACCGCAGCAGATCGCGCAGCGCCTCGTTCGCCTCTTCGAACGTCTGCCGGACGATCTCGAAGCGTTCGTGGAGGTCGCGCAGCATGTCGGCGTACTGGCTGCCCTGCCCCGGGAACAGGAACGCCGGCGCGCCGAGTTCCGGGGCGCCCGCGCCGTGGTGGATCCCCTTGCCTTCGAGCACCGGCGAGCGCTTGCCGGGCCGCAGGTGCTTCGCCGCGAGCTCGAGCTTGTCCGCCGCCTCCGGCAGCGACGCCGCCGCGAACGCGAGCCGCGAGGGCTGCGCCGTCCCGCGCCCACGGCCGCGCGCGAACTCGGCGAGCGAGCCGCTGTCGGCCCGGGCCGCCGCCGCCAGTTCGCGCGCAGCGCCGGGCAGGTCTTCGCCGCGCGCCGCGCCGAGCACGACGACCTCGCACCCGGACGCGGTGGGCACGGGCTCGCCGCGCAGCGCGAACTGCCCCGCCAGCGCCGCGTGGTACGCCGGGTCGAACCCCTCCAGCGTCAGGTGCGCGTTCGTGCCGCCGAAGCCGAACGAGCTGACCGAGGCGCGGCGCGGCAGCCCGTCCGCGTTCTCCGGCCAGTCCGCCGGGCGGTCGTCGATGTAGAACGGGCTCCCGTCGAGCTGCAGCTCCGGGTTGACCGTGCGTACGTTGGCCGAGGGCGGCAGCGTGCGGTGGTGCAGCGCCAGCACCGCCTTCAGCAGGCCCGCCGACCCCGCGGCCCCGCTCATGTGGCCGATCTGGGCCTTGACCGAGCCGATCCGCACCGAGCGCGCCGGCAGCCCCGCCGGCCCGTACGCCTCGCGCAGCGCCGCCATCTCCGAGGCGTCGCCGACCCGCGTGGACGTCGCGTGGCACTCGACGAACTGCACGCTCGCCGGCCCGTAGCCGGCGTCCTCGTGCGCGCGGGCGATCGCCAGCGCCTGGCCCTCCGGGCGCGGCGCGGTCATCGAGCGCCCGCGGCCGTCGCTCGACATCCCGGCGCCGCGGATCACCGCGTACACGCGGTCGCCGTCGCGCAACGCGTCGCCGAGCCGCTTCAGCACGAAGCCGATCGCGCCCTCGCCGAACACGACGCCGTCGGCCGCGCTGTCGAACGGGCGGGTGCCGGTCGCCGACATCGCCTTGCACTTCGACATGAACGTGTAGAGCAGCGGCGCGTTGGCCGGCCCCATGCCGCCGGTCACGACGGCGTCCCACTTGCCGGAGCGCAGCCCCTGCACCGCGACGACCACCGAGGCCAGCGACGAAGCGCACGCGGCGTCGGTGACGAGCGCGGCGCCACCCAGCTCCAGCGCCCCCGCGAGGCAAGCGGCCGCGCCCTGGGCGCAGACACCGAGGACGCTGTCCTCCGAGACCGGGAGCCGCTCCTGCAGCAGCGCCTGCCGCACGTCGGCGGCCAGCGCGGCCCGGCGCGCGACGTCGAACGCCAGCGCCTCCAACTCGCGCGAGCGCGCCAGCTCGACCTCCGCCGCGCGCGCGTTGAGGCGCAGCTGGACGCGCCACGCGCTCTCCTGCCCCTCGACCGAGCTGCCGACGACGACCGCCGTGCGGGGACCGCCCGCGACCGGCTTCCCGCCCTGCGCGGCGTCGTGCACCGCCATCGCGGCGGCACGCAGGAACAGCCGCTGGTCGCGGTCGAGCTGCCGCGCGGTGGCGGGGGTGAGGCGGAACTGCTCGGCCGCGAACTCGTGCTCGTCCACGTACCCGCCGAGCGTCGTGTACGTCTTGTCCGGAGCGTCGGGGTCGGGGTCGTAGAACGCCTCGGGGCGGTTCTCCCAGCGCGCGGGCGGGACCGGTCGGACCGCGTCGCGCTTGCTCGCCAGGAGGTTCCAGAACGCCGCGGGGTCGGGCGAGTCGGGCAGGACGCAGCCCAGCCCGACGATCGCCACCGGCTCGCCGGGGCCGGCCTCCGCCGGCGCGGGCGCGCTGGCCGCGCGGTGGTACGAGGCGTCGTACTCCTCGAGCGCCGCGTGGTAGGCCACGCCGCCGAGGCCGAACGCCGAGACGTTCGCGCGCCGCGGCAGGCCGTCGCGGTTCGCGGGCCACGGGCGCTGCTCGCTCAGCACGCGGAACGGCACCGCGCCCCAGTCGATGCGCGGGCTCGGCCGCTCGTGGCCGTTCGTCGGCGGGAGCCTGCGGTGGTGCAGCGCGAGCACCGTCCGCAGAAGCCCCGCGGCGCCCGCGGCCGCCATCAGGTGCCCGACCTGCGAGGTCACCGCGCCGAGCGCGATTTCCGGAAGGCCGCCCGCGCGCGCGCCGAAGACGCGCGCGAGCGCTTCGACCTCCGCCGCGTCGCCGCCGGGGGTCGCCTCGCCCTGCGCCTCGACGTACTGCACGCTCGCCGGGTCGTACCCCGCCTGCTCGAACGCCCGCGCGATCGCGAGCGCCTGCGCCGCGGCGTCGGGCGATCGGCGCGCGGCGCCGCGCGCGGCGCTGGCGGAGCCGATGCCGCGCACGACGGCGTAGACCCGATCGCCGTCGCGCTGGGCGTCGGCGAGCCGCTTGAGCGCAAATACCGCGCTCCCTTCGCCGAGCACGTAGCCGTCGGCCGCGGCGTCGAACGGGCGGCAGCCGCCCGCGGAGAGCACGCCGAGGCGGCTCATCAGCAGGAACGCGGCGGGATCGAGCCAGCCGAACGCGGCGCCGGTCAGCGCGAGGTCGACCTTCCCCGCGAGCAGCCACTCGACGCTGCAGTCCAGCGCGGCCAGCGCCGAGGCGCAGGCCGCGTCGACGGAGAAGCTGGGTCCGTGCAGGTCGAGGTGGTTCGCGATGCGGCCCGCGGTCACGTTCGGGAGCGCGCCCGGGAACGAGTCCTCGGTGAACGGCAGGCGCTCGTGCAGCAGCGCCTTGCGCAGCTCGGCGATCACGGCGGCGACCGCTTTCGCGGCCAACCCCTCGCGCTCGATGCGCGCGCGCGTGGCTTCCTCGAGCAACGGGAGCTGCAACCGGACGTGGTAGTCGCGGTACACCTCGGGGTGCCCGCTCGCGCCGAGGATGACGCCCGCCCGCGCGCGGTCGAAGGCGCGGCGGTCGTAGCCAGCGTCGCGCAGCGCCTCGACGGCGGCGGCCAGCGCCATGCGCTGCGCGCGATCCATCAGGCGCGCGGTGGTCGGCGGGATCTTGAACGCGCGGGCGTCGAACGGGATCGACTCGACGAAGCCGCCGAGCCCGGACGACGGGCGGTCGTCCCCCTCCAGCGGCACGTCCCAGCGGCCGGCCGGGACCTCGCACACGCAGTTCTTGCCCGAAACGACGTTGTCCCAGAACTCGGGGGCGCTGCGCGCGCCGGGCAACACGGCCCCGACCCCGATGACGGCCACCAGCCGCCCGGGATCGACCGCGTGCGTCCGGGAATCCCCGGTCCCGCCCGGCGACGATGTCTTCCCCATGCGTTTCCGGCCCTGTCCCACTTCCAAGCTAATGCACCACATGGAGATACGGCCACCCGAGGACCGTTTTTGCCGCCCTCAGGCCCCCGCCGGCGCCCGCCGCGCCGCCGCTGCGAAAAACCTCCGCCGCACCGTGACGACCAACGGGATCCCCACGCACAGGACCGGCCAGGTCCAGTCGAGGACGTCGCCGATCCGCGTGTAGAGCGTCAGGTCCGCCGAGCCGACCCGGACCTCGCGGATCAGGACGCCCGGGTCCATCCGCAGCCGGCCGTAGGTCATGCCGCGGAGGTACTCCTCGACCCGCCCGTCCGGCGCGATGAACGCCGAGATCCCGGTGTTGCCGTCCCGCGCCAGGCCGACCCGGTTCTCGACCGCGCGCAGGACGTTCACGCCCATCATGTTGTTGGACACACTCCAGCCGAGCCAGCCCTCCGAGGTCAGGTTGACGAAGAACGACGCGCCGTTGCGCCGGGCCTCCCGCGCCAGGTGCGGGTAGCAGCTCTCGTAGCAGATCGGTGTCCAGAACGAAAACGAGCGGTCGCCGGCGCGCAGTTCCATCACCGTCGCGCCGGGGCCGGGGTAGCCGTTCGGCGCGACACCCCAGGCAATCCTCGTCAGGCGCGAGAAGAACCGCGCCAGCGGCGGGATCACCCGCTCCAGCAGCGGCAGCGCCCGGCGCTCGGTGAACGGCATCAGCACGACCTTGTCGTAGCGCCCGGCGATCTCGCCGTCGGTGCCCATCATGAAGGCGCTGTTCGTCGGGCGGTGGCCGTCCGGATCGCGGTCACCCGCGCCGAACAGGAGCGGCATCTTCTTGTTCTCGGTGATCCAGGCGATCGTCTGCTTGTACGCCGGCTCGGTGCGGAAGCCGCCGAGCACCGCGTTCTCGGGCCACACGATCATGTCCGCGCCGCCGGCCGGCACGTGCTCCATCGTCAGCGTCTGCTGGCCCCGGACGACATCCTGCGTCTTGCCCTGGCCGTGTTCGAGCGCGGGTTGCACCAGCGCGAGGCGCGGCCCGGCGGCGTAGGAGCCGCTGGACAGGCGGTACGACCCGTAGCCGACGAGGAACAGGGCGACCGCGACCGAGGCGATCGCCCCCGCGCGGAGCCGCCACGCCGTCGAGCCGTGCGGGGCGTCGAGCCGCGCGCGCACGAGTTCGATGCCGAGCGCCCACGGGATCGTGACCATGACGGTGAGGCCGAGGCTCCCGACGAGGTCGGCGGCCTGGATCAGGACCGGGTAGTGAAAGAGGAAGGTCCCGGCCTGGTAGAAGTTGAAGTTGCCGATCCCCAGCACGGCGCGCAGCGCCTCGCCGCCGCCCGCGGCGAGCGGCAGCACGATGTAGGCCGGCCAGCGCGTCGAGCGGTGCAGGAAGTAGGCGAGGTAAGCCTGCACGAAGAAGTGCGACATGATGAACAGCGGCAACAGCACCGGGACGAACCACGCGTAGCGCTGCAGCGCGAGGTGCATCGCCATCAAAGACAGCATCATCCCCGGAAAGCAGCCGAGGAACGGCGCGCGCCAGCGGTCGATCACCGCGGGCGCCATGAGCACCGTCCAGGCCGCGCCGACCAGGAACCCGAGCGCCTCGCTGCGCGTCCCGAGGTACAGGAGCAGGCCGCCCAGCGCGGACACCGCCAGCACCTCCGCGAGTCGCCGGGCGCGCGACGGTCGTGGGCTGTCGAGAGGATCGGACAAGATGGCTCCTGCTTACGGGTCCCAGCCCGCGAGTGCCGCAGGTTGCAGAGAATACATTCCCCCGGCGAATTTCCTACACCGATTGTTCGTATTAGCCCGACATTGCCCGACGTCAATCGTCCGCGTGGGGGCCGTCGCAGCCGGCCCGATCAGACGGCGATCCGAAGACCGGCGCCGGCACACTCCTGCGCTGTGTCATCTAGATGTAAAGCCTTTAAAGATCCTACCCGGTGAACTTGTAGCCCATGCGGTGGACGGTAACGATGTGGCGCGGCTCGGCGGGTGAGTCCTCGATCTTCTTCCGCAGCTTCGCGACGTGCATGTCGACGGTGCGGGTCAACGGCGGCTCGTCGTAGTCCCAGACCGACTCCAGGAGCCGTTCGCGGTCGAGGACCTCGCCCTTGTGCTCGATGAAGTAGCGCAGCAGCCGCAATTCCCGCGCCGAGACCTCGACCGGCTCGCCGCCCTTGCGCAGCTCGGCCCGCGTGAAGTCGACCGAGACATCGCCGAAATCGTACGCGCTGGCCTCCAGCGTCTCGCCCGCCGTGCGGCGCAGCACCGCCTCGGCCCGCGCGACGAGTTCCATGAAGCCGAACGGCTTCGTGACATAGTCGTCCGCGCCGAGCCGCAGTCCCAGGACCTTGTCGATCTCCTGCCCGCGAGCGGTGAGGATGATCACCGGGACGGAGTTGCCGGACCCGCGCACGCGGCGGCACACGTCGAGACCGCTCAGGCGCGGCAGCATCAGGTCGAGGATCACGAGGTCCGGGCGGGAGTCGGTCACCATCTTCAGACCGGCCTCGCCGTCGCGGGCGACCGCCACCGCGTAGCCCTCGGACTCGAACCCGTCCCGCAGCGCGGTCGCCATCGCCTGGTCGTCTTCCACGATCAGCACCCTTCGCATCGCGTTCTCCCGCCGGATGGTCGCGCCGCTCATGCGGGCACCGCCGCCGGCTCGGCGCGCGGCTCGAGCGGCAAACGGATCGTGAACGTGCTGCCGCGGCCCGGCGCGCTGTCGAGCTTCACCTCGCCGCCGTGGGCGCGGACGACGTGGTGCACGATCGCCAGTCCCAGCCCGGTGCCCTTGACGTCGTGCACCAGGCCGGTCCCGACGCGGTGGAAGCGTTCCCAGACCTTGTGCTGCTCGTCCGGCGCGATGCCCACGCCGTGGTCTTGGACCGCGATCGCCACGCAGTCGCCGTCGCGCCAGACGCGCACGCCGAGCGTGCGCGAGTTGCCGGAGTACTTGACGGCGTTGTCGAGCAGGTTGTGCAGGGCCTGGCCGATCGCGTCGGGATCCATGACCACCGCGGGCAGCGTCTCGGCCGGGAAGTCGTAGTCCACCTCGAACCCCGACTCGTGCAGGCGGACCCAGAACAGGCTCATCGTCGCCTCGACCAGCTCGACGACGTCCGCCGCGACGAAGCGGTACTGCTTGCGCCCGGACTCGATGCGGGCGAAGTCGAGCACGTTGTCGATCAGGCGCGACAGCCGGCGGCTCTCGGCCTCGATATAGGCCCCGTACTCCCGCACCTTCTCCGGGCGGCTGACCTTGCCCAGCCGCAACAGCTCGGAGAACGTGCGGATCGACGACAGCGGCGTGCGCAGCTCGTGCGACACGTTCGACACGAACTCCGACTTCATCTCCGAGAGCCGCACGGCACGGTTGGCCGAGCGCAGGGCCAGGACCAGGCCGCCGACGAGCGTCAGCGCCAAGAGGGCGCTCAGCCCGGCGTTGAACACGAAGCTGGCGCGCGCCAACTGCTCCGGCGTGGAGCGCGAGCCGTGCAGGTTGATCGACCAGTCGCTGAACACGAACGGCAGGTGCGTGCCCACCTTGTGCGCGTTGCCGGTGGCCTGCCCGGTGGACAGCACCTGCTTGCCGGACTGGTCGGCCACGCTCACGACGAGATCGCGCGGCGCGCTGGCGCCGAAGTAGCCCGGCAGCGCGTCCGCGATCAGCGTCGGAAGCAGGTGTTTCCGGAAGTACTTCTCGTCGAGGATCATCCCCGCCACGCCCACGACGTGCGAGTCGCTGTCGAGGATCGGGTTGAGCACGATGCGCTGCTCGGGGTTGCGTTCGTCGACGGAGATGCCCGGCGCGGCGGCGCTGCCGCTGTAGCGCAGCATCTGCCACGGCGACGCGGCAACGATCATCGCCAGGGACTCGTCCGAGGCCGGGGGGCTCTCCAGCGCACCGGTCGCGGGGTCGAAGACGTAGAAGTTGCCGAACACATCGTGGGTGAAATCGACGAGGAACAGCCGCCGGGCCGCCGGCAGCGGGCGGCGCTGCCAGTACAGCGCGACCGCGTCCAGCCGCGCGCCGGTGAGGTACGTCGAGGGCAGGTTGAGCGTCCGCTCGGCGGCCGAGCGGTAGAAATACTGGACCTGCGTCCCGATCGCCTCGATGTAGTTGCCGAGTTCGGCGCGGTGCGCGAGCGCGGTCATCCGCTGCGCCCGCGCGAGCCAGACGAACTGGAACCCGAGCAGCACGGTCAGCGGGACCAGCACGGCGACGAAGCCGATCCACAGCGTGTGCCGGCGCAGGAACGTGGTCAGGATGGCGGCGCGCATCATCGTTGGCGCGGCGATCTTACCGTCAGCCCGGCGCCGGGTCGCTTCCGTTCAGCGGCGTTTACATGCCGTTGACATCTTAGACGTCTTTTTACCGCGCCTCGTGCGACTTTTACGCGGCGCATTCCTACACTTCGCGGCGTGGGGCAGGCGCCAGATGGCCCCGCACCGAGGAGGTCGGATGCGCTCTCGCATGTTGCTGTCGCTGCTGGCGCTGGGGTTGATCGTGGCCACCACGGCCGCACCTGCGCTGGCGGGCGAGTACAAGAAGTGCCCGTTCAGCACACAGGAATGCCTCGACAAGATGACGACCAAGATGAAGAACAGCGGCTGGGTCGGCGTCGAGCTGGAAATGGACGAAGACACGGGGGCGACGATGGTCACCCGGGTCATCCCCGGCAGCCCGGCCGAGTCCGCGGGCATCCGCACCGGCGACAGGCTGGCGGCGCTGAACGGCGTGCCGATCAAGAAGGGCAACGACGAAGCGCTGGCCAAGCAACGCAAGGACTGGAAGCCCGGCCAGTCGGTGACCTACACGATCCAGCGCGACGGCATGGACCGGCAGGTAAGCCTGACCCTGGCCCCGATGCCGGCCGACGTGCTGGCAGCGTGGGTCGGGCGCCACATGCTCGAGCACGTGTCGACCGACGTGGCCTCGAAGTGATCACGAAGAGCGAGCAGTTGCCCCGGGATCGAGGTGCCGCGTGCGAGCGCGCCGGCCACCGCACCCGGGCTGCTGCTCGGGATGCGGCGGGACCCGAACCGCGAACGGGCCCCGCCGCGTCCACCCCCGGGCCCCGAACGGCGCCCGCGGTGACGGCGGCGAATTGCGGGATCAAGCCGCGCGAGCGGTCTTAGAGCTGGCGGCAGCCGCCACGCGGCCTGAGTCCCACCGGGCGGGATGGTCCCGCCCGGTTTTTTTGCCCACAGGATTACCAGATCGTTAATGGCGTGATCGAGTAAAGATGACAGAATGCGCGCATGGAAGCGCCGGCACACAACGCTGCGAAAGTCCGCGGGCGTGCCGCGGCGGGCGCGGGGGCGCGCCGCACAAACCAGTCGGTTAGCTCGCCCGTTCCCCCGACGATCCTGAACGCCGCGCGCGGGCGGCGCGATCGCGAAAGCGAGATCACCGAACTGCGGGCCGGACTGCGCGAGCCGCTGCCCAGTCTGCCCTGCAAGTACTTCTACGACGACGTCGGCAGCCAGCTCTTCGAGTCGATCACCCAGCTGCCGGAGTACTACCAGACGCGCACGGAAGAGCGCCTGCTCGGAACGGTCGCCGGGCTGGTGGCGCAGAAGCTCGGACCGTCGGAGTTGGTCGAGCTGGGCTCGGGCGCGGGCCGCAAGACGCGCCTTTTGCTCGACGCGATCGACGCGCGCGGCAGCCTCGAACGCTGCGTCCTTTTCGACGTGAACCGCAGTTTTCTCCACGAGTCGGCGGCGCGCCTCGCCGACGCCTACCCGGGCCTGTCGGTCACCGGGCTGGTCGGCGACTTCCTGCGCGATTTGCCCTCGCTCGGTCGCGGCGGCGGCCGGCTGATCGCGTTTCTGGCGGGCACGATCGGCAACCTGCACCCGTCCGTGCAGCCGCGGTTCCTCCGCGCGCTGCGGCGCCAGATGACCGCCGGCGACGGCCTTTTCGTCGGGCTCGACCTGGTCAAGGACCGCGCGCGGCTCGAGGCCGCGTACAACGACGCGGCCGGCGTGACGGCCCGCTTCAACCTCAATGTCCTGGCCGTGATCAACCGCAACTTCGCCGCCGATTTCGATCCCGCCGGCTTCGAGCACGTGGCGTTCTACGACACGGCAGCCGAGTGGATCGAGATGCGGGTCCGGGCGCTGCGGCCGATGTCGGTCAGCGTGCGCGACGCCGCGATTACGCTCGACCTCGCGGCCGGGGACGAGATCCGCACCGAGCTGAGCTGCAAGTTCACGCGACGATCGTTCGAGCAGCGACTCCTCGGGACCGGTCTCGCGATCACGGGTTGGTTCACCGACCTCGAGCAGCTGTTCGCGCTGGCGCTCGTCGAACCGGAGGAAGGCTGATGCAGGAGGACTTGCTGCGGCAACTCGAAGGCGCCTGGGAATTCAGCGACCGCCTGTTCGGCCGGCTGGAGCCCTCGGCGATGGCGCAGCAGCCGATCCCGTTGCGGCAGCCGTTCGTGTTCTACGTCGGCCACCTGCCGGCCTTCGCCTGGAACCAGGTCGCGCGCGGCGTGCTGGACCAGCCGTCGTTCAACCCCGCCTTCGACCGGCTGTTCGAGCGCGGCATCGATCCGCTCGATGTCGACCAGCACGCCGGCCAGGCCGCCTGGCCGGAGATGGCGGAGATCCTGGCCTACCGCGACGCCGTGCGAGCCGCGATCCGCGAGGCGCTCGAGGTAACCGACGTCCAGCGGTCTTCCGACTCGCTGCTGGCGAACGGGCGGATCTTCCGCGTCGTGCTCGAGCACGAGCAGATGCACCACGAGACGCTCCTGTACATGGTCCAGGAGCTGGCGGCGCCGCACAAGCGCGCGGACGACGCGCCGGCCCCCGCGCCGGCCGCCCGCGCCGAGCGTTCGGTCGTGACGATCCCGGCCGGGCGGGCCCGGCTCGGTGCGCGCTGGGACGAGATCCCGTTCGGCTGGGACAACGAGTTCGAGGCCTGCGAGGTCGAGGTGCCGGCGTTCCGAATCGACGCGCTGCCGGTGCGCAACGCCGAGTTCTGCGAGTTCGTCGAGGCCGGGGGTTACGGCGAGCCGCGCTGGTGGTCCGAGGACGGTTGGAACTGGAAGGAGCGATTCCGCCTCGCGCGCCCGCACGGCTGGATCGAGCAGGACGGTTCGGGCCTGCGCGTGCGCACCGCGTTCGCCGACGTGCCGTTCGAGGACGCCGCGTCGTGGCCGGCGATGGTGAGCTGGGCCGAGGCCGACGCCTACGCGCACTGGCGCGGCGCACGTCTGCCGAGCGAGGCGGAATTCCACCGGGCGGCGTACGGGACACCCTCGGGCGGCGAGAGGCGCCAACCCTGGGGCGACGACGATCCGGCGCCGTCGCGCGGGAACTTCGCCTTCCACTCGTGGCGGCCGGCGCCGGCCGGCGCGCACCCCGCCGGGGCGAGCGCCTGGGGCGTGCACGAACTGGTCGGCAACGGCTGGGAGTGGACGTCGACGCGCTTCGCACCGCTGCCCGGCTTTCGCCCCTACGTCCGGACCTATCCCGGGTACTCGCGGGACTTCTTCGACGGCCGGCACTTCGTCATGCGCGGAGCTTCGTGGGCCACCCACGCCGGGCTGATCCGCCGCAGCTTCCGCAACTGGTTCCAGCCCCACTACCCGTACGTGTTCTCCAAGTTCCGCTGCTGTTACCCGTCCTGACCGGCCGCTGCCCGCGCCCCTGCGGGGGACCCGCGGGCGCGGTAACATTCCCGGCTTGCCGGCACGCCGGCTGGAGGCGAAAGCATGTCCCTGCGCGTTGCTCGTGGTGCCTTTACACCGGTCCGCTCGCTGGTCGTCGCGCTCGTAGCGGCTGCGGCGCTCGCACCTCTCGCCGGATGTGGCCAGCGTGGCGACAACGCGGCCACGGGTGGCGAGCAATCGGCGACGGCCGACAACGACTCCACGGCGCGGATGCCGGGGCGCCGGCCGGGACGCATGCCGGGCGCGCGCCGCGGCGGGCAACTGCCGCCGGGCCACCCGCCGCTGGAGCAGGGCCAGGGCCAAGGGCAGGCGTCCGTCGCGCCCCCACCCCCGGGAAGCGGCACCGGCGAGAACTCCGTGAGCTGGACCGCACCGGAGGGGTGGACTTCCGAGGTCCCGAACTCGGCGCTGCGGCGCGCGCAGTACCGCCTCCCCGGTTCCGCCGGCGAGGGGCAGTGCACGATCTTCTACTTCGGACCGCAGCAGGGCGGCGGGCCGGAGGCGAATGCCGAGCGCTGGGCCGAGCAGTTCCAGGCTCCCGGCGGCGGATCGTCGCGCGAGGCGATGAAGAGTTCCAAAAGCACGATCAATGGCATCCCGGTGACGGTCGTCGAGATCGCCGGCACGTTCGTCGGGGGCGGCATGGGCGGCGGGCCGACGGAGCCGAAGCCGAACTCGATGCTGCTCGGCGCGATCGCCGAGGGGCCCGACGCCAACTGGTTCATCAAGTGCATCGGGCCGGAGCCGACGATGCGCGCCCAGCGTCCGCAGTTCGATCAGCTCGTGCGCTCGCTGCGCAGGGGCGCGTAGCGCCCGGCGCGCCGCCACGGGCGCGGGACGAACATCGGCACCCGGCGCCGGTACTCGCGGTACTCCGGGTGCGCGAGCACGAGGTCCCGCTCCTCCAGCGCCACGCCGAGGGCGATGTACCCGCTGAAGGCGAGCGCGAAGACGAGCCGGCCGGCGGTCATGCTCGGCCACGACCAGGCCATCAGCAGGAACCCGAGCAGCAGCGGGTGGCGGATCCGCGCGTAAACGCCCGACCAGACGAGGCCGGGCCCGGCGCGGGCGACGGTGCCCACGCTCTGCCGCAGCCCGAACAGGCCGAGGTGGTCGATGCTCGTGCCTGCGACGAGCGTCAGCGCCAGGCCGTACGCCGCGACGGCGACGAGCGCGGCCTGCGCCCACGCTTCGTCCGCGACCCAGACCACGCCCCCGGCGGGCCGCCAACCCAGCACCATTGCGCCGACCGCCGCGCTCGAAGCCAGGACGTAGGTGCTGCGCTCGAGCGCTTCGGGGATCCGGCGGCGGGCCACCCGCTTGAAACCACGGCGCGCCATCACCGAGTGCTGGGCCGCGAACAGCGCGATCAGGGCGGTGTCCCAGGCGACCGCACCCCACGAGAACGGCGCCGTGTCCCCCAGCGACGGATCGGTCAAGCCTCCGATGAACGCGAGAAGCGCGACGAAGGCGACGACGAACGCGCCGTAGCACGCGAGGCCGTACAACGCTGGCAACCAGCGGGGCATGGAAGTCACTCCGTGCTGCGTCCCCCGCGGGCACGAGACGCGTTCGCCCCATCTTGCCCGACGAGCGCGCGCGCCGCCCACGGCCGCGCGAGGCTCGGCCATAATCGGCCGAGGGATCGGGCTCGATGGCTCTCGTCGTGATCCGGATGGCGCGCCGCGCCTGGCGCGTGTCGCGGCTGGCGGCGCACCTTTTGCTGGCCGTGCCGCGTGCGGTCCGCCTGTTCCGGCAAACGCGCCGTGGCACCCTCGCCGCGGAGGAGTACGAGCGCACCGTCCGCTGGTTCTGCGGGGGGGTCCTCGAAGCGCTCCACGTCCCGCTCTCGATCCGGGGGGAACCGCTGCGCGGCGGGCACGTCAGCGCCGCGAACCACGTCTCGTTCCTCGACGTCCCGGCGCTCGGCGCGGCCTCCCCCGGCCGGTTCGTCGCCAAGGCCGAGATCGCCGGCTGGCCGCTCCTGGGATGGCTCGGCCGGTCGGCACGGACGATCTACCTGGCGCGGCAGCGGTCGCGCGCGGGACTGTCCGCGGTGGAGACGATCGAGCAGGCGCTGCAGGACGGTGACCACCTGATCCTGTTCCCCGAAGGGACGACGACCGACGGCTGCACGTTGCTGCCGTTCCACGCGGTCCTGCTCGACGGCGCGGTGCGCGCGGGCGCGTGGCTGCAGCCGGTGCTGTTGCGCTACCCCGACGCGCGCGATCCGTCGCGCTGCAACCTCGACGCGGCGTGGATCGGCACCGAGACGGCGTTCGCCCTGCTGTGGCGCGTCGCCGCCGCGCGGGAAACCCCGGTCGAGATCACCTACCTCGAACCGTTCCGCGCCGACGGCCACCGGCGCGACGTCGCCGAGCGCCTGCGCGCGGCGATCGTCGCGGCGTTGGCGGACGCGACGCGCGCCGGTCAGTGATGCGGCGCGGCGGGGGCGTGCCCGGCGTGGCCGCCGTGCTCGTCGTGGTGTTCCGGCATCTCGGGGGGTAACGGATCACCGGCCGCGTCGCGGGCCATCCACAGCGCGTGGGCCGCGACCAGCACGCCCCAGATCACGATCACCGCCAGCGCCACCTGCCGCACGAGTTCCGCTCCCATTCCGCATCTCCGATGCACGGTGGAGGCGGCGCAGCATAGCAGAGCCTCCCCCCGGCTCGTCCCGGACCCCGGGCCAGCCGGGGGCCGCTCACCACTCCGCCGGGCGTTCCGGGCGGCCGTCGTCCGGCCCGGCGACCGCCGTCGTCCACGGGGAGATGGTCTGGAAGCCGACGCGCTCGTAGACCGCGACGGCGCGCTTGTTCCGGCGGTGGACGTACAGGCACGTCGCCCGGTGGTCGGCCCATGCCGCCGCCACCAACTCCGCCATCATGCGCGTCGCCAGCCCCTGCCCGCGGAGTTCCGGGACCGTGAACACGCCCTCGACGAGCCACGCGTGGTCGCTGGTCAGCGGGACCTCCGCCTTGCCCACGCGCCGCCCTTGCACCTCGATCACGTAGCTGCGGCCGCGCTTGATCAGGCCGGAAAAATAGCCCTCGTACGCGCTGCGGTTGCGCCCGACCTGGTCCACCCCGAGGTCCTCGCGGCACATCGCCGCGTGCGTGTCGAGGAGCCACGGCAGGTCGGGCCGCAGCGAGGCGCGCATCGCGAACCCGCGCACCGCGACGGGCTTGTCGGGCGCGGGCGGCCCCGTCGTCGCCATCATCTGCTGGCGCCGGATCTCCACCAGCTTGCGGCCGTACTTGCGGGCCGCGTCCAGGATCCGCGCCGCCTCGTCCTCGGGACCGAACAGGATCTCGTGACTCATCGGCGAGGAGGCGACGAAGTGCCCGAGCGCCGTCGCCACGCGCTCGTCACCCTTGCGCGGAACGTCGATGGCCCACGCCACGCCCCGGCCGCGCTGGACGAACGCCGCCGGGACCTCGCCGTCGAGCAGCGCCCAGAGTTCCGGCGTGCCGCGGCCGGCGCCGCCCTGCCGGAGCCGGGCCCCGATGTGCACGTGCAGGATCGGGGCCGCGGCCACGATCGCGCGCGCTGCGGGGTACAGATCGGCGGCCGCGGGCACGATCTCGAGTCCCGTTGCGGCGCCCCGCGTGCCGGGACGCGAGCGGACGAACGCGCCTTTGCGCACTCAGAGTTCCGTGTCTTGCGGAGCCCGCTTCATAAGCACCTGCGAATCACTCCGCGGGCGACGCCCTTGATTTCGACCTTGTCGAGCGGGATCACGAGCGGCTCCTGGTCCGGGTTCGCGGGCTGCAGCCGGACCATTTCGCCCTCCCGATAGTACTTCTTCAACGTCGCTGACTCACCGTGGATCAGCGCGACGACGATCTGCCCGTCGTCGGCGCTGCGGCGCTCCTCGACGATGACGAAATCGCCGTCGCGGATCTGCTCGCCCAGCATCGAGTCGCCCTCGACGCAGATCGCGTACGTGCGGCCCTGCCCGACCATCCAGGACGGCACGGCCAGGATCTCGCGGTGGGTCTCGATGTCCGTTGGCATCCCCGCGGCAACGGGGCCGATCAACGGGACCTCGACCGCGCGCGGTGCTTCTTCGTCGCGAATCACCTCGAGCGAGCGGTTCTGGTTCCAGACGCGGCGCAGAAGACCCTTGCGCACCAGGTTCGTGACGTGCTTGTGCACCGTCGCGACGGACGACAGGCCGAAGTGGCGGCCGATCTCCTCGAGGCTGGGCGAGTAGCCCTTCTGCGCGATGAAGTCGTTGATGAAATCGTAGATCTGTTTCTGTCTACGGGTCAGGGCCATGGCAACCTCCCCACGCAGGCCCAGTTCGCGCCGCCGTGCGGCGTTCCCAAATTTTTTTTCAATCTAGCAAAGTGGCAGCGAAAGTCAAGAACAAATGATGATTCTTCCAAGGTAAATGCAAACCGACGGCGAGGACCAGTATGTTCCCTGAGCGGCGCGAATTGCGGGGCCCGCGAGCCTCTGCTAACGTCCGGCCGGGCCGGATGATGAGCCGACTTCTCTCCTGGCTTTCGCTCTCGATCGCCGTGTGCGTGGCGTGCCCGGGCCTGCCGTGGGCGGCTCCCGCGGACGAACCGACGCCGGCGGCACCCCAGTTCGCGCCCCCCTCCGCCTCCACCGCACGCCGCGTCGGGCAGCTCCTTGACCGCGTGCGCGCCGCGGAGAACTCCCTGGAGCGGCAGCAGCTCGAGGACGAGATCGTCGATGTCGGTCCCCAAGCGATCCCTTTGCTGCTGACCGAGTTGGAACGGCGCTCCCCCGCGACGCGCGAATCGATGGTCTATGCCCTCGGCGCGATCGGCGATCCACGCGTCATCCCGATCCTGCGGCGCGAGTTGTCGAACCAGTCCGGGCTCGCCTACCAGGAGGTGCTTTACGCCCTGGCGCTCGCCGGGGACGACACGGCGCTGCTGCAGGCGATGCGCAGCGCCGGGTCGGCCTCGATGCTCCAGGCCGGGGCGACCGCGCTGGACTACATCGCCGGCTCGGTGGGGCCGCGCGCCGTACCCCTGTTGATGCAGGAGATCCCGCGCCGCGCCGAGGAGGCGCGGGCGGCCGGCCTGGGCGCGCTGGGAACGATCTGCGACGCCTCGGCGGTCGATTTCCTCCTGGAGTGGTCGCGCCAGAAGGCGCCGATCGACCGGCGGTTCGCCATCGTGGCGCTGGCGCGGATCGGCGATCCGCGCGCGGCGGGCCGGGTGCGGGAGGCACTCGCCGATCCCGACGCGTCCGTGCGCAACGCCGCCGCGGAGGGCATCGGCTACATGCGCGACGCGCAGGCCGTGCCGCAGCTGGTCGGCATGATGCAGGGGCCGGCGCAGAGTGAAACCCGCTACTTCGCCGTGTGGTCGCTCGGGCTGATCGGGGGCGACACGGCGGCGCGGGCGCTGGCCCGCGCGCTGGAAACGGCGCGCCCGGACGAAACCGCGCTCCTCGTGCAGGCCTTGGGCAACACGCGCTCGGAGCTGGTCATCGAGCCCTTGGCCAAGCTCGCGCTGGCGCCCGACCGCAACAACAGCCTGCTCGCGAGCCAGGCGCTGGCCCGGATCCCCGGGGACGCGGCGCGCGCGAAGCTGCTCGAGATCGCCTGCAACACCCAGGTTCACGAGGCGGGGCTCGATGCGGCGCGCGAGCTGGTGGAGCGCCGCGACCCGCGGGCGGTCCCGTGCGTCCTGCAGCGCGTGCGCGAGGAGATCGAACGCAACCAGGGTATCGGGCCGGAGGCCGACGCGCTGCTGACGCGGTTGCAGGCGCTGGCGCCGCCGAGCACGGCCGAGTCGCTGGACGCGATGGCCGAGGCCACGCCGGCCCCGGCGATCCAGCACCGCCTGCTCGGCGCGGCGCACGCGGTCCGCATGGTCAACGAGCTGGGCAACGACGTCGGCCCGTGGCTCGAACTGCTGGAGAACGGCTCGCCGCTGGAGATCGACCTCGCGGTCGAGCGGCTGGGCGAACTCGGCGACGCCCGCGCGGTCGAACCTCTGCGCCGGCTGTTCGGCCGGATCGAGCCCGAAAGGGCTTACCGCATCCCGCAGGCGCTCGGGCGCATCGGCAGCGAAAGGGCCACGCCGTTCCTCATCGCGCTCATCACCGATGACCTGTACCGCGTGCCGTCGCTGGCCGAAGCGAGAAAGCAGGCCGCGTGCGCACTGGCGCGGGCGCCGGCGTCGGGACACGTGCCGGACGCGCTGCGCGAGGCGTTCGTCGCCGAGGGTGGGACGACCGTCGTGCCGCTCCTGGCCTACGCGCGGACGCGGGGCGCCGCCGCCATCCCGGACCTTGTGGCCCTGAAGTCCCAGCTGTTGCGACGCCGCAACCCCGCGGCCGTCGAGCGGCACGAGCGCGTCAACTGGGCGCTGCGGATGCTGCGCGCCGGCCGCGAGATCCCGCTCGAGGAGCTGAAGGACTAGCTCTCGCCCAGCGGCCTACGACAGGACGCCGGTCGGACTCGTCTCTTCCTGCGCGGTGGGCACGTCTCCCGCCGGCTCCTCCGGGATCGCCGCGGGCACGATGCTGTTGAACTCCCCGGCCTCGTAGGCGCGGTTGAACGCCTCGATCACCTGCGGGTCGAGCGTGCGTCCCTTCAAATCGTTGATGCGCGCGACCGCATCCACCACGGCGAGCGACTTTTGGTACGGCCGGTCGGTGATCATCGCGTCGAACGTGTCGGCGACGGCGATGATGCGGGCCTGCAGCGGGATCTCCTCCCCCTTGAGGCCGAGCGGGTAACCGCCGCCCGACCAGCGCTCGTGGTGGAAGCGCATGCCGTGGATGATGTTCTTCATCTGCGGGATGCGGGCCATGATCTTCGCGCCGCGCTCGGGGTGCGTCTTCATCGATTCGAATTCCAGTGGGGTGAGCGCGCCCGGCTTGTTCAGGATCGCGTCATCGATGCCGATCTTGCCGACGTCGTGCAGCAGCGAGCAGACGTGCAGGGCCCGCAGGTCCTCGCGCTTGAGGCCCATCGCCCGACCGATGATCACGGCGTAGCGGTTCACGCGGATCGAGTGGCCCTTCGTGTAGGGGTCCTTCTCATCGATCGCCTCGGCCAGGGCGCGGATCGTGCCGAGGAACAAGTCGTTGGCCTCGCGGGCCGCAGTGCGGAAGCGCTCCACCAGGTGGCCGAGGTGCCGCGCCATCCAGTTGAAGTTGGCCGCGAGTTCGTCCACCTCGCGCACCCGCGACCCGCCGGCCTGCACGGAGAAGTCGCCGCCGGCGAGCCGCTTCGAACTGGCGGCGAGCCGCGCCATCGGCCCGCTGATCCAGCCGCCGAGCAACAGCGCGGCGCCGATCGCCAGGCCCGCGGCCAACGCGCTGCCCAGCCACACCCGGTCCAGCGTCATGCCCACGTCGGCGAGCACCTGCCGCTCTTCGACCTCGACGAGCACCATCCAGCCGCACTTCGTCGGGACGAGCGAGCCGTACCAGCGGCACGGTGAACCATCCGCACCGGGCAGCGTGTAGTCTTTCGCGCTCGCTCCCGAGCGCACCGACTGGTGCACCAGTTCGCGGCGGCGCAGGCTTTCGGTCGTCTCGCCGTGGCCGTTCTCGGTGCGGGCGACGAGTTCGCCGCTCCCGCCGAGCAGGAACACCCGCGTTGGCGCGCGGAGCCGGTTGGCATTGAGCGCCCCGGTCCAGACCGGCTGGAACACGACGACCTTCTGCAGGACGCCCGCGACCTGGCCGAGGTGGAGCACGGGAGCCGAGATCGTCACCACCAGCCGGTCGGGCGGGCCGAGGCGGTACGGTCCGCGCATCGCCGGGCCGTCCCACGGCGGCTCCGCGTCGTGGGAGAGCGCGTCGCTGACCGGCCCGGTCAGCACCAGCCCGGCCTGCACCGCGCTCTGGATCTGACCGTTGGCGCCGCTGAACCGCGCGAGCACGACGGTGTCGTCGAGCAGGTTGGACAGAAGCGGCAGCGGCGTACCTTCGTCGACGCCGTCCAGCGTTCCGAGCACGCGCGCCATCCGGAGTGTCTCGGCGACCTCCTGCTCGAGGAAGGAGTCGAGCAATTGCGCGATCGAGCTTGCCGCTTCGAGCTGCCGCTCCTGGCGGACGTCGGCCACGATCCGGCGCGAGTGGCCGACCGTCAGCAAGTGGAAGACGAGCACCGGCGCGAGCGACACCGCGAGGAGGATCCCGAGCAGGACGAGGAACAGCGGCAGTCGTGGCAATCGCGCATCGCTGCCGATCGCCGGATCGACCCCGTCGCGCGCTTCGAACTCCGCGTGGGACACCCCGCTCCTCCGCGCTCCTGAACCGGTCCTCGGCCGAATCTATGGTCCGCTCCCGGGCTCGCCAAGCTCGCGGGGGCGGCTGGCTGCGGGTGGCGAACGCTGAACACCCCGCGAAACGGCCTGTGGCGCGGGGTTTCCGCGCGGCGGTGGATCACCGTTGAACACGGGCCCCGCGCGGGGTTCGCCGCGGCTGTTCCGACGTTTGCGCCGACATCCGAAAGCTCGCTGGCACGCGGCGTGCTCCGTCGGGAGCGCGGGCAGTTCGTCTGCCCACGCAACCTGGTGCGCGGGGCCGCGACGGGTTATCTCCCCGGCCCTTCCGGTCCTGCCGCGGGCGGCATCGTGCCGCCCGCGATTTTTTTGCGCCGGCGACCCGGCTTACGCAGGGCGCTGCGTGCGTACAGCAGCCGCGTCGCCCCGTTGTGGACTATCGCTCCGCGTGCGTGCTATAAGGCGATATCCGGTTGAACGGATTGTCGTGCGGTTCGTGCGCGTGGGTCGTGTGACCGCGCACGATCCCGAGCCTGGGGTGCTTGTATCTCGTGAGGTGAGCCGATGGGCCGCGCAACGTGGACGGTGAAGGCGGGTCGGGTGCTGGTTTGCGCTTCCCTGGCCCTGTGTCTTCTGGGCTGCAATGACGACGATGACGACAACGACGTCAATGGCCTCGGGAGCGGCAAGCTGTCCGCGGTCGCGGAGATCGCGGACCCCGGCCGAACCGTGTTCCCGGTCGAGGTTCCGCTGCTCCTCGAGATCACCGGCGAGAAGGACTCCCGGATCCCGAACGCCTCCGCGCTGATCGACCCGACGCGCGAGATGGAGTTCCTCACCTTCTGGGTCCGCACCGGGAAGTACCACTGCGTCGAGGGCCAGGTCGCCGATCGCATCCTGTACAAGTGGGCTCCCGAGGTGCCGGTGCCGTACAACCCTGACACGTACGACCCGAACAACCCCGAGGAGACGTACAACCCGATCCGCTGGTGCTACGAGTCGAGCCTGGTCGGCCAGACGTTCTCGGTCTGCACGGACAAGCAGTTCAGCGTGAACGACGGCGGCAAGCCGGTGCAGCTCGTGCTGAACGTGCCGTTCGCGGGCGCCGTGAGCTGTCCTCCGCCGCCGGTGCCGCCGCCGCGCGAGCTCTGGTTCGAGTTCGAGTTCCCGAAGACGGTCGCCGTCGAGGGCGAGTTCCTTCTCGACCTCGACGCGATGTCGATCCAGAAGCGCGGCAACGGGCGGTAGCTTCCGCCGCACGGAACGATCCGCGTACCGCGCGCCCGTCATCGCGGGGCCGCCCGCCCCGCGCCGAAAAACTCGCGCCGCATTCGACGTCGACGGCCGCGCGTGGCGGTCCGGCGGAGTTGCGCCATCATGGGTTGGCGCCGTGCCGCGGACGCTGAGGTGACGGATGCGGGTTGGTCCCCGGAAGACGAACATCGGCCTGGCCGTCGCCTGCGGGCTGCTGCTCGCCTCCGGCGGCGGTTGCGAGAACGACGGTGGCGACGAGCCGGATCGCGAACACGGTGCGGTGCGGATCGCGGCCGAGATCGCGCAGAACCCCGACCCGCCGGACTTCGTCTTCCCGCTCGAGGTCCCGGTGTCGGCAACGCTGACCGGCGACGAGGAGGAGCCGGTCCCCGACGAGGCGCTGGTTTTCGACGCCGACAGCACGGCCGAGTTCTCCAGCTTCTCCGTCGCGCCGGGACAGTACCGGTGCCTCGAGGGAACCGTGGGCGACCAGGTGTTCCTGTTCAAGATCGCCCCGGCGAACCCGTCCCCGCTGAACCCGATACGCTGGTGCAACGACCGCGGGCTGGGCGGGCAGGACTTCGCGGTCTGCGCCGACACGAGCTTCAACGTCGTGGCGGGCGTGAGCGCCGTGCAGCTGTTGCTCTCGGTCCCGCTGCACCCGGCGTGCCCCGTGCCGCCGGGCAACTCGGCCTCGGAACTCCCGCCCGCGCAGGCACTCGACGGCAGCCTGGGGCTGGACTTCGACTCCGCCACCCTCACCCGTTAACAGGTGAGCCTGAAGCACCACATGACCGCGACGCGCCGCACCGTAAACACGAACCGCCCGGGTGAAGCCGCGACGCTCCCGGTCCCGGCGTGGACGACGGAGCCCCGGCACCCCACAAGTCCTTTATCGGGAAGGTTTCCGGCGGCCCGATGTGGTGTTTCGGGCTCACCTTGGATGGGTCGCGTGATCCGCGCCGCTGCCCTCGCCACCCTGCTGCTCCTGGCCTGTTTCGCCGCGGGCGCCGAGCCGCGCCCCGATGCGCTCCCGGAAGCGCTCTACCACCCGCTCCCGCAGCCGCCGCCGGAGACCGCCGGCACCGGGCTCGCGCCGTCGGTGCGCGTGCGACTGCACACCGACGAAGCGGGTCGTGTCAGCTCGGTCGAGGTGCTGTCCGTCGAACCGCCCTCGATCTACGACCGCGCGTTCGCACGCGTGACGGAGCAGTCGCTGCGCCGCTGGCGCTTCCTGCCGCGGATCGAGAACGGGCGCCCGGTGGCGTCCACGCTGGGCTGGTCGATCCAGTTCCCCTCGCTGCAGGCGCCGGGGCCGCTCGCCGAGCGCTCCGAGGCAACCGCGATCCTCGGCGACGAGCAGCGCGAGCGGTTCCGCAGGATGGTCCTCTCGCTGCCGGCGCCCCAGCGCCAGCAGCTGCTGGAGCAGCTGAGCCGCCGGGCCGAGGCGCTCATCGACCCGGCGCACCGGACCTCCGCCGAGTCGGAGCACTTCGCGGTCGTGACCGACCTGCCGCAGCGCGGTGTCGCGCAGCGGCTCGCGCGCAACTTCGAGGCGGCGCGCCTCGCCGCGTCGAACGTGTTGCGGCCGACGATCCCGGAGTCGCCGGCCGGGGTGAAGGTCCACGCCTACGTGTACGCCTCCGACACCGCCTACGACAAGCTGGTCGCGAGCGTCAGCGCGTTCGAGTGGACCGCGGGGTTCTACCATCCGGCCGGCCTGATCGCGCTGCACGCGAACTGGCCGACCCCGCAGCACATGCTGTCGATCCAGGTCCACGAGGCGGTGCACGCGCTGGTCGACCAGCAGGTGGTGCGGCCCGGCGTGTCGCTGCCGCGCTGGCTCGACGAGGGGCTCGCGGAGTACCTCGGCCACTCCGACGTGCGGCGCGGGCGGCTCGTCCCGGGCAGCCACCGCCAGAACTGGGCCGGCTTCTACTTCGTGCCGAACGTTCAGGAAGTGCTGCTGGTGCCAACCACCGGCAGCGCCAAGACCCGCGTCGCGAAGCGGGCGGCGCGGCTCGGGCGCGCGCTGAGCCTCTCGCAGCTGATGGGCGCCACGCCCGTGCAGTTCTACAACGTGCAGCGCTCCTTGTACTACAGCCAATCGTGGCTCGTCGTGCACTTCCTGCGGCACGGCGAAGCCGGCTGGGACGTGCAGCGCTTCCCGCGCTTCGTGCTGTACGCGGCGGAGGGGTACCCGGCGCTCGACGCGTTCCGCGCCGTGTACGGCGCGGACCCGGCGCAGTTCGAGGAACGCTTCCAGCAGTACCTGCTCCGGTTCTGATCAGGGCGCCGGGCGCGAGCGCTCCAGCACCTCGTGCGACTTCTCCTCGTCGCCGAGGGCGGCGTAGGCGAGGCCGAGGAACTGGTGCGCTGCGCGCAGGTCGGGCTGCAGCTCGAGCGCGCGCTCGAGGTCGGCGACCGCCTCGGCCGGCCGGCCGAGCCGCACGCGCACAGCGCCGCGCTCGAGCAGCGCGACGGCCAGCGCCGGCGCGATCTCCAACGCGCGGCCGAGCGCGCGCTCGGCGTCGTCCCAGCGCTGCAACCGGCTCGCCGCGAGCCCGAGGTTGTACCACGCGGCGTCGGAGCCGGGCAGCAACTCGACGGCGCGCCGCAGCACCTCGAAGGCGGCCGCGGCGTTGCCGGTCGCCAGCCGCGCGCTCCCCTCGTTCAGCACCCTCAGCGGGTCGGTTTCGGTGCGCCAGCGCTCGGCCAGCGCGCGGTCCTGCGCGCCCGATGCGCCGCCCGGGGTGTACAGGTGCAGCACGACCGCCTGCAGGTCGGCGTTCGCCGGGTACAGCCGCGCCAGCCGGCGGAAGGTCCGGTCGGCCAGATCGCCGCGCCCGGCGTCGTTGAGCGCCCACGCGAGATCCGTCAGCTCGTCGGCGCCGCTGCGAGCGATCTCCGGCCGTATGCGCACCGGGTCCAGCTCGCGGCGCAGCTCGGCGTCGGGCCGCGCGAGGAATGCCGCCAGCTCGCCCTCGAACTCCGCCGCGCGGCCGAGGTTCGCCAAGGCGGTCCAGCGCAGCAGGCGCAGCAGCGGGTCCGCGGACCAGGTCCCGGCCGATCCGGAGCCGGCGAGCACGTCCTCCCAGCGCCCGAGCTGCCGGTCCAGGCGCAGGCAGGCGTAGCGCACCGCCGGGTCCGGGTGCTCCTCGAGCAGCCGCCCGAACGTCGCCCTCGCGTCGGCGTACTGCCCGAGGCGCTCCTGCACCAGCCCGAGCAGGCGCAGCGTGCGCGTGTCGCCGGGCTCCCGCCCCGCCCGCGATCGCAGGTTCTCTTCGAAGATCCGCAGGTCCTCGGCGCTGCTCGACGGGCGCTCGATCCAGCGCAGCACCGAGGCGCCCGGGAGGCCGCGCGTGGCGAGCGCCGCGCGCAGCGCCGCGCGCAGCCGCTGCAGCTCCGCGTCCGGCGCCCCGCGGTCCTCGGCGAGTTCCAGCAGCTCCAGCAGCGGCTCGGGGGCGCCGGGATGACCTTCCGCCGCGGCTTCGAGCAGGCGCCGCTGCTCTTCGGCCTGCCCGCGTTGCCCGGCGATGCGCGCCTGCCGCAGCTCGCCGAGGAGCGACTCCGGCGGCAGCCCCGCGCCGTCCTCGGCCGGGGCCGGCGTGGTTGCACCGATCAGGAGTGCGCAGGCGAGCAGCAGGCGGACCAGCACGACGTCCTCCGGGGGCGGGACGCCCCCGCAACATCGCTTTATCATGTCCTACTCGTATGCGGAGCGCCCGCTGCACGTGAAGCGAACCCTAGTTCGACTGTCGATCGCGCTGGGCCTGGTCGCGGCCGCGGTGATCGCCTGGAAGCTGTTCAGCCGTCCCAAGCCCGTGCCGGTCGTGCTGGCCACGGTCGAGCGCGGCCGGGTCGAGGAGACCGTCGCCAACACGCGGGCCGGCACGATCAAGGCCTGCCGCCGCGCGGGGCTGGCGCCGCAGATCGGCGGGCAGGTCGCCGAACTGACCGTCCACAAGGGCGACCGCGTCGCGGCCGGCGCGCTCCTGATGAAGCTGTGGAACGAGGACCTCGAGGCCCAGCTGCGGCTCGCCGAGAGCGAGGTGCGGGCGTCCGCGGCGCGCACGCGCGAGGCGTGCCTGCGCGCCGACCTCGCGGGCAAGGAGGCCGCGCGGATCGAACAACTGCTGCGCGAGGGGATCACCTCGCAGCAGTCGGCGGACGAGGCGCGCACGCAGGCCGAGGCCGGCGCCGCGTCGTGCGCGGCCGCGCGCGCCGCGGAGAAACAGGCCGGCTCGGCGGTCGACGCGGCGCGGGCGGCGCTGGCCAAGACCGTGCTCCGGGCCCCGTTCGCCGGGATCGTGGCCGAAGTCAACCCGGAGCTGGGCGAGTTCGTCACGCCCTCGCCGATCGGCATCCCCACCCCGCCGGCGATCGACCTGTGGGAGGAGGGCTGCCTGTACGTGGTCGCGCCGCTCGACGAGATCGACGCGCCGCGCGTCCGCACCGGCATGCCGGCCCGCGTCACGCTCGACGCCTTCCCCGACCGCACGTTCCCCGGCCACGTGAGCCGCATCGCGCCGTACGTGCTCGATCGCGAGCGCCAGTCGCGCACCGTGGACGTCGAGGCGCGGCTGGACGACCCCGCGTCGATCCCGAACCTCCTGCCCGGCTACAGCGCGGACATGGAGGTGCTGCTCGACGCGCGCGAGAACGTGCTGCGGATCCCGACCGAGGCGCTGCTCGAGGGAGACCGCGTCCTCGTCTACCGGGACGGGCGGCTGGCGGAAGCCAAGGTCGCGACCGGGATCGGCAACTGGGAGCAGACCGAGATCGTCTCGGGGCTCACGGCCGGCGAGCGCGTCGTGGTGTCGCTCGATCGCGAGGGCGTGCGCGCCGGCGTCGCCGCGGTTCCGGAGACTGCGCCGGCTCCCGCGAAGTGAGCGGACCGATGGTCACGCTGCAGGACGTCGCACGCACCTACCAGGTCGGCGGCGAGGACGTCCGCGCGCTGCGCGAGGCCAACCTCGCGATCGACGGCGGCGAGTACGTGTCGATCATGGGCCCCTCCGGCTCCGGCAAGTCCACGCTCCTGCACATCCTGGGCCTGCTCGATCGGCCGACGTCCGGCCGCTACACCTTCGAGGGGCAGGACGTCACCGCGCTGGACGAGCGCACGCAGGCCCGCGTGCGGCGCGAGCGGATCGGGTTCGTGTTCCAGTTCTTCCACCTCGTCCCGCGCATGTCGGCCTCCGAGAACGTCGAGCTGCCGATGGTGCTGGCGGGCATCCCGCCCGCGGAACGGCGCCGGCGCGTCGCGCGGGCGCTGGAGTCGTTCGGTCTCGCCGACCGCGCCCGCCACCGCCCGGACCAGCTCTCCGGCGGCCAGCGCCAGCGCGTGGCGATCGCCCGCGCCACGATCATGGAGCCCGCGCTGCTGCTCGCCGACGAGCCGACCGGCAACCTCGACCGCGACTCAGGCCACGACGTGCTGGAACTGCTGGAGGGGCTGCACTCGCGCGGGCTGGCGCTGGTCGTCGTGACGCACGACCCGGAGATCGGCCGGCGCGCCGGGCGCCGGATCCGCATGTTCGACGGCCGCATCGTCGAGGACCAGGCGCCGTGAGCGCGGCCGACGTGCTGCGCTTCGTCGCCGGCGCGTTGCGCGGGCACCGGCTGCGCTCGGGGCTGACGCTCTTGGCGATGGCGATCGGCGTGGCCGCCGTCGTCGTGCTGACCGCGCTCGGCGAGGGCGCGCGGCGCTACGTCACGGGCGAGTTCGCCTCCCTCGGCAGCTACCTCCTGATCGTGCTCCCCGGGCGTGCCGAGACGACCGGCGGGCCGCCGCCGCTGCTCGGCGAGACCGAGCGCGACCTGACGATCGCCGACGCCATGGCGCTCGACCGCGCGCCGGCGGTCCGCCGCGTCGCGCCGCTGAACTTCGGCACGGCGATCCTGTCCGCCGGCGGGCGCGAGCGCGAAGTGCCGGTGCTCGGCTCGACGCGCGACATGCTGGAGATCCAGCACCTCGAGATGGCCTCCGGCGACTTCCTCCCCGCCGGTGATCCCGAGACCGCGCTGCCCGTCGTCGTGCTCGGGGCCAAGGTCCGCGAGGAGATCTTCGGCCGCGGGCGCGCGCTCGGGCAGGCGGTGCGGCTCGGCGACCGCCGCTTCCGCGTGATCGGCGTGATGGCCTCGCGCGGGCGCTCGCTCGGCCTCGACCGCGACGAGATGGTGATCGTGCCCGCGGCCTCGGCCGAGGCGCTGTTCAACATCACCTCGCTGTTCCGCGTGCTGGTCGAGGCGCGCTCGCGCGACTCGATCCAGCTCGCGCGCGAGCAGGTGCTGTCGATCATCCGCAGCCGGCACGACGGCAAGGACGACGTGACGGTGATCACGCAGGACGCCGTGCTCGCGGCGTTCGACCGGATCCTCGGCGCGCTGACGTACACGCTGGCCGGCATCGCCGCGATCAGTCTCTCGGTGGCCGGCGTCCTGGTGATGAACGTGATGCTGGTCTCGGTCGCCGAGCGCACGCCGGAGGTCGGGCTGCTCAAGGCGATCGGCGCCCCGCCGCGGCAGATCCTCGCGCTGTTCCTGGCCGAGGCCGCGCTGCTGTCCGCGGCCGGGGGGCTGGCCGGCGTCCTCGCCGGCCACGCCGGGGCGTGGCTGATACAGCAGGTTTACCCGGCGCTCGACACGCGCCCGCCCGCCTGGGCCATCGCCGCCTCGCTCGGCACGGCGATCGTCGCCGGCCTGCTGTTCGGCGTGCTGCCGGCGCGGCGCGCCGCGCGCCTCGAGCCGGTCGGCGCGCTGTCGAGGCGCTGACTTGAACCTGCGCGACCTTGCGCACCTCGGCTGGGGCTCGATCCGGGGGCACCGCCTGCGCTCGGCGCTGACGGCGCTCGGGATCGCGGTCGGCGTGGCCGCGGTCGTGCTCCTGACCTCGATCGGCGAGGGCACGCAGCGCTTCGTGCTGGCGGAGTTCACGCAGTTCGGAACGCACCTGGTGGCGGTCACGCCCGGCCGGACGACCACGCACGGCCTGCCGGGCGCGATCCTCGGCACGATCCGGCCGCTGACGGTCGAAGACGCCGACGCGCTGCGGCGCGTGCGCGGCGTGGTCTCGACCGTGCCGGTCGTCCAGGGCAACGTCGAGGTCTCCACCGGAAACCGCTCGCGCCGGACGACGATCCTCGGCGTCGGGGCCGACATGCCGCGGGTCTGGCAGTTCCAGGTCCGGCTCGGCCGCTTCCTGCCGCCGGACGACGCGCGCGCGGCGCGGGCCCTGGCCGTGCTCGGGGCGCGGATGCGGCGCGAGCTGTTCGGCGACGAGAATCCGCTCGGCGCGCGGATCCGCGTCGGCTCCGACCGCTACCGCGTGATCGGCGCGCTCGAGGAGAAGGGCCAGGTCCTCGGCTTCGATCTCGACGACACGGTCTACATCCCTGCCGGGCGCGCGCTCGACCTGTTCGACCGCGAAGGCGTGATGGAGATCGACGTCCTGTACTCGGCGGGGACGCCTGCGACCGACGTCGTCGCCGGGATCCGGCGCGTCCTGACCGCGCGGCACGCGCGCGAGGACTTCACCTGCACCACGCAGCAGGAGATGCTCGACGTGCTCGGTTCGATCCTCGGCGTGCTGACGTTCGCGGTCGGCGCCTTGGGCGGGATCTCGCTGCTGGTCGGCGGGGTCGGGATCCTGACGGTGATGATGATCGCCGTGACCGAGCGCACGGCGGAGATCGGCCTGTTGCGGGCGCTCGGCGCCACGCGCGGGCAGGTGCTGACGCTGTTCCTGGCCGAGGCGGTCGCGCTCGCCGCGCTCGGCGGGCTCGCCGGCCTGCTCGCCGGGGCGGGAATCGGGCTCGCCGCCAACCTCCTGGTCCCGGCGCTGCCGGTGCACACGTCGTGGCTGTTCGCGCTCCTGGCCGAGGTCGTGGCGGCCTCGATCGGCCTCGCGGCCGGCGTCCTGCCGGCGCGCCGCGCCGCCCGCCTGGACCCGATCGAGGCCCTCCGCGCCGAGTGACGGGGGGACAGGTGGCCACCCGTCCCGTTGCGCTCCGTTTCGGGCCGACCGCAGACTCGGTCTTGTGATCACGCACCGCGACCAGGGCGAGGGACCGCCGCTGCTCCTCCTCAACGGCGTGATGATGACGCTCTCGGCCTGGGACGGGCTGGTGCGCGCGCTGGGCCCGGGCTACCGCGTCGTCCGCTGCGATTTCCGCGGCCAGCTGCTCACGCCGGCCGCGCCGCACCGCGCGCTGGAGGACAATGCGCGGGACCTGGTCGAACTGCTCGACCGGCTCGGCATCGGGCGCGTCCACCTCGCCGGGACTTCGTTCGGGGCCGCGGTCGCGCTGGCGTTCGCGGCGCGCTTCCCGGACCGCGTGAACACGCTGGCGCTGATCGCGGGCGGCGCGGGCCTCGGCGCACCGGCCCGCGAGCGCACCGAGCGCTGGCGGCGCGCGGCACGGGACGTGGCGCGCGGCGGCGAGCGCCGCGAGCTGTTCGACCTGCTCGCGGCGGACATCTACTCGCGCGGGTACGCCGAGCGCGAGGCGCCCGCGATCGAGAACCGGCGCCGGCAGTTCGCGCGCTTGCCGGCCGCCTGGTTCGATCGGCTCGCGGCACTCCTCGACACCACCTCGCGCGCCGACCTTTCCGCGCTGCCCTCCCACGTGCGCGCGCGCTGCCTCGTCGTCGGCACGGAGCACGACGGGCTGGTCCCGCCCGCCGACTGCGAGCGGCTGGCGCGCACGATCCCCGGCGCGACGTTCCGGCTGCTGCCGGACGCGGGGCACGCCGTCGTCCTGGAGAAGCCCCGCGAGACCGCGGGCCTGCTGCGCGAGTTCCTCGCCGCCCGCGGGTGACGCCGGTGCCACTCCCCGCCGACGTTGTGGCCGGCGGGCGGCGGGCCGTATTATTCGTGCGCCGCATTCAGTTATAGGGAGGCAGCGTGGAGCGCATCTACCGCGACATCACCGCGACCATCGGCAACACACCCCTCGTC
>JAGOJY010000016.1 GCA_017994815.1 Acidobacteriota bacterium
TCGAACTCGACGGACCGTCTCACCGAACCATGCACCTCGGCATTGACGACCCCACCGCACCTGTGGCATCAAACGACCCGGCAGGACTTACTGGAAAACACCGGCAAGAGTTTCCGGAACCCACAGTTGCCGAGATTGAGAAGCGCGCCACGGATCCGGGTGTAGCCCCAGCCCGGATTCTCGCGCGCAAGGCGCACGATCAGCCGAGCAGTCTTGCGCGTCAGCGGAGGCCGGCCGGGCTTGCTCCTGCAGGAGCTGAAGTCCCACTTCCGGGCGATCAGGGCGCGATGCCACGCGAGCAATGTCTCAGGCGCGGCCAATGTCGCGAGTTCGTCGAGCGCCTTGCGGCCCAAGGCCTTGGCCTTGGCGGCCAGTCGGCGCCGTTGGTCGTCGGTGAACTGCAGACGCTTCCCGCCGAGTTGTTCGCGAAGAACGCGGTTTTCCTCGCGCAGGTATTCGATTGCTGCCTGCTGCTGACGGTTCATCCAGCCGGCGAGGGCGAAGAGCAGCAGCTGGCCCGGGTGTAAGCTGTTGAACATCCGGGGAGTCTACGGGCCGATGAGTTTTCGGACACCACGGCCAAAGCAACCCCGTTCCGACGCACATGGAATCGCTGGCGCAGCACAGCCACCACGTCCAGGACCTACTCTGCGTGCATGCAGGCCGATTGCCCGGCCGGGGTCTGGGCCCGCGACGACCAAAGTCCGGTTACCGGTCTTCGCAGGCCCACTCGACAATCTCGTAGCGCACGGCGCGGACCGGGATTTCCATCCGCCGGAACTGGCGGAGTGCGAGCCAGGCCGCGAGGGCGACGAGTGCGCCTGCGCCCGCGACGAGCGCGAGCGCACCCGCGGGCTGTTGCACCAGGTCGAGAACCGCCGACTCGGAGCCGGTTTCGGCAGCGAAGGGCGTGGTGCGGCGAGCGATCCCGGAGAATAGGCTCCGGAGTGGCACGATCAGCAGGATCGCGAGCGGCCCCCAGTACAGCATCTGTCGCACCCAGTCCGGGACGGCGGGCCGATATGCAGAGAGAAGCAGGGCGAGACTGGTCAACCAGATCACGACCGCCAGCGCGACTTCGAGCGCGGTGAGGGCAAACGGAATCTCCGACGACAGCGATCCGAGCAACGCGCCTGCCACGACCGCGCACAGAGGGGGTCCGAAGAGCCCGGCGAGGATGCGGCCGCGCCCGACCGGGAGCGGATCAGCGAAGCGCAGCGGCCGCAGGAGCGGACCGTTGGCCGACACGAGCAGGTAGGCAACAAGGTAGAAGTAGAACAGTCGCATGGCGGCAGCGTGTTCATCGGATGACATGATGCCCGCACCGCCCGCGAGGATGAACCCCAACAGCGCCGCGAACACCAACCAGCCGTAACGCGCGAAGGGCGGGACCCACCGGAAGAACAGCGGCGCCAACCGGGGCCGCGCCTCGCCCGCGGGCAACGCCGGACGTGCCGTGGCCGCGGGCGTCGGCGTGGCAGCGCGGCCGGGCTTGCGCGGCACGAGATCCAGGGCCGGGGGAACGCAGTGGGCGACGAACGCCCCGCCTGCGGCAGCTACCAATAACAGCGCCAGCGACGACAGCCACGGGCGGCGCGAGGCCACGATCAGCAGTAACGCCATGAAGGCGATGACGACCATGCGCCAAACCAAGAAGCTCCAGCCGGAGGCGTGCGCCGCGCCGCGGCCCGTCGCCTCGATCGCAAGGACGGCGACGAGTGACGCCGCCACGAGCAGCGCGGTGACGCCGGGGATGTCGGCCTGCGCCCCACCGAGGACGGTCACCACGCGGGCAAGCAACCCGATCAGGAACGCGCTCAGCGCCACGATCGCAAGACAGCCCGACACCTCCGCGGCACAGTGCGCGATCCAGAGCTGCCGGCCGGACACGGGGAGCGCGAGCTCATGCTCCGTGGCGCGGGTCGTGACCGCCCCCAGAACGAGGTAGGCGGCGACGGAGGCCCACACCGCCAGCGCGAGCATTGCGGGCGATGGAGCGGCGTGCAGCCGCAGAGCCGCCATCGTCAGAAGGCCGCAGATCACGCCGGAGTTGAGCCCCGCCAGAAGCCCCCACACGGGGGCGCCGCGGAACGCGGGGTTTCGGAGTACGAGCGGCACGATCATGGCTGGCCTCCCACGAGTTCGACGAACATGTCCTCCAACGCGATCGTGCGGCAAGCTCCGGCGGCGCCGGCGATGTCGCTGATTTCCCGCTCGGCCCGGCGCGGGTCGAGGTGGAACACGGCCCGGAGCACGCCCGCCCGCTCGCGCACCGCGACGCAGGCCGGCAGCGCGAGGAGTTGCTCGCGTGTCAGCCCGGGCCGCTGTTCGATCAGCGCCAGCGTGAATCCTTCCTGCAGTTCTTCCAGCGCCTGGTCGATCAACACGCGCCCGGCGTCGAGCATCACGATCCGGTCGGCCAGACGTTCAACGTCGGTCAGGTAATGCGAGGAGAAGAGGATCGTTGTCCCCGCCTCGTTCAGCAGCTCGATCGAGGTCTCGAGGAACTCCCGCCGGGCCACCGGGTCGAGTCCGCTCGCCGGTTCGTCCAGCAGCAGCAGCTCGGGGCGGTGCGCCACCGCGCACAGCAGCGCGACGCGGCGCGCCTGCCCTCGGGAGAGCGTCCTCACCTTGGCACCGAGTGGCAGCTCGAACCGCTCCGCTAGCGCCGCCGCGGCCTCCTCATCCCACGTCGGGTACAGGGCCCGGTGGAGCGCGACGATTTCGCCGATGGTCAGGTACGGGGGCAGGATCTGGTCTTCCGCGACGTAGCCGACGCGACGCTTGACTGCGACCGGATGCTCGCGGGGGTCGAGGTCGAAGACTCGCACCTGCCCCCGCTGCGCGGCGATCATCCCCATCGCGAGCCGGATCAGGGTGGTCTTGCCCGCCCCGTTCTTGCCGATCAGCCCGATCACCTGACCCGGCTGGATCGTGAAGCTCACGCCGGCCAGGACGTCATGCCCGCGCTTGTACGCGCGGTGAACGTCTTGAAAGGAGAGGATGTTCATCGGTTGTTCTCCCGCTCGATCTCCCCGAGCAGATTGACGACCTCGGTAAACGGCACACCGCACAGCGCCGCCTGCGAGAGCAGCCGCCGGGCGGCATCGCGCAGCCGCTCGCGGCTCTCCGCCGGATCGGCCGGTGCAGCGCGCTCGCTGACGAACGTGCCGCGCCCGCGCTGGGTCTCGATCAGGCCGCTCCTCTCGAGCTCGTCGTAGGCCTTCTTCACGGTGAGCGGCGCAATGACGAGCTGCGCCGCCAAGTCCCGGTGCGAGGGCAGGCGGTCACCCGGCGACAGGCGCCCGCCGGCCACGGCATCCTCGACCTGCCGCACGATCTGACGGTAGATCGGCAACTCGTCGCCGGGTTGGACATGGATCAGCATCGGCACCTCACTGCGCCCGGCGGCGCGCAACGACCACCGTCGCGTCGTCACGTCCCTTGCGGGTGCTGAGCGCGAGCGCGTCCTCGACGAGCGCGCGCGCGAGCCGGTCCACGGGCCAGCTCCTGCGGGCCTGGAGAGAGGCGAGCAGGCGCGCCTCGCCGACCGGGATATTGGACGCATCGACGAGTTCAGAGATCCCGTCCGTCACGAGAAGCAGCACGTCACCGGGCGACAACGCCAGTTTCGCGGTTCCGCCGAGCCATCCCCCGAACAGCCCGAGCGGCGTGCCGGTCGGCGCCACGCGCTCGACCGATCCCGTGAACCGCGAGACTATCGGCGTCGCGTGGCCACAGTTCGCGTAACAAAGGGTCGAGCTTGCCGCGTCGAACTCGCCGATGAACAGCGTGACGTAGTGCTCCGGCGCCGTGCTGTCGTGAAGCAACCGGTTGAGCGATCGCACGCGGCTCACGAGATCGCCGGAAGCGAGAGCGTAGTGACTGCGCAGCGCCGCGTGCAGGGCCGTTGCGATCAGCGCGGCGGGCAGACCCTTGCCGCATGCGTCGCCGATGGCGATCGCGAGCCGGCCCGGGGCGTACGGGATGAAATCGAAGAAATCGCCTCCGATGCCCAACGCGGCCTGCGAGAAACCCGCGGCTTCGAGCGTGCCCTCGGCAAACGCACGGCCCGGCAGCAGCCGCGCCTGCACGCGGCGTGCAAGCCCGACCTCGCGCGCGGACACCTGCGACCCGCGGCGCGCCTGGGTTGGCTTGGAGTACAAGACCTGGGTCATGGGGCCCTCTGTGCGTGTGATATAGAGCACTATATCACTAGCCACTCTCGGCGCAAGGGCCAGAATCTCCCAATCGTGGCTTTTCTGAGATCGCTTTCAAAATGAACGACTTAGCCTTGGCACCCGAACGAACGCAGCGTGGAGGTTCGGCACGTTCCGGACCGGCACGCCGGCCGCTACGCGACGGCGTCCCGGGTCCAACCGCCGGAGAGCGTCACGCCGGTTGCGTTTCCGGACGCCAGCCTTCCCGCGCTGTTCCGCTGATCCGCCGTCGGTTCGCGCGGTCCGGCTGCGCCCCGCCCGGACGGGCGCGAGCGCCCGTCCGGGTTCTGGCGCGGGTCGACGGCGCAGCGTGCGCGCGCGCTCGTCCTTACGGGCGCCGCGCAACCAGCAGGAACACCGGATAGACGCGCTCGTCCCGACGGATATCGAAGACCGTCCGGAAGCTCGGCTCGACGAAGCCGGCGCGTTCGACCTCGCGCGCGAGCGCGGCGCGGTCGAAGCCGTGGTGGACGTCGACCTCGGCGCCGTGGAACGAGCCGTCCTCCGCGTCGAGGTCGGCCAGCGCGATCGCGCCGCCCGGGACGGTCAGTTCGTGGAACGCACGCAGCACGCGCGGCACGTCGCGCACGTGGTGCAGCGCCATCGACGAGAACACGAGGTCGAAGCGGTCCGCGTGTGGAGGTTCGACGTCGAGGTCAAGCCGGAGCGGCACCACGTGGAAGAGCCCCGCGTCCGCGAGCTTGCGCCCGAGCACGGCGAGCATCCCCTCGGAGCTGTCGGCGAGCGTCAGGCGCACGAACCGCGACGCCAGCGCCACGCCGAGCAGGCCGGTGCCGCAGCCGTACTCGAAGCCCGCAGCATCCGGCGGCAGCGCGACGGTCCCGACGATCGCGGCGGCGACGACGCGGGCCCGCTCGACCTTAACCGGGTCGTCGTCCCAGGTGGCCGCTAAGGCGTCGAAGTCGATCACGGTGACCTCCTGCGGAAATGGCCGGCCATCGTACGCCGGGCCGGTCTTCCCCGCCCCGGACGGTTGGTGACCTACCTCGATGCACCTGTCGACGTCAAACACCCGACACCGAGAAAAGTGAAGGAGGCCCGGCACGGCGAGCGTCCTCTTGTCCGACGGCGGTAGTCATGCTGTCGGCAGGCAGCGCGCTTTCGCTCGGATCAATGCTCGTGAGAACACGGGAGGCACTCGCGGTGAACCGGACCTTCGCTGCATACCTGCGTCAGGAACTCGACACCCGGCAAGGCGCTGATCGTCGGATCGCCGCTTCCGGGGCATGCGATGCAGCACGACGGGACTGCACCCGTGAGCGTCCGATGAATCGACACCGCGCGTGGGCAGTTCTCGCTCTTCTCGTCGCGTCGAGCGCCGCCCGGGCCGCCCTACCTCCGACACGCGTCAACTACCAGGGCGTGCTGCGCGGCAGCGCCGACGCGCCGCTCACTGGCAGCTACGACATGCGCTTCGGGTTTTGGGATGCGGCGACGGGGGGCGTCGAGATCATGCTCGACGAGCACGCCGCGGCCACCGGAGATGCGGTGACAGTCTCGGGGGGCCTGTTCGACGTTCTGCTCGGCGGTGGCAACCTCACGGACGGGTCCGGCCCGGGCACGTACACGTCCCTTGACGCGGTCTTCCGTGATCACTCGGACGTGTGGCTCGAGGTCCGCATCGAGGGCGAGACGTTGGCGCCGCGCACGCACATCCAGTCGGCACCCTACGCGCTCAACGCGACCAGTGCCAACGATTCGGCTCGTCTCGCGGGACAGCCGGGGAGCTACTACCTCGACACGTCATCCGCTGCGCAGACGAAGCTCGGGCGCGTCCTGTTCGACAACGCGGCTGGAACCGGAGCGGCGGTCGAGGCGGTCGGTGCGGACGGAGGCGGCACATTCCGCGACGGCGACGGCTCCGCGTATTCGTTCGTCGGCCGCGACGGGTACGGAATCGAAGGCTATGGCACCAGCAGGGGTGCGTACTTCAAAGACCTCGATGGCTCGGGATTCGGTTCGTGGGCATCGGCGATTACGGGGTCCAGGGCTTCGGCAACACCGCAGGAGGGTACTTCCAGGACCTGAACAGCTCGGGAGTGGGCTATGCCGGCTTGGGCGACATCGGATTCGAAGGCTACGGCAACGGCGCCGGAGGGTACTTCCAGGATCGCAACGGCTCGGGATATGCGTACGTCGGCAACGATCATGTGGGAATCCGAGCGTCCGGCAGCAGTTGTGGCGGATTCTTCGAGGATCCCGATCCTGATGGCGGCGGGTACGCGTACGTGGGCATCGACCAGATCGGGATCGAGGCCTATGCCACCGGCGCCGGCGGGTTCTTCAGAGATTTCAGCGGGTCGTATGCCTATGTCGGCTACGCGATCTGGAAGGTCCAGGGCACGGGCACCGTCTCGTTCGTGCAGAACCACCCCACGCAGGAAGATCGCGTCATCGTCTATGCGGCCCCGGAAGGGGACGAGGTCGCGGTCTACACCCGCGGCTCCGGCCGACTCGTCGACGGCGAAGCGCGGGTTGCTTTGGGCGGGACGTTCGCGCTCGTCGCCAATCCTGACGTCGGGCTGACGGCGTATCTCACCCCGCGGGGTGAGTCTCCAGTGGCGCTCACCGTGGCGGCATTGTCGACGAACCAACTGATCATCCGGGGGCCGACCGGCGCAGAAGTCGACTTCGACTACATCGTCTATGGTCTGCGCATCGGGTTCGAAGCGATGCCGGTCGTGCAGGTGAAGCGGGACGAGGCGTATCTCCCGACGACCGCCACGCTGGCCGAACTCGAGGCCGGGCAGACCGATACCGTCGCGTCGAGCGCGCTGGCGCGGTTCGGCGCAACCCAGGAACGGCTCACCGGTGCTGCTCCGGACCTGTCGCGTACGAACGCCCTGGCGGCACGGATCAACGCCGGTCGCGAGGAGTGGCTTGCGGCGCAGGCAGCACGCGAACAGGCGCGGCGCCCGTGGCCGATCCCGACTCGCGATTTTGGCGATGTTGCTCCTGTTCCGCCGACGACTCGTCCGGCGCCGGTGATCGAAACCGCCAAATCGGCTCGAATCCCCGAGGTCGGTGCGAAGAGTGAACGACCCGCCGGAACGACGCTCATCCTGACGGCCGCACAGGCAACCGAACTTGGCGCAGTCGTGAGCCTCGATCCACTCCATCCGGGAGCGTTCGTCGAAAGTGCCGGACCAGGGGAAGCGTTGATCGTCGGCTGCACGCTCGGGAACGGCCCCGGCGAGATCGAGATCGCAACTGCAGGCGTTGCGCTCTGCCGTGTTGACGCTTCATCGGCTCGGATCGAGGTCGGCGACCTGCTGATCGCCTCGTCGCTCCCGGGGCACGCGGCGAAGCACGATGGCACGGCGCCCGCCGTGGCCGTCGTCGGCCGCGCCGTCGATCCCTTGCCCTTCGGCACGGGGTTGATTCGAGTACTTCTCGGGGGACGGTGACGACGATCCACCGGTGCCACGCGATCCGTTTGGCGGCCCCGATCTGGACGGTTCGCCGTGCGATCCGGTCGATTCTTATTTCCTCACTTGTTTCTTACTCGAGACGCATCAAAAACAGCTTGCAGGTGCGGTCCTCCGTCGTAGATTCGCAGACCTTCCGGACAGGTGTGGGGTCAGCAGTTGTCTACCTGCTGGTTCGGCCCGCACCGCTGCCGCCTCTTCTGCGCCCGGAAGAGGATTGCGGGGCGCAACCCGCCACACTCCGCCACGCCGGTCCCCCGGGCGGCGGCGCATTGCCGCCCCCCGGGCGACACGTTCACGCCGGCGGCGGGTGCCTGAGGCCGGTCGCCCCGAACGGCTCCAGGGCCGCTGCTCCCGCCTCGGTCAGGCGTAACCCCGCGCGGGTGCGCTCGACCTGTCCCGCGGCGGCCAGCCGCTCGATCGACCGGCGCAGCCGCGGGCCGCTCCAGTGGAACCGCTTCTCGATCGCTTCGAGCCGGATCGGTGTCGCGCGGTCGAGGTGCAGCATCAGCAGGCGGTCGATCAGCCGCGCCTGGACCCGCCGCCGGTCGAGCACGCGGCTGACCAGGCCGTGCGCGGGCGAGAGCGCGAGGGCCAGCACCAGCAGCGCGCCGGCGACGACCGCCATCGACCCCGCGATCGACGCGTCCAGTGCGCGGGCGAGCGCGTAACCGGCGACCGCGGACAGCACGCCATCCGCGACGGCGAGGACGAGCATCGGCGCCAGCCGCTCCGTGAGCAGGTAGGCCGTGACCGGCGGGACGATCAGCATCGCCACCACCAGGATGGCGCCGACCGACTCGAACGCGCCGACGACCGTCACCGACACCGCGCCCATCAGCATGTAGTGGATCAGCGCGGGAGCGAAGCCGAGAGCGGTGGCCAGCTCCGGGTCGAAAGTGGTCAGCTTCAGTTCTTTGTAGAACAGCAGCACCAGCAGCAGGTCGAGCGCGCACACCAGACCGTTGACCCACAGCGCCTTGGGGCCGAGCGCCTGCGAGGCGACCACCAGCGTGTCCCAGGGCGCGTAGGCGATCTCCCCGTACAGCACGCAGTCGAGGTCGAGGTCCACGGCGCTCGCGTAACGGCTGATCAGGATCACGCCGATCGCGAACAGGGCTGGGAACACGACGCCGATCGACGCATCCTCCGCGAGGCGCCGGCTACGGTGAAACAGCTCGACCAGTGCCACGGTCAAAAGGCCCAGCGCCCCGGCCCCGACCAGCATCGGCAGCGGCGAGCGGGAGCCGGTGATCAGGAACGCCAGCGCGATCCCGGGCAGCACGGCGTGACTGATCGCGTCGCCGAGCAAGGCCATCTTCCGCAGCACCAGGAACGACCCCAAGAGCGCGCAACTCGCGGCGACGAGGCTGCCGACCAGCACGATGACGAGCGCCGGGCTCACGCGTTCCTCCGGCGGGGGATGTTCCGGCCGTGCGGGTCGACCTGGGGATAGCCGAGCAGCCGTTCGATGTCCTCCACGGCGGCATCGCTCAGCGCGTGCTCCATCGCCTCCGCGTCGCGGTGCACGTGGTCGAGCGGCAGCTCGAGACGGCGCGCGAGGTACACCTCCCACAGCCGGTGCTTGCGGATGATCCGCTCGGCCTCGGCCAGCCCTCGCGGCGCGAGGCGGAGCGCATCGCCATCGATCTCGACCAGCCCGGCGCGCGCGGCGCGCCGGGCGAGCCGCTGCAGTTGCGGCCCGGACTGTCCGCGCAGGCCCATCAGCGCGGGCCAGGTCACCCACGAGTGCTGCCCGCCCGCCGCTTCACCGAACCGGTACAGGTCCTTGAGCAGGTTCTCGCGGCGGATGCGCCAGGCGGCGCTCCGCTCCCGCAACGCGCCCCAGATCAGCCCGCGCCGCGGCGCCAGCAGGAGCGAAACCACGAGCACGGCGCTGGACACGAGCACGATCACGGGGCCGGTGGGCAGACGCGGCGCCGAGGCGCTGGCGAGTGCGCCGGATGCGCCGGCCGTTGCGCCGATCAGCGCCGCGAGGAGCAGCATCGACCCGAGGCGCTCCGTCCACTGCCGCGCCGCGGCCGCCGGAGTGACCAGCGTCGCGACCATCAGCACCACGCCCACGGTCTGCAGTCCGACGACGACCGCCACCACCAACAGCAGGGTCAGCGCCAGTTCGACCGCGCGCACCGGCAGGCCGAGGCTCGTCGCGAAGCCGCGGTCGAAGGTGACCAGCTTCATCTCCTTGTAGCCCGCGGCGACGCTCGCCAGCGCCAACGCCCCGAGGACGGCCATCGTGCGCACGTCGGCCGGCATCAGCGTCGCGGCTTGGCCGAACAGGAACTTGTCGAGGCCGCTCTGGTTCCCGAGCGGCAGCTTCTGGATGTAGGTGAGGAGCACGATTCCGAGGCCGAAGAACACCGAAAGGACGACGCCCAGGGCCGAATCTTCCTTGATGCGCGTTGCGCGGACGACCGCCAAGACCGCCAGTCCGCCGGCCAGCCCCGCGGCGAGAGCGCCGAGCAGCAACACCGGCGGGGACTTGGAGCCGGTGAGCAGGAACGCGACGCACACTCCCGGCAGCGCGGCGTGCGCCAGCGCGTCCCCCAGCAGGCTCTGCCGCCGCAGGACCGCGAAGCAGCCGAGCACGCCGCCCACGATGCCCAGGAGCGTCGCGCCCGCGAGCACGTTGCGCAGCGTGTAGGTCAATTCCATGCGGATCCGCCGGCCACGGGCGCGAGGATCACGGTTTCCTGAGCAAGGCTTCGGTCGCTTGCGACAGGACCGTCAGGCGGCCACCGTAGGTGCGCTGCAGGTTCTCGCTGGTGAAAGTGGTCGCGACTGGTCCCGCCGCGACCAGGCGCATGTTCAGGAGCACCACGTGGTCGAAGTACTCGGGGACGGTCTGCAGGTCGTGGTGCACCGCGACCACGGTCCGGCCCTGCGAGCGCAGTTCCTTGAGCAGCGACACGATCGCGCGCTCGGTCGTGGCGTCCACGCCGGCGAACGGCTCGTCCATCAGGTACAGCCGTGCGTCCTGGGCCAGGGCTCGCGCCAGGAACACCCGCTGCTGCTGACCGCCGGAGAGCTGGCTGATCTGCCGATCGGCAAGATCGCGGATGCCCACCTTGCCCAGGCAGGCCGCCGCCACCTCGCGGTGGCGGGCGTTGGTCCGGCGCAGCCAGCCGACGCGGCCGTACATCCCCATCATGACCACATCGAGCGCGTTCGTCGGGAAGTCCCAGTCCACGCTCTCCCGCTGCGGCACGTAGCCGATCCACGAGCGCCGCCGATCGCACGGTTCGCCGAAGACGCGGGCCCAACCCGTCAGCGGGCGCACGATGCCGAGCACGGCCTTGAGCAGCGTGCTCTTGCCGGCCCCGTTCGGTCCGACGATTGCCACCAGGTGCCCTTCCGGCAGCGCCAGATCGATGTCCCACAGCACGGGCTGGGTGCGGTAGGCGACCGTGAGGTCGTGCACTTCGAGCGCGGGGACCGCGCTCTCGGGCGGGTGCTGCGGTGCGGCGGTCATCGGGACAGCGCCTCCACGATCGTGCGCACGTTCGCGCGCACCATGCCCACGTACGTTCCCTCGCCAGTGCCGCGGGCGCCGAGCGAATCGGAGTACAGTTGCCCGCCGATCGCGACCTCGTGTCCCCGCTCGCGGCAGGCGCCCTGCACGGCTTCGATCGAGCGGCGCGGCACGCTGGACTCGATGAACACCGCGGGCACGCGGCGCGTGACGACGAGATCCACCACGCGCTGGACATCCTGCAGACCGGCCTCGGAAAGCGTGCTGATCCCCTGGATGCCCACGACGTCCATGCCATAGCGCCGCCCGAAGTAGCCGAAGGCGTCGTGGGCCGTGACCAGGACGCGCCGGTCCGGGGGAATGCGCGCGATTTCGCGCTGGACCTCCTGGTCGAGTTCCGCCAGTTCGCGCTTCAGCTCACGGGCCTTGCCGTCGAACTCCTGCGCGTTTTCGGGCGCCAGCCGGGCCAGCTCGCGGGCGATCGGATCGACCGTGCGCGCCCACAGGCTGACGTCGAACCAGATGTGGGGGTCGTACTGTCCCGCGAACTCGGGCGGCTCGCGCAGCATGTCCCGCGGGACCTCTTCGCTGACGGCGAGGACGGGACGCGAACGCGCGATCTTGACGAGGATGTCGGTCATCTTGCCTTCGAGGTGCAGGCCGTTGAACAGGATCAGGTCCGCGCCGGCCAGGCGGCGCACGTCGCTCTCGCTCGCCTTGTAGAGGTGGGGATCGACACCGGGCCCCATCAGCGACGACACGCGGGCGTGCTCGCCGGCGATCCGGCTTGCCGTGTCGGCGATGATCCCGGTCGTGGCGACCACGTCGATCGCGCCGCCGCTCGTGCTGCCCCCGGCGGTGCACCCGGCCAGCAGGCCGGCCACGCAAATTACTGTAAGTATTGGGGTCTTTGCCATGCCTAAAACATACGCTCGAAATTACACAGATTCCAATTTCTGTTATTCTCTACCGTGATGGCGACGAGCGCGGCCGAGGACTACCTCAAGGCCATCCTGATCGAGGAGCAGCGTTCCGGCGCGGAGCGGGTCGGCATGGGGCAGATCGCCGCGGCGCTCGGAGTGGCGCCGGGAACCGTGACTTCGATGGTCAAAGCGTTGGATGACGGAGGCCTGGTCGCCTACGAGCCGTACGGCGGCGTCCGTCTGACCACCGCGGGCCGGCAGCTCGCGGCGCATGTCGTCCGCCGCCACCGACTGATCGAACTGTTCCTGGTTCGCGTCCTGGGGCTCGACTGGAGCGAGGTCCACGCGGAGGCGGAGCTGCTCGAGCACGCCGCCTCGGGGCGGATCATCGACCGCATGGACGAGATGCTCGGACACCCGACGGTGGACCCCCACGGCGACCCGATTCCCGATGCGGAGGGTGCGCTCGCCACCATCGAGCATCCGGACCTGCTGCACTGTCCCGCCGGCGTGCCGCTGCGAATCGTGCGCGTGTCGGACCAGGGGCCGGAGTTCCTCCGGCTCGTCGAGCGCAGCGGTCTCGCGCCGGGCAGCCGCGTGACGGTCGAGCGCCACGACCAGGCGGCCGACACGATCCACCTGCGCGTCGAAGACGGCCGCCGCGTGAGCCTCGGCTCGCGCGCCGCCTCCAAGCTCCTCGCCGAACCCTCTGTTCCACAAGACACGTAGGGCGTTCCAGTCCGCGTTACCTACCTGTAACTGGTTTTCGGCGGGGTGCCGTCGTAGTGTCCGGATCTCCTCGTTACCCGCGCGAGGCGTCTGGCCCACGGGAGCGATCCTCCGATGCGTTTGCGAGCCGCCGCCATCGCTGCTGCCCTTGCGCTGCCCGCCTCTGCCGTCCTCGCGCAGTCGGACGAGAACCTCTCGCTGGACCCTTTGACGAATGCCGGGGCCAGCTCGCAGTTCTCCAACGCCTATCGGGCGGAACTCGCGATCGACGGGACCAACGCGCAGGATTCGAGCTGGTGCACGGCCAGCTCCGATCCGGCACCCGTGCTGCGCGTGATCCTGCAGCAGAACGCCCGCGTGTCCCGCGTGCGCCTGCGGACGGCGTTCTCACCGAACTACGACTTCCACACGGGCCGCTTCCGGTTCCTCGACGCGGCGGGCAACGTGGTGCACGAGACGGGCGTCGTCACGCTGTCCAGCGGCGAGATCGACCTGCCGATCTCGCCCCCGGTCACGCCGGTGCGCCGCGCCGAATTCGTCGGCGTAACGTGGCAGGGCAGCGGACCGTGCATCGGCGAATTCGAGGTGTTCGGCGTGTTCGAGCCGTGCGTCTCGGCCTCCGACTGCTCCAACGGCTTGTTCTGCGACGGCGTCGAGACCTGTGATTTCGGCCGCTGCCGGCCGGCGAGCGCGACCTGCGGGCTCGAGCAGTACTGCGACGAAATCGGTGGCGCCTGCCTCGACAACTACTCGCGCCTGCCGGGCACCGGCGCGACCGCCAGCAGCGAGTTCGGCCCGGGGTACCGCGCGACGAATGTCATCGATGGCGTGGACAGCGGCGGCTCGAGCTGGTGCACCGCCAACAACGACCCGCAGCCCGAGATCCGGGTGCTGCTGCCGCGCAACGTGGACGCGCTGCGGCTGCGCTTGCTGACCGCGTGGTCGCCGACGTACGACTTCCTGACCGGGACTTTTCGGTTCTACGACGCCGACGACAACCTGATCCGCGACACCGGCGTGCAGACGCTGACGACGGGCGAGATCGACCTGCCGCTGCAGCCGCCGGTCGCCGGGGCGCGCCGCGCCACGTTCAGCGGCGTGACCTGGCGCAGCATCGAGCCGTGCCTGAGCGAGTTCGAGGTGCTCGGCGCCGAGTTGCAGTGCGACCCCGGTGTCGAGGACGCCGACCTGGACGGCATCGGCGACGGCTGCGACAACTGCGTGGCGCAGCCGAACGCCGACCAGTCCAACTCCGACCTGAACGTCGGCCTGCAGGCCCGCGGCGGGCAGGCCAGCGCGACCAGCGTCTTCGGCGCGCACGCCGCGCCGCTGGCGAACGACGGCGGCACGCTGCAGGACACCTCGCCCGGCGGGTCACCGCAGGCTTGGATCGGCGCGTCGGCGAGCGGGGCCGACACGCTGATGATCCGACTCAACCCGGCGCGCCGCACCAACCGCCTCCGCTTCATGCTGTGGTCCGCCTCGAGTTGGGCCGACCCGGACTCGCAGCCGAGCACGTACGCCGTGGAGTACTCGAGCGACGCGACCCCGCAGGTCAACGGCGGGAACTGGTTCCCGGTCGCCGGCCTGGAGGTCACCAACACCGACGGCACGGTGGACCCGCTCCTGGCGCAGGTCAGCGGGAACACGCTCGGCAACTGGCGCACCGATCCCCAGCACCGCTGGGTCGATCACAAGTTCCGCAGCGTGAACGCGACCGCGGTCCGGCTGCGGATCCTGTCCAAGGTGGCCGGTGCGACGCACGGCCCGGCGCTGACGGAAGTCCAGGTGCTGGAGTGGAGCAGCGGTGATGCGGGCGATGCCTGCGACACCTGCACCGACACCGACGCCGACGGCTACGGCGATCCCGGTTTCGCGGCCTCGACGTGCTCTTTCGACAACTGCCCGGCGGTGGCCAACCCGAGCCAGCAGGACACCGATCGCGACGGCTCGGGCAACTCCTGCGACACCGACGACGACAACGACGGCCTGCTCGACGCGAACGACAACTGCCCGCTGGCCGCGAACGTGGACCAGGCGGACCAGGACGGCGACGGCAGCGGGGACGCGTGCGATCCCTGCACCGACGCGGACGGCGACACCTGGGGCGCTGCCGGCACGCCCTCGTTCGGCTGCCACGGCAACGACTGCGACGACGACGACCCGGACGTCAACCCCGGTGCGGTCGAGGTCTGCGACGGCGTGGACAACGACTGCAACGGGATCCCCGACGAGGGCGACGCGGGCGGCGGCTCGCCGTGCTCGACCGGCCTGTTGGGCGTTTGCGCCGCGGGGACGCTGCTGTGCGACGGGGGCGAGCTGGTCTGCCTGGCCAACCTCGGTCCCGGCCCGGAGCTGTGCAACGCGCTCGACGATGACTGCGACGGCACGGTGGACGACGCCGCCGACAGCGACGGCGACGGGTTCGACAACTGCAACGACAATTGCGTGGACGCGGCCAATGCGAACCAGGCCGACGCGGACGGCGACGATGTCGGCGACGTCTGCGACTGCCGGCCGAACGATCCGGCCAACCCGCCGCCGCCGCCGATCGGTGCGACGCTCAGCGTCGCGCGCCAGCCCGACAACTCCACGGTGGTGAGCTGGGTCGCGGCCCCGGGCGAGCCGTACAACGCCTACCGCGGGTGGCAGATCACGGGCGATCCGTTCGCCTTCAATCAACAGTGCCTGGAGAACCGCTCGTCGGACACCTCGGCGGTCGACACGCTGGTGCCGCGCTCGGGCGTGGCCTATTTCTACCTGGCCAGCGTCACCTGCGGCTCGAACGCGGAGAGCAGTCTCGGCGACACCTCGGCGGGCTCGCCGCGTCCGAACCCGGACCCGTGTCCCGCGGCGACGCGCGACCGCGACGGGGACGGCTGGGAGGAGGCGCAGGACAACTGCCCGGGCTTCCGCAACGACTCGCAGTCCGATGCTGACACGGACTCGCGCGGCGACGTGTGCGACAACTGCCCGTCAGCGGCCAACATCGACCAGTCCGACATCGACGGCGACACCCTCGGCGACGTCTGCGACCCGGACCAGGACGGCGACGGCATCCTCGACGACGGCAACGGCGACGGCCAGCGCGGCAACGTGCCGTGCACCGGCGGCGCCACGGCCAACTGCGACGACAACTGCCCGCGCACCGTCAATCCGAACCGGGCCGACGCCGACAATGACGGGATCGGGAACGCCTGCGAGCCCTGAGGCGACCGCCCCGGATCAGACGTCAACGCCCATGGCGCTCGTTGCGACGAGCCCCTCGCGCGGCTCGCGCGGCAACGTGGATCCTCGCCACTAAATGGGAAGTTCGTCTCGCGTCGCACGATGATCCGTTGTCCGGCATCTCGCATCGACGTAGTTTCCCGGAAGCCAAGGCCACGAGAGGGGAGATGAACCACGGCCGCCAGTCTGCACGCGTGTCACGCACGTGGATGTGGCTTCCCGTGCGCTGCCTGTTCCCGCTGCTGGCGCTGGTGATCATCGCCGGGACCTTGGTCTGGGGGGCGTGGGTGAGCCTCGCGCTCGCGCTCGTTTCGTGGCGGATCGTGGGGAGATTCGGATGAAGACCCCGGGGAGCGCGCGGCGTCCTGGCGCATCCCGACGACGCCCACTGCGTGGCGTTCCACATCCTGGCGCTGGCTTCGTACGCCGTGGCGTTCTGGATCTTCCTCCATCCCGCGGTGGCCGGTCTCGACCGAGCGCCGGAGATGCTGGCGTTCGTCGCCGCCGCGGGACTGATGCTGGGCTGGATCAGCGGCGTGGATGTGGGCGTCAACTTCCACAACCACGTGCACCGGCGCGTGTTCCGCGCGGACTGGCTCAACCGCTGGTTCGGCAGGCTGTGGACGTTCAGCGGCGGCTGGCCGTCGTACTACTGGGAACACTCCCATCTCCTGCACCACGAACGCGTGCTGGACCCGACCGACTGGACGCTGCCGCGACGCCGGAAGAACGGCGAATGGGAGAACCTGTTCGTCTACTCCCTCGCGCACTGGCCGTGGCGCTACGCGCGGCACCTGTGGCACGACTTCACCTCCGGCACCGCCGGGCCGGGCACCGGACGCCGCGCTGCCATCGAACTCGCGTGGTTCGCGGCGTTCTGGTCGATCCCGTTTCTTGTCGATCCGCTGATGGCCTTGGCACTGTGGGTCTTCCCGCAGTTCGTGGCCAACATCGCCGTGATGGGCCCCGGGATGTACGCGCAGCACTTCGGCTGCCACGAGCCGACGGCCGACGAACCGTACTCGCACTCGAACACGTTCCTGTCGCGGTTCTTCAACCTGACGATGTTCAACATCGGCTACCACATCGAGCACCATCAGCACCCGCTCGTGCACTGGAGCGCGCTGCCGCGCCTGCACGAGCAGTGGAAGGGTCGCCTGGCGGCCGGCGGCGCGCACGTCGTCCCGTTCGGCTACTACCGCGGCGGGCAGCTGCTGTCGGCGTTGTTCGGCGGCGATCGCGGCCGGCACATCTTCCTGCGGCAGCACCCGGACTACCGGCCGGCCCGGCCCGCCCCGGCCGCCGCTCCCGAGGCCACCGGCACCCACGGGAGGTGAGGCATGGCCCACGCGAGCGACCTGCGCGCGTTGCTGCACGTGGCACTGGCGTGCGCGCTGCAGGTGGCGGCGCTCGCGCATTCGCCGTGGTGGACGCCCGCGGCGGTATTCGTCGGCATGTTCACCCTGGCCATCGAGCACAACCACGCCCACGTGCCGGTGTTCCGCTGGCGCTGGGGCAACGCCGTGCTCGACGATCTGCTCACGCTCGCGTGCGGCGTTCCGCAGGTCTTCTGGCGTGTGCATCACCTGCAAAACCACCACCCGAAGACCTGGACCGAGGAGGACTGGTCCTCGCCGTTCCGCTTTCGCGGGGCGCAGGCGCCCGATCGCCCCGTCGGCTACCGCTACTACCAGTTCACCTATTACCCGCTGTTCTGCTGCACCAGCATCGAGTCGATCCTGCGGGACCGCACCCCGCGGCTGCTCGGCGCGCTGCTGCGCCACATGCTGGTCCTCGTCGCCGCGTCGGCGGCAGCGGTCAGCATGTTCGGTGTCGGCCGGTGGTTCCTGGTGCTGGGCACGACCTACGCGGCCGCAGCCTTGATGCTCGGGGCCACCAACTACATCGAACACTGGTCCAGCGGCGCCACCGAGGGCCAGTCCCCGACCTTCGCCGCGTGGACCTTCACCTGCCGCCTGCACAACCTGCTGACCTACAACAGCGGTTACCACTGGCTGCACCACCGGCGACCGGGGCTGCACTGGAGCCTGCTGCCGGCGGTGCACCGGAGCGATCCGTCGTATTGCCCGGCCGGGCTGGTGGAAGAAGGCCTGTTCCCCGGCTACCGCACCCCGGCCGCCTTCCGGCGCTGGCTTCTCCACGAGAGCGGGCCCGCGGCCGGCGTGCCGGCCTCATCGCGGCTTCGGAGCGCGCCTTGACGCGCGTGCGCGCCGCGTGCGCCCTGGCGGCGCTGGGCGGCGTCGTGAACGGATCGTGCTGGCTACCGATCGGCGTCGCGCCCGTGGCTCCACTATTCGTGGTCCTCTTTCTGCAGGCGCTGCGGCGAGTGCGAACCGGGCGCGAGGCGCTGGCGGTCGGGCTGTGCTTCGGCACCGTGCGCTACGCGGTGGCCGGGCACTTCATCCTGTCGCTGGTCCGCTTCTCCCCGCTCGCGATCGGCGTGTTCCTGGTCTACGTCGCGTATATCGTCCCCTTCGCGCTGCTCGAGGCGTGGGGACCGCTGGCCCTCGAACGGCGCACCGGCTTCTCCCGGGCGCTGGGGGCAAGCCTCCTGTTCCCGCTCCTCGAGTGGGTTCGGTCCGTGGGCGATCTCTCGTTCCCCGCCGATCAGCTGGCGCACGATTTCGCCCCGCACCCCGCCTGGCTCGGGTTCGAACCGTGGCTCGGCCCGTTCGCCGTGACCTTCCTGGTGTGCCTCGTCGGACTGGTGCTCGACCGGGCGTGGGAATCGCGCCGCGAGCGGACCCGGGCCGCCGTGCTCGCGGCATCCGCCGTGGTCCTCTGGTCGTCGCCGGTCGTGACATCGTGGCTGGCCGGGGCGAAGCTCCCGTCCGCCGGCGGGGAGTTCCGGGTCGGCCTCGTGCAGCCGGCTGTCGGTGCCCGCGAGAAGCTCGACCGGGCGTGCTGGCCGCGCACGTGGGAGCGGCTGCGCGAACTCTCGACCGCCGCCGCCGCCGGCACCGACCTCGTCCTCTGGCCGGAAACGGCACGCCCGGGCCCGGTGGTCTGGCGCGCCACCGAACCGTTCGCGGATCGCGAGGTCGAGGCGATCAGCCGCGAGATCGACCGGCCCATCCTCTACGGCTGCCAGATCGCGCGGATCGAGCGCGATGGCGCTGCCGAGCGCGTGTCGCTCTTCAACGGCGCCGCCACGGTGCACCCGGACGGCCGGCCCGCCCAGTGGTACGGCAAGCAGCGCTTGCTGCCGTTCGTCGAGGGCGTGCCGTTCGGCAGGTACCTCGGCTGGGATCCTTCCCGGCGGGCGAGCCGGCGCGGCGACCAGAGCGCCCTGCGCCTTTTCGGCAACTTCAGCGCCGGTCCCGGGCCGACGGTGTTCGAAGTCGGTCCCGCGCGCATCGGCGTGCTCATCTGCTACGAGGGCGTGTACCCGCAGCTCGCCCGCCGCTACCGGCAGGCCGGCGCGAACATCCTGGCCGTGCTCACCGACGATGCCTGGTGGGGCGGCACCGTCTTCCCGCGCTGGCACGCGACGATGGTCGCGACGCGGGCGCTCGAGACCGGCCTCCCTGTCGTGCGCGCCGCCAACGACGGCGTCTGCTCGCACACTGACCGCACCGGCACGCTGCGCGAGAACAGCCGCCGGGGCCCGGCACTCGTGCAACACGCCCGGGTCTCGCTCGGTAGCGGTGCACCGACCGCGTACGCGCGGCACGGTGACGCGATCGTCGGACTCGGGTGGGTGCTGCTCGCAACCGGGATCGCCACCCGGCTGGCGCGGCGGTCCTGGTGCAGGGCGCGAGAGCAGGGCTCGCGGGTGACGGCAGCGCCGCGCGCCTAGCGCGTCGCGTTGCCGACGGCCCAGGCCGCCGCCGAAAACGGATTGCCGGCGGGCGCGTCGCGCACTGCCTCGCCGAACCGCACGCCCGCGCGGAGCGCGCGAAACTTGGCGGTATCGAGCCGGCGTCAGCGACGTGTGCTCCCTCTCCGGCCCGACGGAGTGGCCGTGTCGTTGTCGCCTGTCATCAACTACTTAGCCCGGGAGTGCGCCGGATCGCCGGCCCTTTGCCGTCTCCGAGCGTCTTGACGCCGCCGGCGCCCTTCCTTATCGTCGGCCCCCATTACTGAGATTCGTTCGCAACTTGGGGTTATTCCGATGTTCGCTTTCCGCCACTCTTTCGTCCTGATGCTGGCCTGGACCGTGTCCGGACCGGCGGTTGCCGAGCCCGGCCCGGTGGTCCGGACCCGCTACCTCATGGGCACGCTGCTCGAGGTTCGCGCGTTCGGAGACCCGCGGCTGCTCGACCAGGCCCTCGACCGCGTGGCCGAGATCGAGCAGCAGCTCACCCAGTGGAGATCCGACGGTGGCCTGACGCTGCTGAACGCGCGATGCGCGGGCCAGGCCGCGACCGCCGCGACCGTCGATCCGGACCTCGGGCGTGCGATCGCCGGAGCCCTGGAGTGGGCGCGCCGGACCGACGGCGCGTTCGATCCGACGATCGGTGCGCTGGCGGACGCCTGGGGCCTGCGCGACGGCGGCCGGACGCCTACCTCCGCCGAACTCGCCTCCGCCCGCGAACGCTCGGGCTGGCGCCGCGCGCACGCCGCCGGACGGCAGGTCGAGTGCGAAGGCGGCCTTCAGTTCGACCTCGGCGGGTACGGCAAGGGGTACGCGCTCGATGAGGCGGCGGCGGTGCTGCGCGCTGCTGGTGTGCCGGCCGCGCTCTTGAACTTCGGCGGGCAGGTGCTGGCCCTCGGTGCCCCGCCGGGGGAGCCGGGCTGGCTCGTGGACCTCGCGAGCCCGCGCGACCGGGGGACGCCGGCGCTCACCCTGCGCCTGCGCGATGCGAGCGCGGCGACGTCGACGAACGCTCCGGACACCGCGGCGGGAGGCCACCGGGCCCATGCGCATGTCATCGACGCGCGCACCGGCAGGCCCGCGCTGACCGCCGGTTCGGTGACCGTGATCGCGCCGGACGCCGCCGCCGCGGACGCGTTGTCCACCGCGCTGCTCGTCGCGGGCTCCGCGCGCGCGGCGGAGCTGGCGCCCGCGGGCACGGAGTACGTCTTCCTCGCACCATCGCGCGCGGGGGGAATCGAGAAAGAAGCGAGCCCCGGATTCGAGCGCTACCTGGAGGCGAACGAAGACCAAGGCGGCGCAGCACCCGCCGACGCCCGCATCGACGAGCTGGAGCGGCGGCTGGAAGTCATGGCCGAGGAACTGCAGGAGCTGCGCATGCAGCGCGAGGCGACGGCAGAACCACCCGCCGCGGCCAGCGTCACCCCCGGCGCGCGCGGGCTCGCGCCGTCGGCGTCGAAGGTCTACCGCGCCGGGGAGCGGCGGCTCTCGATCGGCGGCTACGGCGAGATGCTCGCGCAGGGCGTGGCGGCACGCCGCGACGACGACGTCGGCGCGAACGAATCGGCGAGCGTCGACTTCCTGCGCGCGGTCCTGTACTTCGGCTACAAGTTCACGGACCGGATCCTGTTCAACTCGGAGATCGAGTTCGAGCACGCCACCGCGGGCGATGGGCAGGACGGGGAAGTCTCGGTCGAATTCGCGTACATCGACTTCCTGCTCGACCCGCGCATCAACGTGCGGGCGGGGCTCCTGCTCGTTCCGGTCGGCCTGATCAACGAACTGCACGAGCCGACCGTGTTCCTCGGTGCGCGGCGGCCGGATGTCGAGCGGGTGATCCTGCCCACCACCTGGCGCGAGAACGGCGCGGGAATCCACGGGGACCTCGGTCCGTTCAGCTACCGCGCGTACGTGATGGCAGGCCTGGACAGCTCGGGATTCACGGCAAGCAACGGCATCCGCGGCGGGCGTCAGTCGGGATCGGAATCGCGCGCCGAGGATCTCGCGCTCGCGGCACGGCTGGACCTGACGGGGGTCCCGGGGCTCCTGGCCGGGGTTTCCGTCTACGGCGGCGGATCGGGCCAGGGCGCCACCGCCGGAGGCGAGGCGATCGAGGGGCGCGTCCGGCTGTTCGACGCGCACGCCGACTGGCGCTGGCGCGGGTGGTCCGCGCGCGGCCTTTGGGCGCGCGTTTCGATCGACGACGCCGCGCTGATCGCCGAGCAGACGGGCCAGGCGATCGGCTCGCGTCTCTCCGGCTGGTACCTCGAGACCGGCTACGACGTCCTTGCCCCGCGCGCCCGCCGCTCGTCTTTGGTCCCGTTCGTGCGCTTCGAGTCGTTCGACACGCAGCGCGAGGTGCCCGCCGCGCTGCGCGACGAGGACGATCCGGCCAACGCCCGCAGCTCGTGGACGCTCGGCGTCCTGTTCAAACCGATCCCCGAGGTGGCGATCAAGCTCGACTACCATGACCTCGACAACGACGCCGGAACCGGGGCGGACAGGTTCCATGCGGCGCTCGGCTACTCGTTCTGAAGCGCGCCCGCGCGCCGCGGCGCCGCGAGCGCTGCCGCTCCTGGTGTTGCTGGCGTTTGCCCCGTGCGCCCTTGCGGGGAGCTCCGACGAGGCCGAGAACCTCGTGGGGCGGATGTTCCCGCCTCCGGCCGCCGTCTCTCGCCGCACGGCGTTTCTCGATCAAGGCATGCTGGCCGAGATCGAGCACCGCGCCGGGACGCGCCCCGCGTCGCGGCTGTTGACGTACTTCGCCGTGTCCCGGGGCGCAGAACCGCTCGGCACGGTGTACGTGGACACGCACCTGGTGCGGACCCTGCCCGAGACCGTGCTCGTCGTCGTCTCGCCGTCCGGCGAGGTGGCGCGCGTGGAGATCGCCGCATTCCGCGAGCCCCCCGAGTACCGGCCGTCGGACCGCTGGCTGGGGCAGTTCGATCGGCACCGACTGACGCGCGAGCTGCGGGCCAACGCCTCGATCCGCACCCTCGCGGGAGCGACGCTTTCGACGCGTGCCGTCGTCGACGCGGTCCGCCGCGCGCTCGCGCTGCACGAGGTCCTCGCCGCGGCCGGGCAAGAGCCGTGACGCGGCTGCAGAAGTGGCTCCTCTGGGGGCCGGCTTTGCTGTCGGCCGCGACGGGGCTGGCGTACGCCGCGATGAAGTACCTCGGCCGCGCGGACGAGTTCAGCGCGTACGGCCACCCCTGGCAGCCGCACGCGCTGGTCGGGCACCTGCTGGTCTCGCCCGCGATCCTGTTCGCGGTCGGCTGGATCTTCGGTGTGCATGCGCTGGTGCACCTGCGCACGCGTGCCGACCGTCGCAGGACAGGCTGGGCGCTGATCGGGCTGATCGCGCCGATGGTATTGACCGGCTACCTGCTCCAGGCCGCGAGCGGACCCGCCGCGCGCGCCTGGCTGGGCTGGGCCCACGCCACCTCGAGCTGCCTGTTCCTCGGGGTCCTGGCCGTCCACGCCTTCGCCCGCCGTGGCACCGCCGAGCCGCGACGCGGGTACCTGCCCGTTGAACCTCGGAGCGCTCGATGAAGACCCAGTACTACACGGCCGCGAGTCTCGACGGCTTCATCGCCGACGCCGAGAACTCGCTGGACTGGCTGTTCCAGTTCGACGAGCCGGGCAACGCCGGCTACCCCGACTTCATCCGCGAGGTCGGCGCCCTGGCGATGGGATCGACGACGTACGAGTGGCTGCTGCGGCACGAAATATTCCCCGAGGGCCGGGAGCCGAAACCGTGGTTCTACGAGCAGCCCACCTGGGTCTTCACGTCGCGCAGGCTGCGCGAGGTACACGGGGCGGACATCCGCTTCGTCCGCGGCGACGTCGAACCGGTGCACCGGGACATGGCCGCGGCCGCCGCCGGAAAGAACATCTGGGTCGTCGGCGGAGGCGAACTGGCCGGTCAGTTCTTCGATCGTGGCCTGCTCGACGAGCTGATCGTCGTCGTCGCATCGGTCACCCTCGGGCGTGGCGCGCCGCTGTTGCCGCGGACGATCTCCAGACCGCCACTGCGGCTGGTCTCCGCGACCCAGCACGGCTCGGGATTCGTGGAGCTGCGCTACGAGGTCCCGCGCCGGGCTGCCCGGTGAGGCGACGGTAGGCGTCCTTGTGCCCCGGCGTGACCTCCGGATAGGCTCCGCCGACGGAGGCTCGATGCGACGATCGCACTGGCTGCTGGTTGGCGGGGTCCTGGTGCTCGCGGTGCTCGCGGTCGCGCTGGTCGCCCGGCGCTACCACCACGGCGCGGTGGAGCGCGAGGAGCGCGAGATGCTGCTGATCAAGCACGTCGACCTGGCGGTGCTCGCCGCCGAGACGTTGACCGAGCTGGATGCGGGCCGGATCGACGAGGTCCAGCAGCAGCTGCGCACGGCCCTGGCCTACTCGATGGAGCGTACCAGCCAACTCCTGGATACCGGCGCGCGACCGTACCGGCCTTCGGCGGGCCAGCGGCGCGGGATCGATCGCGCGCGCGCGTACGCGGAGGCGCACGGGCTTGGCGACGAGGTGCTGCGGAACTCGGACAAGCTGCTGCAGGCGATGCAGGTCGGCGACTGACGGCCGACCATGCCGACGGGCAGCGCGCAGGCACGCCTGCAACCCACCTTGTCGGCACTTTCCTGCTAATCGACCGACTTCGCGCCACCCGCGTTCGCCGGTTGAAACGGGACCAGTTCAAGGCCCCGGAGCGGCGGCCGGAGGATCATCCGCGCCCGGCCTGAGCCGGGCCAGCGTCCGCCCTCGTTCGCGACTGGCTACCGAATACAATCGGTTGACTGGCGCGTCCGGGCGGGGTACCTGTGTGGGGCACGTTCCCGCGCCCCGCGTGGCGCGCCCGGGGGCCGCATGGCAACTCGGCGCGGTTGGTCGTTTCTCGCTGCTTTCTGCCCGTTCGCTTTTTCGCTGCCGCTGGCCCCGGCGGCCCTCGCCGGCGCGGCGGACGGCGCCGCGGTGCCTTCGTGGCACGCACAGGCGAGCGGCACGCGCGACAGCTTGACCGCCGTCTGGGGACTCGACGCATCCACGGTGTTCGCGGTCGGGCGCAACGGCACCGTGCTGCGCTTCGATGGCAGTTCGTGGTCGGCATGGGACATCGGCTCGCGGGCGCACCTCGTGGGCATCTGGGGCACCGCGCCGAACGATCTCATCGTCACCGGGGACGACGGGCTGGTCCTGCGCTTCGACGGCACCGCCTGGACGGCTCTGGCCTCCGGCACGACCGCGAACCTGGACGCGGTCTGGGGCAGTTCCCGGAGCGACGTGTTCGCGGTCGGAGATTCCGGCGGCGTCATCGTCCGCTACGACGGCAGGCAGTGGCACCGGATGGCGAGCGGAACGAGCGTCGGCCTGTTCGGCGTGTGGGGGTCGGGGCCGGCCGATGTGTTCGCCGTCGGCATGGAAGGGACGATCCTCCATTACGATGGCAAGGCGTGGACCCGCATGAGCAGCGGCGTGACGGAGCACCTGACCGGGATTTGGGGTTCCTCGGGACGTGATGTCTTCGCCGTGGGCTCCGCCGGCACGATCCTGCATTACGACGGCACGACATGGAACCCGATGACGAGCGCCACGGGCCGGCACGTGTTCCGCGTCTGGGATCGTCGACCGGCCGACGTCGTCGCCGTCGGGGCGGAAGGGACGATATTGCACTTCGACGGTGCGGCGTGGCGCGCGACGGCAACCCCGACACCGGCCAGCCTCCATTCCGTCTGGGGCACCGCCAGCGGCCCGGTCTTCATCGCGGGCGCGGACGGCACGCTCCTGGTGCGCGACGACCCTCGCTGAGAACTGAGGAGGAGGTCGGCTCGTTCCGTCTTGGCCGAGACTCGTCGGTTGCGACGCGACGCTGCTTCAGGAGCGGTCTCCTCGCGCCATCGAAGCTGGGCGCAGGTAGACGAACGCGCGCAGCAGCCACTCCAGCGGGCCGAAGTCGAACCGCCGCAACCACGACCGGCTCACGATGATCTCGATCGCGAACACGCCGAGCGCAAGCGCGACGTTGATCGAGTAGGTCGTGCGGTAGAACAGGCCGAGGCCGTAGGAGTAGAAGATCGTGGTGCAGACAACCGACTGGAACACGTAGTTGCTCATGGCCGTGCGCCCTACGGGCGCAAGCCAATCGAACACCCGGCGCCCGACCCCGCCGAAGTACAGCAGCGTGATCGCGCTGCTATAGAAGACCGCGAGTGCGGGGGCGCCGATCTCCCGACCCAGTGCCGCCGCCAACTGCACGGGCGCGTTCTGCGGGAGCCCGAGCGAATCGCCGGCCAGGCCCAGCGACGTTCCGAGCACACCGATCGTAAGAGCCGTCCACACCACCTTGCGCAAGAACGGCAGACGATCCTCGAGCGAGCTCGCGAGGCCGCTTCTCCAGCACCACATCCCGAGCAGGAACATCGAGAACATCTTCCAGCCCACGAACAGCAGCGACGCGTACTGGAAGCGGACCTCCCTGGAGCGCAGCCGGAAAATCTGCGAGATGTCGCCGTGTCCGTAGACCTCCACGCTCTCCTCGATTCTCCTCGCCAGGGCCTCCCGGCGCTGCTGTCGAAGGGCCTGCTGCGCCTGCGGATCCGGCCTCGCCGGCGCCTCGCCGGGCCGCGAGAGCATCGCCGGCGCCACGTACAGGCACGGCACGAGCAGCGTGATCGCGCTGGCGGCCAGCAGGGTGCGACCGCGGGCCTTCCTGAAGAGGAACAACAAGAGGCCGAGCACGGCGTAGTTGCCGATGAAATCGCCGGAATAGAGCGCCAGCGCGTGCGTGATGCCGATCGCGAACAGTCCGATCTGCCGCCGGAGGAACACGCGGCCGACCGGTGCGCCCTTGTCGAGCGCGCGCTGGAACAGGATCGCCACACCGATCCCGAACAGCAACGAGAGGGTCGAGATGAACTTCTCCGTCACGAGGAACATCGTGCCGAACTTGATGATCTGGTCCACGGTCGAGCCCTGGTCACCGCGGAAGATCGTGTAGATCGGCCGGCTGTAGAAGTGGATGTTGACCAGCAGGATCCCGAAGATGGCAAACCCGCGCAGGATGTCGAGGATGCGCAGCCGTTCGGTCGGACGGATCGCCGACAGCGCCGCCCGTGCTGGTGGCGCGGGGGCAATGGAGGTCGCGGTCATCTGACGGATCAACCCTCCGCGCGGCCAATATTAGCCCCGCGCGGAGTGTTTTCGTGCCGGCTGCCGGGACGAGCTTCTTGCGCAGCGGAAGTTGGAGAATGCAGCGCGGCCCCGCCCGCCCACCTGCGGCTCCTCAGTGCTGCAGAAGCGTGCCCTCGCGCCCGGTGGCGAAGACTGTCCCCATGGCCGTTCCCCAGACGGAATAGAGGTCGAACTCGCTGGGGCTCGGCATGCTGCTCCAGCGCGCCCCATCGAAGTGCAGGATCGTCCCTTCCGCGCCAACGGCGAAAACGTCGGCGGGGTGGCGGCCCCACACGCGGAAGACATGCCTTTGCGTCCCGCTCGACATCGGCGTCCAGGCTCTGCCGTCGTAGTGCAGGATCGTGCCAGCCGAGCCGACGGCGAAGACGTCGGTTTTCGAAGATCCCCAGATCCCGGTCAGGTGCTCCGTCACGCCGCTCGCCATGGGTGCCCAAGCTTGGCCGTCGTAGCGGAGGATGGTCCCCTGCATGCCCACGGCGAACACGTCGCCGGGGCCCGCTCCCCAGACGCCGAAAAGGCCAACGCTCGTGGTGCTCGCCATCCGGCTCCATTCTGTTCCGTCGTAATGCAGGACGATGCCGCCGGAGTCGCCGACGGCGAACACGTCGCTCGCGCAGCTGCCCCAGACCGCGTCGAGGTTGGCAGTCGTCCCGGAGTCCATCCTGTTCCAGACCTTACCGTCGTACCGCAGGGCCAGGCCCTGGTCCCCGGTGACGATGAGATTCGTGGACGCGGTGCCCCAGATGCCGACCAGGTGCGCCGGCGAGCCGATATCCCAGCGTGACCAGCCGGTCCCGTCAAAGCGCAGCACCGTGCCGTTGCGCCCGACCGCGAACACGGTCGACCCGTCCACCCCCCACACGGCGGTCAGGGCGTCCCGGGTACCACTCGCCTGCACCTGCCACACCGGCGCTTGGGCGCCAGAATCTCCCGCGTCGTGGCGGAGCTTCTCGAGTGCCGCTCGCGCGCTCGCGCTGGACGGATCGATCTCGAGGGACCTCTCGTACGCCGCGGTACTGCCTTCGCGATCGCCCGCCGCCAGCAGGGCCTCGCCCAACGAGTCCCAGGTGTTGGCCGAGGCCGGGTAGGCCTCGCAGTTGAGGCGGAACAGCGCGACCGCCTCTTCCGAGGCGCCGCGCGCAAGCTGCAGGTAACCGCGGTCGTTGAGCTCGTCCTCGGCGAACAGCACCGCGGCGGGGTCCTTGGCGCGCGCGTCCCGCAGGAACTGCTTCGCCTGTCGCGGCCCTTCGTTGTCCAGCACTTCCTGGAACGGGGCACCCTGGAGAAACGCCAACACGGTCGTGGCGAAGTCGCCTGGAACCTCCAGGTACGGCACGTGGCCGCAATCGGACAGCACTTCGCGTCGCGCGTTCGGGATGCCCGCCGCAATCGCGCCGCCATGCGCGTGAACGTCGGGGATGTCGTGCTCCCCGAGCAGCACCAGCGTAGGCACCCGGATCGAAGGCAGGCGCGGCAGCGCGGGCGGCCGGGGCGTCGCGAAGCGGCCCTTGGCCGGGTCGAGGTTCTGGGGCGCCGCCTCGAGAATCGCGGCCACCCGCTCGCGCACTGCCTTGGATTGCGGCGCGATGAAGTAGGGGTCGGTCTGCGTCCAGTAGTGGCGCCCGAGCGTCGAATCGTTCAGCGCCGCGGCGGTCAGCCGTCCGCCGCGGCTCCCGAAATGCCGCGTGTACGGGAAACCGCTCACGACCGCGCCGACCAGCGTGAGCGTCCTCACCTGCTCCGGGTGCGCCAGGGCGAAGTCGATGGCGAGCCCGCCGCCGGCCGACGAGCCGACGATGTGCAGGCGGCCCAGCGCGAGGTGCCGCACGAGCGCCTCGAGATCCGCCAAGTCGGAGAACCGAGCCGCGGGCACCGTCGATCGGCCGTAACCTCGCCGGTCGAAGCGAATCACCTCGTACTGCGTGGCCAGCGCGGGAAGAACATCGTCCCACCCCGCCGAGTGGACGATGCCGTCGTGGATGAGCAGCAGCGCCTCGCCCTCGCCCGACCGCTCGACCCACAGCTTGCCTCCCTCCACCTCCAGCCATTCCGCGCGCGCCGCGAGCGATTTCCTCGCTGGCGGCGGCGCCGGCGGCTCCAGCAGGAACGACCGGAGCAGACCGTTCACCTCCGCCGCACGCTCCAGGTTCGGCATGTGGGCCACACCGCGGATCACGACGCGCCGCGCGCCAGGAACGCGCCTTTCGATCAGGCGGCCGATGCGGTGGATGTCCTCGCAGTCGAGCTCGCCCTCGATGACCAGCGTCGGGACGCTGATCTCGGCCAGCCGACCCACGGCGGGCGGCGCGAGAGCTTCGCCTTCGGCCCGGGTGAGCGCGTTGGGCGTGGCGATCTGCAGGGCCCGCGCCCAGACCTCCGGATCGACCGCCGACGGCGTGCGGTGTGGTCCGGCGAGCCAGGAGCGCAGGAACAGCTCCGCGGCCCGCGCCGCATCGCCGGCCCGGCGGGCCCGGGCGCTCGCACGCATCCCTGCCGCGAAATCGCGTCCGGTGAACGGGTATCCCGAGAGCCCGGGATCGACGAGGACGAGCGAGCGCACTTTGTCGGGATGAGCGATCGCGAAGTCGATCGCGATGCGTCCGCCCATCGACAAACCGACGAGGCTCGCCGATCCGACCTCGAGCGAGCCCATCAGCGCGGCGAGCTGTTCGACATCATTCCAGGCTTGTTCCGGCTTCGGCGACCGGCCGTGCGCGGCCACGTCGTAGCGGACGACGCGAAAGCCCGTCAGCGCCTCCAACTGCGGGTCCCACATCTCGTGGTCGAGCATGCCGCCGTGGATCAGGATGACGGCCGGGCCGGCACCGCTCTCTTCATAGAACAGCGTTCCGTGAGGAACCGGGACGAAGCCCGCCGTGGGACTGCCCCTGCGCGCGGGTGCGGATGTCGCCAGGAGCGATGCGAGAAGAAACAGGACGGCGAAACAGGTGACGACGGTTCGGAACATGGCGCACAAGGCTACACCGGCTGCCGAGCCTACGTCACAGTGGGATGGTGCACGCCGGTCTCACCTGCCAAGCGCCTCGAGTTTGGCAGAAACCCCCGGATCGCCGGGCTGCAGCTCGAGCGCACGCCGGTAGCTCGCGCGGGCGCCTTCGAGATCTCCTTCGGACCTTTGCAGATCGCCGATGAGTTCGTGCGCCGCGAACGCATAGGAGCCTTTGGGGAACTGGTCCAGGCTCATCTGGAAGAACGCGCGGGCGTCAGGAAGGCCGCGCTGCAGCAGCCGGTAGCCGATCGAGAACAGGAGCTTGTCGTCGAGCAGCCAACTCTGGCCTTCGTTCGCCTTGATCCAGGCATATCGTGCGCGGACCGCCTCGATCCCGCCTTGCTTCCAGGCCCGGAAGAGCTGCTCCCAGGGCCGGGGCCGCGCCTCGCGACCGGGTCCGTACCCCTTCACCAGGGCCCGCACCCAGTAGCTCCGGTCGGCGTAGGCGATCTCGTACGCCTTCCACCGGGCGAGGACATCTTCGCGCTCCAGGGTGGGAGCGTCCTTCTGCGCCGCCAGTCCGGCCCGGATCACCGCCGCCGTCTGGACCAGCATGTCGTGGAACGCGCGCGCGTCGTCGAGCGTGCCGTTCTCGCCGTGACCGGGGACCAGGAGAACATCCGGCGGGAGCAGCGCGATCAGGCGGGCCACGACATCCGGGTAGCGGGTCACATCCCCTGTCTCGCCGTCGACCGATGGAAAGTGTCTCCCGTTGCACACGCCACCGACGGCTGCGATCTTCGAGCCGGTGAACCAGACGACGACATCGCTGTCGTCATGGGCGCCGGGAAACGGGACGAGCCGAATCTCCTCGCCGTTGAAGTGGAGGCGCATCTCCTCCACGAAGGTCAGGCGCGGCAGCGCATCGTCCGGGAGTTCGTCAAACAGGAACGGCCCGCTGCGCAATCGGGCTCGCAGCGCAGCGTGGCCGATGATCAGGGGGCCTGCCCCGAACGCGGTGTTACCACCGAGGTGCTCCACGTGCGAATGAGTGTTGATGATGATCCGAGGAACGCCGGGCATAAGGCCGGCGAGCGCCACCCGGAGATCATCGCGCAACTCCGCTGGTCCCGTGTCGACGAGCAGGATGCCATCCGGGCCGATCGAGGCCAGGACCTTGACCGGGTAACCGCCGGCGTCGGCGGAGAGCTGGTAGATCGCTCCGGAGAGCCTGGTCGCCGTGTATGTCGGACCGGCAACGGCCCGCGGCGCGACGGATCCCAGGAGCGGCACGGCGAGAATCAGCGGCCATGCCTTGTTCTTCACGGTTCCTCCCACGAGCCCCGCATAACAGTACTCTCAACGCGGACTCGCGGGAGGACGGACGCACGCACAATGCGACGTGGGCACCAAGCCTGATGAACCACTTCCCCCAGCGGCTCCAATAGCGTGACGTTGGCGTCAAGACCGGGCGGTCGTTGAGCATCCGCTGAGGCCTGGGCGGACAGCAAGTCCCGGACTCGCGGCGCGGCAACGCGGTTCCCATGCCGGCGATCAACCCGTCCACCGGCGACGTGGTCGTTTCGGTCCAGGATAAGGGGCTCTTCCCGACTGAGCATGTCGGCGTGTCGCTGGGCCGGGACCGCGAGTGGAAGCTCCTCTTCGACTACTGGACGATGGGCTACGCGTCCCCGTCGTCCTTCCGATCGCGATCCGCCAGCAAGCTTCGTTGATGGAAGTGGCCTTAAGATCCTACGAACCGCGACGAACGACTCGATGCGAAGTGCGGGGACAGGCGTTCCACCTGCCCACGTCGGATCACCCGCGAGGACCTTATCGCGGCAGGCTCGCCGATCCGTTGCCCTGTGATGGCGATGGCTGCATTCTCGTTCGATCGTGAGTGACCTTGGCGTCGGCGGGAGTGCGGACCGGGCGCGGCGCGGCTGGCGCAGCGCGGCGGCACCCGTCCTGGAGAAGGAGCGCCGCCGCCGCCAGTTCCTGCGCGCCGCGCTGGTGGGCCTGATCGCCGGCTTGCTGGCGGTCTTGTTCAAGGAGGCCGTCCAGCGGACGCGCGTGGTCAGCGCGTACGTCGCGGCACTGACGCCCCAGTGGGGCTTGGGCGCGATCGTTCCGCTGGTCCTGGTCGCTTCGGCGCTCGGCGCGCTGGTGGCCTGGTTGACCGGCCGCTATGCCGCCGAGGCCGGCGGCAGCGGCATCCCGCACGTGAAGGCGGTGCTCCTCGGGGCCCGCGTGATCCGCCCGGTCCGGCTGCTGCTGATCAAGTTCGGCTGCGGATTCGGCGCGCTCGCCGCCGGCATGTCGCTCGGCAGGGAGGGACCCACGGTCCAGATGGGCGCCGCCGTCGGCAAGCTCGTCGGCGATGTCCTGCGCGTCCGGCGGCGATCGTACCCGGCGCTGATCGCGTCGGGCGCGGGTGCGGGGCTCGCGGCGGCGTTCAACGCACCGCTCGCGGGTTTCATCTTCGTGATGGAGGAACTCAAGCGCGAGATGTCACCGTTGACCTACGGCACCGCGCTGATCGGCTCCGTGTCGGCCGTGGCCGTGTCACGGTTCATGTCGGGCCAGGGCTCGTCCTTCACGCTGCCCGGCGTCGCGCCCGTCCCGCTCCGCGTGTTGCCGCTGGTCGCGCTGTTCGGCTGCCTCGCCGGCCTGATGGGCGTCCTGTTCAACAAGGCGCTTGTCGCCGCGATGCAACTGCGCGAGCAACTGCGCATCCCGCGCGCCGTGGCCGGGGCGTTCGTCGGCGCCCTCTCCGGACTGCTGCTGGTGGTGTTCCCGGACGTCACCGGCGTCGGCCACGACGTGACCGAGCGGCTCCTCGCCGGCCGCTTCACGGCCCAGCACCTCGTCCTGGGCGCGCTCGCCGTCTTCGCCGGCAAACTCGTCCTCACCGTCTTGAGCTACGCCACCGGCGTGCCCGGGGGGATCTTCGCGCCCCTGCTCGTGATGGGCGCTTTCTTCGGTTTCGCGTTCGGTTGCGCGGCGCAGCTTGTGCTGCCCGACGCCGCCATCTCGCCGGCCGTGTTCGGGACGATCGGGATGTGCGGGATGCTCGCGGGTTCGGTCCGCGCCCCGCTGACCGGCGTCGTCCTCATCGTCGAAATGACCTCCGAGTACGGGCTGCTCTACGCGCTGCTCCTCGGCGCCTTCGCCGCGTACCTCGCGGCCGAGGGCGTGCGGGACGAGCCGATCTACGAACGTTTGCTGCAACGGGACCTCCACGCGGCGCGCGGATTCGTCCACCCGGAGAGCGAGCCCGTCGTGTTGGAGGTGCTCGTCGAGCCCGACTCCAGGCTTGACGGCAAGCGCGTGCGGGAACTCGAGTCGCTGCCCGGAACGCTCGTCGCGACGGTCCAGCGCGGTTCGCGCCACATCGTGCCGAACCCCGAGACGCTGCTTCTGGCCGGCGACGTGCTGACCGTCGTCACCGAGGGCCACGATCCGTCCCCCGCGGCCGTTTACTACACCGAGGCGGCCCGGGCGGTGGAGCGCCCCTGACCGACGCCCTGGCGCGGAATCTCACCTGTTCGACGGGAGGCCTCGGCAGGGTGTCAGGCCAGGGCCAGCGCTCGCTCGAGCAGGTCGGAAACGCCCAGGTCCCGCCCAGCGGCGCAGGTAGGCCACGTCGAGCCGGCCCGACTGCGTCTTGAGCACGCCCAGCACGTCGTGCCACCGTCGATCCGAGACATCGCTGCCGGCGCGGAACCACTCCCGCTTCCGCAGGACCGTGTCCTCCGGCGACTTGACCCGGATGCTGGGGCTCCCGCCGGCCGCAACGGGCACCGACTGCGCTCGTGCGAACTCCAGCTCGTCGTACTCGCTGCCGCCCGTGGGGAACAGATCCACTTTCAGCCCCGAGTCGAGGTGGATCACGTTCGCGCTGCGTCCCCGGGCGAGCGCGGCGCGGATCGACTCGGAAATGGTGCGGTCGCCGCGGTTGTTATTACTTTTCCATAACCGAGGGTGAGGCCCTGCCGGGACTTTCGCGCGGCGGGTCTATGCTGTGCCCCGAGGGTGCCACGTGCCCGGCGAGGCTTCCCGATGAACCCGTTGCTTAATGGCATCGCCCGAACCTGGATCTGTCTCACCGTCCTCGAGTCGCTCGCCTTGTGCGGCTGCGGCAGCGTGACCTTGCACGAGACGACGGCCGTCACGCGGCAATCCGAGATCGGCGCAAAGCTCGAGCCGGGGACCGCGTGCGACGGCGTTCGAATCATGCTCGGAGAACCATGGCTCGCGAGCGAGGCGTGGGGCTTCGACGTCTATCGCGCTGACGACAAGCGCAGCGCGGCGATCGTCGCCGTGGTGCTCGTCGTCCCGGTCCCGGCCGGGTGGGGCAGCGAAAAGCGCCAGGGGTTCGTGCTCGTCACCTACGACGAAGCCAAGACAGTCGCGCAGGTCGCGGCCGGGTCGGCCAGTCGGGGGATACTCGCCTCCGACGCGACGCGCTGGATGACGATCAAGGCCGGCGCGATCTCCGCTGTCGTCGATCCGCAGCTGCACCACCAGCGCACGACGATCCTCGCCGACGCGGCCCTGCTGCCCGGTTACATCGCGCGCCGGCGGCAGGCGGCCGAGTGCACGGTCGTCGTCGGCTGCGACGGTACGGGAGGCTGCCCCGACCAGTTCTCGATCGACGGCGGGACGATCCACGACCCGGCGCCGATCGAGGCGCTGTGCGCGCCCGCGGCGCCCTGCCCCGCGGGGACGCACGGCGGCGCCGACCACCGCATCGCGCAGAAGGACATCGTGCGAGTGCCGGTCCTGCACGTGCTCGGCGTCTCCCCCGGATCGCACCGGCTGCGCGCGACGAGTTCGAGGATCGAAGGCGAGGGCAGGGCGACGTTCGACTGCGCGGCGGGCGAGGCGGTCTACATGGCGGTCCGGAGCGAGGTGGTGCGCGCGAGCAAACGCGGTCCCAAGACGCTGCAGGCGACGATCACGCCATCTGCGACGGCACCCGGCGCGTGGGCCGGCTACAACGTCGTGCTCTTCAGGGACGATCGCTGGCTCGTGGACCGCTGACCCGCTGCGCGGGAACGGCCACCGCGCGCGACGGCGGCGGATGGTCCAGCGACGGCGAAGCGGCCTGCCACCTCATGCCTCGGCGCGGCCGTTCGCCCGGAGCAGGTGGCCGCCGCGCGTTCGCGCGGTCACTCCGACCAGCAGAGGCAGTCGCGATCCCGGCACCGTCCCCGGAAATGCGGAAAGTCGAACTCGGACCCGGCGAGCGTCGCCTGGGCGCGTGATCCTGGTACCGCAGCTTCCACACCGGTACATCTGGCGTGCCAGCGCATCCCGGATTGTCGCATCGGAGAACTCGTTGGGCCTGCGCATCCGGCTTCCCTCCCCGTTGTGGGGTGGCTGGCCTTCGTCACGCGAGCGGGGAAAAGGCCATCGCTCGCACCGGGCACTCTGGCACGCGCCTGCCGGCGCAGTCGGACGATTGGCAGAACCGGCGCACACGAAAGCGACGCTGGCGGCGTTGTCGGCCGGACCCCGATCTCCCTCCTGGGCGCCGATGGACTGCCCCTTGCTCACAGCGCGCGGCGGCGGCCCCGTCGCTGGGCCAGGTGCCAGCGCCGCAGCTTGAGGCGGGCGAACTCGGGGTCGAGGCGGGCCAGGAGCCACAGCGCGAGCCGCTGCTTGAACCGCTCGAACCACGGCCGCTCGTTCTGCAGGAACTCGCGGGTGATGCGCGTCGCGCGCCGTGCGAGGTCGTCCTCGAACTGCCGCAGCGCGGTTTGGGCCAGCCCCGCGTCGCGGATGCGCAGCATGATCTCGAAGTTGATCCGCAGGCTGCGCGGGTCGAGGTTCGACGAGCCGGCGAACACGATTTCGTCGATCACGATCGACTTGGCGTGGAGGATCTGCGGCTGGTACTCGTGGATTTCGATCCCGCGCTCCACGAGCCGGCGGTACAGCGAGCGCGACGCGAGTTGCATCAGCCGCACGTCGCTGCGGCCGGCGAGCAGCAGGCGCACGCGCGCGCCGCGGGCCACCGCCGCGGCCAGCTCCCGGCGCAGCGTCTTCGACGGCAGGAAGTACGCGGAGGTGATCGCGATCTCCTTCGCGCCGGCGATGTCGCGCCGCAGGGCATCGCGCAACGGGTTGCGGCCGAGGCCGGGCTTGATGAACAGCGCCTCGATCTCGCCGGCCGGGCCGGCCGTCACGCGCGCGGCCGTGCCGCCCGGCAGGAATCGCCAGTTCTCGCCGGACGCGCGTTCCCACTGCCGGTCGAATTCCGCCGCCAGCACCGCGGCCACCGGTCCGCGGACTTCCACGCCGCCGTCGCGCCAGCCGACCGTGATGCCGTCGCCGTAGTACTCCTCGGCGATGTTGCAGCCGCCGACGAACGCGACGTGCTCGTCGACGACCAGGAGCTTGCGGTGGTCGCGGAAGGTGAACGTGGCCGGGCGCGGCTCGTTGAAGCGGCGCACCTCGCCGCCGGCCCGCACCAGCCCGGCGAAGTAGTCGCGGCGCAACCCCAACGAGCCGATCGCGTCGGCGAGAACGCGCACGCGGGCACCGCGCTCCGCCGCGGCCGTCAGCGCTTCGCCGAACCGGCGCCCGACGGCGGAGTCGCTGAACGTGAAGACCTCGAGACGCACGGACCCGCGCGCGCGGGCGATCGCGTCCAGCTGGGCCTCGAGCAAAGCGCGACCGGTGCCGTGCCAGGTGAAGGGCGGCGCCGCGGCGCGCGGCGGTTCGGCTCGGGTGGTTTCCGGGCTGTCCATGCCGCCCCGATGATAGGGTGCCGCCGGCCGGCGTCTCGACGGCGGCCTCTTACTCTCCGCACCAAGACAAGTAAGCAGCGTGGAGTCGCCTCGGACCGGCTTACACTGCGCGACAGCGCGCGGACTGCGCGTCGCAGCCCCGCCGCGACGAGGGGTGCCGTGGAACACGAACCGCTCACGCCGAGGGAATCTCCCTGCCGCAGCGCCGACCGCGCGCATCGGCTTGGGCGAGCGTGGCTGCCCGGCCTCGGCCTCGCGGCGCTGGCGTGGTTTTTCCTGCGCAGCGGGACGAAGCCGAGCCGCATCACCTACCCCTGCCAGAAAGCCGCGCTCTCCACGGCCTCGCTGGCCTTCGGAGCCTCGGCGCTCGGCGCGCTGGTCGTGCTGCGGCGCTGGCTGCGCGCGCGGCTGTTGTCGCCGGCCGGGCTGCTGCTGGGAGCGCTGGGCGTCGTCGCGGCCGCGACGAGCTGGTCCTGGCTCACCAGTGCCGACGCGCCCACGGGGCCCGTGCTGTCGGCACGCGCCGATTACCGCGCGACCGTGTTCCACAAGGTCGGGTGCGCGCAGCAACCGGCCGGCGACCACTTCCCGGGGCTCGACGACCTGCTCGAGATGATGGGCGCCTGCGGCCTGAAGTTCTATCGCTCGAACACGGCGTCGCTGGTGGCGGGGCCGGACGGCATCCTGGCCGCGGATGACGTCGTCGTGGTCAAGATCAACTACCAGTGGCCCGAGCGCGGCGGCACGAACACCGACCTGCTGCGCGGCCTGTTGGCGCGGATCGTGGAGCACCCGGACGGCTTCACGGGCGAGATCGTGGTCGCCGAGAACGCCCAGTTCAATTCGACCTCCAACCTCGACCGCGAGGCGAACAACGCCGAGAACACGGCGCAGAGCCCGCAGGACGTGGTGCAGTCGTTCAAGGCCCGCGGCTTTCGCGTTTCGACCTACGACTGGACCCTGATCCGCTTCACCTCGGTCACCGAGTACGCGGGGGGAAACGGCAACGACGGCTACGTGGTGCTGCCGTACGATCCCCGCTATCTCGGCCGCGTTTCGTACCCGAAGTTCCGCTCGGAGTACGGGGCGCGGATCAGCCTGAGGCGCGGGCTGTGGACCGGCAGTTCCTACGACCGCGCGCACCTGAAGTTCCTCAACGTCCCGGTGCTGAAGTCCCACCATTCGAGCTACGGCGCGACGGCGGCGGTGAAGCACTACATGGGCGTGGTGACCGGCGAGCTGAACACCAATTCGCACCTCGGGATCGGCTCCGGGATCCTCGGCGCGACGATCGGCGAGATCGGCCCGGCCGACCTCAACCTGCTCGATGCGACCTGGATCAACGCCAACCCCTACAGCGGCCCGGCGACGAGCTACGGCGGCGCCACGCGCAAGGACATGCTGGTGGCGAGCACGGACCCGGTCGCGCTCGACATCTGGGCGGTGAAGAACATCCTGGTCCCCGGCTTCGTCGAGAACGGCTACTCGCCGCCGTGGCCGACGCCGAGCGCCGATCCGGACGACCCGAGCAGCGCCTTCCGCCGCTATCTCGACCGGTCGATGAACTTCATCCTCGAGAAGGGCTACCAGGTCACCAACGACCTGGCCGCGATCGACCTCGTGAACCTCGGGCCACCCGGCGCGGCTTCCGACCCGCGGGGAGTGGGTGCGCCGTTCACGATCGCGCGGCAGGCTGGCGGTTACGCGCTCGCGTGGTCGGCGCCGGTCCGCGGCGGCGCGGCGAGCGAGTACCAGCTCTACCGCACCGACCTCGCCCGCGCGCAGAAGCTGGCCGCGCCCGAGTGCGAGGCGCCGCTTGGCGACGGGACGACGGCATTCCTGCCCGATCTACCCGCGAACCACGGGTTCCTCGTGGTCGCGCGCAACGCGGCCGGCGACGGGTCGCTGGGATCCGACGGCGCGGGGCGCGAGCGGCCCAGCCCGGCTGCCGGCAGCGCCTGCCCGTAGCGCGCCTCGGGGACGCCCGGGAACATGGTGGTTCCCGTCGCAAATACCCCGGATCGTGGTCTGGGTGCGGGTGCGCTGTTGACGCGACGCGGAAGCGTCCCGGAGAATCGCGCCCGGTCTCGGGCGTGGGCCGGTACGCAGAGCGGTCGTCCGGCGAACAGTCGGTGAACAGGCGGCACGACCTCACGGGAGTCCGACCTCGGGGCCGTGTCGCAGCGAAGTCCAGGCCCTACCTCGAGCGGCGGGTGACGATGCTATCGGCGGACGCGTGACCGGGACGGGAACGACGGGCGACGACTCGCCTGGCCCTGGAGGAACCGGTGCGGCCAGGGTGACCGGAAACCAGGCCGACATCCGTGAAAAGGACGCCGCGCTGATCCGCGCGGAGATCGCCCGCACAGTGCGCAAGGTGTGCCCGTCCGCGATCGCCGGGCAGGCGGACGACATTGCACAGGACGTCCTGCTCCGCCTCCTGGAAAGAGATGAAGTAGATCCGGCCCGGCCAGCGTCTTATTGGAGGAAGGCGGCGTACCACGCCGTCATCGACGAGATCCGGCGGCGGCGGCGGCGGCGCGAGGAACCGCTGGGTGACCCGGGCTCGCAGGCGGAACCGACCGCCCCCTTCGCGCACGACCCGGAGCAGCGGGCCACGGGGAGCCAGGTGGGCGAGGCGATCACCTATTGCGTACGGCGGCTGCGCGACACGCGCCGGCTCCCGGTGGTGCTGTTCCTCCAAGGCCACAGCGTCCAGGAGGCGGCGGCCCTGCTCGGCTGGGAGGTCAAGCGCGCCGAGAGCGGGCTGTATCGCGGGTTGAAGGACCTGCGGGTGTGCCTGGCGCGCAAGGGGTGGAGTCGATGAGCACGGAGGAAAGTCGACTGCGCGAGGAATGGCGCGAGCGGACTCCGGCCGGCCCCGCCCCTCGCGGCTGCCTCGAGGCGGAGCAGGTCTGGCGCGCGGTGACGCTCGAGACATCGGCGCGCGAGCGGCGATCGGTGATCGACCACATGTCGAACTGTGCCCGGTGCGCCGAGATCTGGCGGCTCGCCAGCGAACTCAGCGAGCACGTGCCAGCGCGGGCCCAAGCGGTGCGGCGGCGACGGCGGGTCGGCTTGCCGCGGCTTGCGCTCGCGGCCGCAGCGCTCGTCGCCGCCGTCGGACTGGGTTGGTTCGCCCTGCAGCGCGGCACGGATCAGAGCGTCTTGCGAGCAACGGAGCCGGGACTGCGCTCGCTGCTCGAAGACGGCGCCGCGCTGCCGCGCGAGCATTTCCTCCTGCGCTGGACGCCGGGGCCGCCGGGAACGATCTACGACATCCAGATCGCGACGACGGAGCTGAGACTCGTGACGCGCGGCGTGGCGCTCACGACACCGGAGTTCCTGGTCCCCGAACGGGCGCTCACGGACCTCGCGCGCGGCACCTCGATCGCCTGGCGCGTCGAAGCGACTCTTCCCGACGGCCACGTGGTCAGCTCCGTCACGTACTTCAACGTCGTGCGCTGATCGTGGTTCTGCGCGCGGCGGCGCTCGCCTTGCTCCTGCTCGCCTCCCCGGCCTGGGCGGGTGACGCCTGCGAGGGGCTGCGCGAGCGGGCGCCGCGCGATCCGCATTCCTGCGAGTGCTTCCGCGGTCCGATGGTGTCCCGCGAGACGTTTCGTGCCCTCGAGCAGCGCCTAGGGGGCTGGCTGGACGAGACGCCGGAAGATCCGTGGTTGCTGGCGGCGCTCGGGGGTCTGGTCGTCGAGCGCGACGCGGTACGGGCGCGCCCCTTGCTCGAGCAAGCACTCGGATCGTTCGTCGCGGCGCGTCAGGCGGCCGGTGAAGCGTACGTGCGGCTGCTCCTGGCCCGCGATTTCCAGCGCCGCCGCCGGGTGCCGGATCTCCGCCGCGAGATGGCCGCGGCCGAGGCCCTGACGAAAGTCGCGGACCATCCGGTCTTGACGGCGTGGCTCGCGCGACTTGAAGCGGGCGAGCTGGGATTGCAGTCCCTGCACGAGGAAGCGCTTTTCGTCGCGCGCAGGGCGACGCTCCTGGAGCCGTTCGAATCCCTGCCGCCCAGCCTGCGGTACGGGCTCCTGGGCCAGGCCGCGACCTCGGCGCGCCTGTCCGGGCGCCCGTCGGAGGCGCTGGTCTTCGCGCGCCGGGCCGGCGAGACGTGCGGCCCGTCGGCCGCGTGCCGATCCGAGGTGGCCTACGAAGTCTCCGTCATCACGGGCGTGTTAGCCCGCGCGGGTCTCGCCACGCGCGCCGATGCCGAGCAGCGGACCCGGGAGGCCTACGTCGCGGCCGAGGCGCTCGGGGAATCGTCGGCATGGGCCGCGATCCACTCGCTGTGCGCGCTGGGCGAATGGGTGCAGCCACCGGAGTCCAGCGAGTGGAACCGGCTGTGCCAGGAGCGCGCGCTGGCGCTGGGCTGCCTGGACCTGCACCTCGATGCGCTGTTGCGCAGCGCATCGGCCATGGACGTCTCCGATCCGGCCGAGGTCCAGCGCGCGGTTCGCCGCCTCGAGGACAAGGCCCGCGAGCACCGCCGCTTGCCGCTCGTCGGGGATCCCGATCCCGCGGACATTCTCCACACCGTGTCCCGGCTGCACGAGCGATCCGGCCAACGTGACGCAGCGATCGCCGCGCTCTCGGAGGCGATCGACTTCCGCGAGAAGCTGCGAGACCGCCAGACCGATGCGGAGTCGCGCGCCAGCATCCTGTCGCGCTCCGCGCCGTTGTACTACGAGCTGGCGGCGTCCCTCGCCTTCGGGCCGGGAAACGACATTGCGCGCGCCTTCGCGACGATCGAGGCCTTGCGCGCGAGATCCCTGCTCGACGACCTCGCGCGCGCCTCCGGAGTCTCGCCGGCTCCCGGCGGGGCGGACGCCGATGATCTGTCGCGGACCGTGTTGGAGATCGCCGCCGCGCAATCGCTGCTCGCCGACGCTGCATTGCCCGAGGCCGAGCGGGACGCGGCGCTGCGGCAGCTCGACCGCCTCGAAGCGCGCGAAACGGAGCTGGCCGCGCGCGTCGCGCGCGCAAATCCGGGCTGGGCCGAGGCCCGGCGGCCGCGCCTCGCAGAGCTGGCGGAAGTGCGCGGCCTGCTCGGGCACGACGAAGCCCTGGTCCTGTTCCAGCTCCCGCCCCCCGGCACGTCCAACGCGTGGAGCCTCGTGATCACCTCGGCCGGTGAGCATGTCGTGCAGCTCGAGGATTCCGAGATCGGTGCGGTGCTTGCGCTCTATCTCGGAACGATCGAGCGCCGCACCGCAGCGCCGGCAGAGATGACGGCCGCGATCGAGCGCGCGTTCGTATCCCCGGTGATCGACGCCCTGCCCCGGGCGGTGCGCAAGCTCGTCATCGTCCCGGACGGCCCGATCGCACGCCTGCCGATCGCCGCGCTCCCCGACCCGCGGACGGGCCGGCCACTCGTCGAGACGTTCGACCTGAGCCTGGCTCCGTCTGCCACGGCCTGGCTTGCGCTGCGCGGATCGCCGACGGATCGGCTCGCGCCCGCCGCCCTCGGCCTGGGCGACGTGACGAGAGGGCGCCCCGGTACGAGCGACGTCGAGCGCAGCTATGGCCTGACCGTGGAGCAGTTCGCGCTGCCACGCAGCCGGTCGGAGGTGCGCGCCGTGATCGAAGCCGTGGGAGGCGCGAGCCGCGCGCTCTATTCGGCCGGGGCGAGCGAGGCCGCGATCAAGCGGCTCGACCTCGTGCCGTTCGGCGTCGTGCATTTCGCGACCCACGCCGTGGTCAACACGGCCAGACCCTCGCGCTCGGCGATCCTGCTCGCGCCCGGAGATGCCCGCGAGGACGGGCTGCTGCAACCGCGCGAGATCGCGGCCCTCGACTTCAGCCGCAAGCTCGTCTTTCTTTCGGCCTGCAGCAGCGCCGCCGGACGAGAACTCCGGGGCGAGGGACCGCTCAGCCTGGCCCGTGTCTTCCTCGGCGCCGGCGCGCGCGCGGTGATCGGTACCGTCTGGCCCGTCCAGGACGCGGAGGCCACGGCCCTCGCCGGCCGCTTCTACGATCGCCTCGCCCGGGGCGAAACCGCGTCCGCCGCGCTCGCAACCGCGCAGCGCGAGCTGCTCGCCGCCGGCACACCGCCCGCCGCCTGGGCGGGGTTCATCGTGATCGGCGACGGCGATGCCGCGCTGGCCGCGCGGGCCCAGGCGGAACCGGTTGCGTCATGGGGTCGCATTGCGGCGATCACGGGTCTCGCCGGCCTCGCCGTCGTGCTCGCCTGGCTGTACCTGCGAAGACGCTGACTGCCTGCACCAAGCCCGGTTCGTTTTCGTTTAGCGACAGTGCGCGATCGTTCGCCTGGGGCGACACCGCTCCTGCGCGGCCACGATGCCGGCCGCCCTTGCATGGCGCCCATGGACCGGAAAGGGCTCGGCTTGCCGGAAGACTAACGTCGCCGCGCGCCGCGGCTGAGTTCACGGGAGATGCGGCGCGGCGCCGTGGGAAACCCACCACCAGGCCAGCGTGTAGGTAACGATGCCGCTGAACGAAAACGCCAGAAACGCTTTGGCGGGCCGCTGAATTCCCTGCCCTTTCAGCAGCGGCACACAGATCGCCGCCGCATCCAAGACATCGTGCGCCGCATTGAACAAAAGGGAGAAGCCCAGCAGCTTCGGATCCTTCAACGTGAGGAAGATCAGCGCCCCCAGGCCGAGATCGCGGATTCCGAACAGGCGCGCAAAAAGGCGCATTGTCGGAGTGATGTGGGTCGCGGGAAAACCGAAAAGCCTGGCGAGCGGGTCGGGCGCGAGAATCGGTCCCAACCCGATCAGCACGCGGGCGACACCCAGAACAGCGGCAAACACGGTCACGTCCATTGCTCATTGATACCATGACGCGGAGCGTTCCGGAGATTTTTGCGGGGTTTCGGCCACCCAGCCCCCGGCCCGGCTGCGCGGCGCCGCCCCCGACGGCGCCGCGCTCGATGCGGGCTTCTTCGGCCGGGCGCTTCGGCCGGCGGCGCGCAACGCCCTCGGTGCGCCACCGCATTCATGGAACCGGGCTCAGCGACCGACGAGCAGTGCGCGGATCGTTCCCGTGCCGGCGTCGAGCGGGTCGATGGCGAGACCCACGACGGTCCCGGCAGCGGGATCGATCGGCCGCATCACGTGGCCTGGCAGCGGTGAGGTCACGAGCGGGTCTCCCTGTCGGATGCTCCCCTGCCCGGCATCCGCCTGCACCTCGACGACGATCCCGACCGTCGTGACGGGCGCCTCCAGGGCTCCGCGTTCGGTGGAACGGACGTCCCCCGCGGCGACACCGATCACCGGCGAGGCGGATTGCGCCGAGGAGCGTCGCAACGCACCGGGCGTCGACTCGTCGAGGACGAGAAGATCCCCCGCGTGTACGGCCTCGGTCACCACCATCCACGTCGGACCGTCAAGCCTGCGCTCGACGACGGCCGAGTCGTGGAGGCGGTTGTCCTCCGCGGGCACCGCCGGACGGATGGCGCCGGCCAGCACCGGCTCGCCTCCGACCGGCTCGCCTCCCGGCCGCTCGGCCACCGGCTCGCGATCCGCGGTCGTTCGCCCGTGCGACGGATTATCGGCGAAGGCGGCGAGCCACTGCTCACGCCCGGAGTTGATCTGCTCCGCGAGTGCGTTCGCGCGCGACAGGTCCACGGACCCGCCCGCCAGCTGTTCGTGCATCGCGCGGAAGCGCACCAGCGCGCTCGACGCGGCGGATTCCGTCTGTCCCGCCCCGAGTTCGGCGATCGTGCTCGCCGCGGGCAGGTACGACTCGTCCCTCTTGACCTGCACGATCGGCAGGGACTCGAAGCCGATGCGCAGGCCGTAGACGATGTAGTCGAACGCGACGTCGGTGCAGCGCGGATCGTCGGCAGCGACCGACAGGTGGCCGGTCGAGACTTCGCGGACGTAGACCAGGCACGCACCGCCGCGCGAGGTCAGGTGGGCGGTGAGCCCGAGATCCGGGTTGGCGACCAGCGCGAATGTCTCGCCGAGCACCACGTCGGCACGCCCCGCCGAGAGACGGCCCGATCCACGCGTGTAGACCGCGACCTCGTCCCCCTCGGGCGCTGCATAGACGATGACGCGGTCCTTCTGCGTCGGGTGATTCTGCACGAACGAAACGGCACCGTTCCCGTAGATCTTGTAGGCACCATAGCCGACGTAGCCGTACGCCGCGGAGTCCCTGTCCCGGAAGAACCCACCGGCGCCGTTGCCGTAGCCTTCGATCCCGATATCGCCGTAGCCGACGTAGGCGTAGCCGGAGTCGACCGTGGAATCGAAGTACGCGCCCGCGAACGACCCGTAGCCCTGGATCCCGATGTCTCCGATGCCGGCGTAGGCAAAGCCGGTGCTGTCGCTGTCCGAGAAGTACCCTCCGGCAGCGGTGCCCAGGCCCCGGATGCCGTAGTCCTGGAAACCGATGTACGCTTCTCCCGATCCGGTGTTGTCCGCGAAGAAACCACCCGCGGAATCGCCGTAGCCCAGGACTCCGTAGTGACCGTAGGCGACGTAGGCGACACCGGAGGTGTCGAGGTCCTGGAAGAAACCGCCGCCGGTGTTCCCGTAACCCTGCACGCCGTAGTCGCCGTTCCCGACGTACGCGTACCCGGACTGGTTGCTGTCGCTGAAGTAGCCGCCTCCGTCCGGCGCCCGCGCTTCGATCGCCCTCCCGGTCCCCGCGGCATTGTCGAAGACGATGCGTCCCAGTTTCGTCTGCGGCATCGCGGAGCTGTCGAGATAGTAGCTCGCCGGTTGTCCGGCGAGCTGCGACGAGTCGCCCGCGGTCGTCGCACTCAGGGAGTACGGCGCCGACTGGACTCGCGTGCGCGGCGTCAGCGTTTCGCCCGCCACGCGGACCTCGAGCCAGACCTCGCCGTGGTCACGGAAGACCACATCGAGGGACGTGTAGGTGCCCGGGCCGGCACCATCGCTGACGCTGCCCCCACCGAGCGCGACGTTGAACAGGCCGCCGGTTGCGGTCACCGCGTTCCCTGACACCGCCGTGTGCCGGTCGATCATGATCTCGGCCCCGCCGCTCGCGGCGTCCCAGAAGAAGAACTCCATGTCGTAAGCGCCGGAGAGCGGCGCGTCGGCGCTGCTGCGCAGCACGCCCTGGTAGTTGACGAAAGGCGGCGGGGTCGCGGCCACCGCGCTCCCGATGGCGAGGGCCGCCGCGAGGGTCACGCCAACGACCGCCTGGAATCCTCGCGACTTGCTGTGTCCGTGATTGCTCATGTCATCGTCCTCGAGCGCCACACGTCGCGCTCCTTGCAGGCAGATCGGAGCCGGGTCTAGGGACAGGAAGCCGGATTGGGGCGCGGTGTGCCGTCGGACGACTGGCCCTTGGTGCCCTCCTGGCGCAGGCGATTGGTCGCCGTCACGAGGTAGGACCATCCGGCGCCCGGCAGCGGAACGTCGGCTTCGGCGTAGCCCGGCCCGGCGAGCCCGGACTGGAGGCAGGCTCCTGGATCGAACGGCAGTGCGCCGAGCGCTCCGCGATAGAGGTTGTACTCGCCGGACGACGGTTCGTGATCCCACGTCAGCGTCGTCGCGTCCTCGAAGCGGACGGTGTGCACTTCTCCGGGCGGGCTGTAGCGGACGACGAAGCCGCCCTCCGCGCGGTACGACGCCGAGGACAGCGTGGCGAGTCCCGGCGAGCCGGCAATCGCGTCGTGCGAGATCCTGAAGCTGGCCGACGACGGTTGACTCCCGTCGCGCGGGCTCCCGCCAGCGTTCAACTCGCTCTCCTGCGCCTTGAAGCTCGCGCTGGACTGCCCTGCTGCCGTGCCGCACAGCCCCAGCGCGACCGACACCGCGAACACCAGGCTCGCGGACTTGACGACCGTGCGTGCGCGCGACTTCATCGGACCTGCCTGACCGCAGCGCACGCTGCGCTGCGCCTTCGCCTGCGCATCGTTTCCCTCCTCGCTCAGGGGAATCGCCTTGCTCTGAAGCGCGTGGTCGTTGCCGTTTGGACAGGAAGACGCTCGTGGCAGCGGACCTCCTTCAACTATTTCCGTGCCGGATGCTGGCGTTGGGGTGACCTCGGGGCGCGGGCGGGCCGCCTACGGCGGCCTTACGACGATTTAGCGCGGGCGAAGGCCGGGATGCGGAAACGCTTCCGGTACGCACCCGGCGCGAGGCCGGTGGTCCGCTTGAACAGGCGGCGGAAGAAAGCCGGATCCTCGTAGCCGACACGCCAGGCGATCTCGTCGATCGGCGCGTCGGTGCGCTCGAGACGTCGCTTGGCGTCCTCGATGCGCAGGCGCTGGACGTAGGCGATCGGCGTCAGGCCGGTGGCGCTCGCGAAGCGCCGCTTGAACGTCCGCTCGGCAAGCCGCGACCGGCGGATCATCTCCTCGACCGGCGCGGCGACCGAGAAGTGATCCTGCAGCCAGCGCTGCGCGCTGCCGATCTCGGCGTCACCGTGGTCGGTCTTCCCTTCGAACACGATGTACGGCGCCAGCCCGTCCTCGTGCCACTGCAGCGCGAACAGGCGCGCGATCTCCTGGGCAACCGTGGCGCCGGCGTAGCGCGCGACCAGGTACAGCACGAGATCGTGCCAGCTCGTCGAGGCCCCCGAGCTGATCAGTTCCTCGCGCGCACCGGAGATCATGAGCACCTGCTCCGGGTGGATCGGCACGTCCGGGTAGGCCTCGGAAAACGCGCGCGCGTAGCCGAAGTGCACGGTCGCGGCGCGCCCGGCGAACAGGCCGGTCTCCGCGATCAGGAAGATGCCCGAGCAGGCCGAGCACAGGACGGCACCGCGCTCGTGCATTCGCGCGAGCCAGCTCACCAGCCGGGGGTAGCGTCCCTTGATCCAGCCCGAGGGCGGGAGGACGATCGAGGGGACGATCACGATGTCGGTCGTCTCGATCGTGTCGGCGGCGCGATGCACGTCCACCGGGATCCCGCTGACCGACGCCAGCGTTCCGGCGGTCTCGGCGGCGATCTCGGTCCGGAACGGCTCCCCCGGCAGCCGCATGAGCGAAAAAGCGTTCATGACGTCGAAGATGCCGAACAGCGTCGAAACCACGCCGTCCGGCAGCGCCACCAGGGTGACGCTGCGGGGAACCGATCCACGATCGAGTGCCGGGCGGGTCATGGCCTCCTCGGAGCGCCTCACTATGGCACGAACGAACCGTTTCCGGGTCATTTCGGCTCTTACCGGCGGCCGGTCCCGCGCCGATCATCGCGGCAACGTGCGAGAGCGCCCGAGCGCACGAAAGGAGCGGGATCATGGAAACGCAGTCGATCGATCAGGCGAAGCTGGAGTCGTTCCTGTTGCGGGCGGTGGGCGATCTCTCGGCCAGCTACGGCGGGCTGATGGTGAGCCTCGGCGGCAAGCTCGGGCTGTTCAAGGGCATGGCCGGGGCGGGGCCGATCAGCGCGCGGGAACTGGCCGCGCGCACCGGGTGCGCCGAACGCTACGTGCGCGAGTGGCTCAACGCGCAGGCAGCCGGGGGCTATGTCGAGTACCACCCGGTGAGCGGAACGTACGAGTTGTCGCCGGAGCAGGCGCTGGTGCTGGCCGACGAGGAGAGTCCCGTCTTCCTCACGCCGGCCTGGCAGGTGCCCGCTTCGATGTGGTTCGACGAGGAGAAAGCGCTGGAGGCGTTCCGGACCGGCAAGGGCGTGTCGTGGGGCGATCACGACGGGCGGCTCCACTGCGGGGTCGCGGCGTTCTACCGCAACGCCTACCGGGGGAGCCTCGTGCCGCAGTGGCTGCCCGCGCTCGACGGGGTCGTGCAGCAACTCGAAGCGGGCATCGACGTGGCGGACGTCGGTTGCGGGTACGGGCACTCGTCGGTGCTGATGGCCGGCGCCTTCCCGCGCTCGCGGTTCCACGGGTTCGACGTGCACCCGGAATCGATCGAGCAGGCGCGGCGCAACGCCGAGGCGGCGGGTGTCGCCTCGCGGGTGACGTTCGACGTGGCGACCGCGGTCGACTACCCCGACCGGGGTTACGGGCTGATCTGCTTCTTCGACGCGCTGCACGACATGGGCGACCCGATCGCCGCCGCGCGCTACGCGGGCCGGCTGCTCGCGCCGGGTGGCACGGTGATGCTGATCGAGCCGTTCGCGAACGACCGCGTCGAGGAGAACCTCTCGCCGGTGGGCCGCCTGTACTACGCGGCGTCGACCACGCTCTGCTGCGCGAACGCGATCGCCGACGGCGGTGAGCTGGTGCTCGGGGCCCAAGCGGGCGAGGCGCGCCTCGCGGAGGTGTTCCGCAAGGCCGGCTTCCGGCACTTCCGCCGGGCGACGGAGACGCCGTTCAACCTGGTCCTCGAAGCGCGGCTCTGATCCGCGGCCGCGGCGGGAGGAGCCACGGCGCTCCTTCCGCCGCCGGCTCGCTGCCGGCAGCGCCGTTCCTCAGAGCCGGGCGGCCAGCGCGGGACCGATCAGCGGCGGCACCTTCCACACCGACGGGCGGTGGTACAGGCCGACGACGCGGCGGGTCAGCGTGGCCGCGTGCGGGTGCGACGGGAACCACGCCGGCTTGGGGAACACCGTCAGCGGCGCCTCGATCACCGACTTCTCGCAGCGCTCGAGCAGGAACGTGTTGTGGACCCAGCCGCGGCCGCTCTGCGGGTCTTCGGCCGTCGCGCCCGGATAGCCGCCCCAGGGCGTGCTCATCAGCACGAACGACAGCGCCGACCAGCAGTTCACCGCGACCGTGCCGTAGCGCAGGCCGGCCAGCATCGCGCGGAACGCTTGCGCGCCCGCGCCGCCGGCGCGGGTGGAGGGGTGCACGATGACCGTCGCGCAGAGCGTGCCCCACAGCCGCTCGTTGGCGAACTCGGCGGCGCGCGCCATGTACTCGATGTCGTCCGCCGCGTCGAGCGCCGTCTCGCCGACGACCGGCGCGAACGACTCCTCGCGGAACAGGGCCGGCTCCCCCGCCGGATCGACCCCGCGCAGGAGGGCCGGTCGCAGCGCCGGGCCGGGTGCCGGTTCGCGGCCCGCGAAGCGGGCGAAGCGCTCGCGCGCGCCGGGGTAGTACGCCGGCCGCGGCGGGTCCGCGGCGAAGATCGCGTCCACGAGGTCGAGGAACCGCCCGCGCTGGGGCCAGCCGCGGTGCGTGACGACGACGCGCGTGGCCGCGCAATTGAACGACGCGTTGTTGAGGACCGACGCGGCGAGGTTCGCGGCCTGGAAGCGCAGCTCGCGCTCGCCGTAGCGCGCCGGCACGACGATCCACGGCGCGACGCAGCCCAGCTCGCTCGTCAGCGGCTTGGCCAGCGCCGGCGCGAGCGCCTGGTGCGAGGCCAACGAGCCGGTCAGGTGCACGTCGCCGACCCGTGCGTCGCGCGCGGCGCACCCGCCGACGTCGGCGCCGCCGTAGACCACGCGCAGGTAGCCGCCCTCGACGAGCGGAGCGAACGCGCGCGCGAGCAGCGGGCCGAGCGTCTCGTTCACCGGGTTCATCTTCAGCAGGACGACCCGGCCGTCGTGGAACAGCTTGGTCAGCACGTCGGTGGCGGCGATGCTGGAGACGTTCCCCGCCCCGAGGACGAGCGTCACGCCGGCCGGGCGCGCGGCGGGCGACGCCCGGTAGTACGGCGCGGCGCCGCGCGCGACGTCCTCGGCGGTCGTGCCCGGCTCGAACCAGACCTCGGCGCGGCAGCCGCCGAACACGAGGGAATCGAACAGCCCGGGGACCGGCGCGACCCGCGCCCGCAGCCGCCCGTCCGCGCCGACGCGCGGCGGCGCGGGCAGGCGCGGCGCGCCGTGCTCGCGGATGTCGTGCAGCGTGCGCACGAGCAGGCGCAGGTAACGCGCGGTCGCGAGGGGGCCGGCCAGCACCTCCTCCCCGCGCCGCGGATCGTCCGGCGCGAGCCCCTTGGCGCGGCTGGCCTCGTCGATCCAGGCGTCGGCCTCGGCGGCGACGCCGTCGAGGCACGCGGACGCGAGGACCAGCCGCCGCTCCAACGACAGGTCGCGCCAGCGCGGCGCGCCCGCCGCGAGCTGCGCCAGCGCGAGGTCGACGTCCCCGGCCGGCGTGGGGGTGATCACGGTCTTGGGAGGGTCAGGCGCGCCGGGCGTGGAGGACGCGCGGGCGACCGAAGCGGTCTTCGGCCACGGTGATGTCGTCCCACGGCCCGGCCGCGAGCTCGGCCGCCAGCTCCGGCATCTGGCCCGGCGCCGCCTCGAGGACGATCGCGCCGCCCGCCCGCACCCGCGCCGGGGCCTGCTCCACGAGGCGGCGGATCAGCAGCGTCCCGCCCTGCTCGGCGATCAGCGCCTGCGGCGGGTCGAACAGCCGCACCTCGGGCTGCAGGCCGGCGTACTCGGCGGGACTGACGTACGGGAGGTTCGCGACCACGAGGTCGAGCCCGGTCCCCTCCGGGACCGGCTGCAGCAGGTCGCCGTGCACGAGCGAGACGCGCTCGCCGAAGCCGCCGGCCTGCAGGTTGGCGGCCGCCAGCTCCAGCGCCGCCGGGTCGTTGTCGATCGCGACCAGCCGCGCCAGCGGGTGCGAGTGCGCCAACGCCAGCGCCAGGCAGCCGCCGCCGGTGCCGACGTCGGCGACCTGCGTCTCGCGGTCGGCGGGCAGGAGCCGCCGCGCCACGAGCGCGACGTCCTCGGTCTCGGGCCGCGGCACCAGCGCCCGCCGGTCCACCAAAAGGTCCAGCTCCAGGAACGGCCAGTGCCCGACGAGGTGCTGCAGCGGCTCGCGCCCGGCGCGGCGCGTGACCCGCTGCGCGAACGTCTCGCGCAGGACCGGCTCCAGCTCTTCTTTGACGCGCAGCAGGAGCCCCGCGCGACCGGTGCCGAGCAGTTCGCCCAAGAGCAGCTGCGCGTCGTCGCGCGGCGTGTCGATCCCGGCCTCGCGCAGCACGTCCCGCGCCCACGACAGCGCGTCGCCCACGCGCGCCGGCGTCGCGGGCCCGCTCATGCCTGCGACAGCCGGGCGGCCTGCTCGGCCGTGGCCAGCGCCTCGATCAGTTCGTCCAGGCTGCCCTGCATCACCGAATCGAGCTGGTGCAGCGTCAGCCCGATGCGGTGGTCGGTGACGCGGTTCTGCGGGAAGTTGTAGGTGCGGATCTTCTCCGAGCGGTCGCCGGTGCGCACCATCGAGCGGCGCGCCTCGGCTTCCTTGGCGTGCTGCTCCGAGAGGATCCGGTCCAGCACCCGCGCGCGCAGCACCTTCAGCGCCTTGGCCTTGTTCTTGTGCCACGACTTCTCGTCCTGGCACTGCACGACGATGCCCGACGGCAGGTGCGTGATGCGGACCGCGGAGGCGGTCTTGTTCACGTGCTGCCCGCCCGGCCCCGAGGCGCAGAACGTGTCGATCTTGAGGTCCTTGTCCTCGTCGATCGCCACGTCCACCTCCTCGGCCTCGGGCAGGACGGCCACCGTCGCGGCCGAGGTGTGGATCCGGCCCTGCGCCTCGGTCTCCGGCACGCGCTGCACCCGGTGCACGCCCGATTCGAACTTGAGCCGCGAGTAGACGCCGCGCCCGGAAACGTTGGCGATCGCCTCCTTGATCCCGCCGACCTCGCTCTCGGAGATGTCCACCAGCTCGAAGCGCCAGCCGTGGGCCTCGGCATAGCGCTGGTACATCCGCATCAGCTCGGCCGCGAACAGGCTGGCCTCGCTGCCGCCGGTCCCGGCGCGGACCTCCAGCACGACGTCCTTGTCGTCCACCGGGTCGCGCGGCAACAAGAGCGCGCGCAGCTTCTGGTCCAGCTCCTCGGCGCGCGCCTCGAGCGACTTCGCCTCGTCGCGGGCCAGCGCCCGCAGCTCCTCGTCGGCCTCGTCGTGCTGCATCTCGCGCGCGTGCTGCAGCTCGAGCTGCACCTGCCGCAGCTCGCGGTAGGCCGAGACGACCGGCTCGATCTCGGCGTAGCGCGTGGCCAGCTCGCGGTAGGCCTCGGCGCTCCCGGCGACCGCCGGGTCGGCCATCCGGGCCGACAGCGCCTCGAGGTCGCGCTCGAGCCCGTCGAGCTTCTGCGCGAGCCGCGCGTCGCTCACAGGACCAGCGCCCGCTCGCCGCCCTCGAGCTCCGACGCGTGGCGCAGCGCGGCGAGGGCGACCTCGATCATCCGGTCGTCCGGCGGGGCGGTCGTCAGTCGCTGCAGCAAAAGCCCCGGCGCCATCACCGCGCGGGCCCACAGCCGCGAGCGGAAGCGGGCCGAGAGCCGGATCGCCTCGTAGGCCAGCCCGGCCACGAGCGGGATCAGCACCACCCGCGAGACCGCGCGGCCGGCGATGCCCCAGTCGGCGGGGACCAGGCTGAACAGCAGCACCGCGAGCACCACGACGAACAGCAGGAACGACGTCCCGCAGCGCGGGTGCAGCGTGGAGAACTGCTGGACGGTCGCCACGTCGAGGCCACGCCCGGCCTCGTACGCGTGCACGACCTTGTGCTCGGCGCCGTGGTAGCGGAACAGTCGCCGCACGTCGGGGATCGCCGTGATCGCCAGGATGTAGCCGATGAAGATCGCGACGCGGATCAGGCCCTCGACGAGGTTGTAGGCCACCCCGGTGCCGAGCCCGGGGAACACCCGGCGCAGCACCTCGGTGATCCCGAGCGGCAGGAGGAAGAACAGGCCGATCGCCAACAGCAGCGCGAGGCCCAAGGTCAACGCGGTGCGCCACGGGCCCGCGCTCCCCGTGCCGGCCTGCTGCTGCTCGGGGAACGCCTGCTCGGAGGAGAAGTTGAGCGCGCGGATGCCGATGGCCAGCGACTGGACCAGCGTCACCGCCCCGCGCAGGACCGGCAGCCGCAGCCAGCGCGTGCGGCGGGTCCAGGCCACCGCCGCCTCGCCCAGCAGCGCGATGCCGCCGTCGGGGCGGCGCACCGCCACCGCGTACGCCCCCGGCGAGCGCATCATCACGCCCTCGAGGACCGCCTGCCCGCCGAGCAGCACGCTCTCCTGGGCCAGCAGGATCGAGGACAGGCGCTGCCCGGCGCGGGACGCGCGCATTTGCGGCCGGATCAGGACTTGCCCTGCTTGCGCCGCTCCGCCTTCTTGTCGGCCGCTCCGTAGCGCCGCTGGAAGCGCTCGACGCGCCCGGCGGTGTCCACGAGCTTCTGCTTGCCGGTGAAGAACGGGTGGCATGCAGAGCAGAGATCGACCCGCAACTCCTTGCGGGTGCTGCGCGTCACGAACGTGTTGCCGCACGAGCAGACGGCGGTCACCTCGTGGTACTCGGGGTGGACTTTCGGTTTCATGGGAGACCCTCTTCGCCCGGGAAGCCCTTCCCGCCGGCTGTTCCGGCGAGGTCCCGGCTCCGGGGAACGGGTGATTCTATCGGGGTCCGCCGGCCGCTGCCAGCGCCGAGCCACGCTCGCCCGACCTTCGCCCGCCGGCGGCGGCGCGCGGGTGTCTCGCCCGGCTCAGAAGAGGCGGGCGGCGAGGTAGGCCCCGCACCCGACGATCCCGACCGAGACGTCCCGCGCCGTGTCGCCGGCACTGGGCTGGGTCCGGGCGCCGAACAGGTTGTCCGCCGCGAACTCCCCCATTTCCCAGAGGATCGCCGCCAAACAGGTGACCAGGAGCAGCGTGGCCGCCCGCCGGGAGCCGTCCACCGACGGGACGACCCGGGCCCGGTGGAGGATCTCCAGCGCCCGCGCCGCGGCGTAGGCGATGCTGAACCCGCCGATGAAGTGGGCGGCGACGTCGATGTCCGGGACGCGCCGGTAAATGTCGAGCCCGAGGGCCAGGACGAAGTGGACGGCGAGGACCAGGGCCGGGAGCCACAAGCTCCGGACGACCAGCTCGCGCAGGATGCGGGGGGGTTCGACGTGCATGGTCCGGATCGTGGAGCGCCGGGTCCGGGCCAGGTCCGCGGCTAAAGCCTCGTCATCGCAGAATAACGCGGGACTCGAGGTCCCGCGACGGGCTCACCGGACGAACACCTCGGTCTCGGTGCTCTCCCGGACCAGGCCGCGGAGGATGCCGGCCTGCCCCCGCGCGGGGAACTGCTCCTCCCTCGGCCACTCGCACTCGGGGAGGCCGTCCTCGGTCTCCCGTCGGTTCACGAGCGCCTGCACGATGGCGGGCAGGGCGAGGAGAAACGCTCCCCCGGAGGCGATCCAAAGCAGCTTGTGCCGCATAAACGCTCCGAGTCTCCCCATGGACATAACATTGCCCTTTCCATGTCACGAAACAACCATGAAGTTGGCGTCGCGCAAGGGAATAACCGGAAGGGAGTTGATCGTATTTGTTTGCAGCGTGACTTGGACGCGGTCAGCCCCCGGAACGGCTCGCGCCCCGGTCCTCACCGGTCCTCAGAGGATCCCGTCGAGGTCCTCCGGCTCGAGCAGCCGTCCGCGCAACATCCCGCCCTGCTCGGAGCCCTCGTCCGCCCCCGCGCCGGTCTCGTCGAGCGCCGCCAACTCGTCCAGCGCCGCCGCGAGTTCCTCGTCCTCGCGCAGGCGCCGGCGGACGGTGGTCACGATCACGGCCAGCGCCAGCATGGAAGCTCCCCCCAGCACGACCAGACCAACAGTTCGGCGCCGCATGCCAGCCTCCAATGGCCCCATGCTACCCGCGCCCCCGCCCCGCGGCACGCCGCATCCTGCCGGGGATCGTGGCGGCGCGCGGCGCGGCGCAGCGTGACGGTGGCTAGGCCCGCGGCTCTCGAGTCGAGACGGGGAAGCCGGCCCGAATTCACGTTGGTGGCCCCCCGGGCCAGTTTTCCCGCGCCGGGCGACCACACCAGCGCAGGGACCCTCGTAGAGGGAGCTTACGCCGGGACGAACTTGTAGCCGTAGCAGATGATGCCGTCCTCGCCGTCCTCGTTGACGCGGCGGAACTCCAGCCTCACCGACTGCCCGATCTGGAGTTGCTCGACGTCGCAGTCCACGACCTGCGCCGTCAGCTTCACCCCGTCGTCCAGGTTGATCACCGCCACGGCGTACGGCGCCTGGTCGCCGAAGCCGGTCGGGGCGACGCGGATCACGGTGAACGTCTCGATGCTGCCCGTCTGCGCGAGCGTCGTCTTCTCGAACTCGCGGCCGCGGCACTGGCTGCAGACGATCCGCGGCGGGAAGTGGATCTTTCCGCAACCCTTGCAGCGCGCGGCCTCGTAGCGGTAGCGCTGCGGGATCTCTCTCCAGTAGCGTGGCGAACCGATCATCAGTCGTTCCCCCGCGGCCTTCAGATCCGCTCGAGGATGTGGACCACCGTGGAGGCGCCGGTGCCGCCCATGTTCTGGGTCAGGCCCCAGCGCGCGTTCTTGACCTGCCGCGCGCCGCACTCGCCGCGGAGCTGCAGCACCGCCTCGCGGATCTGCGCGATCCCGGTCGCGCCGACGGGGTGGCCCTTGGACTTCAGGCCGCCCGAGGGATTGACCGGGATCTTGCCGTCCAGCGCGGTCATGCCGGATTCGGCGGCGGCGCCGCCGTGCCCGCGGTCGGCCAGCCCGAGCGCCTCGATGACCATGATCTCGGCGATCGTGAAACAGTCGTGGACCTCGCAGAACGAGAGCTTGTCCGGGCCGACGCCGGCCTGCCGGTAGGCGTCCTCGGCCGCGCGCGCGGTGGACGCGAGGAAGGTCATGTCCGCGCGGTCGTGCAGCGCGATCGAGTCGGTGCGGTGGGACGAGCCGGCGACCCGTACCACCGCGCGGCCGAGCTGGCGCGCGACCTCGATCGGCGCGAGGACGACCGCCGCCGCGCCGTCGGTGATCGGCGAGCAGTCGAGAAGGCGCAGCGGGTCGGCGACCATCGCCGCGTTCAGCACCTGCTCGGCGGTGACCTTCATCCGGAACTGCGCCAGGTCGTTCAGCAGGCCGTTGGCGTGGTTCTTCACCGCGACCTGGGCCAACTGCTTGCGGGTCGTCCCGTACCGGTGCATGTGCAGCCGCGCCATCATCGCGTACAGGCCGGGGAACGTGATCCCCTGGTAGCACTCGTACTCCTGGTCCGCGGCGGTGGACAGGGCGTAGGTCGCGGCGCCGCCGTCCACGTCGGTCATCTTCTCGACGCCCGTGGCCAGCACGATGTCGTGCGCGCCGGAGGCCACCGCGAGGTAGGCCTGGCGGAACGACAGGCCGCCCGAGGCGCAGGCGGACTCGACGCGCGTGCCGGGGATCGGGCCCATGCCGAGCTGGTCGGCCAACAGCGCGCCGAGGTGCTCCTGCCCGACGAACAGCCCGCCGCTCATGCAGCCGACGTACATCGCGTCCACGCGATCCACGCCGGCGTCGGCGATCGCCTGCAGCGCGGCCTCGGTCCAGATGTCGCGGTGGGATTTCTCCCACAACTCACCCCAGCGGTTCATTCCCACGCCGATGACGGCAACCTCGCGCATCGTTCATCTCCGGCGGGCCGCCCGCGGCGGCCCCTACTCTTACTCGGCCTTGCGGATCTTGCCGCGGAACTTGGCGTACGTGCCGTAGTCGATGTAGCGCGGCGCGTTCTCGAGCTGCGAGCGCGTGTGCGTGGCCATGTCGCGGACCTCGTCGATGCGGTCCATGACGCGCCAGATGAAGCCGTCGCTGCCCGCGCCGGAGCCGTAGCTGACCATCAGCACGCGGTCGCCCGGCTTGGCCACGTCGAGCACGGCGGTCAACCCGATCGGCGAGGCCCCGGAGTAGGTGTTGCCGAGCGTCGGCGAGAGCAGGCCCTGCTCGTACTGGGCCTTGGTGAAGCCGAGCTCCTCGGCGGCCCGGGCCGGGAACTTGCCGTTGGGCTGGTGGAACACCGCCCAGCGGAAGTCCTTGGGGGTCGCGCCGGCCTTCTGCATCAGGCCCTGCGCGCAGCTCAGCGTGTGCTTGAAGTACGCCGGCTCGCCCGTGAAGCGCCCGGCGTGGCGCGGGTAGAACTGGTACTCGCGGCGCCAGAAGTCAGGCGTGTCGGTCATGTACGAGTAGGTGTCCTCGCACAGCGCGACGAGCCGCTCGCGGCCGAAGACGAACGCCGCCGCGCCGGCCGACGCCGAGTACTCCAGCGCGTCGCCGGGCGCGCCCTGCGAGGTGTCGGCGCCGATCCCCATCGCGTAGTCCATCTGCCCGGCCTTGACCAAAGACAGCGCGACGAACATCCCCTCGCTGCCGGCCTTGCACGCGAACTCGAAGTCGGCGCAGTGGATCTCCGGTGTGGCGCCGATCGCCTCGGCGACGACGGTCCCCGACGGCTTCACCGCGTAGGGGTGCGACTCGGAGCCGATGTAGATCGCGCCGATGCGCGCCGGGTCGATGCCGGCGCGGCGGATCGCGTGGCGCGCGGCCTCGACCGACATCGTGATCGTGTCCTGGTCGGGCGCGGGGACCGACTTCTCGCGCAGGTTCAGGCCCCGCTTGTAGGTCGGGGCGTCGGCGCCCCAGACCTTGGCGATCTCCTCGACCTTGATCCTGTGGCGCGGCACGTACGCGCCGTAACCGACGATCCCGACGTCCATGCTGGTCTCCTGGGGGCCGGAGGTGCCCGGCCGGACAACAGGGGCCGCGCTGGGCGGCCCTAATCGCGACTTAGTACCCTTTTTTCCGAACCCGGTCAACCCAACACGTTTGCAAAGAGAGGTTAGTGCTCGTCCTCGGGCTCCGGGTCGATGCCGCGCTCGTGCAGGATCTCGCGCGCGTGGAACACCACGAACGGGTTGACGTCGAACAGCACGGCCGCGGTCTCGGGCGGTGCGTCCACCAGCACGCGCAGACCGAGCGGGTGCCGCCCGGCCTCGTCGATCAGCTCGTCGGCGGACCGCGGCCCGCGCCGGGCGGCCGGCCCGTACCACGCCTCGTCCGGCGGGTCGTGTTCGCGGGTGGCCCGGCAGTGCTCCTCCAGCGCGGACTTGCCCTCCGCGGTGGCGAGCACGCCGCGCGCCGTCTCGACGACGGACGGGTGGACGCCAAAAACGATGGCCACGCACTCGAGCTGACCCTGCTGGAAGAACTGGAGGCTCTCCGGCCGCGACGCGAGCCGGTCGAAGACAGTGAAGACTTCCGGGGGAACAGGCCGTGCGGCCATCGGCGCCTCCTCCCGTGCGCCCTGCGCCCAAGAGCCCAGGATCCCGTCGGGCGGCCCCACCTTACGCCCGACCGGGGGCCGTGTCACCTGTTCAGGGAATGACCAACCCGCCGCGTTTCCCGGCCCCGGGAAACCCAACGGCTTCAGGAACTTGCCGCGACTTGACTTTGGTCAAGCCTCACGCGGCGATGTTCTCCAGGAACTCGGCGTTCGATGTGGTCTTGCGCAGGCGGTCGAGCAGGAGTTCCATCGCCTCGACCTGGTTCATCTGGTCCAGCGCCTTGCGCAGGATCCAGATCCGCCGCAGCTGCTCGTCGGGGATCAGAAGCTCTTCCTTGCGGGTCCCGGAGCGGGCGACGTCCATCGACGGGAAGACCCGGCGGTCCGACAGCTCGCGGTCGAGGTGGATCTCCATGTTCCCGGTGCCCTTGAACTCCTCGTAGATCACCTCGTCCATCCGCGAGCCGGTGTCCACGAGCGCCGTGGCCATGATCGTCAGCGAGCCGCCCTCCTCGGCCTTGCGCGCGGTGCCGAAGAACTTCTTCGGCCGCGCCAGCGCCGCCGCGTCGATGCCGCCGGAGAGGATCTTGCCGGTCGTCGGCTGGATCGCGTTGTAAGCCCGGGCGAGGCGCGTGATCGAGTCGAGCAGGATCACGACGTCGCGGCCGAACTCGACCATCCGCTTGGCGCGCTCGAGCACGATCTCCGCGACCTGGATGTGCCGGCTGGCCGGCTCATCGAACGTGGAGGCGACGACCTCGCCGCGCACCGTGCGCTGCATGTCGGTCACCTCTTCCGGGCGCTCGTCGATCAACAGCACGATCAGCGTCACTTCCGGGTGGTTCTCGGCCAACGCTTGCGCGATCGCCTGCAGGAACATCGTCTTGCCGGTGCGCGGCGGGGCGACGATCACGCCGCGCTGGCCCTTGCCGATCGGCGCGAGCAGGTCGATCACGCGGCCGGTGAGGTTCTCGCGCGTGGTCTCCATCTTGAGCGCCATGTCCGGGTGCCAGGGCGTCAGCTCCTCGAACTTCTTCGTGCGCCCGGTCTGGTTCACGTCCAGCGACTGGATCGACTCGACCTCCTGCAGCGCGAAGTACTTCTCGCCGCGGCGCGGCGGGCGCAGGGGGCCGGTGACGAGGTCGCCGGTGTCGATCTTGTAGCGCCGCACGAGGCTGGGCGAGACGTAAACGTCGTCCGGCCCGGGCAGGTACGAGTGCTCGGGCGAGCGCAGGAACCCGTACCCCTCGGGCAGCAGTTCCAAAACGCCGCGGGCGACCACCCGCTCGCTGCGGCGCACGCGCTCGGAGACGATCCGGTGAACCAGCTCCTGGCGGCGGATCTGCGACACGCCCTCGATCTGCATCGAGCGCGCGAGCCGCGCGAGCTGGCCGATGCCCATCTGCTTGAGTTCCGCGACCTGCATGTGCCTCACTCCGCTTCGAAGACGTGGCCGAGCAGCGTGCGGAGCTGCCGCACGCCGGACCCGGTCACGGACGATGTCGCCGCGATCAGCGTGTCGGGCGGCAGGCCGAACGCGCGCCGCACCGCCGCCGCCGACCGCGACACCTTCGAGCCCGAGACCTTGTCGGCCTTGGTCAGGACGATCCCCGTCGGGACCTCGCGCTCGGCGAGCAGCTCGCCGATCTCGTGGTCCACCTTCATCGGCTCGTGCCGGACGTCGATCAGCTGCAGCGCGAGCACGAGCGGGTCGGGCGCGCGCTCGAGGTAACCGCGGACGAGTTGCTTCCAACCCTCGCGGACGTCGCGCGAGATCTTGGCGTAGCCGTAGCCCGGCAAGTCCACGAGGTAGTAGCGCTCGTCGAGCAGGTAGAAGTGGATCTGCCGCGTGCGGCCGGGGTCCTTGCTGACGCGGGCGAGGCTCGGCCGCCCGAGCAGCGCGTTCAGGAGGCTCGACTTGCCGACGTTGGAGCGGCCGAGCAGAGCGATCTCCGGCCGACCGTCCCGTGGGAACTGGTCCGGCTGCGCGGCGACGTGCGCCAGTTCGACCGTGCGCGGCGTGTTCATGCCGGCTGCGAGTCCTCGTTCCTGTCATCGGTTCGCCGCCCGCTGGTGCCGGGCAGGTCGCCAGGTTCGATTCGGGCCGCCTGCGGCGGCCCCTACAAGTTTGCGTCGCGCCGTGGAGCTAGTTGGCGCGAACGGGCGGGATCTCGTTGTCCTGCTCGACCAGCGGGACCGCGGCCGGGGCCCTTTCGAGCGCGCGCGGCAGCACCTCGTCCATGTGGTCCACGAGGCAGATCTCGAGGCCGGCCAGCACGTCGGCCGGGATCTCGCCCAGGTCCTTCTCGTTCTCCCGCGGCAGGATCACCGCCCGGATGCCGCAGCGGTGCGCGGCGAGGATCTTCTGCTTGATCCCTCCCACCGGGAGCACCCGGCCGCGCAGCGTGATCTCGCCGGTCATGGCGACGTCGGCACGGGCCGGGATCCCGGCCAGGAAGGATACCAGCGCCGTGGCCAGCGCGATGCCGGCCGACGGCCCGTCCTTCGGGATCGCCCCCTCCGGCACGTGGATGTGGATGTCCCGCCGGCGGTAGAACGCCGTGTCGATGCCGAGTTCGGCGGCCCGCGACCGGACGTAGGTCAGGGCGGCGTTGGCCGACTCCTGCATCACCCCGCCGACCTGCCCGGTGATCATCAGCTGCCCGCGGCCGGGGACGACCGAGACCTCCGGCACGATCAGCTCGCCACCGACGGCGGTCCAGGCCAGCCCGGTCGCCACGCCGACCTCGTTCTCGCGGCGGTTGCCGGCGACGCGGAAGCGCGGCACGCCGAGGAGCGCGGCGAGCTTCTCCGGATCGACCTCGACGTGCCCCGACCACTCGCGGTCCACGAGCTGGCGCGCGAGCTTGCGGCAGGCGCGCGAGATCTCGCGTTCGAGCTGCCGCACGCCGGCCTCGCGGGTGTAGCGCTCGACGACGTCCTGCAGGCTCGCGCGCGGGAAGCGCACTTGCCGCGGCTTGAAGCCGTTCGCGACGACCTGCTTGGGGACGAGGAAGCGCTCGCCGATCGCGAGCTTCTCCGCCAGCGTGTAGCCCGGCAGGTGGATCGTCTCCAGCCGGTCCTGCAGCGCCGGCGGCACGGTGTGCAGCACGTTCGCGGTGGCGATGAAGAACACCTCGGACAGGTCGTAGTCGACTTCGAGGTAGTGGTCCTGGAAAGCGTGGTTCTGCTCGGGGTCGAGCACTTCCAAGAGCGCCGCCGAGGGGTCGCCGCGGAAGTCGGTCGACATCTTGTCCAGCTCGTCGAGCAGGAACACGGGGTTCTTCGTCCCCGCCTTGCGCATCATCTGGATCACGCGCCCCGGCAGCGCGCCGATGTACGTGCGCCGGTGGCCGCGGATCTCGGCCTCGTCGCGCACCCCGCCGAGCGAGACGCGCACGAACTTGCGCCCCGTGGCGCGCGCGATCGAGCGCGCGAGCGAGGTCTTACCCACGCCCGGGGGGCCGACGAAGCACAGGATCGTGTGCTGGCGGCTGCCGGGAGCGAGGCGGCGCACCGCGAGGTGCTCGAGGATGCGCTCCTTGACCTCCTCCAGCCCGTGGTGGTCCTCTTCCAGGATGCGCCGGGCGCGCTTGAGGTCGCGCTTTTCCGCCGAGCGCGCCGACCACGGCACGGCGAGCAGCCAGTCGAGGTAGGTGCGCGAGACGGTCGCCTCGGCCGAGACCGGCGGCATCGCCTCCAGCCGCCGCAGCTCCGCCTGCGCCTTGTCCTTGGCCTCGGCCGGCATGCCGGCGCCGTCGATGCGCGCCGCGAGAACCTCGAGGTCGTTCTCCTTCAGCCCGCGCCCGAGTTCCTGCTGGATCGCCTTGATCTTCTCCGACAGGTAGTACTCGCGCTGCGCGCGCTCGAGCTGCTGCTTGACCCGCGAGTTGACGCGCTGGTCCACGCGCAGCTTGTCGATCTCCATCTCGATCACGCGGACCAGTCGCTCCAACCGCTCGCGGACGACGAAACGCTCGAGCAGGTCCTGCTTGACCTCGGCCGGGACCAGCAGGTGCGCCGCGATCGTGTCGGCCACGCGCCCGGGCTCGGTCACCTTGAGCGTCGAGAGCAGCGTCTCGGCCGGCAACGCCGGGTTCTGCTTGACGTATTCCTCGAACAGCGTCAGCGCCTGCCGCCCGAGTTCCTCCAGCTCGTTCCCCGGCGCGGCGCGGTCGGCCAGCGTGGCGACCTCGGCGATGAAGAACCCTTCGTCGGTGCGCTCGACGCCGAGAGCGCGCGCGCGGCTGATGCCCTCGACGAGGATCCGGATGTTGCCGCTGGCGACCTTCAGCGACTGCACGATCGTGGCGATCGTGCCGATCGAGTGGACCTCCTCCTCGCGCGGCTCGTCGACCGCTGCGTCGCGCTGGCAGGCGAGGAAGATCCGGCGGTCGGGGCCCTGCAGCACGCGATCGAGCGCCTTGAGCGAGGATTGTCGGCCGACGACGAACGGCACCATCGTCCGCGGGAAGACGACCGCCTCCCGCAGCGGCACCATCGGCAGCCTGTCCAGCTCTAACGACCCCATGTCCCCGCGTGCCGGACCCAACCGGCGCGGGGCGGGGCCAGGGCCCCGCCCCCGCGAATCAGCCCACCTTCTCCAACAAGCGCAGCACGCCGCCCTCGCCGCGATCCGGTCGCTCGACGAACTCGCTGGTGATCGTCAACTCGCGCCGCGTCGCCTGGGAGGGGATCTCGAACATCAGGTCGAGCATGATCTCCTCCATGATCAGGCGCAGGCCGCGCGCGCCGATCTTGCGCTCCATCGCCTTGCGGGCGACGGCGTTCAGCGCGGCCGGTTCGAAGTCGAGCTTGACGCCCTCGAAGTCGAAGATCTTCCGGTACTGCTTGACCAGCGCGTTGCGCGGCTCGGTCAGGATCTTGACCAGCGCTTCCTCGTCCAGGTCGTCCAGCGGCGCCACGACCGGCAGCCGGCCGACGAACTCCGGGATCAGCCCGAACTTGATCAGGTCTTCGGGCTGCACCTGCGACAGCGTGGCCAGCCGGCGGCGCTCGCGGTTGCTCTTGACCTCGGCCTTGAAGCCGACGGTCCGGCTGCCGAGGCGCTGCTCGATGATCCCCTCGAGCCCGACGAACGCCCCGCCGCAGATGAACAGGATGTTGGTCGTGTCGACCGGGATGAAGTCCTGGTGCGGGTGCTTGCGCCCGCCCTGCGGCGGCACGTTGGCCACCGTGCCCTCGAGGATCTTCAACAGCGCCTGCTGCACGCCCTCGCCGGAGACGTCGCGCGTGATCGAGGGGTTCTCGCCCTTGCGCGCGATCTTGTCCACCTCGTCGATGTAGACGATGCCGCGCTGCGCCTTCTCGACGTCGTTGCCGGCGGCCTGCAGCAGCTTGAGCAGGATGTTCTCGACGTCCTCGCCGACGTAGCCGGCCTCGGTCAGCGTCGTGGCATCCGCGATCGCGAACGGCACGGACAGCATGCGCGCCAGCGTCTGCGCGAGCAGCGTCTTGCCGGTGCCGGTCGGGCCGAGGAGCAGGATGTTCGACTTCTGCAGCTCGATCTCGTCCTTGCGCCGGGCCAGTTCGAGACGCTTGTAGTGGTTGTAGACGGCGACGGCCAGCTTCTTCTTGGCCAAATCCTGCCCGATCACGTACTGGTCGAGGAACTCCTTGACCTCGGCCGGCTTCGGCAGCCGCTTGTCCAGCGCCGCCTCTTCCGGCTCGCGCTCCTCGGCGATGATGTCGAGGCAGATGTCGACGCACTCGTCGCAGATGTAGACGGTCGGCCCGGCGATCAGCTTCCGGACGTCGCGTTGGCTCTTGTTGCAGAACGAGCAGCGAAGTTCGCCGTCGTCCCCGCCCGCCCCTTTCTTCTTGCCTGCCATGCTGCGCTTCCCCTTACCCTGGTGTGCGGCCCTGATTCAAGGACGGTTGGTGATCACCTGGTCGATCAGTCCGTATTCCAGGGATTCCTTGGCCGAGAGGAACTTGTCCCGGTCGGTGTCGCGGCTGACGGCGTCCAACGTCTGGCCGGTGTGCCGGACGAGGATCTCGTTCAGCCGCTCTTTCAAGCGCAGGATTTCCCGCGCCTGGATGTCGATGTCGGTCGCCTGCCCGCCGAGCCCGTAGGTGTGGGGCTGGTGGATCAGGATCCGCGAGTTCGGCAGCGCCGAACGCTTGCCCTTCGCGCCGGCCGCGAGGAGAACCGCGGCCATCGAGGCCGCCTGCCCGACGCAGATCGTGTTCACCGCCGGCTTCACGAACTGCATCGTGTCGTAGATCGCGAGGCCGGCGGTGACCGACCCGCCCGGGCTGTTGATGTACAGGAAGATGTCGCGATCCGGGTCTTCGGCCTCCAGGAACAAGAGCTGCGCGATGACGAGGTTGCTGACGAGATCGTCGATCGGGCTGCCCAGGAAGATGATGTGGTCCTTCAGCAGCCGGGAAAAAATGTCCCAGGTGCGCTCGCCGCGGGGCGTTTGCTCGACCACATACGGCCACGGAATGGAAGAGCCGCGAACTTCCATCTCCACCTCTCAGAGAATCTTAGACCGGGCATATAGCCAGTCAAGACACTTGCGCCGCAGAACTTCCCCGGCGAGGGACTCGTACTCGCCGTCCTGCTTGAGGCGCGCCCGCAGCTTGTCCGGCTCGAGCCCGGCCTCCTTGGCCAGGGCGCCGATCACGGCATCGACCTCGGCGCGCTCGACCTCCAGCTTCTCCTTGCGGGCGATGGCGTCGAGCAGGATCGTTTCCCGCACGCCGCGCTCCGCCCGCCCCCGTTCGCTCTCGATGATCTGGTCCCAGTCCACCTTCACCTGGTCCGGCTGGAGGCCGCGGGCCTGCAGTTCGCGGCCGATCCGCTCCAGGCGCTCGCCGTGCTCCTGGTCCAGGAGCGCCGGGGGCACGTCGAACGGGTTGCGGTCCAAAAGCGCGTCCACCAGCCGCTGGCGCGCGACGTGGTCGGCCTCGGCGTTCTTGTTGAGCTCGAGGATCGAGCGGACCTTCTCGCGCATCTCGGCGAGGTTCTCGCCGAGCTGGAGCTGGCGCGCCAGCTCGTCGTTCAGTTCCGGCGTGCGGGCCTCTTTCAGCGCCTTCACGGTGCCCTTGAAGTACACCAGCTTGCCGCGGAGCCGCTCCTCGGGATGGTCGTCGGGGAACGGGACCTCGAAGATGAACTCCTCGTCGGGGCGGCGGCCGGTCAGGCCGCGGTCCAGCTCGGGCGGGTTGCCCGGCTCGCCGATCTTCAGCAGCCGGAGCTTGCGCTCCAGGACCGGCGGCTGCCCGAGTTCCGCGGCCTCCATGTCGACGGCGATCAGGTCGCCCGGTGCGCTGGCGCGGTCCGGGATGTCGATGAGCTGGGTCTGCGACTGGCGCAGCCGCTCCAGCTCGGACTCGACCTCCGCCGGCTCGACTTCGACGGCGGAGCGCGTCACCGTGACGCCGACGTAGTCCTGCGGATCGATCGGCGGGAGCACGTCGACGCGCAGGGTGAACCGGTAGTCCTCGCCCTCGCGGGCGTGCTCGGGGTGGTCGCGGCCCTCGCCGGTCTCGACCACCACGCCGCCGCGGACCGGCCGCAGATCCTCGCGGCGCAGCGCTTCCAGGGCGAAGGTGTCGAGGATCCGCTCGGTCGCCGCGTGGGCCAGCTCGTCGCCCAGGCGCCGGCGGATCATCTCCTCGGGCACCTTCCCCGGCCGGAACCCCGGGATCTTGACCTCCTTGCGGTGCTCGCGCAGGACGTCCTGGAACACGCTTTCCACGTCCGTCGCGGGGACTTCCACCACGACCCGCTTGCGCACCTGTGAGAGCGACGTGAGCTCGGTCTTCATCTTTTCTTTAGGGACCCCGGTTCTCCTGACGCCGGCTACAGTTTGACCCACAACCGCGCCGGCCGCCCACCGGGGGGCCGGCGGCCGGCCCGCGGCTGGTGCGAAAGGGGGGACTCGAACCCCCACGGCCAGAGGCCACGAGATCCTAAGTCTCGCGCGTCTACCAGTTCCGCCACTTTCGCGGCCGACCCGAGACGATTTTGAGGCGTTTCGGGGACCGCTCCAACCTCTCCGGGGGGCGCGAAGTGGGGCCGCCCGCCCCCAGCCGCTACAATCGCGTTGCCCGGGCGTAACAGCCGAGAAGACACTCCATGAGCGCCCCCGGTCGCATCCCCCGCGTTCCCGCCGACTCCGCGCGGGGCGGCATCGCCCCGGCCTCCCCCGTCGTGCCGTTCCGCCCGCGCCGGACGCCGCTTCGCGCGGCGGTGCGGGAGTCGATCTTCGTCGCGCTCGCGGTGCTGCCGGCCCTCCTGGTGGCGGTCGCGGCCCACTCCCGGGTGGCCGGCGCCGACCTGCCCTGGGACCGCTGGTTCGATGCCGACATCCCGCGGGTCGTGGCGGCGCTGACCCATCCCCTGGAGAGCGAGTCCCGGACCAACGTCCACCCGGCTTTCACGGTCCTGTTCTCGCCGCCGGTGCTGCTCGCCGACGCGTTGACCGGGGGCGCCGCGGCGCCGCTCATGATCGCGGTGCTGATGGCCCTGGCGGGAGCGGGGCTGGTCCTGTCGTTCTACGCCCTGCAGCGCAGCCTCGGCTCGGGGCCGGGCGAGTCGGCGACATTCTGCCTTCTGGCGACGCAGGCCGCGGGGTTCGTGTTCTGGGCCGGCGTGCCGGAAACGTTCCTCGTCGGCGCGCCCACGTTGGTGCTCTCGCTGTGGCTCGCCGCCCGCGCCGACCGCGACCGGCCTCCCGGCGCGCCGGCGAGCGCCGCGGTCAGCGCGCTGACGCTGGCGATCACGATCACGAACTGGGCCGCCGGGCTCTTGGCCACGTTCCTGGTCCACCCGCGGCGGCGCGCGCTGGCGATCTCGGCCATGGCCCTCGGCGCCGTCGGCGGCCTGAACGTCGTCCAGAACTGGCTCTTCCCGCCCTCGGGGCTGATCGGCAACATCGTCCTGCAGCACGAGCTGCGCTACGTGCCCGGGGAGGGCGGCCCGTGGCCCGTGCTCCGGGCGGCCGTCGTCCACACGTTCGCGGCACCCGCGCTGTACCTCGAGCCGATCGGCGAAACGGACAAGATCGCCGTGCGGATGCAGGACTCCGCGCTCGGCTCGGCCGGTACCTGGGGTGCGGCGGCCGCAACGGGGTGGGTCGCGCTGCTTGCGCTCGGCGGCTGGGGTTTCGTCCGGCTCCGGCAGTACCCGCGCTTCCGCATCGCCTGTGCCGGCCTGCTCGCGATGCAGCTCGGACTGCACCTGTTCTACGGGCGCGAGACGTTCCTCTACGCGCCGCACTTCCTCGCCGTGCTGCTGCCGCTCGCCGCCCTCGCGGTGCGCACCCCGGCGCGCCGCGTGGCGCTCGCGCTCGCGTTGCTCGTGGCTGCGTGCGGCGCGCTCGACAACTGGCGCCAGCTCGACGCGGCCGTGGCCCTGAGCCACGTGCCGGAAACCGGTGGAACACCCGGTGGAACACCTGTCCCCGGGCCTCCCTTCTAGTGGCCTCTGGTCGCCCGGAAACAGCAGCCGCGATTCACGGGGACGGGGCCTGGGCCAGTCCCCACCAGCCGTGCTGGCGCAGCAGTTCGGCGGTGGCTGCGCGGGCTTCGATGCCCCAGGCGCCTTCGCCGCGCATGAAGGTCGCGAACACCGCCTGCCGATCGCCGCGGTGCACGTGGCCGACGAACCAGCCGTGCGGCGGGCGTCCCTCGAACTGGCAGCTGCCGGTCTTGCCGCTCCACGACCACCCCGGCGCCTCTTCCTGCACCAGCAGCCGGCGCACCGTGGCGGCGGCCGCCGGTTTCACCGGCAGCTGGTCGCGATAGAGCCGGGCGAGGAAATCGAGCTGCTCGCGCGGGCTGATGGCGAGGCTGTTGCCGAGCCAGAACTGGTCGATGCCGCCGCTGGTGTCGCGGTTGCCGTAGTCGAACCTGTCGAGGTAGGAACGCATGCGCTCCGGCCCGATCGCGCGCGCCAGCTCCTGGAAGCACGGGACGCACGAGGTCCGCAGGGCCTCGCCGAGCTGCATGTCCTTGTTCCACTCGGTTCGCCGCCGCGGCTGCCCGTCGTAGCGGAACACGTGCCGCTCGTCCTCCAGCACACCGCTGTCGAGCCCGATCAGGGCATTGGGGATCTTGAACGTCGAGCAGGGGCTGGAGCGCTCGTCGCACAGCGTGCCCCAGGTCAGCGACTCGCCGCTGCCGAGATCGAGCAGGAGGAAGCAGCCGGCGCGCCCCTTGAAGCTGGGCCCGGCATCGATGGCCCGTGCCGGGCCCGCGTTGCAGGAGACCAAAAGGGCCGGACCGGCCAGCGCGCACAGGATCGCCACGGCTCGCATCGCGGCAGGATACGCTAACCGCCGGGTAATGACCGGCCGTTCAACATTTGGCGGCGGGAGAACCGGCTCCGTGCCAGAATTTGCCCGGTCCTTGCGGCGAACGCCCGTCCGCCGCGCCACCCGTCCAACGAGGTCGCCGGATGTTCGCCGAAAGTGCTCGCGAACTCACGGGAGCCGAACTGCTCACAGGTCTGCAAGCTCTCCAGCGTGGCCAGCTCGACGTCCGCCTTCCGCCCGACCTCGTCGGCATCGACGGCAAGATCGCCGCCGCGTTCAACGAACTGGCCGAGCAGCACGCCCAGCTCGTGGACGAGCTGCGGCGCGTCAGCCGGCTGGTCGGCCGCGAAGGACGCATCGGCCAGCGCGCGTCTTTGGGCGAGATGCGCGGCGAGTGGCGCGAGGCGCTGTCGTCCGTCAACACGCTGATCGGCGATCTGGTCCAGCCGACGGTCAGCATCTCGCGCGTGATCGGCGCGGTGGCCCGCGGCGACCTCTCGCAGCGGATGGAACTGACCGTGGACGGGGCGCCGCTCGAGGGCGAGTTCCTGCGCACGGCGACGACCGTCAACACGATGGTGGACCAGCTCGGCTCGTTCGCCGCCGAGGTGACGCGCGTGGCGCGCGAGGTCGGCACCGACGGCAAGCTCGGCGGGCAGGCGGTGGTCGCCGGCGTAGCCGGCACGTGGAAGGACCTGACCGACAACGTCAACCTGATGGCCGGCAACCTCACGGCGCAGGTGCGCAACATCGCCGAGGTCACGACCGCCGTGGCCAGCGGCGACCTGACGAAGAAGATCACGGTTGACGTCAAGGGCGAGTTCCGCGAGCTGAAGGACACGATCAACACGATGGTGGACCAGCTGCGCTCGTTCGCCTCGGAGGTGACGCGCGTCGCACGCGAGGTCGGCACCGAGGGCAAGCTCGGCGGGCAGGCCGACGTGCAGGGCGTCGCCGGTACGTGGAAGGACCTGACCGACTCCGTCAACTCGATGGCGAGCAACCTGACGGTCCAGCTCCGCGACGTGTCGAAGGTCGCCACCGCGATCGCCGACGGCGACCTGACGCAGAAGATCACCGTCGACGTGCGGGGCGAGATCCTGCAGATCAAGAACGTGATCAACACGATGGTGGACCAGCTCAGCTCGTTCGCCTCCGAAGTCACCCGCGTCGCGCGCGAGGTCGGCACCGAGGGCAAGCTCGGCGGGCAGGCCGACGTGCGCGGCGTGGCCGGCACGTGGAAGGACCTGACCGACTCCGTCAACTCGATGGCCGGCAACCTGACGGCGCAGGTGCGCAACATCGCCGAGGTCACGACGGCGGTGGCCAAGGGCGACCTGTCGAAGAAGATCACGGTCGACGTGCAGGGCGAGATCCGCGAGCTGAAGGACACCGTCAACACGATGGTGGACCAGCTGCGCTCGTTCGCCTCGGAGGTGACGCGCGTCGCGCGCGAGGTCGGCACCGAGGGCAAGCTCGGCGGGCAGGCCGACGTGAAGGGCGTGGCCGGGACGTGGAAGGACCTGACCGACTCCGTCAACTCGATGGCCGGCAACCTGACCGCCCAGGTGCGCAACATCGCCGAGGTGACCAAGGCCGTCGCCAGCGGCGACCTGACGCAGAAGATCACGGTCGACGTCAAGGGCGAGATCCTCGAGCTGAAGAACACGATCAACACGATGGTGGACCAGCTGCGCTCGTTCGCCTCGGAGGTGACGCGCGTCGCGCGCGAGGTCGGCACCGAGGGCAAGCTCGGCGGGCAGGCCGAGGTGCAGGACGTGGCCGGGACCTGGAAGGACCTCACCGACTCCGTCAACTCGATGGCCGGCAACCTGACCAGCCAGGTCCGCAACATCGCCGAGGTGACCAAGGCCGTCGCCAACGGCGACCTGTCGAAGAAGATCACCGTCGACGTCAAGGGCGAGATCCTCGAGCTGAAGAACATCGTCAACACGATGGTGGACCAGCTCAGCTCGTTCGCGGCCGAGGTGACGCGCGTGGCGCGCGAGGTCGGCACCGACGGCAAGCTCGGCGGGCAGGCCGACGTGCGCGGCGTGGCCGGCACGTGGAAGGACCTGACCGACTCCGTCAACTCGATGGCCGGCAACCTCACGGCGCAGGTGCGCAACATCGCCGAGGTCACCAAGGCGGTCGCCGCCGGCGACCTGTCGAAGAAGATCACGGTCGACGTGCGCGGCGAGATCCTCGAGCTGAAGGACACGATCAACACGATGGTGGACCAGCTGCGCTCGTTCGCGGCCGAGGTGACGCGCGTGGCGCGCGAGGTCGGCACCGAGGGCAACCTCGGCGGCCAGGCCCGCGTCGAAGGTGTGTCGGGGACCTGGAAGGACCTGACCGACAACGTCAACTCGATGGCCGGCAACCTGACGAGCCAGGTCCGCAACATCGCCGCCGTGACGACCGCGGTCGCCACGGGCGACCTGTCGAAGAAGATCACCGTCGACGCCGAGGGCGAGATCCTCGAGCTGAAGAGCACGGTCAACACGATGGTGGACCAGCTCAGCTCGTTCGCCGCCGAGGTGACGCGCGTGGCGCGCGAGGTCGGCACCGACGGCAAGCTCGGCGGGCAGGCGCGCGTCGAGGGCGCTTCCGGCACGTGGAAGGACCTGACCGACTCCGTCAACTCGATGGCGGGCAACCTGACGAGCCAAGTCCGCGGCATCGCCAAGGTCGTGACCGCCGTGGCGCGGGGCGACCTGAAGAGCAAGCTGACGCTGCGCGCGGAGGGCGAGATCGCGGCGCTGGCGGACACGATCAACGGCATGATCGACACGCTGGCGACGTTCGCCGACCAGGTCACGACGGTGGCGCGCGAGGTCGGCGTGGAGGGCAAGCTCGGCGGGCAGGCGCGCGTCCCCGGCGCCGCGGGCACGTGGAAAGACCTGACCGACAACGTCAACCAGCTGGCGCAAAACCTGACGACGCAGGTCCGCGCGATCGCCGAGGTGGCGACGGCGGTGACGGAGGGCGACCTGACGCGCTCGATCACGGTCGAGGCGCGCGGCGAGGTCGCGGCGTTGAAGGACAACATCAACGCCATGATCCGCAACCTGAAGGACACCACGCTCAAGAACAGCGAGCAGGACTGGCTGAAGACCAACCTGGCCAAGTTCAGCCGCATGCTGCAGGGCCAGAAGGACTTCCTGACCGTGGGCCGGCTGATCCTCTCCGAGCTGGCGCCGGTCGTCGCGGCGCATCACGCCGTCCTGTACCGCTTCGACCCGGCGAACGAGGACGCGCCGCTGGAGCTTCTGGCCGGTTACGCCCAGACCGACGGTGCGGCCTACGGCGCCAAGCTCAAGGCCGGCCAGGGGCTGATCGGCCAGTGTGCGCTCGACAAGCGCAAGGTCGTGCTGCACGCCGCGCCCACCGGCTACCTCAGGATCGCCTCGGGGCTGGGAGAGGCCGCGCCGGCCAACATCGTCGTCCTGCCGATCGTCTTCGAGGGCACCGTCAAGGGCGTGTTGGAGCTGGCCTCGCTGGAGTACTTCACGCCGGCGCACCACGCGCTCCTGGACCAGCTCACCGAGACGATTGCCGTCGTCCTGAACACGATCGAGGCCAACACGCGGACCGAGGACCTGCTCGAGCAGTCGCAGTCGCTCGCGCGCGAGCTGCAGCTGCAGCAGGAAGAGCTGCGCGAGGCGAACCAGCAGCTGCAGGAGAAGGCCAAGCTCCTCGCCGAACGCAACGTCGAGGTCGAGCGCAAGAACTCCGAGGTCGAGCAGGCGCGGCAGGCGCTGGAGGAAAAGGCCAAGCAGCTCGCGCTGACCTCGAAGTTCAAGTCCGAGTTCCTGGCCAACATGTCGCACGAGCTGCGCACGCCGCTGAACAGCCTGCTGATCCTGGCCGACCAGCTCTCGCAGAACACCGACGGGAACCTGACGGCCAAGCAGGTGCAGTTCGCGCGCACGATCCACGCCGCGGGCAACGACCTGTTGACGCTGATCAGCGACATCCTCGACCTGTCGAAGATCGAGTCCGGCACCGTGGCCGTGGACATCGCCGAGTACCGGGTCAGCGACCTGCGGGACTACGTCGAGCGCACGTTCCGGCACGTGGCGGAGGCCAAGCGGCTGGAGTTCGTCCTCGACTTCGAGCGCAACCTGCCGGTCTCGATGCGCACCGACGCCAAGCGCCTGCAACAGATCCTGAAGAACCTGCTCTCGAACGCCTTCAAGTTCACCGAGAGCGGGTCGGTGCGCCTGCAGCTGCGGCGCTGCACGGAAGGCTGGGACCCGTCGATCGAATCGCTGGCCGCGGCGGGCGAGGTGCTGGCGATCGCCGTGCGCGACACCGGGATCGGCATCCCGCGGGACAAGCAACGCATCGTCTTCGAGGCGTTCCAGCAGGCCGACGGCAGCACCAGCCGCAAGTACGGCGGCACGGGGCTCGGCCTCGCCATCAGCCGCGAGCTCAGCCGGCTGCTGGGCGGCGAACTGACGCTCGAGAGCCGGCCGCACGTCGGCAGCTCGTTCACGCTGTACCTGCCACTGGCGGGGCCGGAACTCGGCGCGCGGCGGATCGCGGCCGAGGCGGGCGCCAACGAGCCGCTGTTGACCGCGCGCGAGACCGTGGTCCGCGCCTCGGCGACGGAGTCCCTGCGCGGGCTCGCGGCGCAGGAGAACCACGCGGTCGGCGAGGCGCTGGACGACCGGGCCGAGATCGCCCCCGGCCAGCGCGTGGCGCTGATCGTGGACAACGACCTCGCGTTCGCGCGGATCCTGCTCGACTTGGCGCACGAACGCGGCTTCAAGGGCCTGATCACGGCCTCCGGCGCCTCGGCGCTGATGCTGGCCCGCGAGCACCGCCCGGACCTCGTGACGCTCGACATCCGCCTGCCCGACATGGACGGCTGGCTGGTGCTGCAGCGGCTCAAGGGCGACCTGGCGACGCGCCACATCCCGGTGCACGTGATCTCGGCGGCCGAGGACCTGCACCGCGCGGCGGCGCTCGGGGCGGTCGGCGCGCTGGCCAAGCCGATCACCGTCCGCGAGTCGCTGCTGCGGGTGTTCGAGGCCTGCGAAAGGGTGCTCGACCGCGCGGAGCGCCAGGTCGTCGTGGCCGCGGCGGAGCCGACCGCGGCCGAGCTGCGCCACGCGCTGCGCGGGCTGCCGGCCCGCACGACGCTCGCGACCACCTCGGCCGAGGCCCTGGCCACGCTGGAGCGGGCGGCGGCCGACCTCCTGGTCGTGGCGCCGGACCTGCCCGGCCAGCGCATCGGCGAGTTCCTCTCGGCCGCCGCGCGCGCGCGCAGCGTGCCGGCGGTGCTGTTCGCGCCGCGGCCCGAGCACGCCGCGGAAGGAGCCGTGCGCGACCTGCCGGTGCGGCTCGCGCAGTCCGCCGACCGGCTGCTGGACCTGGCCACCCTGGCGCTGCACTGCACGCTGGACGAGCTGCCCGGCGACGTGCAGCTCGCGGTGCGCTCGCTGCACGAGGGCAACGACGGACTCGCCGGGCGCAAGGTGATGATCGTCGACGACGACATCCGCAACATCTTCGCGATGACCAGCGTTTTGGAGCAGCACGAGCTGGTGGTGATCCCGGCGGAGAGCGGCCGCGAGGCGCTCGAGCAGCTGACCGCGATCCCCGAGATCGAGCTGGTGCTGATGGACATCATGATGCCGGACATGGACGGCTACGACACGATCCGCGCGGTGCGCAGCATGCCGCAGCACCGGGCGCTGCCGATCGTGGCGGTCACCGCCAAGGCGATGAAGGGCGACCGGGAGAAGTGCCTCGAGGCCGGGGCCTGGGACTACCTCTCCAAGCCGGTGGACTCGAACCAGCTGCTCAACGTCTGCCGCTCGTGGCTGCACCGCTAATGCCCCCGGCCTCCGCGATCCCGCACGGGGAACCTCCCGACACGACGGTGCGCGTGCTCGTGGTCGACGACCGCGAGGACAATCTGCTGACGCTCGGGGCGATCCTCGACGGCATGGGGCTCGAGCTGACGCTGGCGCGCTCCGGGGCCGACGCCCTGCGCTGCCTGCTGCGGTCGGACTTCGCGGTGATCCTGCTCGACGTCAACATGCCGGGGATCGACGGGCTGGAGACGGCGGCGATGATCCGCCAGCGGCCCAGCTCCGCGCGCACGCCGATCATCTTCCTGACCGCCGACCCGGAGCAGGTCGGCCTGCGCCAGGCGTACTCGCTCGGCGCGGTGGACTACCTCTTGACGCCGGTCGATCCCGGCGTCCTGCGCACGAAGGTCGGGGTGTTCGCCGACCTGTTCCGCAAGACCGCCGAGATCCAGCGCCAGTCCGAGCTGCTGCGCCGGGCCGAGGTCGCGCTGCGGCGCGACGCCGAGCGCGCGCTGCGCTCGGCCGACGAGAAGCTGCGGCTGATGATCGAGAGCGCGCGCGACTACGCGATCTTCTCGCTCGACCTCGCCGGGCGCATCACCAGCTGGAACTCGGGCACGGCCCGGATGTTCCAGCTCGACGACGCCGAGGCGCTCGGGCGCGACCACGCGCTGCTCCTTGCCGACGGCGAGGCGGAGGCCACCCTCGTCGGCGCGCGCGAGCACCGCGAGCGCGCGGCGCTGTCGGGCCGCAGCGAGCGCGACGCGTGGTACCGGCGCAGGGACGGCGGACGGTTCCTCGGCAACGCGGTGCTGACGCCGATGCACGAGGACGGCGCGATCGTCGGCTTCACCGAGATCGTGCGCGACGTGACGCAGGCCCGCCGGATGGAGCAGGAGCGGCTCGAGGTCGACCGACGCAAGGACGAGTTCCTCGCCGTCCTGGCCCACGAGCTGCGCAATCCTCTGGCCGCGATCTCGTACGCGGTCGAGGCCTGCCGCACGCCGGCGCTGCGCGGCCGCTCGCAGGACTCGATGGAGGTCATCGCGCGGCAGGTTTCGCACCTGGCCCGCCTGACGGACGACCTGCTCGACCTGTCGCGGCTGACGCGGGGCAAGGTCGAACTGCACCTGCAGCCGTTGGACCTGCGGCGCGTCGTCGAGCAGACCGTCGCCTCGGCGCGCGGCTTCGTCGAGAGCCGGGGCCACGCCATCGTGCAGATCACGCCGGGCGAACCGCTGTGGATCAACGGCGATCCCGTGCGGCTGGAGCAGGTGCTGGGGAACCTGCTGACGAACGCGGCGAAGTACAGCCCGGAGCCGGGACAGATCCAGGTCACGGCCGGGCGCGACGGCACCGAGGCCCGGATCGAGGTCCGCGACAAGGGGCTGGGCATCGCGCCCGAGATGCTGGAGCAGATCTTCGACATGTTCGCGCAGCTCGACAACTCGCTGGCACGCTCGACCGGCGGGCTGGGCATCGGCCTGACGCTGGCGCGGCAGCTGATGGCGCTGCACGGCGGGCGCGTCAGCGCCCACAGCGACGGCCCCGGCTGCGGCAGCGTCTTCACGCTGCACCTGCCGCTGTTGGCCGATGCGCCGGCGCCGGAGCCGGAGGCCCCCGTCACCCGCCGCGCGGCGGACGGTCCCGGCTCACGCGTGCTCGTCGTGGACGACAACCGGGACTCGGCCGACCTGCTGTCGGAGTTCCTGGCGCTGGCCGGGTACGAGGTCGCGGTCGCCTACGACGGCCTCGCCGCGCTGGAGGCCGCCCACTCCGTGCGCCCGCGCGTGGTCGTGCTCGACATCGGGCTGCCGCGGCTGGACGGCTACCAGGTCGCGGCGCGGCTGCGGGCCGAGCTGCCCGAAATCCGGCTGGTCGCGCTCTCCGGCTACGGGCAGGAGCGCGACCGCGAGCGGTCGCGGCAGGCCGGCTTCGACGAGCACCTGCTCAAGCCGGTGCAGCACGAGGTCCTGCTCGGCGTGCTCTCCTCGCTGGCCAACTCTTGATCGGCCGCCGCGCCCGCGGGGCCGGGGCGCGCTATCCTCTGGCGGGGAGAACCGCATGGCCTTCGAGATCGTCTACGAAGTGGCCGGCAAGCGTGTCGTCATGCCGTTGGACAAGGACGAGATCACGATCGGCCGCGCGCCGGACTGCGACATCGTCATCGCGCACCACGCGATCTCGCGGCACCACGCGCGGCTGACCCGGCACGGCGGCACGTGGCGCGTGGTCGATCTCGGCAGCAAGAACGGTACGCGCGTCAACGAGCTCGCCGGGACGGACAAGGACCTGCGGCACGGCGACCGGATCTTCCTGCACGAGGTCGCGCTGGTGTTCCAGGACGCGGCCTTGCCCGCGCCGCCCGCGGCGCGCGCGCCGCTCGGCGGGCCGGGCTGGACCGGCGGCGAGACGATGTTCCGCTCGGCGACCGACTTCAGCCACCTGGCGAGCCAGGCCGGCGAGCCCGCGCCGAAGGTCGACCCGCTCGAGCGCCTGAAGAAGCTGGTCGCCATCTCCAGCCGGGCCTCGGAAACGGTCCTGGCCAGCACCTCGCTCGACGAGACGTTCCGTCGGATGCTCGAGCTGGTGTTCGAGTACCTGCCGGTCGAGCGCGGCATGATCGCCTTGCGCGACGCGGCCGGCGAGCTGGTCCCGCGCTCGGTGCAGGACGCCTCGTCGCGCCCCGGCGCGTCCTCGCCGTTCGGCCTGTCGCAGTCGATCGCGAGCAAGGTGATCGGCGACCGCATGTCGGTGATCACGACCGACGCCCAGGTCGACGAGCGCTTCGCGCTCGGGCACTCGATCGCGGGCCTCGGCATCCGCTCGGCGATGGCCGCCCCGCTGTGGCACGGCGACGCGGTGGACGGGCTGATCTACGTCGACACCACCAGCCGCACCGGCGCGTTCGACGGGTTCGACCTCGACGTCCTGTCCGCGCTCGGCAACAGCCTGGCCGTCGCCGTGGAGCGCTCGCGGCTGCAGGAGCTGGCGCTGGAGAAAGAACGGCTGGAGCGCGAGCTGGAGGTCGCGCGCGAGATCCAGATGGCGATCGTGCCGTCGCGCATGCCGGACCTGCCGGGCTACGACATCGCCGGGCTGGTCCGGCCGGCCGAGCAGACCGGCGGCGACGCGTTCGACCTGGTGCCGCTGGAGCAGGAGCGGCTGATGCTTTTGGTCGGCGACGCCACCGGCCACGGCGTCGGGCCGGCGCTGTCGGCCACGCAGGTCCGCTCGATGCTGCGCGTCGCGCTGCGCCTCGGCGCGGGGCTGGACGAGGCGTTCGAGCACATCAACGACCAGCTCGCGCAGGACCTCGCGGATCACCGCTTCGTGACGGTGTTCCTCGGCCAGCTCGACGCTTGCGCGCACGCCGTGCGCTACCACTCGGGCGGGCAAGGCCCGCTGCTGCTGTTCCACGCGGCGAGCGGGCAGTTCGAGTGGCGCGGCGCGACGACGATGCCGCTCGGTCTTTTCGCCGGCCTTCCGCCCAAGCCGCCGCAGTCGCTCGAGCTGGCCCCGGGCGACATCCTCGGGCTGATGACCGACGGTGTGTTCGAGTACCAGGACGCCGCGGGGACCGAGTTCGGCATCGCCGGGGTGGAGGAAATCGTCCGCCGTCACCACGCCGCGCCGATGGCCGGGCTGTGCCAGGCGCTGCTCGACAGGCTGCGGGAGTTCGGCCAGGGGCGCCCGCAGGGCGACGACATCACGATCGTGCTCGTCCGCCGACTGCCCTGACCGCGGCGGCGTGGACGGCGGGCGCGCGGCCGGAGTATGGTTCGGCCGGCGCTCCGGCTCAGGGGACGGCGAGGAGCGCCGCGGGCGGGCCCGGTTCCGGGGCACCGCCCCGCACGTCCGTTCGCGGCGGACGCATGATCGTTGCGGAAGGGGAGTTCCGGCGCGCGCTCGACTCCTTGGAGGCGCTGTTCGCCTTCACGGCGGGGTTTTACGCCGAACAGGCGATCGAGCCGGCGCACCGGTTCGCGCTCGACCTCGCGCTCGAGGAGCTGTTCACCAACATCGTCAAGTACAACCCGCGCGGCGCCCCGGTGCAGGTGCGCCTCGAGCGCGACGGGAACCGGGTGACGGTCCAGCTCGTCGACGACGACGCCGCCCCGTTCGATGTCCGCCGCGCGCCCCCGGCGCGGGTCGACGCGCCGCTCGCGGAACGCGAACCGGGCGGGCTCGGCCTGCACCTCGTGCGGCGGCTCGCCGACCGCGTGGACTACGAGCACCAGGGCCGGCGCAGCACGATCCGCGTCCAGCGCACCATCGACCCCGGGCCCGAGGGCCCGGACCAGGTTACCGGGTGAGGTGATGTTCGAGATACGACGGGAAGAAGACGGCAGCCTGACGCTCAGCGGCAGGTTCGACGCCGCGCAGCTCGAGAAGGCCGAGGCGGTGCTGCAAAGGGTCGAGGAGCCCGTGACGGTCGACCTGTCCGGCCTGGATTACATCTCCAGCGCGGGGCTGGGGGCGCTGCTCCGGGCGCAGAAGCGGCTGGTCGCCTCCCGCGGGCGTGGCCTGCGGCTGGTGCGGCCGAACCGGCACATCCAGGACGTCTTCCGGTTCTCCGGCTTCGACCAGGTGTTCGAGATCGACGCCGCCCCGGGAACGACGTGAGCACCAACTCCCGGGGCCCCGGCTTGTACTTATGAGCGGAGCGGACGACGCGGCGCTGGTCCGAGCGTGCCTCGCGGGCGACACGCGGGCGTTCGACGAGCTGGTCTGCGAGCACGGCAAGGCGATCTACAACCTCGCCTACCGCGTGCTCGGCGACGCCGAGGAGGCGCGGGACGTCGCGCAGACAACGTTCCTCAAGGCCTGGGAGAACCTGGAGCGGTTCGATGAGCGGCACAAGTTCTTCAGCTGGATCTACCGGATCGCGATGAACGAGGCGCTCAACGTCGCGGGCGGCAGCCGGCGCCGCGCGCCGCTCGCGGGCGATCCGCCGGCGCCGGGGCGCTCGGCGGAGGAACTCGCGGCGTCGAGCGAGACCTCGCGCCAGGTCCAGGCGGCGCTGCTCGGCCTGGAACCGGACCACCGCCTGCTGATCGTGCTGCGCCACTTCTCGCACCTCGGGTATCACGAGATCGCACGGATCGTCGGCGTGCCGGAGAAGACGGTGAAGTCGCGCCTGTTCACCGCGCGCCAGCTCCTGCGGCGCGAGCTGTGCCACAAGGGGGTCCGGTGAGCGCGCGCGACGATCGGCTCGAGCTGGTCCAGCGCGAACTCGACGGCGACCTGTCGCCCGAGGAGAGCCGCCTGCTCGCGCAGTGGCTCGCGGCGGACCCGGAGTTGCGCCGGGCCCGCGACGAACTGCGCGAGGTCACGGCGCTGCTCGACGAGGCCGGCGAGGTCGAGCCGCCGCTGGGCTTCGGCGCGGAGATCGCGGCCGCGGTGCGCGCGCGCACCGGGCGGCCGGCGACCCGGCGGTTCCCCGGGCGGTCCTCCGCCGCGCGGAGGATCTGGGCCGCGGCGGCGGGGATCGTGCTCGGCGCGCTCGGCTACCACCTCGTCGCCCGCCAGTTCGCGGAGGTGGAACCGGCCGCGGTCTCGGGCTCGATCGCCAACGCGCGCGCCGGCGCGCCTTTCGCCGATCTTCCGCTCGACGCGGGCGGCCTGCGGGGGCGGCTGGCCGCCAGCGCGATCCCGGGCGGGGTGCGGCTGGACGTGGACCTCGCCGGCGAGGGCGCCGTGGTGCTGGCGTTCGACCCGGCCGAGGTGCGGGTTTCGGAGTTCGCCCGGCTCGCCGGCGGGGACGCGGTCGTGAGCAGCCGCCCGGGCGAGTTGACGCTCGGGCCCGGACGCGTGCGCGTGCTCCTCGACTCCGCGGTGGGGGCGCGCCTGCGCTGCGAACTGCGCCCGCGCGTCGGCGCACCGGTCGGCGCGGGCGAGGTGGTTCTCGATGGAACGGGAGGGCCCGGCCGGTGATCGCCAACTTCCGGGCCGATGGCTTGTACTTGGAGATGACGGCCGTCGCGATCCGACGCGCGGGCGTCCAAGGGGGTGAAGCATGAAGCGCAACGTTTTCGCAATCATTGGCATCGTCGCCGCGGCCGTGATCGCCGTGATCGTGATCGGGCTGATGCGGCAGCCGCCGGCCGAGGATGTCGCCGGGACCGTCGGGCAGGTGACCAAGTACCGGGCCGAGCAGATCGGCGAAGGCGACGTGAAGCTGGGCGGCACGGTCGCCGCGCCCGAGGACGCCGGCTTCGCGAACCTCCTCGGTGACTCCACCACGTTGGCCAACATCGCCGCCGACCTGCGCAGCTTCACCCAGCTCGCGGCGAAGGACAGCCTCGACGCGAAGGCCGTGGCCGGCAAGATCGAGACGATCGCCGCGGCGCTGGCCAACCACTCCGCCGCGCTCGAGCAGCGCTCGGCGACCGACGCGCACGGTTACCGCGACATCGCCGCGCAGCTCCTGGAGGCGAGCGCGAACCACCTCGACGCCAAGACGCTCCTCGCCGCGCGCTCGCAGCTCGACAGCGCGACGAGCCTCCTGGAGGCCAAGAGCGCGATCGACGCGGCCTCGCTCAACGCGATCCGCACCCAGCTCGACGCGATCGTCAGCACGCTCGACAGCCAGGTCGCGTTCGTCGGTCCGCAGGGCTTGAGCCGGCTGCAGGTCGACCTCGCGGCCGCGACCTCCGCCGACGCCCTCGGCGCGGCGACGCGCGCTCTCGAGGCCCGCAGCCAGCTCGCGGCGAAGCGCCAGGCGCTCGAGGCCCGCAAGGCCCAGCTCGAGGCGATGTCGCTGCAGCAGCAGAGCGTCCTCGAGATGCGGCGCCAGGCGGGCGGCCGCTTCGACAACGTGTCCGCGCTCGACAACCTCGCCTCGGTCCTCGAAGGCGGCGCGGTCAACCTGCAGAAGCAGACCTTCCTCGGCATGCGCAACCAGCTCGAGGCGATCTCGCGCGAGCACGGCACGCTCGGCGCGATGCGCGAGGCGCTGGAAGCCTCCAAGCGCAACCTGGAGTCCAGCGCGCAGGCGGTGGCCGGCGGCGGGGCCGACAACATGAAGCTCAGCCTCGCGGCCAGCTCGCAGATCCTCGAGTCCAGCACGCAGGCCGTCGGGGAGCGGCTCGGCGCCAGCATGCAGGCCCAGCTCGGCGCGATGCAGCAGTTCATGGGCGCGAAGTCGCTGCCCGTCGGGCCGGAGTCGGTGAAGACCATCGAGGCGTACCTCGGCAGCATGAAGGCCGACCTCGGCGCGAACGTGCAGGCGATCGGGCCGGAGCGCATGGAGCGGCTGATGGCGGAGCTGGCTTCCGCGACCACGCGGTTCGAAGCGCGCCGGCAGGACATCCTGGGGGCGAAGACCCAGCTCTGACGGTCCGTGTTGGGGACGGGCCGGGCGGGCCGCGCACGCGGCCCTCCCGGCTCGTCTGTCGGCCTGGCGTGGGAGGCGCCGATGGCTGATCGAAGAACGGCGGGGCGGCTCGCCGTCGCGCTTGGCGTGGCCGTCGCCTGCGTCGCCGCGGCGGCGGCCGCAGAACCCGAGCGCGGGCTGCACCTCTACTCCTACGACACGGAGTTCCTGAAGGTCGTCTACTACAGCAAGGACCACGAGTACCTGGTCCCGCACCTCGTGCGCTGCTTCGAGAACTCGCTGCGCTTCCACCGCCAGCTCTTCGACTACACCCCCTCGGAGAAGATCGTCGTCCTGCTGCACGACTTCGGCGACTACGGTCACGGCGGGACATCCACCGTCCCGTGGAACTTCATCAGCATCGGCATCGAGCCGTTCGACTACGTCTACGAGACGATGCCGGCCAACGAGCGGCTGAACTGGCTCATGCACCACGAGCTGGTCCACGTCGTGGCCACCGACAAGGCGGCCGGGCCGGACCTGCGCTGGCGCTCGCTGTTCACCGGGAAGGTCGCGCCGACGACCGAGAACCCGCTGTCGATGTTCTACAGCTACCTGACCAGCCCCCGCTGGTACTCGCCGCGCTGGTACCACGAGGGGATCGCGGTGTTCCTCGAGACCTGGATGGCGGGCGGGCTGGGCCGCGTCCTCGGCGGCTACGACGAGATGGTCTTCCGGACCATGGCGCTGGAGGACCGGCACTTCTACGACATCGTCGGGCTGGAGTCCGAGGGCACGACGATCGACTTCCAGGTCGGACAGAACTCGTACCTGTACGGCACGCGCTTCGTGGTGTACCTCGCGCTCGAGCACGGACCGGAGAAGGTGTTGCGCTGGTTCAGCCGCACGCCCGACAGCCGGCGCTACTTCTCGGCCCAGTTCCGCGAAGTCTACGGCGTGGAGCTGGCGGACGAGTGGGCGCGCTGGATCCAGTGGGAACTCCGCTGGCAGCAGCGCAACCTGGAGCGGATCCGGATCTACCCGGTGACCCGCGACCGCGCGGTGGCACGGGCGCTCGGCTCGGCCTCGCGTCCGTACTTCGACGCCGCCCGCAACCGCGTGATCGCCGCCGTGAACTACCCCGGGACCACCGCGCACATCGCGGCGATCGACCTCCAGCGCGGGACGCTGTCCCGGCTGGGCGACGTTTCCTCCCCCGCCCTGTACTTCGTCACCTCGCTCGCGTACGACGCGGCCGGCGACGCGCTGTTCTACACGACCGACAATTCCAACGGCTGGCGCGACCTGCACCGGCTCGATCTCGCCTCCGGGGACCACCGGCTGCTGTTGAAGGACTGCCGCGCCGGCGATCTCGTGGTCAACCCGACCGACCGCACCCTGTGGGCGGTCCAGCACCACAACGGGCTGTCCTCGATCATCGAGATCCCGCCGCCCTACGAGGGCTGGCGCACGCTGGTCACGCTGCCGTACGGCAAGGACGTGTTCGACCTCGACATCTCGCCCGACGGCAAGACCGTCTCGGCGGCGCTGATCGAGGTGGACGGCCACCAGCGGCTGGTCACGATGCAGACCGCCAAGCTCCTCGCCGGCGACGCTTCGTACGAGGTGCTGCACGATTTCGGCGTCAACTCGCCCGCGAACTTCGTGTTCTCGGCCGACGGCCGCTCCCTGTACGGCTCGTCGTACCAGACCGGCGTGTCGAACCTGTTCCGCTGGGACTTCGCCGCCCGGCGCATGGACGCCCTGACCAACGCCGAGAGCGGCTACTTCCGCCCGCTTCCGCTGCCGGACGGGCGCGTGTTCGCGTTCCGCTACTCCGCCGAGGGGTTCGTGCCGGCGCTGCTCGACACCGGCGTGGTCGAGGACGTCAATGCGATCGACTACCTCGGCCAGCAGGTCGTGGAACGGCACCCGGTCGTGACCGGCTGGAATGCCGGATCGCCGGCCCGGGTCGACCTCGACAGCGTCACGCTGCGCCACGGGGACTACTCGGCGTGGCGCGAGTTCCGCCTCGGCTCGCTCTACCCGGTGCTCGAGGGTTACAAGGACAGCGTCGCGGCCGGCGTGCGCTTCGAGGGGGCCGACCCGGCGGGGCTGCACACCATGCACCTGACGGCGGCGTACTCGCCGGACGAGGACCTGGCGACAACCGAGCGGATCCACGCCTCGTTCGGCTACAGCCACTGGCCGTGGACGGTGCGCGCGGCGCACAACGGGACCGACTTCTACGACCTGTTCGGGCCGACCAAGACCAGCCGCAAGGGCGATGCGCTGTCGGTCTCGTACGAGAACTACCTCATCAATGAGCCGCCGCGCACGCTGCAGTACTCGCTCGGGGCGGCGGGCTACTGGAACCTCGAGCGGCTGCCGCAATACCAGAACGTCGCGACGAACATCGGCGAATTCCAGGCGGTTTCCGCCGGGCTGGGCTACCAGCGGGTGCGGCGCACGATCGGCGGGGTCGAGCCCGAAAAGGGCTTGGGCTGGCGGCTCGTCGGCAACGGCACGCACGTCGGGGCCGACCTGTTCACGCGGATGCGCGGCGACATCGACATCGGCATCCCGCTCCCGCTCGACCACTCCTCGCTGTGGCTGCGGGGCTCGGCCGGCTCGACCGTGGGCGGGGACGAGAGTTCCCCGTTCGCCAAGTTCTACTTCGGCGGGTTCGGCAACAACTGGGTGGACGACCAGTCGGTTCGGCGCTACCGGGAGCACTACAGCTTCCCCGGACTGGAACTGAACGACCTGGAGGCCAACCAGTATGGCAAGCTCGTGTTGGAGTGGACGCTGCCGCCGGTCCGCTTCCGCCGCGCCGGCTCGCCGGGGCTGTACCTGAACTGGCTGCACTTCGCGCTGTTCGCCGGCGGCATCGCGGCGGAGTCCGAGGGGCTGCCCGGCCGCCGCGAGGTCGGCGACGCCGGCGTGCAGGCCGACCTGAAGCTGGTCATGTTCTCCAGCCTCGAATCGACGCTGTCGCTCGGCTACGCGCGCGCCTTCGAAGACGGCCGCCGCCCCGGCGGCGAGTGGATGGTCTCGCTCAAGCTCCTCCGCTGAGACGTGCGGACCACTGCTCCCTCCGGTGGGGCCGGCGCAGCCGGCCCGCAGCGTGTCCCGACGAAATGTGCACCGCGTCAGGCCGACCCCCGCGCCCGATGTCGTCGGGCAACCGGTTCCACCTGTCTCCCGGCCGTGCATAATCCGCGCGACGATGACCTCGACCCTCGTGCGCATCGGTCTGGGCGTGCTCCCGGTCGCCCTGTTCCTCGCGACGCTGGTCTACCTCGACAGCTACAAGCTGGTCCGGCCGCGGCTGGTGCTCGGGACGCTCGTCGCGGGCGGCGCGATGGCCGGGATCGCCTACTGGGCTGGCATCGGCCTGAGCGAGCTGGGGTCGCTCAAGGCCTCGACCTACTCGCGCTACTTCGCCCCGCTGATCGAGGAGGGACTGAAAGCGCTCGCGATCGGCTACCTGCTGCTCACCTCCCGCCTCGGCTTCCTCGTCGATGCGACGATCCTCGGCTTCGCCGCGGGTGCCGGGTTCGCGATGGTCGAGAACCTCTGGTACCTGCAGGCCCTGCCGCACACGCCGGTCGCGACCTGGATCATCCGCGGCTTCGGCACCGCGATCATGCACGGCGGCGCGGGCGCGATCTTGGCCATGATCGCCAAGAGCCTGTCCGAGCGCGGCGCCGCCCGGCCGATTGCTGCCTCGCTGTTGGGACTCGCGGCGGCCGTGACGATCCACTCGGTCTTCAACCACTTCTTCCTTTCGCCGGTCGTCTCGGCCTGCGCGGTGCTGATCGCCCTGCCGCCGCTGGTCGCGGTCGTCTTCCGCCAGGGCGAACTCGCCCTGCGCCGCTGGCTCGACGTCGGCTTCGACGCCGACACCGAGATGCTGGAGCTGATCCACTCCGGCCGGCTGTCCGACTCGCGGGTCGGGCGCTACCTGTCCTCGCTCCGCGAGCGTTTCCGCGGCGAGGTGGTGGCCGACCTCTTGTGCTACCTGCGCCTGCACCTCGAGCTGTCGCTGAGGGCCAAGGGGCTGCTGATGATGCGCGAGGCCGGGTTCCGGCCGAGCGTGGCGCCGGAGGTCCGCGCGCTGCTGGACGAACTCGGCTACCTCGACCGCGCGATCGGCGCGACCGGCAAGCTCGCGATGGCGCCCTTCATCCGCCGCGGCGGGCGCGAGACGTGGCAGCTCGCGTTGTTGGAGGAACGTTAGCAACTCGTCGTACTCTTCCGTTTCGAGGGTGCCCGATGAAACGTCCGCGCGTGTGCGTCATGGTTCGATTTGTCCTGCTGCTGGCGCTCGCGCCGCTCGTCCCGGCGCTCGCCGGCCCCCCGCTGCTCCCGGACAGCCCGGGGGCCCCGCGCCTCGCGCAGGGCCGCATCGGCGAGGAAGAGCAGATCAAGCGCCGCCGCGAGTGGTTCTGGTCCACCCGCCGCGACGGCCTGGACTCGTCCGAGCAGGCCGCCGCCATTCGCCGCGCGGAGATCCGCTCGCTCGCGACGCGCCTCACCGAACAGCGCCGGCGCCGCTTCGCGGGGGCCGAGGCCCAGCAGAACTTCTGGGTCTCGATGGGGCCGACCGCGTCGCACTTCGGCGGCTGGGCCTTCGGCGACGTCTCGGGGCGGATCACGGGGATCGCCAAGGACTCGACCGGCGCGGTCTACATCGCCAGTGCCGCGGGCGGTGTCTGGAAGACGACCAACGACGGCCTGTCGTGGACCAACATCTTCGAGCACGCCGGCACGCAGCCCACGGGCGCCGTGGCCGTCGACCCGAACAACGATGCCGTGATCTGGGTCGGCGCCGGAGATTTCGTCACCGGCTGCGAGGGCTACTTCGGCGTCGGCATGCTGCGCAGCGCCGACGGCGGCGCGAACTGGGAACTGCGCAACGGCTCGGGCGGGTCGTCGCTCGACGACATGTCCACGTTCAGCTCGATCATCGTCGACCCGCGCGACTCGAACCACCTCGTCGTCGGCGGCACGATCCGCGGCTGCACCTCGGGCCAGCAGCTCAACGGCGGGCTGTACACGACCAGCGACGGCGGGCTGACCTGGGCCCGGCGGATCGCCGACACGGCGATCCACGAGATCGCGCAGGACCCGACGAACCGCGACATCTACTGGGCCGCGTCGAACCAGGGCATCTGGCGCTCGACCAACAACGCTGTGACGTGGAGCAAGCAGACCGCCTCGGGACTGCCGTCCGCCAACACCGGGCGGACCGAGTTGGCGGTCGCGCCGAGCGACGGCAACTACGTCTACGCGCTGTTCGAAAACGGCGACTTCTGGCGCACGACCAACGGCGGGGGCAGCTGGAGCAAGATGTCGTCCGGCGCCTGCGACGGCCAGTGCTGGTACAACATGACGCTCGGCGTGCACCGCACCAACCCGAACGTCGTGTACCGCGGCACGATCCTCCTGTTCAAGACGACCAACGGCGGCACCACGTGGAACACGCTGGTCAATGGCTGGGGCGGCTCGCAGCAGGTGCACCAGGACATGCAGGCGATGCTGGTCGATCCCGCGGAGCCGAACAAGTTCTACATCGGTTCCGACGGCGGCATGTGGAAGTCGAGCGACGGCGGATCGAGCTTCGTCAACATGAATGCCACGCTGAACCTGTTCCTGTTCTACGCCATCGACCACCAGGAATCGGATCCCGGCGTGATCTGCGGCGGGGCGCAGGACAACTCGTCGCTGGTGCGGACGACCAGCAACGTCTGGGACCTGCAGGCCGTCACCGGCGACGGGTTCGTGTGCCGGATCGACCCAGAGAACCCGAATTACGCCTACATCACCTCGTACCCCGGCAGCTACCCGAGCGTTTCGCGCTCCACCACCGGAGTGCTCGGCTCGTTCTCCGGCATCACCGGCGCGGGCAGCGGCATCGGCAGCGGCGAGCGCTGCAACTGGGTCACCCCCTACACCCTCGACGCGAACACGCCGGGCACGCTGCTGCTCGGCACGCACCGGCTGTACCGCTCGACCGACCACGGCTCGCACTGGAGTCCCGTCGGGCCGTCCGACATCACGCGCGGCGGCACGACGCAGGTGGTCGAGTTCAACCGCACCGACAGCCGGGTCGCGTACGCCGGGAGCAACGACGGCCTGGTATTCCGCTCGGCCGACAACGGCTTGACCTGGGCCGACATCAGCGGCGCGCTCCCGCAGGCCTCGGTCAACGACGTGGCAGGCGACCCGGGCGACCCGGAGCGGGCGCTGGCGGTGCTCGGCGGCTTCAACCGGCCGCACCTCTGGGAGTGGACCGTCGCGCGCGGGACTTGGGTCGCGCTCGGCGATGGGCTGCCGAACGTTCCGGCCAACACGGTGCTGATGAAGACGAGTTCCGAGATCTTCGTCGGCACCGACATCGGGATCTTCCGCAGCCTCGACGGCGGTGCGACGTTCGAACCGTTCATGGACGGCCTGCCGGAGGGGCTGGTCGTCACCGACCTGCATTTCGGCCGGACGCACAACGTGGTCTCCGCCGGCACCTACGGCCGCGGCGCGTACCAGGTATCGGTCGAGCCGCCCGGACCGATGGTCATGTTCGACTCGCTGGTGCTGCCGCTGTCGCCGGTCGACGGTGACGGCGACGCGAACGTCGAGCCGGGCGAGACGTGGGAGGCCACGCCCGTCCTGCGCAACGCGGGCGGGGTGACCGCGCTCGGCGTGCAGGCCCGGCTCGCCAACGCGGACCCGCGGGTGACGATCCTCGACCCGGCGCTGCGTGGCTACGGCGACCTCGCGCCCGGCGCCAGCGGACCGGCCGAGGCGGGCGGCTACACGTTCGTGGTGCCGCCGTCGTTCCCGTGCGGGACGTCGATCGTGTTCGACGTCGTGGACATCACGTCCACCAACGAGCCGGGAACGTACCGCGACCGGCCGGGGGCGTTCTCGGTCGAGGTCGTCGACAACTACCAGCCCAACATCCCGACCGTGGTCCTGGACGAGGACTTCGACCCGAACCCGGCCAGCGGCTGGGCCCACGAGGCGATCGCGGTCTCGCAGTACCCGTGCCTCGGCGCCACGCGCAAGGACGAGTGGAAGTTCGCGACCAAGGACGCGGCGCACGGTTCGAGCTTCCACTGCGGCCGTGGCCCCGGGTCCACGTACCTGCAGTACGACAACGCCTGGCTGTACTACGCGGGCAAGGACTCCGGCGACGGTCCGGGCATCGACCTGCCCGCGGGTGCGGTGTCGGCGACGCTGACGCTCACGCACTGGTACAAGACGCAGGCCGGGGCCGACGGCGGTTTCCTCGCCGTGGACGCCAGCGACGACGGGCAGGACGTGTACGTGCCGATCTCCCCGGTCGGCGGATATCCCGGCAGCCTGGCCACGGGCAACTGCAACGCGCAGGAGGGCCGCGCGGCGTTCACCGGGAACTCCGGCGGCTGGGTCACCAGCACGTTCAACCTCTCGCAATTCATCGGGAAGAAGATCTACCTCGCGTTCATTTTCGCGACTGACCGCACGACTTGGGCCGACGAGGGCTGGTACGTCGACCGCGTCCAGCTCGTGCACGAAGCGCGGGGCGAGGCGTTGTGCCAGCCGACGCCGTGGGCGGCCACGGTCCCGGCCACGGCGACGTTCGCGCGCGGGAGCGGCACCGCCATCGAGGCCAGCTGGAGCCCTTCGTGCAACGAAGGCGCGGCGCCGGGCCAGGCGTACTCCGTGCAGGCCGGCGATCTCGACGCGCTCGGCCAGTCCGGCGCCTACAACCACGCACCTGTCGCGGGGCTGTGCAACCGCACGTCGCCGAGCAGCTTCGCCGCGGGCCCGGGCAACGAGTACTACCTCGTGGTCCCGAACCTCGGCGGGCGCGAGGGCGGCGCGGGCGTCTCGTCGGACGGCACGCCGCGCCCGCAGGTCAGCGCCGAGTGCGGCCCGCGCCGCATCGACAGCTGCCCCTAGCGCCGCCGCAGGCGGCCCGCTGCTGACGGCCTCGCGCGGCACGTGTGGGACGGGCATCGGCGACAGGTGTTCTACCTGTCCTCCGGCGTCACGAGCTGGGAACGGTGCGGACGAAGCGGGTCAGGAACAGCGTCAGGCCGATGCACACGACCAGCATGCAGCCGCGCACGACGTTCCACGCGGCGCCGGCCGGCAGCGTCAGCACCGACACGCACGACGCGATCCACACCATCGCGATGGCCACGATCTTGGCCCGCCGCGGCATCGCGCGGTGCTCGTGCCAGGCGCGGATCGTGGGGCCGATGAAGCGGTGCTCGCGCAGCCAGCGGTCGAGCCGCGGCGAACTGTGGGCGAAGAAGTAGGAAGCGATGAGGAAGAACACCGTCGCCGGCATCAGCGGCAGCACGATCCCCGCGATGCCGAGACCGACGAAGAGCAGCCCCAGTCCTCTGTACACCCAGCGCGTCACATGCTTCACGTGCTGCAAGCTCTCCGCGGCGCGGGCGCACGCGACGGGCCGGCGCGCTCCCGGCATTATGGCCGGGAGTGCCGGTTCCCGCCCGCCGGGCCCGACTCGCGGCGCCGCCACCACTCCTGCAGTTCCACGCACAGGCCCACCTCGTCGAAGCGCAGGACGAACACTCCGTCCAGCTCGACGCGGCGCCCGGACCCCGCCCGGGTGAACGTCGCGGACCAGTGGGCGATCCCCCGCCCCTCGCCCCCGGCCAGGACCTCGGCCGCGAAGCTCACGTCGCGCTGCCCGCGCGCGACCTCGTTCCAGTAGCCCCGGATCGCGGCGCGCCCGACCAGCGCCGACTGGAACGGCGACTCGCGGTACACCGCGTCCTCGGCAAACAGCCGTGCCGCGGCTTCGGGATCGTGCTCTTCCCAGGCCCTCTTGTACCTTGCGAGCCAGGCCTCCAATTCCGCGACGGTCATGCGCTCCACCCTGCTCGCCCGGACGTACATTCCGATTGTCGGCGCGAAGTCGATCCGGAGGCGCCTTGCACCTACTCTACGGAGTTTTTGCCGCGTGGTTCGTGTGCTGGGCGGTCGTCGCAGCGCTGCTCCACGAGCTGGGGCACTGGGCGGCGGCCCGCCTCGCCGGGGCCCCGGTCCCGCGCGTGGTAATCGGGACCGGACCGCGGCTGGTGGCCTTCCGCTGGGCCGGAACGCTGTGGGACGTGCACCGCTATCCCGTCGCGGGCCAGGCGCGGGCCGCGCTCGTCGCGCCGCGACTGGCGCGGACCAAGCTGGTCGCGATCGTCGCCGCGGGCCCGCTCGCGAACGCGGCGCTGCTCGCGCTGTGCGCGGCGGGCGGAGGCGCGACGTGGCTCGTCGCCGGGGCCTGGGCCAACGCGCTGCACCTCGGATTGTCGCTGTTCCCTTGGCGCTGCCGCTCGCCGCAGGGGCCGGTGCTGAGCGACGGGCTGCAGATCGCGCTCCTGCCGCGCCTGTCGACGGCGGCGCTGCACGAGCGGCTCGCCGCGGGACACCGCGCGATCTCGTTGGAGCTGTGCCTCGCGGGCGAC
>JAGOJY010000126.1 GCA_017994815.1 Acidobacteriota bacterium
GCACCGCCTCGTCCCGCGAGGCCACGACGAACGTGGCGACGTCCGTCAGGAAGATCGCCTCCTCGGGGCAGGCCTCCTCGCACATGCCGCAGTAGATGCAGCGCAGCATGTTGAGGTCGAAACGCTGGGGGAACTTCTCGACGTTGCTCTCCGGGAACTCCCCGGGGACGATCTTGATCGCCTCCGGCGGGCAGACGAACTCGCAGAGCTGGCAGGCCACGCACTTGATGCGCCCGGACTCGTCCTTGACGAGGGCCGGGATTCCCCGGTAGCCGGCCGGGATCGGCGTCGGCTCCTCGGGGTACTGGCGGGTGACGCGGTCGGAAGGCGTGATCGCGTGCTTGAACGTCCGGGCCAGCCCCTCGACGACCTGGGGCAGGTACGTGCGCTGCCAGAGCGTCATGGGTCTACGCTCGACCTTCACTCCACCCCTCCGCGTGGCAGGACGCCCGCACCAGGCACGGGCGTCGTAACCGCGTGATTCTATCGTGGTTCGGGGTGCCCCGCCGGATCGCCGGCCCCGGCGCCGCGCGGCCCACCCGGCTCGGCTTCCCAGGCCGCGATGACGGCCAGGACCCGCTCCCGGAGCTGCTCCAGCGTGCCGTCATTGAGCACGACGGCGTCGGCCTCGCGCAGCGCCGCGGCGAGCTGCTGGCCCTCCGGGTTGGTGGTGTTCTCGAGCGCCTCGCGCCGACGGAACTCGTCGAGCGAGGGCTGGTCCCCCTCCCGGCCGCGGGCGACCGCGCGGCGCCAGCGCACCTCGACCGGCGCGTCGAGCCCGAGCAGGCGGAAGTCGGGCCGGCGCCGCAGCGCCGCGACCTCGAACGGCGAGCGCACCGAGTCCACCACGGCCCGCGCGCCGAGCCGCGGGAGGATCGTCTCGGCGAGCACCGCCGGGCCGTGCTCGCGGCGCAGCTCCTGGCCGACGCGGATCAGCGTCGCGCGGCCCACGTCGAGGCCGAGCGCGAGGGCGCGCTCGCGGACGACGTCGGACAGCGAGTGGGAAACGTAACCGCGCGAGGCGAGCAGGACCGCGACCTCGCCCTTGCCCGAGGCGTTCGGCCCGGTCAGGCCGACGATCACGGCAGCTTGGCGGGCGGGGCCTTCTTCGCCTCCAGCAGGCCGCCGGAGCCGTTGGTCGTGCCGGAGGCGCCCTTCAACTCGGAGGCGGCCGGTGTGGTGCCGACCGGCGCCGGGCGCGAGGGGCGCGATGTCGCCGAGGCCTGCGGCGGCGGGCCGGAGGGGGCCGGCGCGCCGGCGTCCCCGCTGCCCATGTAGGAGAAGCCGTACGTCGCCGGCGACCGCTTTCCGCCCTGCGCGATCCTGACGTTGCTGAAGACGTTCGGCTGCGCCTCGCGGACCGCCTGGACCTGGCCCGGCAGCTCGCCTAACGGTTTGCCGCGCCCGGCGTAGTTGGCCGGCGTCCCGGCCGGCGCGGTGACATCCACCACCTCGGGAGCTTCCTGCAGGATCACCAGCGCCTTGGGGAAACCGACCTCGGACTTGTCCTGCAGCGTGAGGTAGATCATGTCGCCGTCGAGCCGCGAGCGTTCGACCACGAGCACGTGGCCGTTCTTGAAGCGGATCCGCTCCGCGGCCGACGCCGGGCCGCTGGCTGCGACGGCCAGGACCACGAGAACCAGCAGGACGAGCAGCAGGGTCCTCGAGCGCATCGACACACCCTCCTCGGGGGCGTCGCCCCCGGCGGGCTGACCGCTTACTGATACGGCGAAATCGGCCGCGAGGCCACGTTTCGCGCGGATGCTATGATGCCCGACCGAGGCGCCCCGTGACGCGAAAAATTCTCACCGGCCTGGCCCTTGCTGCTGCGCTCGCACAGCAGCCCCTCGCCGCCGACCCGGTCCCCTCCAAGACCAAGGCCCCGCGCGTCGAGGTCAAGCTGGAGTTGTCGCAGGCCCCCGACCCGATCCCGGTCGGCCGCGAGGCGACGGTCAAGATCGCGGTCACCCCGCCGCGGGGGATCGCGCTGAACCAGTACCCCGGGATCACCCTCAAGCTGGACCGCTCCGATGCCTTGCGGACGGCTTCGAACGAGGCCTTCGTCGGGACCCACGAACCGATCGAGGACCCCGACAAGTTCGCGTTCCGGCGGATCGACCCCCTCGTCCTCAAGGTCACGCCGACCCGGGCCGGTGCCGAGTTGAGCGGCATGCTGACCTTCTTCTACTGCGTGAAGGCCAGCGGCTTCTGCGCCCCGGGCAAGCAGGAGGTCCGGCTCCCCCTGCGCGTTCGCTGACGCTCTGCGGCGGGGCGGCGAGTCGGCCTTGGCCCGGACCATGTCGCGTGCCGGGCCGCCTGGCGGCGGCCCCTGCAAGAACCCGGTTGATCGGCGGTCGGCCGTGCTGTGACGCGGGGCGGCGAGTCGGCCGTGGCCCGGACCATGTCGCGTGCCGGGCCGCCTGGCGGCGGCCCCTACAAAAACCCGGTTGATCGGCGGTCGGCCGTGCTGTGACGCGGGGCGGCGAGTCGGCCGTGGCCCGGACCATGTCGCGTGCCGGGCCGCCTGGCGGCGGCCCCTACATAAACCCGGTTTATCGGCGGTCGGCCGTGCTGTGACGCGGGCCGGGCAGGAAGTGCGGCCGTGGCCCGGACCATGTCGCGTGCCGGGCCGCCTGGCGGCGGCCCCTACATAAACCCGGTTGATCGGCGGTCGGCCGTGCTGTGACGCGGGGCGGCGAGTCGGCCGTGGCCCGGACCATGTCGCGTGCCGGGCAGCCTGGCGGCGGCCCCTACGAAAATCCGGTTTGTCGGCGGTCGGCCGTGCTGTGACGCGGGCCGGGCGGGAAGTGCGGCCGTGGCCCGGACCATGTCGCGTGCCGGGCCGCCTGGCGGCGGCCCCTACATAAACCCGGTTGATCGGCGGTCGGCCGTGCTGTGACGCGGGGCGGCGAGTCGGCCTTGGCCCGGACCATGTCGCGTGCCGGGCCGCCTGGCGGCGGCCCCTACAAAAACCCGGTTTATCGGCGGTCGGCCGTGCTGTGACGCGGGCCGGGCGGGGAACGCGGAGGTGGCCCGGACCATGTCGCGTACCGGGCCGCCTGGCGGCGGCCCCTACAAAAACCCGGTTTATCGGCGGTCGGCGGCGCGGGAGAGGCGGAGGCCGCGGGTGACCGGGCGCGCGGGCGAGACCGTGGCGCCGGTGGCCGCGATCTCGCGGACGGCGCGCTCGCGGCGCGCCGGCTCGACCAGCACCACCGCGTACCCGCCGCCGCCCGCGCCGCAGACGCGGTAACCGATCGCGCCCGACCTCAGCGCGGCCTCGAAGATCGCGGAGAGCGCCGGCGTCAGCACCAGCGGCGACCACTCCTCGCGCGCGGCGAGGTCGCGGACCATCGCGCGCCCGAGCGCGCGCCAGTCGCCGCGCGCGAGCGCCTCGGCCGCGCGCCGCCCCGCCTCGGCCACCTCCGAGAGCGCGCGCACCGCCGCCGCATCGCCGTCGATGCGACGCCGCACCATGTCCCAGTTCGACGGGCCCGAGCTGCGCGCCTGGCCCGAGTCCACGAGCACCAGCCGCTCGCCGAGCGCCCGCACCAGCGGCCCGGCCACGCGGCGCACGAGCGGTCCGCCGGCCCGGTGCTCCAGCAGCACGATCCCGCCGCGCCACGCCGCCTCGTGGTCCTGCGTCCCGGTCGGGATGCCGAGCACCTGCGCCTCGAGGTCGCGCACGAGCGGCACCACGCGCTCCGGCCGCGCGCGGTGCCCGCCGAGACGCAGCGCCGCCGCCGCCGCGGCGACGCCGAGCGCGGACGACGTCCCGAGCCCCGAGCCCGCGCGCACCGGCGACAGGCAGTCCAGCACCAGACCCTGCTCCGGCCCCGCGGCGCACGCGACCAGTTCCAGAAGCTCCAGCTTCCCGCGCGATTCCGCCCGCTTGGCCGCGCGGAAGCTGCGCGCGAGGCCGAGATCGCGCGAGCGCACGCGCGTCCAGCCCTCGCGCTCGGCCGGCAGCGCGCGCGCCTCGACGAACAGCGACACCGCCGAGGCGACGGTGATCCCGCCCGGGTGCAGCAGGCCGAGCGGCCACAGGTCCAGCGTCCCGCCCGCCAGGTCCGCGCGGACCGGTGCCGTGGCGACCCAGCCGCCGCGCGGGGCCGCGCTCACGGCCCGACCTGCACCAGCCCGTCCGGCGCGAGGAAGCGCCGCGCCGCCTCCCGGATCCGCGCGGCGTCCCTCGGTGCACCGGCGGCGTCGGACCCCGTCGTTCCGTTGAACAGCCGCACGCCGAGCCGGTAGGCGCGCGCTCCGGCCGCGAGCCGGTCCAGCATCTCGCGCCGCTCACCGCGCGCGGCGAGCCGCGCCACCTCGTCGGCCGGCAGCTCGCTCGAGCCCAGTTGCTGCAACAGTGCGCGCAGCCGCGTCGCGGCCTCGTCGCGATTCTCGGGGCGCGTCGACAACCCGACCTGGATCATGAGCGCGCCGCCCGGCAGCGCGCGCGCCCCCGCCTCGTGGCGGTAGATCAGCCCCGCCTTCTCGCGCAGCTCGGCCGTCATCAGGTCCGAGAGCGCGTCGAGCGCCGCGCTCAGCGCGGGCCGCTCGGCGTCGCCGACCTGCACGATGCGGCCCCAGCCGAGCGCGACCTGCGGGCCCATCGGCCCGCCCGTGGGCGGCCCCCCGGACTTCGCGGCCGGCGGGGTCGGAGCCGCCGCCGCGATCTCGTACTGCACGCGCCGCGGCGCCGCGTCCGGCCCGCCGCCGAACAGGTCGCCCACACGCGCGAGGACATCCTCCGCGGGCAGCGGAGAGGCCACGGTCAGCACGAGCGACGACGGCTCGAAGTAGCCGGCGGGCCACGTCCCGAGCAGCTCGCGCACCGCCGCCTCGCTCGGCGGCTCTCCGTCGGCCGGCCCCGACGGCGGCCGCGCCAGAGGAGAGGTCGCGCCAAGCAGCGACGCGCGCAATTCGGTCTCGACCCGCGCCGAGCCGCGTCCCCCTGCGCGGCGCGACTCGCGGTGGCCCGAGAGCGCCTCCTCCCACGCCCGCGCGTCCCAGCGCGGCGCGCGGATCGACTCCGCGAGCAGCTGCAGCGCCTCGGGCAGCGCGTCGGCGGGGCCTTCCATGCGGATGTACGAGTACTCGGGCACGTGGTAGCGGTCGTCGAACGGGATCGACGGCTCGTCGGCCGTCTTCATCTCGACCCCGAGCCGCTCCAGCCGCCGGTGCAGCGCCGGACCGTCCCCGAGCACGCTGCCGCTGCCGATCAGCCGGTGC
>JAGOJY010000055.1 GCA_017994815.1 Acidobacteriota bacterium
CCGTGAAGTTCACCGAGAAGGGCGAGATCGAGCTGCGGGTCCAGCCGCGCCGGGCCGTCGAGCGCGGCGAGATCGAGCTGGTCTTCTCGGTGCGCGACACCGGCAACGGCATCGCCCCCGAGCTGCAGCACGCGATCTTCGAGCCGTTCCGGCAGCTCGACGGCTCGTTCACCCGCGAGCAGGGCGGGACCGGCCTCGGGCTGGCGCTCTCGCGGCAGATCGTCGCCGCGATGGGCGGGTCGATCGAGGTCGAGAGCGTCCCCGGCCGCGGATCGACCTTCACCTTCCAGTTGCCGCTGCACGTGGCCGAGGACGCCGCGCTGCCGGCACCGGAGCCGGACTTCGTCGGCAAGCGCGCGCTGGTCGTCCACCCCTCCGGGGCCGCGCAGTCGAGCCTGGCCGAGACGCTGCTCGTCCTCGGCCTGCGGGCCCGCGGCGTTTCCTCGCTCGGCGGCGCGATCGACGCCACCCGGCGCGCGGTGGCGGAGCACCAGCCGTTCCACGTGATCCTGGCCGATCCCGCGCTGGCGCTCGGGCCGGGATTCACGGCGCTGCGCGAGTCGCTCGGCTCGACGGTGCTGATCGCTGCGTCCCGGACGCCCGCCGACCCGCACCCCGCCCCGTTTCGCGGAGCGGTGGTGTTCCCCGTTTCGCTCGCCGCCCTGCGCGAGGAACTGCTCAAGTCGGCCCGCAACGCCGGGAGCGAGGTTCCGCACGCCGGGCGGATCCTGGTTGTCGAGGACAACCCCGTGAACCGCAAGCTCGTGGTGACGCTGCTGCGCCGCGAGGGCCACGAGGTGGCCGAGGCCGAGCACGGCCGGCAGGCGCTGGCCGCGCTGGCGGAGCACGAGTTCGACCTGGTCCTGATGGACGTGCAGATGCCGGTGATGGATGGGCTCGAGGCCGCGCGGCGCATGCGGTCCGACCCCCGCTGGCACGATCTGCCCGTGATCGCGCTCACGGCCCACGCGCTGAGCGGCGACCGCGACCTGTGCCTTGCCGCCGGGATGAACGACTACCTGACCAAGCCGGTGCAGCGCGTCGAACTGCTGTCTTTGGTCAGCCGCTGGCTCGAGCGCCCGGCCGAGGTCCCCGCCCGCTGAGGCGACCGTGGCGCGGCGTCCCGGATTTGGAGAGAATTCCCGGGACGGAACACTGGCGAGCGCCAGCGGTGGAGCGCATGCGAACGCGGATCCGAGGAAAGCGGGTGGACCGGATCACCTGGTTGAGCGCCGGGCTGCTGCTCGGCCTGGTCAGCGGCCTGCTGCTCGCGCGCTCGGGCCAACACCGCCGGCAGGTGGCGCTGCGCCGCGGGCCCAGGAACGACCGCCAATTCGAGCGCTGGCGCCAGTTCGGCGCCCTCTAGCCCCGCCAAGCTCGCTGCCGGCGCCCGCGCGTCAGACCCCGAGCCGCGGCAAACGGTCCATTCTGGTGAGCCGTGCTGGATTCGAACCAGCGACCCGCGGATTAAAAGTCCGCTGCTCTACCGGCTGAGCTAACGGCCCATCAAGGAGTTGCCCGAAGCGCGGTCAGAGTATCGCATCCGTCCCGCGTGTCGACGTGTCCGACCGGCCCCGTCGTACCCGGCTGTTATGCGGCGCGCGGCTCAGAAAATGTGTCGGTCGTTCTGGGTAAGCCGCGTATGTTCTGGCACATGAGAACGGCCTGGCTCGCCCTCGTCGCGGCGCTCTTGGCGGGCACTGCCCGGGCCGACGCGCCGATCGTGATCCACGACTGTGGTTCGGTGCATCCGCGGCCCCGCCCCTGCGACAACGCGGCGGACGTGACCCGCGACACGTCGGTGTATTTCGAGGTCGTGGTCACGTTCGCCGACCACTACCCGAACGACGGGGTGGATCTCGACTCGATCGTCGTCAATCTCAGGAAGGGCGCGGAGCCGCCGCGCCGGCTCTACGGGCCGAACCAGGTCTTCGGCGCCGGCGTCGGCGGCAAGGTCATCCCGCAGTTCCGCGATGGCGACCTGTGGGGTTACGGGTTTTACCTCGTCACGGCAGCGCCGCTCGCACCGCTCACGACCTACACCGTGAAGGTGCTCGGGCAGACGCGGAGCACCGACACGCCGATCGATCCCACGACGGCGAGCTGGACGTTCACGACGCGGCGCGACCTCACGGGTGCGGCGCTGCCGATGCCGGTGGACCTGGCGGCGCCGACCGTGCACTGGAACGGCCGCTGGTTCGCCGGCGAGTGCAAGCCGAACTTCGACACCAGCCGGATGTTCGACCAGGAAGGCGTCTACGGGCTGATGGACGAGGCGGCGGCGCGGGCGCCGCTGTTCCTGGCCGAGCAGCGCGATTACCCGTGGATGGCCGACTACTGGCAGGCGAGCATCTTCGACGGCAACTTGAACATCGTCCGCGAGCGCGAGACGCGCCGGATCACGAAGTACCAGGATCTTGCCGACCGGACCGAGCTGACGCTGGCCGACCTCGTCGAGGCGCCGCTGTACGCGATTCCGCCCGACCGGCCGCTGTCGACGGACTACCACCCCGGCGACCTGGTCCTCGTCTGCGACGCGACCAAGTCGGAGGTGCGGCGCGTTCTGTCGGTCGACGACGCGACGAAGAAAGTGCGCGTCGAGAAGCTCGTCACACCGGCGGCGCAGTGGACGCCGGGCGACCCGAACGTCCCCGCCGATAACCCCGCGACACCCGACAACTTCACCTACCCGCTCGGGGCACTGCGCAAGTACTCGCCCGCGGGCACGCCGGTCTACTACTGGGCACGCCTCGACGACGAGCTGGACCAGCACGTCGCGCACGGGCGGCGGCCGCAGTTCAACCCGTTCTCGACGCCCTTGGACCTGTGCCTGACCGGGGTGGCCGAGAACGCCAACGGCGGCGTGTGCGGGGACGAGCCGAAGGACTGGGTCGAGTGGGACGAGGTGATCCGCACGATCCTCGGCCACCTTCTCGACCGCTACGGCGAGCAGGTGCTGGACTGGACGTACTCGATCGGCAACGAGCCGGACCTGTTCGGCATCTGGGGCGACTCGAACCGGTTCTTCCGCTACTACGACTACACGTCGAACGCGATCCTGCGCGCCTTCGAGGAGCGCGGCCTCGACGCGTCCCGGATCAGGATCGGCGGCGTCGAGATCGGGATCTTCGACGCCAAGATCAAGGACATGCTGTACCACTGCAGCCCGTCGGCCCAGAACCCGAACACCAGCTTCGTCGAGACCAACGCGGTCTGCCTCGACCCGGCTTTCGACGGCCGGCGCGCGGCGCGGGTCGAGCAGTTTTGTGCGGGCGCAGCGCTCGGTTGCCCCCTGGACTACATCTCGATCCACACCTACTCCGCGGCGGCCCAGGCCGCGACGCGCATCCTGCGCGCGCGCGACTGGTCGCTGCAAATCGACCCTTCCTTCTACGACGACCTCGACGTCCACAGCCACGAGACGACCCCGGACTGGATGGGCGCGCGCGACCCGGGCTGGAAGGAGGTCTTCCGCTGGGGCGGCTACTTCCCGACCTGGGGCGCCGACTACTTCCGGCGCCTGCTCGACGCGGCCGCGGCCGACCCGCGCAAGGCGGGCGGCCAGGCGACCATCACGGCCTGGCCGTTCAACTACAACTTCGTGGGCGACGCCTCGATCGCGGGGTTCATGCGCGTGGACGAGGACGGCGACGGAACGCAGGACCGCGTCGAGGCGGTGGCCGACTCGTTCTTCCGCTTCGCCGAGTTGGCGGCGTGGATGTCGCACGACCTCGCGCCGCTGCCGCACGTCGACGACGCCGGCGCGACGCTCGCCGGCTGGCGCGCGGTCGAGCCCGCGCGCGACCACCTGCTGCTCTACGCGCACGATCCCTACGACGTCGAGGGCCGCGAAACGCGGGGCTGGGACGTCGCGCTGCAGCTCTCGGGCCTGCGCTTCGCCGGCGTGGCCGTGACCGAGTACCGCGTCGACCGCGACCACGGCGCGCGCGCCGCGCTGGCGGCGCTGCCGGACCGCGGGTCGAACGGGGTGTTCCGCCCGGACGAGATCGCCCCGCTCGTGGCGGCGAGCCGGCTCGTGCCGCTCGGACCGCCGACCTGCCGCGCCGCGACCGGCGGGGCGCTGGAACTCGGCACCCGCGTGCTCGCGCAGGGTGTCACGTACCTGGAGCTGACGAAGGCGCAGCTGCCGGCCGAGGTCCCCGACCTGGCGTTCGCGGGCGACAAGGAGACGCTCGCGTGGACGTCCGCGTCCGGCGCCGGACCGGGCACCGTCCACGACGTCCTGCGCGGCGACCTGGCCTCCCTGCCGGTGGGCAGCGGCCCGGAAACCTGCCTCGCGCACGGCATCGACGCGGCGAGCGCAGCGGACCCGGCGCTGCCGGCGCCGGGCGCGGGCTTCTGGTACCTCGTGCGGGGCCGCAACGCCTGCGCGACGGGAAGCTACGGCGCGACGTCGGCCGGCGCCGAGCGCGTCTCGCCCGCTTGCTCCTGACCCCGCGGCGACATCAGTGGCGGGCCGCCGGCACCGGCACCGGGAACTCGCCTAGGGAGGGTCGCCGCACGACCTCGCTGATCTTCCCCGTCGACCGGCACTGCGCGAACGCCGCGAACGCGACCTGCGCGTCGATCGGTTTCTGCCTGACCTTGGTGTCGACCCGGTCCGCGGCGTAGGCGATCCCGACGTAGGCGTGGCGCCTCAGCCCGGCATAGTCCCGCAGCTCTCGCTGGAGCGCCGCGGTGTCGAGACCGAGCGCGGCGCGCGCGGCCGCGTCCGGCTCGGTGCCCTTCGCCTGTTGCTCCAGCAGCCGACCGATCCGCTGCTTGCCCGCGAAGCCGGACGTGAAGTAGGAGTGCACCAGCAGCCAGGATTCGGCCGTGAACATCGCCCGCGCATTCGGCGGCAGTGACCCGAGGGTCTCGTCCTTCAGCGCCAGCAGTTCCGCCACCGGCATCATCGTGTAGCGTCGCAGCTGGACGAGGTGATGCCGCAGCGGACGGCCGATCAGGACCGTCGAGCCGGTCATCCCGAAGCTGCGGTAGTACTCGGCGAGACCTTCGCGAAACCACGCCGGGTACGACTCCCCGAGTCCGAGCACGAGGTGGATGTACGCGCGGTATGCCGTCGAGAGCGTGTCTTCCTCGGGGTCACGGCGGTTGACGAGGATCGCCGGGTGCTCCGCGTCGACGACGGCGATCCCGGAGCAGGGCGTGCGCGGAGCGTCATCGCCGCCGGCCTGCGCGCGGAAGGAGCGCTCGTCGGGGACCACGAGCACGAGCACCGACTCTTTGTGCTCGAGCGCGAGGGAGTGCCCGCGCTTCTCGAGCACGTCGCGAAACAGCTCCAGCGACCCGGCCAGGTCCTCGACATGGGCGCGCGAGTCGCCGACGACGCGGAAGTGCGCGGAGCGTGCCTCGACCCAGTCGCGGGCGTCCTTCGGTGCCGCGAGCGCGGGAAGCCCGACGACGAGGAGGACAACCACGGGGACAAGCGACCGGAGAGGCTGCGTCACGACGACCTCCTCCAGCGGGAATTCCGCTCGCACCTCGGAGGACGGCGTTCGTTCCGCGCCTCGACGTCGAGTGTCGCGCCGACACCGTGTCCGAGGAGCAATTCGAGAGCCTACTCCTGCGGGCGGCTGCGGCGAGCCCCGTTCTCCCGTGCGGTCGCGACCGGACGGCGAACGGTTTCAGTCCGCGGGATTTCCGGCTTTCAGCGACCCGTCGAGGTAGATCGTCTGCTCGCGGTCCGGGCCGACCGAGACCAACCCGACCGGGCACGCGGCGACCTCGGACAGCCGTTCGAGGACGCGACGCGCCGCGCGCGGCAAGTCGTCGAGCCGGCGCGCGCCGCCGAGCGGCTCCGTCCAACCCGGCAACTCCTCGTACACCGGGCGCGCGCCGGCCAGCGCCTGCGCCGTGTCGGGGAACTCGTCGACGCGCGCGCCGTCGACCTCGTAGGCGACGGCGATGGACACGGGGTCGAGGCCGGTGAGCACGTCGAACTTCGTCAGCGCCAGCGCGTCGAGCCCGTTCAGCGCGACCGCGTAGCGCGCCGCGACCGCGTCGAACCAGCCGCAGCGCCGCGGGCGCCCGGTCGTGGTGCCGAACTCGCCGCCGGCCTGCCGCAGGCGCTCCCCGGTCGCGTCGTTCAGCTCGGTCGGGAACGGGCCGGCCCCGACGCGCGTCGCGTACGCCTTGCACACGCCGAGCACGCGCTCGACCAGCCGCGGCGCGATGCCGAGGCTCGCGGGAATGCCGCCCGCGATCGTGCTCGACGAGGTCACGAACGGGTAGGTCCCGTGGTCGATGTCGAGCAGGCTTCCCTGCGCGCCCTCGAACAGGATCGGGCGCGCCTCGGCGACGGCGCGGTGCAGCACGCGGGTGACGTCGCCGCACAGCGGCCCCAGCGATTCCCACCACAGGCGCGCGTCGGCGGCGATCGCCGCGGCGTCGGGGATCGCGATGCCCAACGCGCGCAGCCACTGTCCCGGCGCTCCGTCCATCGCGCGGCGGAACTGCGCGGCGAACGCCGCGGGGTCGGCGAGATCGGCCAGCCGCACGCCCCAGCGCTCGGCCTTGGCCGCATAGGCCGGGCCGATGCCGCGCCGCGTGGTCCCGATCGCGCCCGCGCCGAGCTGGTGCTCGAGCGCGCCGTCCGCGTCGCGGTGGCAAGGGAGGATCACGTGCGCCCGCGACGAGATCATGAGGCGCCCGGCGACGTCGATCCCGCTCGCGCGAAGCTGAGCGATCTCCTCGAGAATGCGCGCCGGGTCGACGAGCGCCCCGGCGCCGATGACGCAGAACACGCCGTCGTGGAAGATGCCGGACGGGATGTGGTGCAGCGCGTGCCGGCGGCCTTGGAAAACCACGGTGTGGCCGGCGTTCGGCCCCCCCTGGTAGCGCGCGACCACGGAAAAGCGCGGGGCCAGGCAGTCCACCACCTTCCCCTTGCCCTCGTCGCCCCACTGGGCGCCCACCACGGCCAGGTTCGCCATCGGCTCAGCTCGCTCCACTCCCGCTCGCGCGGCCGCGCAGTATACCTCCCGGGGTTTGCGCGTTCCGCGCTTGGACGTATGTTCTGGACGATGCGGCACTGGTTGAAGGATGCCGCGCTTGCCCGAGGCCACCATGAGACTGCTCCTCGCCCTGCTGCCCGCCCTCGGCCTGATGCTCGTGCTCGAGGGGATGCCGTACTTCGCGACACCCGAGCGCACGCGCAAGCTGCTCGCGTACATGGCGGGACAACCCGATTGGGTGCTGCGCGGCTTCGGTCTGATGCTGCTCGGCTCGGGCCTGCTCGCGCTGTGGATGGCGCGCGACCTCGGCGCCTGACCAGCCCGTCTCCCCAGCTGTCGACAAGCGGCTTCGCTAATCGGGCAAATACTTCCCGTTAGGCAAAGCCCGGCGCGAATAATGGCGCTGCCTAACTTTCTTGTTGCTCCTGACTTGACTCGACGGGGTAAGTTGGGCTAACTTGCCGGTGCCTTAGACGCAGTAACGACGACACGGGGGCCTGGCACAATGACTTTCGCAGAGATCATCCGGTTCCACAGGGAGCGCCTCGGGCTGAACAAGAAGCAACTCGCCGAGAAAGTGGCGGTGACTCAGCCCTACATCGTGCAGATCGAGAACGACGGCAAGATACCCGGCGACGGCGTCGTGTTGCGCCTCGCCGACGCGCTCGGCCTCGATCGTCGCGAGCTGCTCTTCGCGGCTTACCGGGCACGCGCATCCGATGACACGCGCCACTTCTTCCACTCGATTTTCGACGACCTGACGCCCACGGAAGAGTTCAACCAGCCGTTCATCGAGGCGCGCAAGGACCAGTTCGAGTCCCCGGACTTCAGCCTGCGCCATCTCAGCACGTCCCCCGACGGGGCGTTCCAGGTGGCGCTGCTGCGGGCGAAGGCGACCGACGCGCGATTCTCGATGCACGCGCACAAGGTCCCGCAGGTCTTCATCGCGGTCGAGGGCGCATTCGAGATCACCGCCGGCGAGCGCGCGCACCAGATCTCGGAGAACGGTAGCCTGTCGGTCGTCGTCCCGGCCCACACGCCGCACATGATCCGTGCGCTGTCGGCCGGCCGCCTGCTGACGGTCAGCCTCGGCGCGATCGTGCGCACCACCCCGGGGATGTACGCGCCGGCCCAGCTGACCTAATTTAGTCGCCGGCCCGGCACCGACCGGGACTGCTACCGCCGACCAGCGAACGTCAGCGGCAGCAGTCCCCATGCTGTGCACGGCCGTCGCGCCGCAGGCCCCACCTTCCGTCAGGAGCAGCCGGACGTCGCGCCGCAGTTGATGCAGGCGTAGCACGCGCCGTTGCGGACCATGATCGTGCCGCACTCGTGGCACGGCGGCGCGTCCGAGGAGGCGCTGAAGACCTCCTTCTCGCGCGTCTCGACCTCCGAGGCCGGTGCGCCCTGCGCGACCTCGTCCTCGGCCACCGAGGACAGGTCGCCGTTCCCGCCGTTGCCGTTGGCGTGGGCCTCGTCGTCGAGGAACTTGTGGCTCAGCCAGCGGAAGATGTAATCGATGATCGACTTGGCGATCGGGATGTCGCGGTTGTTGGTGTAGCCCGACGGCTCGAACCGCACGTGGCTGAACTTCGAGACCAGGACCTTCAGCGGGACGCCGTACTGCAGGGCCAGCGAGATCGCGGTCGCGAACGAGTCCATCAGCCCCGAAACCACGGAGCCCTGCTTGGCCATGACGACGAAGATCTCGCCGGGCTGGCCGGTGTCGGGATAGAGCCCGACCGTCAGGTACCCCTCGTGCCCGGCGACGGAGAACTTGTGCGTGATCGCGTTGCGCTCGTCCGGCAGGCGGTGCCGCAGCGGCCGCTGGGCCTGGACCTTGGCCGCCTCGGCCGCCGTCGACAGCGGCTGCGAGCGCTTGCAGCCGTCGCGGTAGATCGCGATCGCCTTCAGCCCGAGCCGCCACGCCTCGAGGTAGGCGCGCTCGACGTCCTCGACCGTGACTTCCTGCGGCATGTTGATCGTCTTGCTGATCGCGCCCGTGATGAACGGCTGGGCCGCGGCCATCATCTTGATGTGCCCTTCCCAGGCGATCGAGCGGCTGCCGCCCGCCGGGCGGTGCGAGCAGTCGAACACGGCGAGATGGTCCTCGCGCAGGTGCGGCGCGCCCTCGATGGTGCCGTGCTGGTCCACGTGGTCGAGGACCTGCTGGATCTGGTCCAGGTTGTAGCCGAGCCGGCGCAGCGCGACCGGGACGGTGTTGTTGGTGATCTTGATCACGCCGCCGCCGACCAGCCGCTTGTGCTTGACCAGCGCCAGCTCCGGCTCGATGCCGGTCGTGTCGCAATCCATCATGAAGGCGATCGTGCCGGTCGGCGCGAGCACGGTGACCTGGGCGTTGCGGAAGCCGTGCCGCGAACCGAGTTCCTCGGCCTCGCGCCAGGTCTCGCGCGCCGCGAGCAGCAGGTGGCGCGGGACGAGGTCCTCGGGCAGCGCCTCCGCGTGCAACCGGTGGCGCGCGATGACCTCCATCATCGGCCCGCGGTTCTCGGGGAACCCCGCAAACGGTCCGCCGTGATCGCGCGCGAAACGGGCCGAGGCCGCGTACGCCTCGCCGCACATCAACGCCGTGACGGCGCCGGCGTAGCCGCGCCCGCCCTCCGAGTCGTAGGGCAGCCCGAGCGCCATCAGCATCGCGCCGAGATTCGCGTAGCCGAGGCCGAGCGGCCGGAAGCGGTACGAATTCTCGGTGATCCGCGGTGTCGGGTAGCTGGCGTTGTCGACGACGATCTCCTGCGCGGTCAGCGTCAGCGAGACCGCGTGGCGGAACGCATCGGTGTCGAACCGGCCGTCGGGATGCAGGAACTTCAACAGGTTCAACGAGGCCAGGTTGCAAGCCGAATCGTCGAGGAACATGTACTCCGAGCAGGGGTTCGAGGCGTTGATCCGGCCGCTGTTCTTGCACGTGTGCCACAGGTTGATTGTGCTGTCGAACTGCAGCCCCGGGTCGCCGCACTCCCACGCCGCGTCGGCCATCCGCCGCATCAGCTCGCGCGCGCGGTGCGTCTCGCAGACCTGGCCGTTGGTGACCGAGCGCGTGGACCAGGTGCGATCTTCGCTGACCGCGCGCATGAACTCGTCGGTGACGCGCACGGAGTGGTTGGCGTTCTGGAAGAAGACCGAGTCGTACGCGCCGCCGCTGACGTTGAACGCCGCGTCGTAGCCGGCCGCGATCAGCGCGCGCGCCTTGCGCTCCTCGCGCGCCTTGCTGTCGATGAACTCGACGATGTCGGGGTGATCGACGTTGAGGATGACCATCTTGGCCGCGCGCCGCGTCTTGCCGCCGGACTTGATCACGCCGGCGAAGGCGTCGTAGCCGCGCATGAACGACACCGGCCCCGAGGCCGTGCCGCCGCCGGAGAGCAACTCGCGCGAGGACCGCAGCGTGGAGAGGTTGGTGCCGGTCCCCGAGCCGAACTTGAACAGCATCCCCTCGGTCTTGGCCAGGTCGAGGATCGAGCTCATCGAGTCCTGGACGCTGTTGATGAAGCAGGCCGAGACCTGCGGGTGGGGCTCGATGCCGGCGTTGAACCAGACCGGCGAGTTGAACGACATCATCTGGTGCAAGAGCAGGTGCGTCAGCTCGTCGCGGTACGCGTCGCGGTCGGCCTCGGAGCGGAAGTAGCCACCCTCGTGGCCCCACTGCGTGATCGACGCGACGACGCGGCCGACCAGCTGGCGGACCGACGACTCGCGCTGCGGGGTGCCCAGAACGCCGCGGAAATATTTCTGCGCGACGATGTTGGTGGCGGTCTGCGACCAGGTCGAGGGCACCTCGACCCCCTCCTGCTCGAAGACCACCTCGCCCTTCTCGTTGAGGATGCTGGCCGTCCGGCGCTCCCACTGGATCAGGGACTCCGGCGGCTCGCCGGCGCGCGTGAACACGCGCCGCACCTCGAGGCCGGGTCCCGGCCCGAAGCCGCCGCGACCGCGGCGCGGGATCTCCGCCGTGCCGGGCGCCGACGCGGCCGGGGCGTTCTCCGGCGCTGGTTCCTGGGGACGCTGGGGGGTTCCCTGAACAGACATCCTCCTCTGCCTCCTTCCCTCGGCCGTGCGGCTCGACTGGCTGGGTCGTCGTTTCCCGGCGGGCAGCCGGAAGCGGCGGCCCGCGCCTCGCAGCGCTTCCGTTCGGGGTCGCCCTGCAACGTCCGAGATTAGTCGAGCCGAAACGGCGCTGTCAATCGCACTCCACAACATATTGCGTTTATCCACAGAAAGCTCCACAACATGTGGGGAAAACATCGGAGCGGTTACGAGACTGGCGGGTGGACACGCCCCGGGGGCCGTGCTATATACCCGCGCGCCGCGATCGGGGCGTTAACTCAGCGGTAGAGTGCCATCTTCACACGGTGGAAGTCGTAGGTTCGAATCCTACACGCCCCACCACTCGGTCTTTGGGCCGCTAGCTCAGCTGGGAGAGCGCCGCGTTCGCAACGCGGAGGTCGAGGGTTCGAATCCCTTGCGGTCCACCATTCCTGTGCGATCCCTTGACGTTTTCGGCGTGCCACGGTGACCTGCTACGTCACTCTGACGGGCGCTCGCGGAACCTGCCGCCCGCGGAAATGCCGATCAAACCCCGGAATCCGCCGCGCGGACCGTTCCCGGCCTCTTGGCACGCCGATTGCTCTATCTCGGGGGCGAATGGCTCCTTTTCCTCTACCAGCTCGGCCCTCCGGTGAGGGCCTTTTTTTTTGCCCTCCCGCCTGACCCGCTAACTCGGGCCCCCTCCGCGACCTGCGGGAACCACCCGCGCCGCGCCGTCCTCCCGGTTCGCACGTCCCCGCCCGCCTTCGCGCTGCACCGCCACGCCGCGAGGCGAAGAAAGCGTTGCATCCTGCAACGCGGCGATGCATATGTACGCCGCGCAACGACCCGCCCCGCGAGCGCATCGCTCCACCGGCACGCGGCGGGCAGGAGCCCGGATGGCCCGACCGACGATTGCCGGCCGCTACGAACTCGTGGACAAACTCGGCGCCGGCGCCGCGGGCGAGGTGTACCGCGTCGTTGACCTCGCAGATCGCTCCGAGAAGGCGCTGAAGATCCTCCAGCCGAAAGGTGTCGCCGACGCCGGCGCCGTCGCGCGCGCTTTTCACCGGGAATTCGAGGCCCTGACGCGGATCCGGCACCCGCACCTCGTCCGCGTCCACGACTTCGGCAGTTCCCCCTCGCCCTGGGGATCGGGGGACGTGCCGTGGTTCTGCATGGACCTCGTGGCCGGCCGGCCGATCGACGCCGCGCTGTCCCGCCCGGTGGACTGGCACGTCCTGGCCCGCGTGGCCGACGCGGTGCTCGACGCGCTCGGCGAACTGCACGCGCGCGGGCTGGTCCACGGCGACGTGACCGCGGCGAACATCCTCGTCGGCGCCGACCCGGAGCACGATCCACCGCCGGTGTGGCTGATGGACCTCGGGCTCGCCTCGCGGATGGGGCGCGCCGACGAGGGCGTGGTGCGCGGCACGCCCGCGACGATCGCGCCCGAGACGCTGCGCGGGGCGGAGGTCGACGGCCGCGCGGACCTGTACTCGCTCGGCTGCGTCCTGTACCGCGTCATCACCGGGCAGGATCCCTTCCTCGCGGCGAGCCCCTGGGAGGTGCTGCGCGCACACCTGACCACGCCACCCACGCCGCCGCGCGACCTCGAGCCCGACCTGCCCCCGAGCCTGCAGGAGATCGTCCTGCGGCTGATGGCGAAGGCGCCGGCCGAGCGGCCGGCGACCGCGCAGGAAGTCCGGCGCTGGCTCTCGCCGCTGTCGGGCCGCGCGGTCGAGCAGGCGCTGCCGCTGCGCAGCGCGCTGGCGCCGGTGCTCGCCGGTCGCCGCCGCGAGAACGACCTGTTCGCCGAGTCGCTGGCGCAGCTCTCGGGCGGCCGCGGCGAGGTGTTGATCGTCGCCGGCGCGCCCGGCACCGGCCGCACGCGCCTGCTCGAGGAGTTCCGGATCGCCGCGCGGCTCGCCGGCGCGCGCAGCGTGCTGGCCGGCGCGGCCGACGCGCCACGCCGGCCGCTCGGGCTCGCCGACGCGCTGGCCTCCGGACTCGAGGCGCAGGTCGGCCACCCCGCGCGACCCGGCCAGCCGGCGCGCGCCGAGCGGCTGGGCTGGCTGGCGTCGGAGGCACCGGCGGTGCTGCTGGTGGACGATGCCGAGGCCGCCGACGCGGCCTCGGTCGAGGTCCTGCGCGCCCTCGCCGCGCGCATCGGCGACGGTTCGCTGGCCTCGCTGCTGGTGCTCGGATACTCGAACGACGACGGCGGCACGGGAGACCTTCGCGCCGACCTGCTCGAGACCCGCTCGGCGCGGCTTTTGCGCCTGAAGGCGCTCGACGCCGCCGCGGTCCGCGAGATGGCCGCGTCGATGCTCGGGCAGGCGACGCTCCCGCCCGGCTGGGGCGAGGCGCTGCACGCGCGCACCGGCGGGATCCCGCTTTTGGTCGAGGAACTGGTGAAGGAGGCGGTGCGCGCGGGGCGTTTCGGCCCCGGGGCGGCGGTGCCGCAGGACCCCGAGCGGGCGCTGGCCGAGATCGAGCCGGTCGCCGACCGCACCCGCGACTGGCTGGAGCGGCGCTGGAGCGACCTGCCGCCCGGCTGCCGCGCGATGCTGGCGGCGCTGGCCGTGACGGGGGGCGAACCGCTGAGCTTCGCCGAGATGGTGCGGCTCGACCCGCACGCCGGGGTGGACGCCGCGGCGGCCGACGCGCTGCTCGAATCGCGCCTGGTGCGGCGCGTGCGCACGGCGGGCGGCGAACTCGGCCTGGCGCTCACGGCGCCCGCGCTGGCGGGGCTCGTCGTCGAGCGCACGCCGCGCCCGGAGCTGCGCACGCTGCACCGCCGGCGCGCGGAAGTCCTGGCCGGGCTTGCCGGGGCGGAGGCGCAGCGCGGCCGGCACCTGCTCGCCGCCGGGGAACCGGCTGCAGCGGTCGAGCTGCTGGGCGAGGCCGCCGCGCGGTCGTTCGAGGGCGGGCTCGCGCGCGAGACGATCCGGCTCGTGGACGAGGCGCTCGCGGCAGGCGCGGTGCTGCCGCCGCCGCGCCGGGAGGGGCGGCTGCGCCGCCTGCGCGCCTCGGCCCTCGCGGCCGCGGGCCACACCGCGGACGCGGAGGCGGAGTTCGTGCGCGCGCTCGCGGCCGCGCGCGGCGAGCGCGACCCGCAGGAACTGGCCGAGTCGCTGCGCATCAGCGGCAGGTTCCGCGGGGAGCGCGGCGACCAGGCGCAGGGCCTGGCCGACCTCGAGGAAGCGCTCGCGCTGCTCGACGATCTCGGCGACGTGGCCGGCGGCGCGCGCGTCCTGCTCGACCTCGGCCGGTTGCTCGAGCGGCTCGGCCGCGCGGACGACGCCGAGGCCCGGCTCGCCTCCGCGCTGAACCAGGCGCGGCGCTCGGGCCGACCCGACCTCGAGGCCGACGCGCTCGTCGGCCTGGGCGAGATCGCCGCGCGCCGCGGCCGCGCGGAGCAGGCCGGCGAGTTGTTCCGCTCGGCCGAGGCGGCGGCCGGCGGCGCGCCGGCGGCGCTGCGTTCGGCGGCGCGGCGCGGCAAGGTGCTGGCGCTGGAGGCCGCGGGGCGGCTCGACGACGCGCTCGAGGGTGCGGCGCGCCTGCTCGACGAGGCCGTGCGGGCCGACCACGTCGAGGGGCAGGCCGAGGCGCTCGCGCTGCTCGGCCGGCTGCACGCGCGCCTCGGCCGGCGCGGCGCGGCGCTGAAGAGCCTCGAGCAGGCGGTCGCGGCGCGGCAGCGGCTCGGGCAGGAGGCGCTCGCGGCCGAACTCGTCGCGGCGCAGGCGGTGTTGCTGCTCGAGCGTGGCCAGCCGCGCGTGGCACGCGCGCGGGCAATCGACGCCGAGGCGCTGGCGCGGCGCTCCGGCAGCGCACCGGCGCTGTCGAGCGCGAACGCGGCGCTCGCGCGCGTCGCCGCCGCTCTCGGCAACGTCTCCGACGCCGAGAAACACCTGCCCGCGGGCGGGGCGTTGAACGCCTCGCCGCTCGCGCGGACGGAGCGCGCGCTGTGGCTCGGCGCGGCGCACCTCAACGCGGCGCAGGCCGGCTCGGCGCGCGGCGTGCTCCAGGAGTCCTGCTTCCTCGCTCGGCGCAGCGGGTTGCCCGAGCTGGAGCGCGAGGGACTGCTGCTGTTGGCCGAAGCCTACGCGCAACTCGACGACGAGGACCGCACGCAGCTGGCGCTGCGACGGGTGCGGCAGGCGTGCGAGACCGCGGCGGCCCCGGAAGTGCTGGCGCGGGCCGCGCTGCTTTCCGCCGAACGCGAGCTGCTGCGGCCGGGCGGCGACCTCGCGCACGCGCGCGAGCAGGCGCAGTCCGCCGCCGACGAACTGACCGCGCGCGAGCGCGGCGACCTCGCCTGGCGCGCCTGGGCGGCGCTGGCCGAGGCCGCGCAGAGGTCGGGCGACGCCGCCGGCGCGGCGAGCGCCGCGGCCGAGGCGCGGCGGCGGATCGACGCCTGGCTCGCGGCGCTGCCGGAGTCCGACCGCGAGCGCTGGCGCCCGCGCCTGCGGGCGCACGCGTCGCTGGAGCGCATCGAGGCTCCCGAAAAGGCCGCGGAGCCGAGCGGTGCGGGCAGCGCCGAGATCGCGGAGCTGGAGCGGCTCCTCGAGATCAACCGCGCCCTCAACTCGGCGCGCGATTTCCGCGCCGTGCTGCAGACCCTGCTCGACACCGCGGTGGAGCTGACCGGCGCGGAGCGCGGCTTCGTGCTGCTGGAGGAGGGCGGCCGCACCGTCGTCGAGCTGGCGCGCGGCGAGGGCGGCGCCGACCTCGCCGGGGAGGACCGCGAGATGAGCCGTGGCGTGGCGCGCCAGGTGATCGAGACGCGCCAGCCGCTCCTCGCGCACGACGCGCGCAGCGACGAGCGGCTGTCCGCGTCGCGCTCGGTGCACGCGCTGCAGCTGCAGTCGATCCTCGCGATGCCGCTCGCCCCGCGCGGGGAACTCGCCGGCGCGATCGTCCTCGACTCGCGGCGGACGGCCGGGATGTTCCTGCCGCGGCACCAGCAACTGCTCGCCCGTCTCGCCGACCAAGCCGGCATCGCGCTGTCCAACGCGAGGCTGGTCGACGAGCTGCGGCGGCAGGCCGAAGAGATCCGCCGCCTGAACGAGCGGCTGCGCGAGGAGATCGAGCAGCAGCGGATCGAGATCCTGGAGAAGCAGTCGCACCTCGAGGTGCGCTTCCGCTACGAATCGCTGATCGGCGCCGCCCCGGCGATGCAGAAGGTCTACCGCAGCCTGGACAAGATCGTCCCGACGGAGATCCCGGTCCTGATCACCGGCGAGTCGGGCACCGGCAAGGACCTCGTCGCGCGCGTCTTGCACTACAGCGGCCCGCGGCGCGAGCAGCGCTTCGTCACCGTGAACTGCGCCGCGCTCACCGACACGCTGCTCGAGTCGGAACTGTTCGGCCACCGGCGCGGCGCGTTCACCGGCGCGGATCGCGACCGCAAGGGGCTGTTCGAGCAGGCCGACGGCGGCACGCTGTTCCTCGACGAGATCGGCGAGATGCCGCTGCACCTGCAGCCGAAGCTCCTGCGCGCCCTGCAGTTCGGCGAGGTGCGGCGCGTCGGCGAGGACACTCCGCGCCACGTCAACGTGCGCATCGTCGCGGCGACCAACCGCGAGCTGGGCGAGGCGGTGCGCGACGGGCGGTTCCGCGAGGACCTGTTCTACCGGCTGGACGTCGCCCGGATCCACCTGTGCGCTCTGCGCGAGCGGCTCGAGGATATCGGCCTTTTGATCGAGCACTTCCTCGAGCAGGCCGCGGTGCGCTCCGACCGCCCGCGCAAGCGGATCGAGCCCGCGGCGCAGCGGTTGTTCCTGCGCCACTCCTGGCCGGGGAACGTGCGCGAGCTGGAGAACGAGGTCCTCAAGCTGGCCACGTTCACCGAGGGCGAGGTGATCACCGAGGTCGACGTGCTGGAGAACGCGACGTTCCTCGCCCGCGGCGAAGCGCGCGGGGAGCCCGGCACGCCCGGCGAGACCGCGGCGACCGGCGGTGTGACGACGCTCGAGCACGCCGAGGTCGAGCAGATCCGGCACGCGCTCCAGGCGTCCGGCGGCAACCGCACGCGCGCGGCCGAGATGCTCGGCATCGACCGCTCGACGCTGTACCGCAAGCTCCGGCGGCTCGGGGAGCCCTGAGGCGTTGCAGCGTGCAACACGCCGCGTGCCCTGCAACACACGCAACACCGCACGCGTCCCGCTCGCAATATTCGAAAGTATTTATCAGTGCCCGAAAATGTTCGTCCACGTCCATGGCATGGGCATTGCTTAAGGTCAGGGTGCGAAGGCGGAAGGACCCGACAGGGGCACACCGGGGAATGAACCCCCCGTTGCAAAAAAACCCATGCAGTGCCCAGCCCAATGCCCGGGTCGCCCACGCGACCTAGTACCTTCCCGGGTGAGCCTCTGTCGGGCCGGTTTTTCGCGCCGCGCCTGAGGAAGATAGCGAAGCTCCTTTTCCCGCATGCACCGACCCCCCCGAGCGGCCCGCCCCCCTGCGGGCCGCTCGCGCGTCCGGGCTTTGTCTATGATCACCGGCGATGGACCGGCCCACCGGGTCAGCTCCACCCCCGCGGATCCCGCTGGCGCTCGCCGGCCTCGCCGCGGTCGTGGCCGTCGTTCCCGGCCGCTGGGCCGCCCTCCTGGCCCTGCTGCTCGCGCTCGCGGCCCTCGCCGCCGTGGTCGCGACCGCCGTCCGGCGGCGCCCGCTCACGGCGTGGGCCGCGCTGCTCGCCGCCACCGTCGTCGCCGCGACCCTCGTCGAGGTCCTGCCCGCGCCCGAGCCGGCGCAGGCGATCGCCGCGGCCACGGCCCGGGTCGGCGCGGCGTGGCAGGACGCCGTCGCGCGGCTGGAGGAGGCGGTCCGCGAACCGCCCCCGGCGGGGAGCGACTTCGGCTGGCTCGAGCAACGGTGCGGTCCGCTCGGCCCGGGTTCGGGCCTCGCGGTGCTCGATGCCCGCCTGACGCAGCCCCTGGCGTGGTCGGGGTGGACCACACCGCTTCACCCGGAGGAGCGCGAGGAACTTCTCCAGCGCCTGCAGGCGGGCCACGCCGCGCTCGTCCTGCGCCGCGGTCTGGCGCTGCGGCTGGTCGTCGCCCGCCGCGGTGAGCAGCCGCCCGGGCTCGTGGTCAGCGGCGAGATCGCGCTTCCGCCCGAGCCCCGCCCGGGATTCCTCGCCGCACGCGTCGGTCCGGGCGTGAGCGCGCTGGTCTACTGGGACGCGCTGGGTGAAGGCGTGCGCGGCAGCGCCGGCTGGGAGCGCCCCGACGGCGAGGAAACCGCGACGCCGTTCTGGAGCCTGGTGCCGCTGGTCGTGCGCGGTGCGCCGGCGGCGGGCCGCGTCAGCCTGCAGGCGCGGCCGCCCGCCGAGATCGCCGCCGAACTCGCGACGCGGCGTCGCGCGGTCGCGGCCGTCGCGCTGGCGCTGCTCGCGACCGGCGCGGCGCTGTTCGGGCGCGGCTGGCCCGTGCTGCAGGTGTTGCTCGCGCGCGCCGTGCTGCTCCCGGTCGTGCCGCACGACGCGCCGCGTGTCGCGGGATGGCTCGGCGGCGACCCGGGCGGGCTGGTCGGTCTTTTCGCGCGTCCGGTCGCGACGGCGGTCGATGCCGCGCTCACCGCGCTGGCGCTCGCCGCGCTCGCGCTGGTCGCGCCGGTCCCGGCGCGGCGCGAGGCACGCCACGTCGCCGCGGCACTGGCCGGCGCCGGCGGGCTGGTCGGGGCGTGGCTGGCCGGGCCGCTGACCGTCGGGCTGGCGCTCGCGCCGGTCGAGCCGCTGCGGCCGGGACCGCTCCCGCTGCAAGGCGCGTGCGCCGGCCTGGCCCTCGTCGGCCTCGCCTGGGCTGGGCTGACCTATGCCGCGCGCTGCTTGGCGCCGAACCGCGCGCGCGCCGCGATCGCCGGCGCCTGCGCCGCGGGATTGCTCGCCGGCGCGGCGCACGGCGCCGCGGTGGACGACGCGGCCGCGCGCGTCACGCGCCGCGAGCTGGTCCCCGAAATCCAGGAGCGCCGCGCGACGTGGGAGCGCGCGCTCGACGAGACGCTGGACCTGACGCTGCCGAGTCCCGGGCAGCCGGTGCTTGAACCGCAGTGGGACGCGATCGACCTGTGGTGGAGCGGCCCGCTCGGCGAAGCGGGGCTGGCCAGCGGCGTCTGGAAGTTCGGCCCGGACGGCGCGCTGGAGGACTTCTTCAGCACCGGGTTGCCGCCGGTCGAGCCGGAACCGGAGTTGCCGCCGGAACCGCTGCCGCGGGCCGTGGGCTCGCGCCCCCTGCGGCGCGGCCCCGAGCCGGTGCAGCAGGCGTTCCTCGGTAGCACGATCCGCCTGCAACTCGCGGAGGTCCAGCGGCCGGGCGGCGGCACCTGGGTCGTCGCGGTGCTCGACCAACCCGACAACCTGCCGTCGCGCAGCGCGCAGGACCCGCTGCGCGGGATGCGCGCGGCGCACGCGTTGCAGTCGGGCCTGTTCCCGGCGGCCGGCGACCTCGCGCCGCGGCTGGCGTGGTTCGACCAGTCCGGCCGCCTGCGGCAGTCGGACCTCGACGCGGCGCCGCCGAGCCCGCGGGCCCCGCCGCCGCGGCCGCTCTGGCACGCGGCGTCGATCGAGGGCCGGCGCGCGCTGGTGCTCGACATCCCCGACGTCGAAGGGACGATCAGCGCGGTGGTCTTCCCGCCCGGCCCGCTCGCCGTCGCGTCGATCGCGGTCGGCTGGGGCCTCGTGCTCGCGGCGCTCGCGGCCCTGCTGTGCGGGGCGCGCGCGCTCGCGACCACGCCGCGACCTTCGCTGGTCCGCGGCTGGCTGGCCGCGCGGCGCTGGCTGCGGCTGTTCCAGGTGCAGATCGGCGCGGCGCTGATCGCGGCCGGCTTGCTGGTCCTGCTCGCGCTCGGCATCGCCACGCGCGCGGTCGCCCACCGCCAGGCGGCCCACGAGCTGATGCGCGAGGGCGGCAGCGCCGTGCACTTCGCCCAGCGTTTCCTCGAGGACTACCTGGTCGAGCAGGAGCTGAGCGACGTGGTCGTCGCATGGCTGGCGCGGACGCTGGGCGACGACCTGTTCACGTGGGACGGCGGGCAGCTCGTCGCGACCAGCCGCCGCGATCTCGTGCGCGCCGGGATCGTCCCGGAGCGGCTCGACGGCGAGACCTGGCAGCAGGTCGCGATCCAGCGCGTCCCGCTGGCGCTGCACGCGCTGTACCCCGCCGCGCCACCGCGCGTCGCGGCGCACGCCCCGTTCCGCGCGCAACCGGGGACGATCGGCGCGCTCAGCGTCCCGCTCGGGCGCGCCTCGCAGCGCATCGCGTTCGGCCTGGCCGAGGTCGACCGCGCCCTGCTCGTCAGCTCGGCCCTGCTCGTCGCGCTCACGGGGCTCCTGATCGTGCCCGCGACGCGGCGCCTCGTCCGGCCGCTGTCGGAGTTGGAGGCCGCGACGGCGCGGCTGGCCGGCGGGCAGTTCGACGCGCCGGTGCCGGAGCGCGGGTACGAGGAAGCCCGCGCGCTGGCGCGCGCGTTCCGCGAGATGGCGTCGAGCCTCGCCGCGCAGCAGCGGACGCTGCAGCGGCGGCGGGAGCTGATCGAGGCGCTGATCGCGACGATGCCGCTGGCCGTGGTGGCCACGCGCGCCGACGGCAGCGTGTGGGCCGCGAACCCGCGGGCGCGTGAACTGCTCGGCGCGGAACCCGGCCGGCCGCTCGCCGGGGCGGGTCCGCTCGCCGCCGCCGCGCTGCGGCTGGTGTCCGGCGCCGGCGCGGGTTCGCGCAGCGAGGACGTCGCCGACGGCTCGGCGCTGCTGCGACTCTCCGCGGAACCGCTGCCGCGCCAGACCGAGGACGAGCCGGCGCTGCTCCTCGTCGTCGAGGACCTCAGCGACGCCGTGCGCAGCGAGCGCCTCGCGGCGTGGGCCGAGATGGCGCGGCGCATCGCGCACGAGATCAAGAACCCGCTCACGCCGATCAGTCTCGTCGTCGAGCACGTGCGACGGCTCGCGGCGACGGGCGACCCGGCCCTGCCCGAGTTGCTCGACCGCATGCTGGAGACGGTCTCGGAGCAGGTGCGCGTCCTGCGCGACACGGCGCGCGAGTTCTCGGACTACGCGCGGCTGCTCGAGGCCCGGCCGGAGCCGCTGGCGATCCCGGCGCTGGTCCGCGAGTGGCTGGCGCCGTACCTGCTCGCGCCACCCCCCGGCGTGGCCGTGCGCGCCGAGGGGCCGGAGGAACTCCCGCCGATCCCGGCCGACGCTCGCCTTTTGCGGCGCGCGCTCGTGAACCTCGTGGACAACGCGCTCGCCGCCGTCGGCGCCGCCGGGCACGTCACGGTGCGCTGGGGCCGCCGCCCGGGCGAGGACGCGATCGAGATCGCGGTCGAGGACGACGGGCCGGGGATCGAGCCGGCGCGGGTGCCGCACCTGTTCGACGCCGGGACGACCACGCGCGAGACCGGCACCGGCCTCGGCCTGGCCATCGCCCGGCAGTCGGTCGAGGCCCACGGCGGCCGGATCGAGGTCGAGACCGAGCTCGGCCGCGGCGCGCGCTTCACCATCGTCCTCCCCCGTTCCTGACACCAATCCGCAACGCGGCGTAGCCCGCTGCGCCGTGATCGGGCGCACGATCGCGCACTTCGAGGTCCGCCGGCTGCTCGGCCAGGGCGGGATGGGCGCGTCGAGCCGCGCATGGATCCGGTGCGCGACGACCCGCGATTCGCGGCGATCCTCGGGCAGATAGGCCTCCCGGGCTGACCGGCACCCGCCCCGACCCGGCGGCGCGGATCTCCGCTCACCGACGTTCCTGTTCGGATATCCTCGTGCGCCGGGGCTGGCGCGTGGCGAAAGTGGCACCTATCTCTGCCTTGGTGCGGCTTGTCGCCCGACGCGGAGGGGTCGTGCCGATGCGAACCGGAACCCGTTCCTGGACCGCGGCCGCGCTGCTCGCGGCGCTCGCGCTCCTTCCCGCCTGCCGCGGCAAGGACGCCGCCCCCGCGGCGGGTCGCGGCGGCACGCTGGTCGTGGCGCTCGGGGCCGAGCCCGACTCGCTCAACGTCTACCTCGCGCGCGTCGCCGAGTCGGCGCTCGTGGCCAACCGCTTCCTGCCGCGCCTCGCGCGCGAGCTGACGCCCGACCCGGAGCGGCCGGACGGGCTCGCCCCGGAGTTGGCGGAGGGCTGGTCGCTGGAGGACGGCGGCCGCACGCTGACGTTCCGGCTGCGGGACGGGCGGCGCTGGAGCGACGGTGAGCCGGTCACCTGTGAGGACGTGGCGTTCACGTACCGCGCGCAGGTCGCCCCGGAACTCGGCTGGCGCGCGGCCTCGATCAAGCGCCACATCACCGCGGTCGAGTGCCCGGAGCCCGCGCGCGCCGTTTTCCGCTTCGACCGCGGCTACCCGGGCCAGGTCGTGGACGCCAACGATCTGCACCTTTTGCCGCGCTCGCTCGCGGCGCTCCCGTTCGACGAGTGGCGGAACGTGGACTGGGCCACGCGCCTCGCCGCGGCCGGCCCCTTCCGGCTCGGGAAGGTGACGCCGGGCCAGGAAATCGTCCTGGAGCGCAACGCGGGCTGGGGCGGCGGGGCGGACCTGCCGCGCCTCGAGCGGATCGTCCTGCGGGTCGTCCCCGACCCGGCGGCGCGCGTCACCGGGCTGCTCTCCGGCGAGTTCCACCTGGTCGAGACGATCCTGCCCGACGATGCGGCCCGCATCGGGTCCGCGGGCGGTGTCCGCGTCGTGCGCCGCCCGGACTGGGCCTACACCTACCTCGGCTGGAACACGGTCGATCCCGAGGCGTATCGCGCCTACCGCGCGCGCCGCGAGAAGGAGTGCGCCGGGGCCGGGGACTGTCCGGACGACGCGGCGGCGGTGGCCCGGCTCGCGCTCGACCGTCCGCACCCGCTGTTCGGCGACGCGCGCGTGCGCCGGGCGATGACGCTGGCGCTCGACCGCCCGGCGCTGATCGACGCGCTCCTGCGCGGCGAAGGCGAGGTCCCGGCGTCGCCGATCCTGCCGCCGTCGCCGGCCCACGACCCCGCCCTCGCCGCCGCCGGCCCGGACCTCGGGGCCGCGAAGGCGCTCCTGCGCGAGGCGGGGTTCGCCGACGCCGACGCCGACGGGACGCTCGAGCGCGCGGGGCGGCCGTTCCGCTTCACGCTGCTCGTGCAGGCCGGCAAGGCCGACCGCCGCGGCGCGGCGGTGCTCGTGCAGCAGCAGCTGGCGCGCGCGGGCGTGGCGGTGGACATCCAGCCGGTCGAGAACTCGGTGTTCTACCCGTCGCTGTCCGGGCACCAGATGGACGCCTGGATCGGTTCGTGGCGCACGTCGCCCCGCGTCGACATGACCGAGATGCTCCACGCCAGCGCGTGCTCGCAGCAGGGCAACAACTTCGGCTGCTGGAGCCACCCCGAGGCCGACCACCTCGCCTCCGAAGCGCGGGACGTCCTCGACGACGCGCGGCGCAACGCGATGTGGCAGCGCTGGGAGGCGCTGTTCCGGGACGAGCAGCCGTACACGATCCTGTACCGGCCCACGCTCCTGACCGGCGTCTCCGCCCGCGTGCGCGGCGCCGACGCCCTGCTCCCGAACGACGTCCTCAACGGCGTCGAGGAGTGGTGGCTGGCGGACGAGCCCGGCCGGTGAGCACGGCGCGCGTCGTCGCCGGGCGCCTCGCGGCCGGCCTCGTCAGCGCCTGGATCATCGTGACGCTCGCCTTCGTGCTGCTGCACGCCGCGCCGGGCGACCCGTCGCGGATGGCCGAGGACCCGCACCTCAACGCGGCCGACCGGGCCCGCCTGCGCGAGGCGTACGGGCTCGACCGGCCGCTGGGCGAGCAGTACCTCGCGTTCCTGGGGAACGTCGCGCGGGGCGAACTCGGGGTTTCGCTGCGCTACGCGCGCCCGGTGTCGCGCGTGCTCGCGGGCGCGATCGGCCCGACGCTGGTCTTGATGCTGCCGGCCCTCGGGCTGGCGTTCGCGCTGGGGCTCGCGCTCGGGACGCGCGCCGCCGTGCGTCCGGGCGGCATCGCGGACGCCCTCGTCCGCCGCGCCCTGCCGGCTTTGGACGCCTTGCCCCCGTTCTGGCTCGGGCTGCTCGCGATCTGGTTCTTCGCCGGGCGGCTGGGCTGGCTGCCCAGCTCGGCGATGACGTCGGCCGGCGGGGGCGGTACGGGCGACCTCTTGCGGCACCTCCTGCTGCCCGTCCTGACGATCGCGCTGCCGGGCGCCGCGCCGGTCGCCCGGCACCACGCCGAGGCGATGCGCCGCGAACTGGCCGCGCCGCACGTGCGGGCGGCCCGCGCGATGGGCCTCGCCGAGCCGCGCGTGATCTTCGGCCGCGCCGCGCGCGCCGCGCTGCACCCGGCGATCGCCCTGCTCGGGCTGTCGCTGCCGGCGCTCGCCGGCGGCGCGGCGGTCGTCGAGGTCGTCTTCGGCTGGCCCGGCCTCGGCCGGATCCAGCAGGAGGCGCTGCTCGCGCGCGATGTCCCGCTGGCCCTCGGCGGGCTCCTGCTGGTGGCCCTGCTCGTGGTCGCGGGCGGGATCCTGACCGAGCTGCTGTCGGCCCGCGTCGATCCGCGCTGGCGCGCCGCGGAGCGTTCCGCGTGAAGTGCCGCGGCGCGCTCGCGCTGGGTCTTCTGGCCTTGGTGCTGCTGGCGCTGGTGCTGCTCCCGCGGCGCGACGCCCTCGGCTCGGCCGACCCCGCGGCGCTGCGGCTGCTCCCGCCCGGCTCGCGCGTGCCGGTGCTGGCGACTTTGGACGGCGAGCGCCTGCCGGTCGCGGGCTGGGAGCCCGGCGACCCGCGCCGCGCGAGGCTCTCCGACTGGCGCGTCGAGGACGGGAACGTGTTCTACCGCCGGGGGTCGCGCTGGGAATCGGTGGCCCTGGAATCGCTGGTTCGGGACGCGGGCGGGCAACCCCGGATCGAGACGTGGGCCTTCCCCGCGGGCACCGACGCGTTCGGCCGCGACCTTCTCGCGCGGCTCGTCGCCGGGGCCCGCGTATCGCTCCTGGTCGGCCTCGGCGGCGTCCTCGGCGCGGCGCTCATCGGCGCCCTCGCGGGGCTGGCGACGGCGCTCGGGGGGCGCGTCGTGGCAGGGCTCGTGCGGCGGCTGGAGGACGCGTTCCTCGCAATCCCGCGGGGTTTGCTGGTGATGGG
>JAGOJY010000056.1 GCA_017994815.1 Acidobacteriota bacterium
GCGAACCTCGTCCACGCTCACGCCGGCCGCGCCCGCGGCGCGCCGGCAGTCCTCGAACTCCGGCCACCCGCGCACGACTCGACCCTCGCGGTCGAGCGCGCGCTTGATCCGCACCGGCCCCCACGGCGTGTCCACGCTGACGGTGTCGCGGGCCCATTCCAGGCGCGACTCGTGGCGCACGCGCACGCCGAGCGTCGGGGTCTCGTGCAGCAACAACTCGGCCAGGCCACGGGCCCGCTCGCGATCGCACACGACCGCGAGCAGCAGCCCCGGGCGGCCCTTCTTCATCAGGACGTTCGCGACGAAGGCGTCGCGGGCGCCGGCCTCGAGCAGGCGCTCGATCAGGACCGGGACATCCTGCGGCACGAGGTCGTCGAGCTGCGTTTCGATGACCGCGACTGCGCGTTCGAGCGGCGAGCTGTCGGCGGCGACGCCGACGAGACCGCGCAGGACGTTCGGCAGCGCGGGATCGCGGCGCGTCCCGGCGCCGTGCCCGGCGCGCTCGACGCGCATCGGCGGGAGCGCGCGGAACTCGTCCACCACCGCGCGCAGGAGCGCCGCGCCGGTCGGTGTGATCAGCTCGCGCGCTACCGGCCCGCCGGCGACCGGGATGTCACGCAGGAGTTCGACGACGGCCGGGGCGGGGACGGGCAACACGCCGTGCGCGGAGCGGATCGTCCCGCCGCCGACCGGCAGCGGCACCGCGCAGCTCACGCCGGCGATCCCCAGCTCGTGCAGGCCGAGGCAGGTGCCGGCGATATCGACCAGCGCGTCGTCCGCGCCGGCCTCATGCAGGTGCAGTTCGTCCGGCGGGCGGCGGTGCACGCGCGCTTCGGCCTCGAACAGCAGTTCGACCGCGCGGCGCGCGTGCGCGGCCGCGGGCCCGGGCAGCGCGGCGCGGTCGAGCACGGCCAGCATCTCGGACCGGTTGCGCTCGTGCTCGCCGTGGCCGGGGGCGTCCGCGGGCGCGGGTGCATCGCTGCCGGGCGCGACGGGCGCGGCCGGCGGCTCCTCGTGACCGCGGACGATCACGCGCACGTGGGTCGCGGCGAGCGGGCCGCGGTCCTCGGCCTGCGCGCGGACCTCGACGCCGTCGAGGCCGAGCCGCGCGGGGAGCCTGGCGAGGACCTGCGGATCGAGCCCGAGGTCCACCAACAGGCCGAGGAACATGTCGCCGGCCGCGCCGCTGAACGGCTCGAGGTGCAGCCAGCGCGTCACGCGCGCGCCTCCAGCGCGGCCACCAGCCGCTCCAGCGCCGCGGACGCGGGCTCGCGGAACACGTCGTGCGCGTACCGCGTCAGCGGCGTGGGGTCGGGGTTGATCTCGACCACGCGCGCGCCCGCCGAGCGCGCGACGCGCGCCAGAGACGCCGCGGGCTCGACCACTCCCGAGGTCCCGGCGACGAGGAAGACGCCGGCTTCCCGCGCGGCGCGCGCGGCGCGCTCAAAGGCCCCGACGGGCAGCATCTCGCCGAACCAGACCACGCCCGGCCGCAGCGGCGCGCCGCAGGCACACGGGGGGGGCAGGGGCGGCGGCAGGGGGGCGCGACGGTCCTCGCGCTCCGGTTCACCGCAGCCACGCCAGCAGCGCACGCGCCAGATGTTGCCGTGCAGCTCCAGCGGGTCGCGGCTGCCGGCCAGCCGGTGCAGTCCGTCCACGTTCTGCGTCACGAGCGTGAAGCGCGGGGTCGAGGCCTCGAGCGCCGCGAGGGCGCGGTGGGCACCGTTCGGCGAGCAGCCCGCGAGCAGGGTGCGGCGCCAGTCGTAGAACTCCCAGACGAGCTTGGGGTCGGCCGCGAACGCCTCGGGCGTCGCCAGTTCCGTCGCGTCACGGCCGCGCCACAGGCCGCCCGCCCCGCGGAACGTCGGCACGCCGGATTCGGCCGACACGCCGGCCCCCGTCAGTGCGACGACATGGCGTGCCGAGGCCAGCGCCTCGACGAGCGCCGCGATGGACTCCTGCGTCATCCCAGGCCCCCGGAATCCCCGGATGCTACAGCACGACGACCAAAACGGCGCCGGGGAAATCAGGCGGTGGTCCGGGGCACGCGGCGGTGGGTGGTCGACCGCGCGGCGGTTTGTTTCGTGGCGGCCGCCGCAGGCGGCCCGATCAGGCAATGGTCCGGGGAACGCGGCGATGGGCACGCCGGGGTGGCGAATCCGGGTTACGCCGGAACGGTCGGCGCGGGTGTGGCGAGGCGGACCAGGTCCTCGGACTCACGGATGTCGTCGCGGAACAGTTCGCCCTCGAAGCCGGCCAGGCGGAAACGGTGTCCGTCCTGCCGGGCCGGCACCGCGAGCAGCCGCAGCGCGCCCGCGCCGGGATCGCCGGGGCGCGCGAGGGCGGCGATGCGCGAGATCGCCTCCGGCCGGACGCGCGCCCCGAGCGGCAGGGGCCCGGCCAGCCCGGGCTCGAGCGGCCACCCGGGCAGCAGCCGGGTCGCGACGCGGGTCAGGGTCAGCGGGCGCGCGGTCAGGAACGCGGGGACGGCGACGTGGTCACGGGCCCAGAACGGCAACGCGAGGCCCGGGCCGGATCCGGGCGGCGGCAACACGACGGTCGATGCCGGGAGCGCGGCCAGCCGCCCGCCGTCACAGCGGAAGGCGGTCCGGCAGGCGCGGCAGAAGGCGACCCGGTCGGCGGCCCGACCCGCGAGGTCGTCCCCGCACGCGGGACAGGCCAAGGGCACGAACGCGACGCCGCGCATCAGCGCTCCTTTCCGGCGCTGCGCCGCACGAGCCAGGCCAGCCCGCCGACCGCGGCCGCCGCGAGCGCGAGCGAGCCGGCGAGCAGGGCCGCGCGGTCCGGCAGCGCGCCGTCGCCGGCCGGGAACAGCGCCGCGCGCGCCGCCGCCCCCGAGAGCAGGCCCGCCCCCAGACCGCCGCACCCGAGCAGGCGCTGCTCCAGCGCGGTCGCGTCCTGCGCCGGCAGCCGCAGCGAGACGATCTCGCCGGTGCTCGCGTCCAGCGTGGCACCGCTGCGCCGGCCTTCGCTCTCGAAGCGCACCACCAGCACCGGGTAGAACAGCAGCATCACGTCCTGGTCGATCGCCTCGACGTCGTTCGACGCGCCCGGGTTCAGGTCGGCGGTCGAACCGGCGCGGACCGCCTCGACGATCGCGTCGGCTTCCTTCTGCGCGGCGCCGCGCGAGAGCAGCGGGTCGATGACCGTGCCGTGCACGCGCAGTTGCGGCGTGAAGACGACCAGCCGGCCCATCCGGTCCAGCGGGCGTTGCAGGCCGAGCCCGGCCTGCCGCCGGCGGTCGAGCGTCGGGACGCCGAACTCCTCCAGGGGGCAGCCCGAAACGTGCGCCAGGTGCACGCGCTGGACCTCGCGGCGCACTTCCTGCGGTTCGCGCCGGACGTTGTACAGCGGGACGAAGCGCGTGCTCCCGGAGGATTCGCCGGACGAGTCCTCGAACCAGTCGAGCTCGAGCCGGCGCGCCTCGCGCTCGCCCTCGACATGCCCGGCGAGGATCGTCTCGACGCGCCAGACCGGGACGAACAGCAGCTCGTGCGCGTGCACGGCCGGCGCGTCCAGCCCGCGTTCGGCGAGCCGCGCGGCGATGCGCGCGGTCGCCGACGCGACGTCGATCGACGGCAGCACGGCCAGGCGCTGGGGGCAATCGGGATCGTCGATCCGGCCCAGCACGCCGCAATCGCCGCAGCGGGCGAGCAGCCCCGTTCCACCGGCGGGGTCGAGCGTGCCCCCGCACCGCGTGCAGCACAGGGCTGGCGCCGGCGCGGGCATCAGCGCCGCGACGACCTCCACCACAGCAGCGCGCCACCCGCCGCGGTGATCGCGACCGCGACCGGGAACGGGAACACCAGGCCCGCGCCCAGCCCGCCGGCCATCGCCAGCGCCGGCCAGGCGCCGAGGCGCGAGCGGTCGGCCACCGGGTGCAGCTCCTGCAGGTCGCCGGGCAGCATCACGCGCCCGTCCACGCCGTCGCACCAGGCGGCCGACTCCTCGCCGGCCTGGCTCAGCGTCACGCGGAAGAACGGGTAGAGGATGACGGGGCCTTCGCGCGGCTCGGGAATCGTGGCGGCCACGCGGGCGACCTGCTCCGGGACGCCGTCGCCGCCCTGCTCGGCGGCGCCGCCGCCTCCCGACGGCGGGGAGGCGACGAGGTCCGCGCCGCTCGGCTTCCAGCCCCGCGCCAGCGTCGGCGGGAGCTGCGCCAGCGGGCGGTACGGGCGGCGCGCCTCGCCCGTCACGGAGAACGGGAAGTACATCACGGTCGCCGGCCCGGGAAGCCACGGCCGACCGACCTGGTCCAGCTCGCGCGCGACCGCCTGCCGCGCCGCGCGCTCGTCGAGACGCGGGCGCGCGAACAGGGTGCGGCCGGACCAGTTGCCAGCGCCGAGGAGCGCGCCGCACCAGGCGCAGCGCGCCAGGACATCGGGCTCGTTGTCGCGGACGGGCGCGCCACAGCGCGAGCAGCGGGTTTCGGGCATTTCAGAACGCCTCCGGTTCCACTGACGAAACGTCGGTCGCCGGGGCGGCGGCGTCAACGAGGTAACCCGCGGGCGGGTTGCGGCATCCTCAATGACGGGTGAATCGGCCCGGCCGGGCCGCCGCGCCGCGCGCGGGAACGCGCGCGGACGCGGGTGTATGATTGGTTCAAACCGAACGGTTACTCGGGAGATGAACGCGAGATGGCGAACCTGAAACCCGTGACGGACGATACGTTCGAGTCGCTGGTGCTCAAGTCCAACGTCCCCGCGCTGGTCGACTTCTCGGCGACCTGGTGCGGCCCCTGCAAGCAGCTCACCCCGACCCTCGAGCAGCTCGCCCGGGAGTACGAGGGGAAGGTCAACTTCTTCGGCGTCGACGTGGACCAGGCCCGGCAGATCGCGACGCGCTTCGGCATCATGTCGGTCCCGACCGTGATGGTGTTCCGCAACGGCCAGGTCGTCGGCCAGGCGCTGGGGAACAAGCCGCGCGATTTCTGGACCGGCATGCTCGACGACGCGCTGGCGCGCTGAGAGGGTCCCGCCTTCGAGATGCTGATCGCTCCCCCGCCGACGACCGCCACCCGGATCGCGCGCGCGGCGTTGCGTGTTCGCGGCGCGGTGGTGCTGGCCCTGGTCGTCGCCGCCTGTGCGGCGGGGATCGCGCTGGCGCAGCGTGGGGCCAGTCCGGTGAACCGCCTGACGACCGTCGACGGCGGGTCGATCGAACTCGGCACGGGCGTGACCGAACTGGTGTTCGGCGCCCGCTGGGCGCACTGCGAGACCGACATCTCGTCGGTGCGGCGGCGCATGAGCGAGTTGTCGCGCCTCGGCTACCGCGTCGTGCTCGTCGGTGTCGGCACGCGCCAGACGCGCGACGAGTTCGTCGGCTGGGCCCGGCGCTCCGGTTACGAGGGGCCGCTGGCGTTCGACGAGAGCGGGCAGCTCGAAAAGGCGTTCGGCGCGCGCGTGCTCCCGTGGTTCGTCGTGGTCGAGCGCGGGACGATCGTGCACCAGGGCGAGCGCCCGCCCGCCACGGCCGAGGCCCGGGCCTGGCTCGGGAGCGCGGGCTGAGCATGGCCGTGCCGGGCGAGCCTGCGCTGCGCGGCGGGGCGTACCTCGTCGGCGTGGCGCGCGCCGGCGCCGTGACCGGGGACGTCGAAGAGCACGTGGACGAGCTGGCGGCGCTGGCCGACACCGCCGGGTTCGGCGAGTCCGGCCGCGCGATCCTCCCGCTGCGCGTGCCGACCCCCGCGACCTTCATCGGCCGCGGGCAGGCCGAGGACGTCGGCGTCATCGCCCGCGAGATGGGGGCGAGCCTGGTCGTCGTGGACGAGGACCTTGGCCCGGCGCAGGTGCGCAACCTGGAGAAGATCTTCGACCTGCCGGTCGTGGACCGCGCGGGGCTGATCATCGACATCTTCGCGCAGCGCGCGCGCTCGCGGGAAGCGCGGCTGCAGGTCGAAATGGCGCGGCTGGAGTACCTGCTGCCGCGCCTCGCGGGCCGCTGGGCGCACCTGTCGCGGCAGGTCGGCGGCGGCCGCGGCGGGCTGAAGGGCGAGGGCGAGAAGCAGATCGAGCTCGACCGCCGGATGATCCGCCGCCGCATCGATCACCTGCGGCGCGACCTGAAGCGGGTGGACCGCTCGCGCGACGTGCGCCGCCGCGCCCGCCGCGCCTTGCCGGAGGCGGCGCTCGTCGGCTACACCAACGCCGGCAAGTCGTCGCTGTTCAACGCGCTCGCGCGCTCGAACGTGAAGGTCGAGGACCGGCTGTTCGCGACCCTCGACCCGACGGTGCGGCGCGTGGACCTCGGGCGGCGCGGCACGTTCCTGCTCAAGGACACGGTCGGGTTCATCCGCAAGCTGCCGCACCACCTGGTCGCCTCGTTCCGCAGCACGTTCGAGGAGGCGGGCGAAGCCGAACTGCTCGTGCTCGTCGTCGATCTCGCGCACCCGGCCAGCGCCGAGCAGCAGCAGGTCGCCGAGCGCGTGATCGAGGAAACCGGGCTCGGGCACCTGCCGCGCCTGTTGGTGTTCAACAAGGCCGATCTCGCGGGCGCCGAGCTGGTGCGGGCCGTCGAGCACCGTCATCCGCAGGCGGTGGTGGTCTCGGCGCGCACCGGCGCCGGGTTGGACCACCTCGCCGGCGCGCTGGCGGACCGGCTGCTCGGGCGCGAGATCACCGGCACCGTCACGATCCCGGCCGCGCGCGGCGATGCCCTCGCCTTCGCCCAGCGCAGCGGCGTCGTCGAGCGGCTCGTTTCGGTGGACGGCCTGGTGCGATTGACGCTGCGCGCGCCGCAGCGTGCGTTCACGCAGCTCGACGACATGCTGCGGCAGGAGCGGCGCGACGAGGGGGCGCGCCCGGCATGAGCCGCCGCACGCTGGCGCTGGTGTTCGGCGGTCGCTCGCCCGAGTACGACGTGTCGCTGGTGTCCGCGCGCGGGATTCGCGACAACCTCGACCCGCGGGCCTACGAGGTGGTGCTGGTCGGCGTGGACCGCGCGGGGATGGTGCGCGTCGGCGGCGACGAGCTGCTCTCCGGCGGGCTGGACGCCGGCGCGGGCACCCCCGCGCGCTGGCCCGCCGCACCCGGCGACCGCACGCTGCGCGAGGAGGGCAGCGGGCGTGTCCTGAGCCCGCCGATCGACGTCGCGTTCCCGATCGTGCACGGTTCGGGCGGCGAGGACGGCACGCTGCAGGGCGTTTTCGCGCTCGCGGGAATCCCGTTCGTCGGCTCGGGCGTCCTCGGCTCGGCGCTGGCGATGGACAAGGACCGCGCGCGCCGCGTGCTCGGCGCGGAGGGGATCCCGGGCGTGGCGGACGTCGTCGTCGCCGGCTCCGAGCTGGACGATGTGCCCGCCGTCGCGGCGCGCGTGAGCGGGCTGGGCTGGCCCGTGTTCGTCAAGCCCGCCCGCGCCGGGTCCAGCGTCGGCATCACGCGCGTCGAGCGCGGGGAAGACCTGCCGGCCGCGCTCGCCGCGGCCCGCGCCGTCGACGGCAAGGTCGTCATCGAGCGCGCCGTGCGCGACGCGCGCGAGATCGAGGTCGCGGTCCTCGGCAACGAGTTCCCGGAGACGACCGTGCCCGGCGAGATCGTGCCCTCGCGCGCGTTCTACGACTACGACGCGAAGTACAAGGACCCCAACTCGCACCTGCTCGTCCCCGCGCCGCTCGCCGAAGATCTCGTCGCGCGCGTGCGCGAGATGGCGGCGCGGGCGTTCCGCGCGCTGGACCTGGCCGGCATGGCGCGGGTGGACTTCCTGCTGTCGCGCGCCGACGGCGAGCTGGTGCTCAACGAGGTGAACACGCTCCCCGGCTTCACGCCGATCTCGATGTACCCGCGGTTGTGGCAGCAGATGGGCGTGTCGTACTCGGCCCTGCTCGACCGCCTCGTCGACCTCGCCTTCGACGCCGCCAACTCCAGCCCCCTCGCCATCCGCGGTTGAAGGTCGCCGGCGGTCGGCCGGGCACCCGCCCTCGCGCGGAACTCACGACGGTTCGTCGAGGCCGAGGGCTTCGATGCGGCGGTAGAGCTTCTGGCGCGTCCAGCCGAGGCGGCGCGCCGCGTCGGTCTTGATGCCGCCGGCGCGATCGAGCGCTTCGCGGATCGCGAGCACCTCGAGGTTGGCGTCGGCGTCGGCGAGCGGGGCCGGGTCGGCCAGGTGCTCCGGTTCGATCCACGCTCCATCGGAAAGCGCCGCGGCGCGGCGCAGCGCGTTGTCCAGCTCGCGGACGTTTCCCAACAGCGTGCGCTGGCGCAGCACGACCAGCCCCGCGGGTCGCAGGCGCACCCGCGGGGCCAGCCCCTCGCGGGCGGCGCGCGCGAGGAGCGCGGCGACGAGGTACGGCAGGTCGGCCGGGCGCCGGCGCAGCGGCGGGACGTCGACCACGGCCCCGGCGAGGCGGTAGAACAGGTCGGCGCGAAAGTACCCCGCGCGCGTGCGCCGCGGGAGATCGTGGTGCGTCGCCGAGACGACGCGCAGGTCGACCGCCGTCGCGCGCCGCGCGCCGAGCGCGCGCACCTCGCGCTCCTGCAGCACGCGCAGCAGCTTGACCTGCGTCGCGGGCGGCAGGTCGCCGACCTCGTCGAGCAGGAGCGTGCCGTGGTCCGCATCGACGATGCGCCCGGGGCGGTCGATGGCCGCGCCGGTGAAGGCCCCGCGCCGCACGCCGAACAGCTCCGCCTCGAGCAACCCCTCCGGCAGCGCGGCGCAGTTCTCGGCGACGAACGGCCCACCGCGGGCCGAGGCGCGGTGCAGCGCGCGCGCGACGACCTCCTTCCCGGCGCCGGTCTCGCCGAGGACGAGCACCGGCAGCGTCGTTCGCGCGACCCGCCGCAGGACATCGCACACGGCGGCCAGCGACGGCGAGCTGGCCTCGGGTTCGAGCAGCGGGTCCTCGGCCAACAGCGCGGGGAGCGTCTCCGCCGCGGCGCGCTGCGCGGCATCGCACGCGGCCCGGCGTAACTCGCGCCACGCGGCGCGGGCGGAGCGCGCCGCGACCAGCGCCGGGGCCGGCTCGTCCACCGGCGCGACCACCCAGCGCTCGCCGTCCCACGAGCCGCTCAGCGCGCGACCGGTCACCAGCGCGATCTCGCCCAGCGCCCGCGCGCGTTCCGGGAGCGCGCCCGGTTGGCCGGCGTGCAGTTCGCGCCGGCCGACGGCGATGGTGACGCGCAGGTCGTCGGCGCCGGCCCCGTCGAGCATGCCGCGTGCAGCGAACCCTGCCATCATGGAGCCCTCCGGCGCGACCGACGTTACCGCTCCCGGCGCCCGGCGGAGACCCGGGGAGACGAACGATGTCCCGCACCGACAACGCAGTGCTGCCCTTCATCGTCGCGACGCTTTTTTCCTGCGTGCTCCCGGCGAGCGCCGGGCAGTTCGATGTCCTCGTCCTGCGCGACGGGAGCGAACTGACCGGTCGCCTGCTCGAACTCGACGCGCAGCGCGCGGTCTTCGAGCTGGAGGGGGGTGCGCGGGAGACGATCGCGCGGACCCAGATTCGCCGCGTGGAGTTCGGCGACGTGGCGGCGGCCCCGCTCAAGGTCCGCGTGCAGGTGATCGAGGCCGACGACGAGGTGCGGCTGTACCTCGACGGCGCGGAGATCGCGCCCGCCGCCGAGCTGAAGGGCGGACCGTTCGACCTCGCGCCGCTGCTCAAGGAAGGGCCGAACCGGATCACCGCGGAGGCGCTCAACCAGGCCGGGCCGTGGGCGTACCGCTGGATGCTGGAAGCCGGCGGCCGCAAGCACGTGTTCGCCTGCGGGCTGGCCGGCAAGAGCGGCTGCACCAAGGGCGGGGACGCGCGCCAGAAAGGCGTCATGCCGGCGGGGGGCGCGTGGGTCTTCGTCCACCGGGAGACCGGCGAGGTCACGGTGACGGTCGATTGACGCTCGCGGTCGTGGGTCGCCGCCGGGCGGGGGTCGCGGGTAACCAGCGCCGCGTGACTGACAATTCACTTCTCGCGGTTTCTCGGAACAGCCGCCGCGACCCCCCGCTCTTATAATCCGCGCCATGTCCTACTACAGAGGACCCTACGGCGGCGGCGGCATGACGCTCGCGTTCCCGCCGGTCACGCCGATGGTGAAGGTGATCCTCTGGACCCTCGGCGCCTGTTTCTTCCTGCAGTACTTCTTCACGCGCGCCGGGCTGGGCATCGTCCCCGCCTATCTCGCGTTGTCGCCGGACATGCTGCTGCGGCCGCCGTTCGCGATCTGGCAGCTCGCCACGTACGCCCTGCTCCACGGCAACCTCTGGCACCTGCTCGGCAACCTGTTCGGGATCTGGATGTTTGGCGGCGACGTCGAGCGGATGCTCGGCTCGCGCGGGTTCCTGCGCTTCTTCCTGATCACGATCCTGGGCGGCGGGCTGGCCCACGCGGTGCTCGGGCTGCTGGCGAAGAATCCCGTTCCTGTAATCGGGGCGTCTGCCGCTGTTCTCGGTCTTGTGCTTGCGTTCGCGATGTTCTACCCCGACCGCCGCGTGATCCTGTTCCCGATCCCGATCCCGGTCACCGCGCGCACGCTTGCGCTGATCTACGGCGCGATCGACCTGTACCTCGCGATCGAGGCGAACCCGGGCGATCCCACCGCGCACATCGCGCACCTCGGCGGGCTCGCCGCGGCGTACCTCTACATCAAGGGTTTCATCCGCCCGGGCGGCTGGCGACTCGGGCTGCGCTGGCCGCGGCGCCGCCGCGGGTTCCGCGTCATCCGCGGACGCCGCGACGATCCGTTCGACATCAACTGAAAGTTTGCGCTTGCACGCTAACGCGTTTGTTTCAAGCGTTGTCGCGCGCTTCCGCTGAAAGGGCTATTGACGCGCGTAAGCCGAGCCTTCATATTCCGCCTTGCTTCACGGGACGAGGGAGAGAACCGCCAGGCGCAGCATCAACTGAACACAACCGAGATTTCCGCGAACAAGGCCTCAGCGGGCGGCGGATGCGGGGAGTCGCCGCTCTCGTCGGCGCCTTGCCTGGAACAGGCGGCGCCAAAGGACGGGACGAGAAAGGTGGCCGGCACCAGGAACCCCGGTTCGGAGCCGCTTCGCGCCGAAGTTGCCGTCGCGCGGAACGGCTCTCCCAAAAAGCAGGAAGGTAGTGCGTCCGAGTCGGCGCCCGCGGACCGGACGGTTCTCAGCCGCTATTTCACCGAGATCCGCGAGTACCCGCTGCTGACCAAGGAACAGGAGCAGCAGCTCGCGCGACGCGTGCAGCAGGGCGACCCGGAAGCGTTCGAGCACCTCGTCGCCTCGAACCTCTCGTTCGTCGTCAAGGTCGCCAGCGAGTACCGCAATCTCGGCCTGCCGCTCGAGGACCTGCTCAACGAGGGCAACCTCGGCCTGATCGAGGCCGCGCGGCGCTACGACCCGTCGAAGGGAACCAAGTTCATCACGTACGCGATCTGGTGGATTCGCAAGTCCATTCTCAAGGCCCTCGCCGAGCAAGTGAACCTCGTCCGCGTGCCGACGTACCAGATGAAGAAGGTGAAAGAGGTCCGCGAGACCGAGCGCACCCTGCGCAAGGAGCTGGGGCGTTCGCCGGAGCGCCAGGAAATCAGCGCGCGGATGGACGTGTCGCTGAAGAAGGTCGACCAGGTCCTGCAGGTGCACTCCAAGGAAGTCTCGCTCGACGACACGGTCGGCAAGGACCGCAAGACGCCGGTCAGCGATTTCCTCGTCGACCCGGACGACGAAAGCCCCGAGGACAACCTGCTCAAGCGCGAGGGCACGACGCTGGTGACCGAGGCGCTGGAGTTCCTCACCGAGCAGGAACGCGTGGTGATCAAGCACCGCTTCGGGCTCGACGGCAGCATGATCCTCACGCTGAAGGAAATCGGCGAGAAGATGGGCGTCTCGCGCGAGCGCGTGCGGCAGATCGAGACCCAGGCCAAGCAGCGCCTGCGCCGGATCTTCAACCGGCCGCGCGGCGGGTCGGCCTCGGCGCGCAAGATGCTGTCCCGCATGCTGCGGCACAGAAACACCGACTGACCGTCGCCCCGGAAAAGCCCCCCGAAGGAAGCCATTTCTCGCGACGGGCCGGACTATAATCTCGCCCGGATCGGGGGATTCCTGCCGCGATGAAGAGCGACACCGGCATGCTCGCGCGGGCGCTTCTGGCCGCGACATCCCCGCGCGAGGCGCTGCGCGCGTGGGCCGCCGCCGTCGATCCGCCGGCCGAGGTCGTGGCGCTCGCCGACCCGGATTCCGCGACGCTCGTCGCGTTGCGCCGGCACGCCAGCGACTGGTTGCCGCTCGACCTGCCGCCGATCCCGCTCCCGGAACTGCCGCGCCGCCAGCGCAGCGCCTCGCTGCTCGGCCGGCGCCAGGACGCGCTCGAGGACCTGCTGTTCTCGATCGGGCAGGGGGAACTGATGCTCGCCCCGCTCGACGTCGGCGCGCTCGTGCTCGCGCGCCCGGCGCCGCCGTTCCGCGCGGCCGAGGTGCGGACGATCGCGCGCCGCGCCGACCTGCTCGGCGGCACGCTCGGCGCGCTCGCGCGGCGCCGCGGCGTCGACCCGACCAGCGAGAGCGCCCGCGAGTTCGAGCTGCTGTTCGACCTCACGCGCGAACTGGCGCGGGCCGCCGACGCTTGGGCCGCGGTCGGCGCGACGGCGTTGTGCCTGCAGCGTCTGCTCTCGCCCTGCGCCGGGGCGGTGCTGGCCGTCGTGGCCGAGGACGAGCCGCCTGCCGTGCGCTCGTGGCCCGACGGGCCGGCCGGTGCCGAGGCAGCGGCGCGGGCGTCGCGCGGCGCAGCGGGAACGCCGGCGCACCCGGCGCCAGCAATCGCCGCGAGCAGCATCCACTGGGTCGCCGCCGACCCGACATACGGCCGCGTGGCGCTGGTGCTCGGTTGGTCCGGGCGCCCGCCGGCCGACGCCGGGCGCGTGCTCGGCGCGGCGCAGGCCTCGCTTTCGCTCGCCGTCGAGCGCCTCTCGACGCAGCTCGTGGCCGAGGAGCACCGCTTCCGCTCGGTCGTCGAGGGGCTGCCGCTCGGCGTGGCGCTCTTGTCGCGCAACGGCCGCGTGCGGCTGATCAACCGCGCCGGCCAGCAGTTGCTCGAGCTGGTGCGCGCCTGGCCGCCCGCGAACGGCCGGCTGGTCAGCCTGGGCGCGGCCGACCTGCAGCCGCTCATCGCGGAGGCTCACTCCGGCCGTCGCGGCGCCATGGACGTGCTGCTGGCGGCGGTCGGGCGCACGCTGACGATCCGCTCGGTCGCGGCCGGTAACGGCAGCGGCGTGCTGCTGCTGTTCGAGGACGTCACCGAGGCCCGCCGCCGCGACGAGCAGCTCAAGCAGGCGGAGAAGCTCTCGGCCGTCGGCATCCTGATCTCGGGCGTGGTGCACGAGATCCGCAACCCGCTGTCGTCGGTACTCGGCTACGCGCAGATGCTCGAGCGCTCGCCGGTGGACGTGCGCCGCGACAGCTGGCTGCGCACGCTGACCGACGAGGCCGAGAGGTGCCAAAGGATCGTCGGCAACCTGCTCGCGTTCGCGCGGCACAACGAGCCGGGCCGCCAGCTCGTCTCGCTCGGCGCGATCGCCGAGAAGGCGCTCTCGCTCGTGGCCTACCCGTTCCGGCAGGCGCAGGTCGAGGCGACGGTCCTCGCCGACGCCGACGCCCCGGCGATCGAGGCCGATCCCGACGCGATGTTGCAGGCCCTGATCAACCTGTTGACGAACGCGCTGCACGCGCTCGAGCAGCACGACGGGCCGCGGCGCGTGCGGGTCGAGATCGCGCCGCGCGGGAGCGAGCGGGTCGTGATGGTGGTTGCGGACAGCGGGCCGGGCATCCCGGCGCAGAACATGTCGAAGATTTTCGAGCTGTTCTTCACCACCAAGTCGCCGGACAAGGGCACGGGGCTCGGGCTGGCGCTGGTCTCGGCCACGGTGCGCGACCACGGCGGCCGGATCGTGGTCGAGAACGACCCCGGCGGCGGCGCGCGGTTCGAGATCGAGCTGCCGGTCGCGCGGGCCGGCCGGCGCGCCGAGCCGGCGGCGGAGCGGCGGCGGCTGCCGCAGCTCGCCGGTCTCGACGGCCTGGCGGTGCTCGTGATCGACGACGAGCCAGCGGTGGCCTCGGTCCTCGCCGAGGCGCTGTCGTGCGCCGGCGCGCAAGTGGACGTCGCCTCCGACGGCGAGCAGGCGCTGGCGATCCTCGACGAGCGCCGCTTCGACGCGATCATCTGCGACGTGACGATGCCGCGGCTGTCGGGGCCGGCGCTTTTGGAGCAGCTGCAGCAGCGCGCGCCCGCCGTGGCCGGGCGCGTCGTCTTCACGTCGGGCGACCCCGGTCGGCTCGCGGCGCTCGCGCAGTCCGGCCCGGCCGTCTTGCGCAAGCCGTTCGACCTCGAGCACGTGGTGCGCGTGGTGAAGGACATCTCGGCCGGGACGGGCCACTCCGCGGGCTGAGGACCGGCGAGCCCCATGCGCCACGTCGTCGTCGGCACCGCCGGCCACATCGACCACGGCAAGTCCACGCTCGTCCGCGCGTTGACCGGCACCGACCCGGACCGGCTGCCGGAAGAGAAACGACGCGGCATCACGATCGACCTCGGCTTCGCGCACACCGAGATCGAGGGGATCACCTTCTCCTTCGTCGACGTGCCGGGGCACGAGAAGTTCGTCCACAACATGCTGGCCGGCGCGACGGGGATCGACCTCGTGCTGCTGGTGGTGGCGGCGGACGAGTCGGTGATGCCGCAGACCCGCGAGCACCTGGCGATCTGCTCGCTGCTCGGCCTGTCGGCCGGCGTCGTCGCGCTCACGCGCATCGACCTGGTGGACGCGGACCTGGCCGGCGTGGCCGCGGAAGAAGTGCGCGAGTTCGTCGCGCGCGGGTTCCCCGCGGGCTGGCCGCTGGTGCGCGTCAGCGGCGTCACCGGCGAGGGGCTCGAGGAGCTGCGCGCCGCGCTGGTTGAGTGCGCGCGGCGCCTGCCGGAGCGCGCGTCCGGGCCGTGGCCGCGCCTGCCGGTGGACCGCGTGTTCGCCGCGCGCGGGTTCGGCACGGTCGTCACCGGAACGCTGCAGGGCGGCCCGCTGCGCGCCGGCGACACGCTGGTCGCCGTGCCGGGGCGCGCGAGCGCGCGCGTGCGCGGGCTGCAGGTGCACGGGCAGTCGGTGGACGAGGCCGGGCCGCACCGGCGCGTCGCGGTCAACCTGCAGGGTTTGGACCGGCGCGAGATCGCGCGCGGTGTCGTGCTGGTCCCGCCGGGGCTGGAAGTCGAAACGCTGGTTTTCGACGCGTGCGTCGCGGCGGTGGACGATCCGCCGGTCGGGCTGGAGGACGGCCAGCGGGTCCGCATCCACCACGGCACCGCCGAGCTGATGGGCCGCCTGCGCCTGCCCGGCGGCGCGGCCATCGCGCCCGGCGCGTCCGGCGCATGCCAGGTCCGGCTGGAGGCGCCGCTCGCCGCCTTGCCGGGCGACCGGTTCATCGTCCGGCGCTACAGCCCGATCGTCACGCTCGGTGGCGGCGTCATCGTCGACGTCGATCCACCGCGCTGGCGCCGGGCCGACTCGCGCTGGCCGCGGCGCGTCGAGGAACTCGCGCGCGCCGGTGCGCCGGAGCGGCTTGCGCTCGCCGCGCGCGAGGCCGGCGACGCGGGACTGGCCGTCTCGCGGCGCGCCGTCGCGCTCGCCATCACGCCGGCCGAAGCGCTGCGCCACGCGCGGGACCTCGCGGCGGGTGGCGAGTTCGGCCTGCTCGCGAACGACCTGCTCGTCGAGCGCGCCTGCGCCGACCGCCTGCTCGCCGCGGCCAAGCGCGAGCTGTCCCGCTTCCACCGCGAGCGGCCGCTCGAGGCCGGCCTGCCGGTCGAGCGGCTGCGGGCCGACCTCGCGCCGGCCTGGCCGGCCGACGCGTTTCGCGAGCTGCTCGCGCGGGGGCAGGCCGAGGGCTGGCTCGCGGTCGCCGCCGAGGGCGCGCGGCTCGCACGCCACGCGTCGGCCCCGGAGGGCCAGCTGGCCGAGGTGCACGCGCGCCTGCTGAAGCTCCTCGACGAGGCCGGGCTCGAGGCGCTGGGCGAGGACGACCTGCTGTGGCAGGCCGGCGCGACCGAGCGCGGCCGCGAGCTGCTCCTTTTCGCGCAGCGCGCCGGCCAGGCGGTCAAGATCAAGGGCGACCTGTGGATTTCCGGCACGGCGTGGCGCGCGATGGTCGAGCGCCTGCGCGCCGAGGCGGCCGCCGGTCGCCCCACGCTCGACGTCCCGGCGTTCAAGGAGCTGTTCGGCCTGACGCGCAAGTACGCGATCCCGATCCTGGAACGGCTCGACGAGGACGGCGTCACGCAGCGCGTCGGCAACGAGCGCCGGATCCGGACGCCGAGTCGCTGACGCGGGGGCGGGAGGGCCAGCGGCCCTCGCGCGGGCCGCGGCCCGACGAAGGCGTTAGTATTGGTCGGCAGAGGAGATTCCATGAGCGCGCCACTGGCCTTGTTTCAAGGGATCGGGTTCCCCGAGATCCTGATTCTGCTGTTGATCGTGGTCCTGATCTTCGGGGCGCGGCGGCTGCCCGAGCTCGGCCGTGGGCTGGGTGAGGGGATCCGCGGCTTCCGCTCCGCGATGAAGGGCGACGAACCGCAACAGGGCGAGGGTGAGCACCCGAAGGACACGCCCCGCTGAGTCCGAACTCGCAGGAGTCGGCGCTCGTCGCCGACCCCGTCGCGGGGTCGGCCTACGTCCGCAGGTTCTCCAGGGAAATCTCGTCCGCGCGGTTCAGGAGCAGCACCGGCGCGGAGGTCCTGCGCCGCTGCGAGCGGGCCGACGTCATCCTGCTCGGCGAGTTCCACCCGCTGCCGAGCGCGTGCCGGACGGCGGTCGAACTCCTCGAGCGGTTGCAGCGCCGCGGCGGCTGCACGCTGGCGCTCGAGATGGTCCACGCGCGCGACCAGGCCGCGCTCGACCTCCTGCTCGCCGGCCGCATCGGCGAGGCGGAGTTCCGGCGGCGCATCCGCTACCGCGAGGAGTGGGGCTACCCGTGGTCCGAGCCGGCGCGGCTGCTGCGCACCGCGCGCCGCCTCGGCGTGCCGGTCGTCGGGCTCGACATCCCGCCGCGCGGCGGCGTGGCCGACCTCGCCTTGCGCGATCGCGTGGCCGCCGAGCGGCTCGCGCTGCAGATCGGCCGGCGCGGACGGCCGGGCCGGCTGGTTGTCGTCTTCGGCGAGGCGCACCTCGCGCGCCCGCACCTGCCGCGGCGCCTCGCCGCGGCCGCGCCGCGACCGCTGCGCATCGTGCGCGTGCTGCACGACCTGGAACTGCGCCGCCCCGCGCGCGGGTGGTTGAGCGCGGGGCCGAACACGTTCGCCCGGCAGGCGCTCCCCGAGGGGGCGCGGGCCCGCTCCGAGGCAGCCACGTACCGGCGCTGGGCGCGCGACGTCCCGGACCCGGGCGAGATCGACCTGCCGCTCCTGGTGCACGGGCTGATCGACAACGCGGCAGGCTGGCTCGGCGTGGACCCGCGCCGCTGCCGCCTCGGCCCGGGCCGCTGGCTGGCGGACCTGTACCCGCCGGTCCACGGCCCCGGTGGCGAACGCAACGCCGTGCGCGCGATGGGGCAGGCGGGCGTCCCGCGACACGAGGCCGCGGCGCTCCTGGAGCGGGCCCGGCAAGCGGGGGCGCTGTACGTCCCCACCGCCAACGTGATGCTCGTCGCGCGCGTGGACCTCGCGGCGATCACGCTGGAGTCCTGCGCCTTCCTGCGGGCAGCCGTCGCCGGGCGCGCGGGCACGCGCGCCGAGCGCCCGCCCGCGGACGAGGCCGCCGAGCGCGCGCTGCTGGTCTCGATCGCGCGCGATCTCGGCGCCGCGCTCGCGCCGGCCGGGCGGCCCACGCGCTCCGCGGCCGGGGGACGGGTCCCGCGGCGCCGCAGCCGCCGCTGGCTGACCGTCGGCTGAAGCCCCGAAACGGGGCGAATTGGGCCGGACGGGCCGCGACGACTATCCTTGACGCCGTAACGGGCTGATCCGTCGGGTCCCGAGGAACGATGCGCCGAACGACACGTCAATTCGCGCTGCTTGCCCTCTTGTCCTTCGCGCTCGCGCCGGCGCGGGCCGCCGCACCCGCGGCCCTCGAGCCGTTTCCGGAGGAAGAAGTCCGCCCTGGACTGCGCGGCGTCGTGTCCACCGTCCTGCACGGCACCGCGCCCGAGCCGCTGGAGGTCGAGATCCTCGGCGTTCTCGACGACGGCATCGGGCCCGGCGTGGACATGATCCTCGGGCGCCTTCTGGGCGAGAAGGCGAACTGGAGCGGTGTCGCCGCGGGCATGTCCGGCAGCCCGGTGATCGTCGACGGCAAGATCCTCGGCGCGCTCAGCTACTCGATCGGCGTCATGCAGAAGGAGCCGATCTGCGGGATCACGCCGATCCGCCGCATGCTCGCGCTGCACGAGTACCCCGGCGGGACACTGCCGTGGGTCACCGCGGATCCGCAGTCGACGTGGCGGCCGATCCCGCTCGCGGTCAGCGCGCGCGGCGTCGCGGCGGGCCTGCTCGAGCGCTACACCGACATCTGGGACGCGATCGGCGCGCTGCCGCGCGGCAACGTGATGCCGGCCACCGCCGGGGACGTCGACGCCGGGCCCGAGGCGCTGGTGCCCGGGGCCCCGGTCGCGGCGCTCCTGGTGTGGGGCGACGTGCAACTCGGCGCGACCGGGACGGTCACGTGGCGCGACGGCGACCAGCTCCTCGCCTTCGGCCACCCGTTCCTCGGCATCGGCCGCACGCGGCTGCCGATGGCGCCGGCGGAGATCATCTGGACCGTCCCGTCGCTGATCGACTCGTTCAAGATCGCGCGCATCGGCAAGCCGGTCGGGACCGTGGACCAGGACCGGATGACCGCGATCGCGGGTCAACTCGGCGCGGTGCCGCCGGGCATCCCGGTCGCGATCACGGTCCGGCGCAGCGGCCGGCCGGAGTCGAAGTTCCAGTACTACGTCGCGCGCGACCCGTTCCTCTCGCCGCTCCTGGCCGACCTGGTGCTGCGCATCACCATCGGCCAGGCGATCGGCGCCGAGCGCGACGAGGCGCTGCGCATGAACGCCAAGATCGAGCTGGAGGACGGCGCGAGCCTCGCACTGCGGCTGAGCGCGCCCGGCGGCCCGCAGGGATCGACCGACCAGGTGCTCGGCCTCGAGTTGTCGCGCAACCTCGCGGCGCTCGCGCGCCCGCCGTTCCCGCTGCCCGAGGTTTCGGCCGTGGACGTCGAGCTGTCGTCCGTCGAGCCGGACGGCGCGTGGGCGGTGAAGCGCGCGATGCCGGACCGCCTCGTCGCGTGGCCCGGCGACACCGTGCGCGTGTTCGTCGACCTGACCGGTCCGCGCGGGATGAAGCGGCGCGAGACGCTGGCGGTCAAGGTCCCGCAGGACGCGCCGGCTGGAACGTACGCGCTCTTGGCCGGGTCGGCCCGCGGGCTCGCGGGGGAGTTCGGCAGCCAGGGCGAGGCGCGGCGCCGCACCGCGCGCGACGCGGCCGACTACCTCGCCGCGCTCGCGGAGTCGCCGCCCGACGACCGGCTGCAGGCGACGCTCGCGCGACCGGCCGAGGGACTGGTCGGCCAGGGACGCGAGTACCCGGCGCTGCCGGGCAGCGCGCACATCCTGCTCCGCTCGCGGCCGGGCGGCACCGAGCTGTACCGCACGAAGTACCTGCCGCTCGCGAGCGCGTACACCGACATGGGGCGCACGGTCGTCGCGACCGCGCGGGTGTCGCTCGAGGTCCGTTCCCGGGAGTCCGCACGATGAAGCCGACGAGAACCGCCGTCGCCGCGATCCTGTTCGGGAGCGCGGTCTGGGCCAGCCTTGCCGCAGGCACCGAGACCTGGCGGCGCGAGGGCAAGCTCCTGCGCGCCGGGACGCTGGACGGGATGATGGTCTCGCCCGCGGGGGCGCTGGTGCCCGGGCTCGCGACGGAGGAACTCGGGCGTCCCGGCGTGTCGAGCCTGTGGGACGTCGTCGCGGTCGGCGACGACGTCTTCGTCGCCGCGGGCGAGGGCAGGGGCGTGCTGCGGTTCCGGCGCGGCAAGGATCCCGAGCCGGTCGGCGGGCTGGGCAAGGACCCCGAGGTGTTCGCGCTCGCGGCCGGACCCGCGGGGAGCCTCTACGCGGCGACGGGGCCGAGCGGTGCCGTCTACCGTATCGACACGGGGACGGGCAAGGGCGAGGAGATCTTCCGCCCCGATGCCACGTACATTTGGGACCTCCTCGCGCTGCCGGACGGCGCGCTGATCGTCGCGACCGGGTTGCCGGGGACCGTCGTGCGCATCGAGCCGACGCGGGCACGCAAGGTGATCTGGGAGACGAGCGAACCCCACGTGCGAACGCTCGCCCTCGGACCCGACGGAAAGGTGCTCGCCGGCACCGCCGGGTCGGGGCTGCTCGTCGAGCTCGACGGCCGCGGGAAGGGGTTCGTGCTGTGGGACTCGGCGCGACCGGAGACCGTCGCCATCGAGACCGGCCCCGGCGGCACGATCTGGGCGGCGTTCGCCGGGAGCCCCGGGACCGACAGCGGCGGCGCGGCCGAGAAGCCGCGCCGCGGCGAACCGCGCGAGTCCGGCGGAGCGAGCATCACCGTGCGCCCGCGCGACGAGGAGGAAGGCGAGAAGGAAACGCCGTCGAGCGAGTCGGGCAGCCAACTCGCCAAGGCGTCCGAGCTGCCGGCCGGCGGCGGGGACGTCGTGCGCATCGCGCCCGCCGAGGAACCGGAGACGATCTGGTCGGACGGCAAGGAGACACCGCTCGACCTGCTGCTGGTCGGGAACGGCCGGATGCTCCTCGCGACCGGGTCGCCCGCGCGCCTGTGGTGGTTCGACGCGGACGGGCGCGAAGGGCTGTGGGACGCGCGCGCCGACGTGCGGACCGTCTCGGCGCTCGCGCAGTCGGGCGGGCGCACCATCGCGGTGACGAGCAACCCGGCGGCGGTCGTCGCCTATGGCCCCGGTCCCGCGAAGCCGGCGCGCTGGGTGTCGGACGTGATCGACTCCAAGGTGCGCTCGCGGTTCGGGCGCGTGTTCGCCAGCGTCCCGGCCGAGGCGGCGAACACGGTGCGCGTGGACGTGCGCGCCGGCAACACGTCCGAGCCCGGGCCGGGCTGGACCGGCTGGGTCCCCGCGCGCGACGCGGCGGGCCCTCCCGGCGGCGACGGTGGCGCGCCCGACGTGCCGGCCTCGCGGTTCTACCAGGTCCGCGTCGAGATCGACGCGCAGTTCGCGGGCGCGCCTGCGGTGCCGCTGGTGGAGGCGCGCTACCGGCCCGCGAACCGCGCGCCCCGGATCGACTCCGTCGACGTGCTCCCGCAAGGCGTCGCCTACCGCGCGCTGCCGCCGCCGCCGGTCGCCAGCGGCGAGGTCCCGGTCGTCCCGCCGCCCCGCGGCCCCGACTCGGATCGCGTGCTCGGCGAGGCGGCGGGGAACTGGCGACCGAAGAAAGTCTTCGAGTCCGACGCCTTGACCGTGACCTGGACCGCCAAGGACGCGGACGACGACGCCCTGCAGTACCGGCTGGAGTACTGCGCCGACCGCGGCGGTGTGTGCGAGCGCTGGACCCAACTGGCGGACGCTTTGGACCAGAACTTCTTCAGCTTCGACAGCCGCCTGCTTCCCGACGGCGTGTACCGCTTCCGCGTGACCGCGACCGACCAGCCGGACAACGTCGCCGGCGCCGCGCGGACGGACGAGAAGATCTCCGAGCCGTTCCGCGTCGATCACGTCCTGCCCGTTTTCGAGCGGGTGGAGGTGCGCCACGCGGCCGAGGGGCGCATCGAGGTGCGCGTCGAGGCCGCGGACCCGCAGGGGCGACTCGCCGAGGCCGCGGTGTCGAACGGGCACGGCGCGCTGCGCTCGCTCGCGCCGTCCGACGGCGTCGCCGACAGCGCGCGCGAGGTCTACACCGGCGTCGTCGACGCGCCGCCCGACGGCCAGCTGGTCCTGCTGCAGCTCACGGACGCCGCCGGCAACGTCGCGACCAAGAGCGTCTCCCCCACGACCCCGTAGGATCCTCAAAGGCCACTTCTATCAAGGAAGCGTGCACCCTGCCGGCGGACGGCCCGATTTGGTGGATGAAGCGGGGGTAGGCGGCCAGTCGAAAGGGCGATCGTCGCTGGCGACTGCGGCTGGCCGCCGCAGGCGGCCCGGCCATGACGGCCGAACGCTGTCCGGCGCCGCAGGCCACGAGATGTCCGAGGGGACTGTCCCCGGGTCAGTGATCGACGGGGTGGGCGCCGCGCGCGGGGATGAGGACGACACGGCCCGATCGCAGCAGGCGGACGCCTTCGTCGCTGTGCGGGTCGATGGTCCGCAGCAGGCGGCGGCCGAGGCGCACCTCGATCGGCATGTGCTGGCCCGAGGGCAGAACCACCGCGCGATAGCTCAGGGCCGGGGGCGGCACGGTCCCTCGAGAAGGCGTGCGTACCCCGATCCTCGTCGCCATGACTCCTCCGCGGCGACATCCTAGCACGGGGCTGACCTGGATCGGGACCCTTGTCAGCCGCTGGCGGCCCGGTCCTCGGCCGCGGCCTCCTGTGACCGGCGAACGACCGCCAGCAGGCGCTCCGGGTCCACGGGCTTGCGCAGGCACTCCTCGAACCCGGCCGCCCGGGCGCTCGACTCGAACTCGGCGAGGTCCGCGCCGCTGACCGCGACGAGGAAGGTGCCGGCGCACGCCGGGTCGGCGCGCAGCGCCCGCGCCACGGCCAGCCCGTCCAGCCGGCCCGGCAGGCGCAGGTCGCAGATCACGACTTCCGGGCGCCACCTCCGGCACTCGGCGACCGCGGCCTCGCCGTCGTGCACGACGCTCACCTCGTGCCCTGCCTGCTCGAGGCGGAGCTGCACCATCAGCGCCAGCGTGGGATTGTCCTCGACCACCAGGATCCGCCGCGCCGGGTGCGATGCGCAGCGCCGCAGGATTTCCATCAGCCGGCCGAGCTCCACCGGCTTGACGAGGTGCGCGTCGAAGCCGGCCGCGAGCGAGCGCTCCGAGTCGCGCGGCTGCCCGTACCCCGAGATCGCGACGAGGCGCAGCCCGGCCAACGCCGGGTCGCGCCGCAATCGCCGTGCCAGTTCGCAGCCGTCGATCCCGGGCAGACCGATGTCCACGAGCGCCGCGTCCGGCCGCTCCCGGCAGATCAGCTCGAGCCCCGCCCGGCCGTCATGGGCCACGAGGACTTCGGCCCCGCCGGCGGCCAGCGCGGTGGCCAGCGCTTGCGCCAGGTCGCGGTTGTCGTCGACCACCGCCACGCGCAGGCCCGGTGGCAGCGCCAGTTCCGCCGGCGCCGGCGCCGGCACCTCGCGTGCCGCCTCGGCCAGGGCCGGCAGCGCCAGCCGGAACTCGCTGCCGCGGCCGGCGCCCTCGCTCAGCGCCTCGACGGTCCCCCCGTGCAGCTCCGCCAGCCGGCGGACCAGCGCGAGCCCGATCCCGAGCCCGCCGCGGGAGCGATCGACCGCGGGCGCGTGGGCCTGCACGAAGAACTGGAACACGCGCCCGAGCATCTCGGGCGGGATGCCGATCCCCGAGTCGCGGACCGCGACCACCACGCTCTCGCCCGAGCGCCGCGCCTCGATCGTCACCGTGCCACCGGGATCGGTGTACTTGGCCGCGTTCGTGAGCAGGTTCACCAGCATCTGCAGCAGCCGCGCCCGGTCGCCGAACACGTCGAGCGACCCGTTCGCGATGCCGACGACGAGTTGGTGCCGGCGCTCCTGCATCAGCGGGCGCACCTCGTCCAGCGCGTCGTGGATCACCTGCGCCAACGACACGCGCTCGCGCCGGAGCCGGATGATCCCCTTCGTGATGCGCGCCACGTCCAGCAGGTCGTCCAGCATGCGCGCCAGGTGGCGCGTCTGGCGGCGCAACGCCTGCTGGATCCACGGCAGCCGCGTCGCGGAGACCGGTGATTCCAGGACGTCCACTGCTCCCGCGATCGCGGCCAAAGGGTTGCGCAGTTCGTGGGCCAGGATCGCCAGGAACTCGTCCTTGGCGCGGTCGGACTCGCGGACCTCGGAATACAGCCGGGCGTTCTCCAGCGCGACGGAGGCGATCCGCGCGAACTCCTCGGCCCCGGACAGTTCGCGGCCGCCGAACGCGCGCGGCTCGTCGCTGCCGAGCAGGACCGCGCCCAGCGCCCGGCCGTGTGCGAGCAGCGGCACGCAGACGAACGAGCGCAGCCGGCCCTCGAGGCCGGTCTCGGCGCACAACTCGGCGTCTCCGCTTTGCACCGCGCGGTCGATCGCGCCGCGCACGAGCGGGTCGTCGGGCGTCGCGGCGGCGTTGTCCGGCCGGCGGACGGACGAAACAGCGAGCTGCGGCCAGCGGTCGCCGTCCGCCAGCTCGATCACGCATAGCTCGCACACCAGCTCCGTCGCCCGCGCCGCGAGCTTGCGCAGCCCGGATTCCGGGTCCTCGAGCGTGGACAGCACGCGACCGGCTTCGGCGAGGAAGGCCAGCAGCTGCTCGCCGCGCTTGCGCTGCGTGATGTCCTGCACGACGCTGATCGAGCGCAGCGGCGCCCCGTCCTCGTCGCGGACCAGGGCGCCGTTGACGAGCGCCCAGCAGATCGTGCCGTCCGGCCGGAGGAAGCGTTTCTCGCTGGTCCACTCGTCGACCTCGCCGCGCAGGACCGGCGCGCAGCGCTGGGCGTCCGCCTCGCGGTCGTCCGGGTGCGTCACGTCGCGCACCGTCAGCGCCTGCAACTCCTCCGCCGTGCGGCCGACCTGCTCGCAATAGCGGCGATTGACGCGGACGAACGTCTGGCGGCGAGCGTCGACCTGCGCCACGCCGACCGCGGCGGTTTCGAAGATCGTGCGGAACTCCTGCATCGACCTCAGCGCCTCGTTGGCGGTGCGCCGGGCCTCGGTGATGTCGAAGACCATCCCCAGCGCCCTGCGGTGGCCGAGCGCGGGCTCGATCAGCCGCCCCGTGCACAACAGCCAACGCTTGGCGCCGTCCTCGCGCGTGACCTCGTACTCCAGTTCGACCGGCAGGCCCCGCGCGAGCGCCGCGCCGAGCCGGTCGGTCACCTTGGCACGGTCCTTTGGCGCGACCGCTTCGAGCCACGTGTCCAGGGTGAGCGAGTCCACATCGGCGCGGCCGTGCAGCCGCGCGCACTTCGGCGACCAGCGGAACGAAGCCCCGTCCCACGACCAGACGCCGGCCAGCGCG
>JAGOJY010000057.1 GCA_017994815.1 Acidobacteriota bacterium
TTCTCAATGTCCGCGAGGCCGACGAGGCGCCCGCGATCGGGCGGCAGTTGGCGCTCTGGACGGGCGAGGCGAAGGACACGCTCATGGTGACGATCGCGCAGAAGTGGTTCGAGGACGGCCGCGAAAAGGGGCGTGAGCAGGGGCGCGATGAGGGTGCCCGGGAACTGCTGTTCCGCCTTCTCCGGCGGAAGTTCGGCGAGTTGCCGGCGCCTGCCACCGAGCGGGTCCTCGCGGCGGACCACGCAACGCTGCTCGCCTGGACCGAGCGCGTCCTGACCGCAGCGACCCTCGACGACGTCTTCGTGGCCTGACGCGCGGGAACTGGCGCACCTGTTCGCGTCGTCTGCATCCCGCGGCCGGGACGCCGCGCCGCGCCCCGCGACCTCACCTGCGGTGCCGCGCGCTCACACTGGCCGCGATGGCCAGCGACCAGCCGCACGACGGTCTGTTTCGCGAGGTGTTCCGGCACCCGGAGCAGGCGGCGCGGCTGCTGCGGTCGGTCCTGCCGGCGGCGCTCGCGCAGCATCTCGATCCCGGCTCGCTGAAGCTGGAACCGGGCAGCTTCGTGGACCCCGAACTCGCGCGCCGCGAGACCGACCTCCTGTTCTCGGCACGCGTGGAGGGGTGCGAGGCATTGCTGTACGTGCTCGTCGAGCACCAGAGCACGGTCGATCCGCTGATGGCGTGGCGCGTCCTGCGGTACGTCGTGCGGATCGTGGACGAGTGGCTGAAAGGGCACGCCGGCTCGGCGATCGTCCCGGCGGTGATCCCGGTCGTGGTGTACCACGGCGCGCAGTCGTGGACCGCGGCGACCGACGTGCGCGAGCTGTTCGAGCTCCCGACGGAGGTCAAGCGTGAGCTGGCGGCGCACCTGCCGTCGTTGCGGTTCGTGCTGGACGACCTGGCGCGCCAGCCGGACGAGGCGATCGGGAAGCGCGGCCTGGATGCCGCGGCCGAGTTGACGCTGTTGATGCTCAAGCACCTGAGGGTGGCGCGCGACACGCTCGAGCTGATGCAGCGCTGGGCGTTCCTGGCCCAGGCCATTGGGCGCGGACCACGCGGCTTCGAAGGGCTGGTGCCGTTCGTGGTGTATCTTCTCAATGTCCGCGAGGCCGACGAGGCGCCCGCGATCGGGCGGCAGTTGGCGCTCTGGACGGGCGAGGCGAAGGACACGCTCATGGTGACGATCGCGCAGAAGTGGTTCGAGGACGGCCGCGAAAAAGGGCGTGAGCAGGGACGTGAGCAGGGGCGCCAGGAAGGACGGCAGGAAGGTCGCCAGGAAGGACGCGAGGAAGGTGCCCGGGAACTGCTGTTCCGCCTTCTCCGGCGGAAGTTCGGCGAGTTGCCGGCGCCTGCCACCGAGCGGGTCCTCGCGGCGGACCACGCGACGCTGCTCGCCTGGACCGAACGCGTCCTGACCGCATCGACCCTCGACGACGTGTTGCTGGCGTGACGCGCGGGGTGCAGGTGCGTCACGTGTCCCCCGCATGATCTCGCCGAGCCGGAGCCGCGCCGCATAGAATGTCCGCCGTGCGTGGCGGACGTCGCCGTCGTTCGCTCCAACCGTGAGAGACCGGGCATGACCGCGAAGGGCAGGGTGGCGGGGGTGGTCGTCGTTCTCGGGCTGTGCGCCGTGGATGCCGGTGCGGCGGTGCGGCCCCCGGAGCCGGGGCGCTTCGACCGGCTGGCGATCGCCGATCCGTCCGTCGGCGTCGGCACCATCGGCGAGCGGCCGGAGGACCTGCCGGGCCACGAAAAGGAGCTGGCCGGCTGGGCGGCGTTCCGCGAGCGCTTCGGCGAGTGGACCGTGCGCGTGGACCGGCGCAGCGGCGTGCCGATGCTGGTCGAGGGCGAGGGGATCCGCTGGGCCGAGCCCGGCGCCGTCCGCCTCGACGCGCTGGAGGCCCAGGCGCGCGCGTTCGTCGCCGGGCAGCGGCCGCTGCTCAAGGTGGACGGCGCCGAGCTGGTCCTCAACCGCGACGGCTCGGGGCCGACCGACGCCGACCACTGGGTGCTGGTGTTCGACCGCGTGGTGGGCGGCGTGCCGATCGAGGGCCAGCGCTTCCTGATGTACGTCACCCGCGGGAACCTGGTCGCGTTCGGGGCCGACCGCTGGAGCGCCGTCGAGCCGCTCGCGCCGGCGCTGGACGAAGCGCGCGCGCGCGCCGCGCTGTACGCCTACATGCAACTCACGCCGGCCGACGAGGTGACGGACCGCGAGCCGCCGCGGCTGGTGTACGTGGCGGGCGAGACCGCGGCGCTGGCGTGGCGCTTCGCGCTGGCCGTCGCCGGCGAGCGCGGGATCTGGGTCGGCAAGGTCGACGCGGTCTCGGGTGCGGTGATCGCGCTCTACGACGACGAGCGCTACGGGCAGGCCAAGGGCGGCGTGTTCCCGGTGTCGAACGACGGCTCGGGCTGGGAGGGCACCGAGCAGCCGGCGTTCCCGATGCCCTACGCCAACGTGACCGTCAACGGCTCGCCGCAGGTGGCCAACGACATGGGGCTGTTCCCGCCCGCGGCCTCGGGGCAGGCCGTGACGACGCTGGCCGGGACGTACGTCAAGATCCAGGACGCCTGCGGGGCCCTGAGCGAGGCCGGGCCGGCCGCCGGCGACGTGGACCTCCGGACCTCGGCCGGGACCGACTGCGCGGTCCCCGCCGGCGACTCGGCGGGCAACACCCACGCCGCGCGCACGGGGTTCTTCCACGTCAACCGGGCCAAGGAGAAGGGCCGCGCCTGGCTGCCCGACAACGCCTGGCTCAAGGCCCAGGTCACGATCAACAGCAACAGCGGGCAGACCTGCAACGCCAGCTACTCCGGCGCGCTGAACATGGGCCACTCGGCCGCGAACTGCCGCAACTTCGGCGAGATCGGCGCGGTGGTGGCGCACGAGTGGGGCCACGGCCTCGACGCCAACGACGGCGGCGGCTGGGACAACCCGAGCGAGGGCTACGCCGACGTGATCGCGATCCTGCACGACCGTCGGTCGTGCGTCGGGCGCGGCTCGTTCTACGGCAACTGCGACGGGTACGGCGACGCCTGCCTGAGCTGCACCGGGATCCGCGAGCTGGACTGGAACAAGCACGCCAGCCACGCCGCCGCGACGCCGGCCAACTTCATCGCCCCGCACTGCGGGTGGTGGTTCCAGGGCGGGCCCTGCGGGCGCGAGACGCACTGCGAGGGGATCGTCGTCGGCCAGACGATCTGGGACCTCGCGGTGCGCGATCTGGCGGCGGCGGGGCTGGACGCGGCCAGCGCCTGGCAGCTCGCGGAGAAGCTGTTCTACAAGTCGCGGCGCGGCTCGGGCGGGAACGCCTACAACTGCTCGCTGCCGGATTCCGACGGCTGCAACGCCGGCTCGTGGTTCGCCAAGGTGCGCACCGCCGACGACGAGGACGGCAACCTGGCCAACGGCACCCCGCACGCGGCGGCGATCTTCGCCGCCTTCAACCGGCACAAGATCGCCTGCGGGCTGGCCAGCGACGCCTCGAACAAGAACCGCTCGTCGTGCGCGTCGTTAGCGACACCGGCGGTCACCGGCGCGCCGGGCTGCGGCGCGGTGCAGCTGGACTGGAACGCGGTGCCGGGCGCGGCGCGGTACCTCGTCCTGCGCAACGAGCTGGGCTGCTCGGCGTCGTCCAACATCGTCGCGACGGTGAACTCGCCGGCGACGGAGTACCTCGACGCCGACCTGCCGGCCGGACTGCCGCTGTACTTCCGGGTGCAGGCCCAGGGCTCGAACGCGGCCTGCGACGGCGCGGTGTCGGCCTGCGTGCAGGTGACGGCGGACGCGGCGGGCGCCCCGCCGGCGGACGTGGCCGGCGTCGCGGTGGCCCGGCTCGCGGCGGTGACGCGCGTGAGCTGGGGTTCGCTCGGGACGGGCCTGCGCTACGACGTCGCGAGCGGGCTGGTGAGCGCGCTGCTGGCGAGCCACGGCTACGCCGGCGCCGGCTGCATGGCGAACGACCGCGACGCGCTGTCGTGGGACGACGCGCGGACCGGCCCCGCCCCCGGCGACGGCTACTACTACGCGGTGCGCGGCCAGACGGCGTGCGCCAGCGGCTCCTACGGCCAGCGCAGCGACGGCACCGAGCGCGCGATCACCGCCTGCCCCTGACGCGCCCGCGCCTGCGCGACACGGGTCCACCCCGAATGCGGGTGCGTCCGCACGGGTCCCCCCGCAATGCGCACCGCGGCGCGCTCTCTGCGCGTGATCTCGTCCGAGCCACGCACCGGCGAACCGCCGCGAACACCTGACCGGATGACGCTCCCGCATTGACGCGGGACCCGTGTCGCGAGGTTCGCATTCACCCGGGACCCGTGTCGTGGCGCGACATCCACGTTGCGGGACGGCCGTCCCGTTCGGCGCATCGCGGGCGCCGGGCGATCGGGCAGAGTAGCCGGCATGAACGCGCACCCGCACGACGCGCTGTTCCGCCGCACCTTCGGCAAGCCGGAGCACGCGGCGTCGCTGCTGCGGACAATCCTGCCTGCCCGCGCGGTGGAGCAGCTCGATTTGGCGGCGTTGCAGGCCAGCTCGGCCAGCTTCGTCGACCCGGAGCTGGCCCAGAGCCACGCGGACCTGCTGTTCACCGTGCCGCTGGCGGGCCGCGAGGCGCTCGTCTACCTGCTGATCGAGCACCAGAGCGAAGTCGATCCGCTGATGGCCCTGCGCGTCCTGCGGTACGTGGTGCGCGTGATCGACGACTGGCTGGGACGGAATCGGGGCGCGACGGTTCTGCCACCCGTGGTCCCGATCGTCGTGTACCACGGCCGGGATGTGTGGACCGCGGCGACGGACGTGCGCGAGCTGTTCGGGGTGCCGGAGCTGCTGCGAGAGGAGTTGTGGGCCTGCGTGCCGTCGCTGCGGTTTCGCCTGGAGGACTTGGCGCGTGGACCCGACGCGGCGCCGGGTGAGCGGGGTTTGACGGCGGAGGCGGCCTTGACGCTGCAGTGTCTCAAGCACCTGCGCCGGGAGCGGGACCTGCGCCAGTTCGTCGTCTCGCGGATGTGGCTGATGCGGCTGGTCTGCATCGACGATCCGGCCGCCATCGATCCGTTCATGATGTATCTTGTCAGCGTGCGCGGCGACGACATCGACCTGAACGAGTTCGCGGAGATATTCCGCGCGGGACTCGGCGGGCCGGCGGGAGATCGGCTCATGACGATCGCGGAGCGGCTGATCCACCAAGGCCTGGAACAAGGGATGCAGCAGGGCATCGCGCAGGGGATGCAGCAGGGCATCGCGCAGGGGATGCAGCAGGGCATCGCGCAGGGGATGCAGCAGGGCTTACTGGAAGGAGCGCGTGGCCTGCTGCTCGAGCAGCTCACCGAGCTGTTCGGAGAGCCGCCCGGCGAGGTGGTCGCGCGGATCAATGCGGGCGACTTGGTCCAGGTCCGGCGCTGGTCGCGAGCCGTGCTGCGGGCCGCGTCGCTGGACGAAGTGTTCAGCGCCTGACGCTCCGCACCGCGTCCGCGCGACACGGGTCCCACCCGAATGCTGGGTGCGTCCGCGCGGGCCCCCCCCTCAATGCGCTCCGTCCGTGGACCGATGAGCAAATGGTCGAACGCCTCGCGACCCGCACACGGTGAACAGCCGATAGCGCTGCTGATGTATCTTGTCAGCGTGCGCGGCGACGACATCGACCTGAACGAGTTCGCGGAGATATTCCGCGCGGGACTCGGCGGGCCGGCGGGAGATCGGCTCATGACGATCGCGGAGCGGCTGATCCACCAAGGCCTGGAACAAGGGATGCAGCAGGGCATCGCGCAGGGGATGCAGCAGGGCTTACTGGAAGGAGCGCGTGGCCTGCTGCTCGAGCAGCTCACCGAGCTGTTCGGAGAGCCGCCCGGCGAGGTGGTCGCGCGGATCAATGCGGCCGACTTGGTCCAGGTCCGGCGCTGGTCGCGAGCCGTGCTGCGGGCCGCGTCGCTGGACGAAGTGTTCAGCGCCTGACGCTCCGCACCGCGTCCCGCGAGCTCACCACGAGAGCCAGGCGATGCCGATGGCGACGGTGAGCAGGGTGATCGGGACGCCGGCGCGCAGGTACTCGCTGAACGACAGGTGCACGCCGCGCGCGCGGGCGGTCTCGGCGACGATCAGGTTGGCGACGGAGCCGAGCAGGGTCAGGTTGCCGGCCAGCGTGGTCGCCATCGCCAGCGTCAGCCAGACGTGCCGCGGATCGGGCAGGGCGGGGACGATCGGGCGGAACAGCATCACGGCCGGCACGTTGGAGACGAGGTTGCTCAGCACGACGGCGACGGCGCTGAGCGCGGCGGTGCCGGTCGCGGCGACCGGCTGCAGCAGCTCGAACAGGCGCGCGGCCATGCCGGTGGTCTCGACCGCGCCGGTCACGACGAACAGCGCCGCGAAGAACACCAGGAGCGACCAGTCGATCTCGCGGAACACGCGCTCGGGCTTCAGCCGGCGCGTGATCAGGAGCAGCGCCGCCGCGCCGAGCGCCGCCAGCGGCACGGGCGCGCCGGAGACGAAGGCGACCAGCATCAGGCTGGCGGCGACGATCGACTTGCGCAGGAGCGGCCGGTACGTCCGCGGCGGCAGCGCGAAGCCCCCGGCGAAGGGGCCGCGGGCGAACTCGCGCGGGTACAGCAGCACGATCACGACCCACGCCACGACCAGCCCGGCCAGCGCCACCGGCGCCAGCGCCAGCGCGAAGGCGTTGAACGAGATCCCGGACGACGTGCCGATGAGGATGTTCTGGGGATTGCCGGTGATGGTGGCGGTCGAGCCGATGTTGGCCGCGGTGGCGAGCGCGACCAGGTACGGGATCGGGTTGCGCTTGAGCGCGGCGGTCACGTCCAGCACCAGCGGCGTGAACATCAGCACGACGGTGTCGTTGAGGAACAGCGCCGAGAGCAGCCCCGAGAACACGACGACCAGCGCCAGGAGCCGCCGCGGCGAGCGGGCCCAGCGCACGAGCAGCCCCGCCACCAGCCGGAAGAAGCCGGCCAGCCGGAAGTTCACGTTCAGGATCATCAACGCGAACAGGAGCGCGATGGTGTTGAGGTCGATCGCGGCGTAGGCCCGCCGGAGGTCGATCGCGTCGATCACGACGAGCAGGATCGCGCCGGCGACGGCGATCGTGGCGCGGTTCATCCGCAGCCGCGGGTAGTACCCGACGGCGACGCCCGCAAGCGTCGCCAGGAGCACGAGCGCGGCGAGGGGCGCGAGGGACACGGTCGCCGAAGGCGTCAGATCAGCGCGCCCTCGGCGAGGCCGAGCTTGCGCAGGCGGATGCGCGCCGGGTCGGCGATGCCGAGCTTGTGCTTGTCAGCCGCGACACGGATGTGCTTGGGCGGGACGTCCAGCGGCGCGTCGTTGCCGAAGTGCGCGCGGCGCTGGGCCTCGATGATCCGCAGCCCGGTGGCGTCCACGGCGACCGGGTCGGTGCCGACGAGCAGCCCCCGGTACGGCCACACGTAGCGCGGCGTGTAGTCGTGCGGCCCGGTGCTATGGAACAGCGGCGTCAGCAGCACCAGGATGTTCAGCCGCGTCTTGCCCGCCACGAGCGGCAGCTTCCACAGCCCGCCGAGGTCCGCGCACGAATCGCCGTGCCAGCGCGAAGGCTCCTCGTCGAACATGATGTAGTTCTTGAGCAGGCTACCGACGCCGGACCAGTGGTGCGTGCGCATCGGCCGCACGTTCACCAGCGCCGTCGCGCTCTGGAACACCGGGTTGCGCAGCACGCCGCGGTCGTCGATCGCGATCCGCCCGGCGGCGACGCCGGCACCGACGAGGCGCGCGTGGGTCGCCTGCTCCAGCTCGGGCGGCGTGCGCAGGTACTGCCAGACGTTGGTCTTGATCCCGACGGTGTCGCTCGCGCGGAACAGGCTGCCCCACGCGGCGACGGGGTCGGCCTTGCCGGTCAGCTCGGCCATGGCCTGGTCGAGCATGCGCGACAGCACCGACGCCACCGGCTTGCCGCCCGCGTCAAGCACGGCCGCGTCGCGCACCAGCACCACCGTCGCCTCGCCGGCCACCGCGGGGCCCGGCGCGGTGGCCGCACCCTCGGCGGCGGAGCTGCCGGCGAGGCCGGCCGCGATCGCCGCGGCGGCGGCGTCGCGCAGGAAATCGCGGCGCGTGATGTCGAGCTTCGTGTCGCTCATCGGGATCCCTCCCCCAGCGCGGCGTCGACCAGCGCGAGCGCCCGCTCGCGCGACGGCGCGTCGAGCGCGGCCGCCAGCAGCTCGCCGCGCGCCGCGACCGCGGACCAGCGCCCGGACTCGGTCCGTACGGCGCCCGCGGCGTCAGCGTCCGCGAGGTACGCCGAGCGCACGCGGGCCAGCGCCGCCGCGGCCTCGGCCGGCGCGGCGTAGCGCACCAGCAGCACGTGGTGCGCCGGCGCGTCGCCCTCGTCCGCGCCGCGGTAGTCGGCGAGCACGGCCTCGGCGCTCGGCCCCAGCCCGAGCAGGTTCTCGTCGGAGAAGAAGTAGTAGCGGTTCAGCAGGTGGTGGTCGCGGAACCAGTGCACGCGGCCCGGGATCTGCCCGTCCCGCGGCAGCCGCGCGAGCAACCGCGGCGGCTGCCCTGCGCCGGGCAGGGCGGCGGCGAGTGCACGCGCCAGCTCCTGCACCGCGGCGCCGACGTCGGCGTAGTCCTCCAGCGCCATCACCGACACGTAGTGCGTCCCCTTCCAGAAGGTGATCGCCGGGCCGACCTGCTCGGATTCCTGGCCGATGCCCGCGCTGGTCCCGTCGCGCCGGTCGTGGTGGTACGCGCCGAACGCGCCCTCGGGCGTGCCCATGTCGAACACGTCGGCCGCGATCTCCGGCGCGCCCGCCTTGACGTAGCGCTGCGCGAGCGTCTCGCGCACGCCCAGCGCGCGGTACACCTCGGCCGCGCCGTCGATGTAGCGGTAGAGGTCGTCCGGACCGTAGCGCTGCGCGGGCCCGTCGGGGGCCCAGCCGCGAACTTCCTGCGGGAACATGGCTGCCTCGCGCGGCGCGCAGCCCGGCAGGCCGAGCAGCACCGCGGCCGCGCCGAGCGCGGCGAAGACCGTCGCGAGCCTCGTTCGTCGATCCACGTCTCGCGTCCGCACGGGAGGGGACGGGAAGTGTACCCCCGCGCGCGCCCGGGCTGTCGAGCCCCGCGCTGCCTCGAATGGAATGCGGCGAAACCTGAAGGCGCGGAGTATTTTCTTTGCCGCCCGACGGGAATTCAGCGAAGGAGGTCGGGATGGCGTCGGAGAGAAAGCAGTACCCGCTGGCGGTCATGCTCACGTGCCGTGACATGCGCCGCTCGGTCGTGTTCTACAAGGACACGCTGGGCTTCACGATGCAGGAAGCGTGGCCGGATCGCGACAACCCCATGTGGGCCAACATGGTCCTCGACGAGCAGTCGGTGATGCTCGGCGCGCTGATGACGCCCGGGTCGGTGGACGAGGCCTGCGATTCCGACGTGGAAACCGCCGCGTACATGAAGGAGTTAGTCAGCGAAGCCGAGCGCAACCAGGTCGGCGCCGGCGTGCAGGTCTACGTGCAGGTGCCGGACGTGGACGCGCTGCACGGGCGCGTGAAGTCGAAGAACCCCGCCGGACTGACCAGCCCCAAGACGCAGTTCTACGGCCAGCGCGACTTCGCCGTGAAGGACCCCGACGGGTACCGGCTCGTGTTCTACACCCTGGTCAAGCTGAACGAGTGCCAGTCGTGCGGGATGCCGCTGACGGACGCCAAGCCGGGGCAGCTCTACTGCCAGTACTGCACCGACTCGCACGGCGCGCTGAAGCCGTACGAGCAGGTGTTCGAGGGCACGGTCACCGGCTACTTCATCGGGATGCTGCAGATGTCGCGCCCCGAGGCGGAGAAGGCCGCGCGCGAGCACCTGGCGAAGATGCCGGCCTGGATGGGGCGCGTGTAGCTCGCGTCGCCGGGATCCCGCGGGCGGGACGGTCCCGCGCCGGGCGCACGCCGGCGCGGGGCCGCGCGGCGCTACCTTCGGCGCCGATGATCCACGTCTCGGTGCGCGCGGCCGAGGGCCGGCTCCTGTTTCGCGATTGGACCGAGGCCGGCGAACTGTGGGACCGGCTGACGGGCGCGCTGCAGTTCCGCGGGCTGAGCCTGATGCCGTCGCACGTCCACGGCGGGCTGCCGTCGCCGCAGCCGGGCCGGCTCGCCGCGGCGCTGAACGGCTACGCGCAGTGGCGCAACCGCCGGCGCGGCGAATCGGGCCCGGTGTGGGAGCACCGCAGCCGTCCCACGTCGGTCCGCGGCCCGCGCCACGAAGAGCGCACGCTGCGTTACATCGCCCTCAACCCGTGCCGCGATCGGCTGGTGGACGACCCCCTGGCGTGGCCGTTCTCAAGCTACCGCGACATGCTGGGGCTGGCGGCGTTCCCGGTGTGCCGGCCGGTGGACGACCCGGAGCGGCTCCACGCGTACGTCTCGGCCGATTCGACGGTGAGCCTGGTCGGCACGAAGCTCCCGCTCGAGCGCACCGACCGGCCGCCCACGCTCGGCGAGGTGCGCGCCGCGGTGAGCGCGCTCACGCGGACGACGGACGCGGGGCTACTGCGGCGGGGCCGGGGGCGCTCGCTGCTCCTGCGCTCGTCGCGGGCGCTCACGCGGGCGACGCAGGACGAGATCGCCGCGGCGACGGGCGTGCATCCGGCCACCGTCGCCCGGGCGAGCGCCGAGGCCGACCGCCTGGTGCGGCTCGTCCAGCGGGTCGCCGGCGATCCGCGGTTCGCGCTGCTGCGTGACGGCGACCTGCGGGCCGACCCGGCCTGGCGGATGTACTCCCACCTCACCTGATCCGCGACGGGTCCGGCCCGACTGCGTACCCGCGCGCGCGGGTCCGGCTCGAATGCGCACCTTTTCCGCGCCGCCCCCGCGCGACCCGTGCGCAGGGTGCCGCACAATGACCGCGCTTGTTCGCAAAGCGTCGCGACCGCGGCCCCGGCCAGTGGATCGATCCGGTGGGTACGCAAAGAGGGGGGACCCGTGCAGGACGGTACGCATTCGGGGGGAACCCGTGTCCACGGGTGCCGGTCGAATGCTGGCTTCAGCCGCGCCGGGCCGGCGGCGCCTACGGTTCGTCGGCGCCGGAACCCTTGAAGCGGTCGTCCTCGTCCGCGAAGAGGACGTTGAAGCTGGTGAGCGTGCCGTAACAGCCGGTGATGTGCGACTGCAGCCGCAGCTTGACGTCATCCGGGATCTCGGCGGCGTTGATCTGCTGCTCGAGGACGCGCAGCCGGTTCCGCAGCATGACCACCTTGTGGAAGAAGGTTTCGATCGGCCAGCTCTTGTCCTGCACGCCCTCGCGCCCGGGGCGCAGCACCATCTCGCCGCCGCGCCACTTGTCGGCGGGGGCGACCGCGGTCAACCCGGACTCCTCGCGCACGACCCGGCGCAGGAGCAGCTCGAGGTCGGCCGGCTCACCCTTCTGTTCGACCATGACGGGAGGGAACCTCCGCTCCCGCTCGCTGACGAGCGGGAACACGCGACCGGTGCCGGGCGCCACGCCGGCGGCGGGCGACGGTGCGGCGGGCGACGGTGCGGCGGCGGGCGGTGCCGCGCCCCGCGACGCGGCCGGCGCGGAAGCCTCGGCGCGCTCGGCGCCCCCGCGGTAGTTGTGCTGGCTGCCGCAGAAGTCGCAGACCACGCGCAGCGGTTGGCCCTGCGCGTCGGCGACGATGACCGTGTGCCGCCGCACGGTCTTGCAGGCGCGGCAGAGGTCGTCGAGGTAGGAGCCGGCGGAATAGCGGCGCGGCGAATCCATGAGGCGGAGAGGTTAGACCGCGGCACCGGGGGCCCGCAACGAGCGCCGGTCCCTGCCCCGGCGAGGGAAGCGCCACTCACGAGGCGCGGGCGAACTCCTGGAACTGGCGCATGATTTCGACCAGCTCGCCGAAGTCGGCCGTCTTCGCCGCAAAGGTGCTGCGGATCAGCGGGAACTCCCGGACTATGCCGATTTCCGAGCGCGAGGTGGTGAAGACCGCGACCGGGATGTCCCGCAGCCGGTCCGAGCGCTGCATCTCGGCCAGGACCTGCCGGCCGTTCTTGCGGGGCAGGTTCAGGTCGAGGATCACCAGGTCGGGCATGCCGTTGTGGCGATTCTCTTCCAGGAACTCGATCGCCGATTGACCGTCTTCAACACGGTGCAGCCGGTGCGCGATGCCGGTTTCGGCCAGCGCCTCGCGGACCAGGTACACGTCCCCCGGGTTGTCTTCGACCAGCAGGATGATCAGCTCCGAGACGGTCACGGCGCTCTAGTCTCGTTCAGAATCTACGGTCGGGCCACCGGGCCCGGCCACAGGCCGACCACCGGGTAGCGATAGTACACGCCGTCGCCGGCGCGGATCGCCCCGACGATCGGCAGGATCAGCGCCGCCGCGGCCAGCGCGATCCAGAACGCCACGACCACCGGGATCAGCACCACCGTCAGGCAGCAGACGCTGGAGAAACCGCCGGCGAGGAAGACGCAGACGTTCAACAGCAGGGCCTGCTTGGCGATCGACGAGATCACCGCCGACTCGCTCTTGGCGATCCAGATCACGATCGGGACGATCACACCGCCGAGCGGGACCACGTACCCCGCCAGTCCGGACAGGTGCGTCAGCACGGCGAGCGTCCGCTCCTCGGGCGCGATCGTGACGGCCGGCTGTTCCATGGCTCGGGCCTCCCCGGCCCCGCGCGACGGCGGGACCGGGCAAGCATATGCGAGGTGGCCGCATCAGCGAAGCTCGTGGACGCAGAGGATGTTGCCGTCCGGGTCCTTGAACCAGGCCGCGATCTCCGCGCCGAGCACGCACACCCCGTCCGTCGTCTTCAGGCCCGGGAAGTCGTACTCCTCGAACCGCACGCCGCGCTCGCGCAGCGCGGCCACGGCCTGCCGCACGTCCGCCAACTCGAAGCTGAGCGCGGTGTGGTCGGCCGTCGTCGGCGTGGCGCGCTCGTAGAGCGCGAACCTCCCCCCGCCGCTCTCGTAGAACACCTTGCCGTCGGCGCGCTCCTGGACCGGCCGCAGCCCGAGCACCTTCTCGTAAAACGCGCGGGCGCGCCGCAGGTCCACTACCGGCAGCATCGCCGTGACCGAGGCGTCGTCAAGCATCGGTTTCCCCCGTCGGACAGGGGATCGCCCGCGGCGATCCCCGCGAAGCCGGCCGGTCGGGCGACCGGCCGCCGATCAGTGCGTGTCGATCGCGTCGTGCTGCAGGCGCCGCGCACGCTCGGCGTCGGCCAGCTCGGAGTGGCAGGCCAGCCGCTCGCGGCCGTCGGTGCCCTTGGCGTGCGCCATCGCGTGGCGCGTCTTCTCCGCCAGCCGCTCCAGCTCGGCCGGCGCGAGGTTCCCGCGCTCGCGCAGCAGGCGCTGCTGCTCCGGCGTCAGCGGTTGGCTGACGCGCGGGCGCTCCCAGCCGAAGCGCTCGTCCTTGCCCGAGGCGAACTCGGCGATCTCGCGGCTGATCCGCACGGCGCACCAGTCGTGGCCGCACATCGCGCAGAAGTCGGTGTCGACGTCGAGGTCCTCGTCGTGCAGCGCGCGCGCCAGATCCGGATCGAAGCTGAGGTCGAAGTGCCGCTCCCAGTTCAGCGCGGCGCGGGCACGCGTCACCTCGTCGTCGCGCTCGCGCGTGCCGGGGATGCCGAGCGCGACGTCCGCCGCGTGGGCCGCGATGCGGTAGGCGACGCAGCCCTGCTTGACGTCGTCGCGCTTGGGCAGGCCGAGGTGCTCTTTCGGCGTCACGTAGCACAGCATCGCCGCGCCGTGGTACGCGGCGGCGGTGGCGCCGATGCACGAGGTGATGTGGTCGTAGCCCGGGAAGATGTCGGTCACCAAGGGACCGAGCACGTAGAACGGCGCGCCGTGGCACAGCCGGCGCTCGACCTTCATGTTGTACTCGATCTGGTCGAACGGGATGTGCCCCGGGCCCTCGATCATCACCTGCACGCCGTGGCGCCAGGCGCGCTCGGTCAGCTCGCCCAGCGCCTCCAGCTCGCGCAGCTGCGCCTGGTCGCTGGCGTCGGCCAGCCCGCCGGGGCGCAGCCCGTCGCCGATGCTGAACGAGACGTCGTACTGGCGCAGGATCGGGCAGATCTCGTCCCACAGCTCGTACATCGGGTTCTGGCGGCCGTGGTGGATCATCCACTTCGCCAACAGCGAGCCGCCGCGCGAGACGATGCCGATCAGGCGGTCGCGCACGAACGGCAGGTGCTCGCGCAGCGTGCCGGCGTGGACCGTGAAGTAATCGACGCCCTGTTGGGCCTGGTGGCGCAGCTCGGCGAGGATGTGCTCGTGGTCCAGCTCCTCGAGCTTGCGGCCGATGATCATCGCGTAGATCGGCACGGTGCCGATCGGCAGGCGCGAGGCGCGCAGGATCGCCTCGCGCGTGCGGTCGAGGTCGCCGCCGGTGGACAGGTCCATCACCGTGTCGGCGCCCCAGCGCTCGGCCCAGCGCAGCTTCTCGACCTCCTCCTCGGTGCTCGACGAGACGGGCGAGGCACCCATGTTGGCGTTGACCTTGGTGGTGGCAGCGCGGCCGATCGCCATCGGGTCCAGCCCGTAGCCGAGGTGGACCTTGTTCGCCGGGATGATCATGCGGCCGGCGGCGATCTCGTCGCGCACCTGCTCCGGGGCGAGGTGCGGTTCGCGCTCGGCGACGCGGCGCATCTCGGGCGTCACGACGCCGAGGCGGGCGCTCTCGAGTTGCGTCAGCGGCACGAAGCCCCGCGCGAAGCGCACGCGGCGCAGCGAGCCGTCGCCCTGGCGGAAGACGACCTCGTCGGCGCCGGGCGCGAACGGGATCTCCGCCGTTGCGGCGGCCGGCTCGTCGGTCTGCCAGCCCGCGGGGAGGAAATCCCACGCGGTGTGCGGCGAGGGCGCCGGCATCCCGGGCGTGTCGGGCGAGCTGAACGTCAGCGCCCCCGCGACGCCGGGAAGGATCCGCGGGCGCAGCGCGAACGAGCCGGGGTTGGTGGTGCCGCCGCGGCCCGGGTCGAGCCCGAGCTGCGGGTACGCGAAGCGGCCGAATCGGTCGTGGCTGTCCCGGACGTCTTTCATGACGTTCGCCTTCCTCCGCCGGTCTTACCCGGGTCAGGTTCCAAGGGTTTTCTCTCAGCCCGCGACGGGACTTTTGCGCGAGCACCCCTGGCGAACGGCCGCCAGCATAGGCCGTGCCGCCGCACGCTGCAATTGCCGCGCCGGTGCGCCGGCGCTGGCCGAGACCTCGCGCTGCGGGCGCGCTCGCTGCGGCTATGCCGAGGGGAGCACGAACAGCAGCACGGCGATGTAGTGCAGCGCGCTGCCGCCGAGCACGAACAGGTGCCAGACGGCGTGGCCGAAGCGGACGTGCTCCTTGGCGTAGAACACGATTCCGGCGGTGTAGGCCGCGCCGCCGGCCAAAAGCCAGCCGAAGCCGACGATGCCGATCGCGCGCAGCGTCGGGCCGAGCGCGACCAGCGCCAGCCAGCCCATGCCGACGTAGATCGCGACCGATGGGCCGCGGAAGCGGCCGGTGAAGAAGCACTTGAACACGATGCCGGTGATCGCGAGGCCCCAGATCGCGCCGAACAGCGACCAGCCCCACGGTCCGCGCAGGCTCACCAGCGTGAACGGGGTGTAGGTGCCGGCGATCAGCAGGTAGATCGAGACGTGGTCGAGCACGCGCAGCGCGCGCTTGGCGCGCGCGTTGCGGACGGCGTGGTACAGCGTCGAGGCGAGGTAGAGGAGCGTCATCGACGCCCCGTACACGGCGAAGCTGACGATGCGCCACGGGTCGCCCGCGGGCGCGGCGAGGACGAGCAGGACGACGAGCCCGGCGATGGCGAGCGCGGCGCCGACGCCGTGCGTCACGCTGTTGGCGATCTCCTCGCCGGCGCTCTGGGTCCGCCTGTTCATGGCGGGGAGAGGTACAGTCCCCGCGTCACGGTCCGGTCACGGGAGGCGACGGTCGGCCCGCGTCAACGCCGCCGCGACGGCGGCGGCGGCGAGGGCCAGCGTGAAGACGGCGCCGCCGTGGACGAAGAAGACGTGGGCGAAAGCGGGCTGGGGGCAGGCGAGGTGCAGCGCGGCGGCGGCGACGAGGCCGGTGCCGAGACCGCCGATCGCCGCGGTGGCCGCGGGGCGCGTGGGGTAGGCCCGCGCGAGCAGCACCAGGAGCAGCGCGCTCGCGGGCGCGGCGCCGGCGAGCGCGACCGGGTAACACGCGAGCGGCGCCGGGCCGCCGAGCCCGGCGCGCGTGGCGGCGGCGACCCACTCCGCGAGCGCGGCCACGAGCAGCGGCACGCCGGCCAGCGCGGCGATCCGCGCCGCGCCGGGGGCCGCGCGCCCGGGGATCGCCTCGCGCAGCGCCAGACCGACCAGCGCCGCGGCCGCCGCGAGCAGCAGCAGGCTCGGTGCGGCGAGCAGTAGCGGGCCGAGCCAGCCGGCGTTGTCGCGCGGTCCGAGGATCGCGACCAGCGCCGCCGCCGACGCGAGCGCGACCGCGAGCACCAGCGCGGCCCGCGCGGCGGGCGCGAGCAGCGGGCGCACGGGCCGGGCCGCGGCGCGCGCGGCAGCCTCGCGGAGAACGCGCGGTGGCGCGGGCGGTCCGCTCACGGGGTCTCCTCCAGCGCCGGCCCGTGGCGCGGGCCGAGCAACTCGCGCAGCCGCATCGTCGCGCGGTGCAGGCGCACCTTCACCGCGCCGGGGCTCGCGCCGACCACGCGGGCGATCTCGACGGACGTCAGGCCCTCCACGCGCGCGAGCCACACGACCTCGCGCTGATTTTCCGGCAGCAGCTCCAGCAGTTCGGCCACTCTCTGGGCGTCCACGTGGGCCTCGGCCTGCGGGGCGACGCCGCGCTCCGGCAGCACGTCCACCGCGACCTCGCGCCGCCCGCGGCGCGTGCGCTTGCGGCTCATGTCGAGCGCGACGTGCCGCGCGATCGCGAACAGCCACGGCCGGAACGGCGCACCGCGCTGGTACGTTTGGCGTGCGCGGATCACCCTGAGGAACGTCTCCTGGACCAGGTCGTCCGGCCGGTCGCCGCGCACCCAGCGCTGCAGGTACGACGTCAGCGGGCCCGCGCACAGCCCGTACAACTCGCCGAACGCGGCCTCGTCGCCGGCCTGGAAGCGCTGCATCAGCGCTCCGAGCCGCTGGTCGAGTCCGGGGTCCTGCATGCGCTCTGCCCCTTCTGTTCGCCGCCCGGGCCGGAACGGTTACGGGGGCGGGATTATGCCGCCCTTGCAACCGGGGAGCGATTCGGCTAATTTGCCAAATCATGAAGAAGTTCGGCGAAAAAGCCGAATTGTTATACGCCGCGCTGATCGGCGACCTCGTCCGCTCGCGCGAGGCCCCGGACCGGGCCGACCTGCAGCGGCGCTTCCGCGAGGCGGTCGCCGCGCTCAACGCGGGCCCATCGCGCGCCGCGCTGGCCGCGCCTTTGAGCATCACCGCGGGGGACGAGGTGCAGGGCTTGCTCCGCGAGCCGGCGGCGGCGGTCGAGATCGTGCGCCGCCTGGGCGAGGCGGTCCGGCCCTCGCAGATCGCGTTCGGGCTCGGCTGGGGGCCGGTCAGCACCGACATCGTCGCCCGCAGCACCGAGATCGACGGCCCGTGCTTCCACCGCGCGCGCGAGGCGCTCGGCGTGGCGGCGAAGCGCGGGGACTGGCTGTCGGCGTCCGGCTTCGGCGAGCCCACCGACACGGTGCTGACCGCGCTCTACGACCTGATGGGCGCGATCGTCTCGCGCTGGACCGACACCCAGGCGCGTTACGCGGCGGCCGCCCGCGACGCGCTGCAGAAGGACGTCGCGGAGCAGTTCGGCGTCAGCCCGTCCGTCGTCAGCGAGAGCCTCAAGTCGGCCGCGCTCGACGCGATCCTCTCGGGCGAGGCGGCGGCGCGGTCGCTCCTGTCCCAGTTCGGCAAAAGGGGCGAACACGCGCCGGCATCGGCGGACAAACCGAAGTGAGGAACGCCGGCCTGCTGCTGCTCGGCCCGGTGGGGCTCCTGTTCGCCGCGCTCCTCTGCGCGCACGCGGTCGGCGATTTCGTCCTGCAGACCGACCGCATGGCGCGCGCCAAGCGCGAGCGCTTCATGGTGCTGGCGACCCACGTCGCGATCGTCACGGCGCTGCACGTGATCCTCGTGCTGCCGCTGATCCCGCTGCGGGCGCTGCCGGTGGTGATCGTGCTCGGGCTCGCGCACCTCGGCCTCGACACGCTGAAGGCGGCGCTCGACCGGCGCTGGACGCGGCCGCTGGCGCACTTCGCGCTGGACCAGGGGCTGCACCTGGCGACGCTCGTCGTGGCGTGGGCCTGGCTCACGCGGCTGATGCTGCGCTGGGGCGCGACCTGCCCGACCATCGTGCAGGACAGGGACCTCGTGGCGCTCTTGACGCGCGCCGCGCTCCTGGTCGCGGGGTTCGCGTTCGTGGGGAAGGGCGGGGCGGCGATCGTGCGCGGCGTTCTCGCGCGCTTTCCCGACATCGTGGCCAAGGCCGGCGGGACGCTCGAGCGCGGCGCCAGCCGCGGCGAGACGATCGGGATCCTCGAGCGCGTGCTCGGCCTGACGCTCGTGCTCGCGGCGCAGTGGAGCGCGCTGGGCCTGGTGTTCGGCGCGAAGTCGATCGCGCGGTTCAAGGAGCTGGAGGATCGCGCGTTCACCGAGTACTACCTGATCGGGACGCTGGCCAGCGTGCTGGTGGCGGTGTTCACCGGGCTGGTTCTGCGCCTTTTGGGGGTGGTCGGATGAGCGCGGCGGCGACGGGCGGCGCCGTGGTGCTCGCGGTGAGCGGGGCGCGCAAGGCATTCGGCGCGACGACCGCGCTGGACGGCGTGTCGCTGGAGCTGCGGCGCGGCGAGCTGCTCGGGCTGCTCGGGCCGAACGGGGCGGGGAAGACGACACTGGTGCGGGCGATCGCCGGGCGCGTGCGGCTCGACGCGGGCACGGTCGAGCTGGGCCGCTCATCGCTCGGGCTGGTCCCGCAGGAGATCGCGCTCTACCCGGAGCTGACCGCGCGCGAGAACCTCGACGCCTTCGGGCGCTTCGCCGGGCTCGCCGGGGCCGCGCTGCGCGAGCGCGTGGCGTGGGCGCTGGGCTGGACCGGCCTCGCGGAGCGGGCGCAGCAGCTCGTGGGCGGGTTCTCGGGCGGGATGCGGCGCCGGCTGAACATCGCCTGCGGCGTGCTGCACGCGCCGGACGTCGTGCTGCTCGACGAGCCGACCGTCGGCGTGGACCCGCAGAGCCGCGAGCGGATCTACGAGATGCTGGAGGCGTTGCGGGCCGGCGGAACGTCGCTCCTCCTGACCACGCACCAGCTCGACGAGGCGCAGTCGCGCTGCCAGCGCGTGGTCGTCATCGACCACGGCCGGGTGATCGCGGCCGGCACGCTGGCCGAGCTGATCGAGCGCCACCTCGGCACGCGCTCGCGGGTCACGCTGCGGCTGGCCGGGGCGCCCGAGGTCACGGCGGACGTGCAGGACGTCGGCGCGGAGCTGCCCCCGTTGCTCGCGCGCGTGCACGCGCAGGGCGCGCGCGTCGAGGACGTGCACATCGAGCGGCCGGGGCTGCACGCGGTATTCCTGCACCTGACCGGCCGGGAGCTGCGCGAATGATCGGCACCGTGGTCAAGGTCGGCTGGCTCGGCCTGCGGCGCGACCGCGTGGCGCTGGCGCTGACGTTCGTGCTGCCGATCGTGTTCTTCTCGATCTTCGCGCTGGTCTTCGGGCAGCAGGGCCGCGACGTCATGCGCCGCGTCGCGGTCGCCGTCGTGGACGAAGCGGGGAGCCCGCTGAGCGCGCGACTGGTGCGCGGGCTGGAGACGGAGGGCTCGCTGCGCGTGGTGCGCGGCAAGGGTCAGGACGGCGGCGGAGCGCCGCTCGACCGCGCCGGCGCGTTGGCGATGGTGCGCGAGGGCGACGTGCCGGTGGCGATCGTGCTGCCCCCGGGGCTGAGCGTGTCGCTTGGGCCCGCGGCGGCGGACCGGCCGTCGATCGAGCTGCTGTACGACGCCTCGGACCCGATCGCGCCGCAGTTGGTCTCGGGAATCCTGCAGAAGGTGGCGATGACCGCCGCACCCGATTTCATGGTGGAGGACGGGATCGGGCAGTTCGAGCGCTACGCGGGGGCGCTGACGCCCGAGCAACGGCAGGCGGTGGACGACTGGTTGCCGCGGCTGCGCGCGGAGTCGCAGGGCGATGCAACGGCCGCCGGCGACTCGGGGTTTGGCGGGCTCGTGCCGGTGAAGATGTCGGATGTGCTGGGCGAGGACCGCGGCAAGCCGCTCGTCGCGTTCTACGCCGCGGGGATCGGCGTGATGTTCCTGCTGTTCTCGTGCGCGGGGGCGGGGGGCTCGCTCCTGGAGGAGAAGGAGTCGGGGACGCTCGAGCGTCTCCTGTCCTCGAAGCTCGGCGTGGGGCGGCTGCTGCTCGGCAAGTGGCTGTTCGTGACGCTGATGGGGATCGCGCAACTGGCGGTGATGTTCGCCTGGGGCATGCTGGTGTTCGGCGTGCCGCTGCTCGATCACCTGGCGGGCTGGTCCGCGATGACCGTCGTGACCGCCGCCGCGGGCGCCGGGTTCGGGATCCTCCTGGCGACGCTGGCGCGCAGCCGCGCGCAGCTCTCGGGGCTGTCGACGATCCTGATCCTGGTCATGTCGGCGCTCGGCGGCAGCATGTTCCCGCGGTTCCTGATGAGCGAGGGGATGCAGAAGCTGGGCCTGTTGACGTTCAACGGCTGGGCGCTCGACGGGTTCATCAAGGTTTTCTGGCGCGACGCGCCGGTGCGCGACCTCTGGCCGCAGCTGCTGGTCCTGTGCGCGCTGGCGGCGGTGTTCCTCGCGTTGAGCCGGCTCCTGGCGCGGCGCTGGGAGCGCGCGTGATTCCGCGGAGGACGCGATGGCGATCCGGGTGGTGAGGCTGGGGACACCGCGGGCCAAGGACGAGGGGCTGCGCCTCGGGACCGTGCGGCGGCCGCCGCGCGGCGTGCCGAAGTCGGAGTTCTCCTCGGGAAACTGGTACGACCTCTGGCTGCCGATCCTCGCGCCGAGCGTGCCCACGATGAAGCAGGCGCTGGCCGCGCGAACGTCCGCGCAGTGGTCCGCCTTCGCGCGCAAGTACCGCTCCGAGATGTCGTCGCGCGAGGCGCGGCAGGTGATCGCGCTGCTCGCGGCGCTGTCGCACCACACCAACTTCGCCGTCGGCTGCTACTGCGAGGACGAGTCGCACTGCCACCGCTCGATCCTGCGCGCCCTCCTCGCCGAGCACGGCGCCAAGTTCGCCTGATCGCGAACGGATCGAAACGGCAATCGCCGTCATGCCGCGCGACGCGGCGCGGATCGTTGCACGGCAATGACGGATCGATGCACGGCCATCGCTGTCGGACGCCGCGACGTGGCTCCGTCATGGCCGGGCCGCCTGGCGGCGGCCCTACGAAGATTTGAAGATGCAGCTGACCACGGTCTTGTCGTTGCCGCCCATGTTGACGAGCAGGCCGTAGCGGCGGTCGGGGGCGAGCTGGACCTGGAAGCCACCGGCCTTGCCGGTCAGCTGCGCGAGCAGGTCCACCGCCATGCGCACGCCCGAGGCGCCGGTCGGGTGGCCGTAGCCGACGAGGCCGCCGCCGGTGTTGATCGGGCTCGCGCCATCGCGGCGCGTCTTGCCCGCCAGCACGTAGTCGGCGCCCGCGCCGCGCTTGGCCAGGCCGAGCGCCTCGCAGGCCAGGATCGCCGTGATCGTGAAGCAGTCGTGGATTTCGATCACGCCGACCTGGTCGATGCCGATGCCGGCCATCGCCAGCGCCTGCTCCACGGCCTGCCGCGTGGTGTCGAGCGCGGCCAGGTCCGCGGGCGGCGCGGTCAGGTCGGCCACGCAGTGCCCCAGCCCGACCAGCTCGACGGCCTCGGCCTTGCTCTTGCCGAGCCGCCCCAGCCCCTCGTCCGAGACGACCAGCACGGCGGCCCCGCCGTCCGAGACCTTCGAGCAATCGAGCACGTTGATGTGCTCGCAGAACGACTTCGGGTTCGGCTTCAGCGCCTGGTGCTGCTCGAACAGCGCCGGCGTGGCGTTCTCGTGCTCCTGCGCCTTCGGGTTGAGCCGCGCGTTCTGCAGCGCCTGCTCGTACCAGCGGCCCATCGCGGCCCAGGTCTTCTCCGCGCCGTACTTCTCCTTGTAGGCCCCGGCGCGGTCGGAGAACTTGGCCGGGAAGAAGTAGGCGTGGCCGTTCTTGCGCTCGCCGGAGAAATGCCCGGCCGCGGCGAGGATGTCGGCGCCGTAGATCGCCTTCACCGTGTTCTGGACCTCGACGCCGATCGCGAGCGTGACGTCCGAGTGCTCGGCCAGCACGCTGTCGATGGCGTGGACCAGCGCCAGCCCGCCCGAGGCGCAGGCGCCCTCGACCCGCAGCGAGGGCTTGCCGGCCAACGACGGATCGACCAGCGCCAGCATCGCGCCGAGGTGCCCCTGGCGCACGAAGCGCGCGGCGATGAAGTTGCCGACCACGCCCTGGTCCACGGCGCGCGGGTCGATCCCGGCGAGCGCGCCCTTGCCGGCCTCGGCGACGTAGTGCTCGATCCCCGGCCGCGGCTTCTTCGGGTGGAACTCCTTGCGCCCGGTGCCCAGCGAGACCGTGTAGTGTCCGGAAACGAAGTAGACGGGCCTGCGCAGCTGTTTCATCTCCCCTCCAACCTCACCAGCACAGATCGTTGATCGGACCATACAGGTGGTAGAAGCCGCTGGTGAGAACGCCGTTGACGTCCTCGGCGCGCGCGGCGACGCCGGTGTCCACGAGCTGCTGCCCGATCGCCCGCGACCGCTCCAGGTAGGTCCGCGCCAGGCGCGAGCCGAGCGTGTCCATCTGCGAGAGCTGTCCGAAGTGCGCCCGCAGCGCGGCAACCTTGTCCGGGGCGCCGAGCAGCGCCTTCCACGGCCGGAACTCCGACGGCAGCGGCCCGAGCGCGCGGTCGGCCTCGGCCGTCCAGCCCTGCGGGTCGAGTGGCACGTAGTCGCGCTTGTCGAGGTCGTACACCGCCGTGATCTTGCCCTTGTCGTAGCGCAGGAACCCCGGCTTCTGCGAGCCGTCGGAGTGCTGTCCGCCGAGGACCTTCAGCTCCATCATGCGATCGACGACCGGGTGGCTCAGCTTGTCCGGCAGGAATTGCTTCATCACGCCGAGGATCATCGAGAACACGTCCACGCCGACGTAGTCGATGAGCTGGAAGATGCCCATCGGCCGCAGCAGCCAGTCCTGGCTGACGCGGTTGACCATGTACGCCGCCGCGGCGGCGCCGTGCTGGCCGCGCAGCTCGTCGAACGCCGCCAGCCCGTGCAGCCCGTCGCGCATGAAGTGGCCGTTGCCGATGAACCCGGCGATGTCGGCCGAGGGGATCAGCGTCTTGCGCAGCCGCTTGCCCAGCTCGGTCGCGAGGTCGGCCAGCTCGGGCTTGGTGCTCTCGGCCCGGATCACCTCGACCAGCTTCTGCACCGGGGGCGGGTTGTAGAAGTGGAAACCGATCAGCCGGCCGCCGAGTCCCGCCTCGCGGTCGAGCAGCCCGATCGGCACCGACGAGGTATTGGTCAGGAACAGCGCCTCCGGGCACAGCTCGGCGAGCTGGCGGTAGACCTGCACCTTGACCGGGACCTTCTCCACGATCGCCTCGAACACCAGCCGCGAGCCGCGCGCCGCGTTCAGTTCGGTCGTCGGCCAGACCATCGCGTCCACGCGGCGGACGTATTCCTCGATCACCTCGGAGTTGTCCACCAGGTCGGCCCGCTCGCGGAACAGCTCGCGCAGCCCGACGGCGCTCTTCTCCGCGGCCTTGACCGCCTGCGCGTGCACGTAGTCCTGCAGCCCGCGCAGCGCCGCGGGGTCGAGGTCGATCGCGTTCAGCCGGAACGTGGTCGCGCGGTTCTGCGGCAGGAGCGAGAGGCGCGCCATCTCCTGCGCCAGGAGCAGCGTGATGCCGCTGCCCATCTTGCCGGCCGCGCCGACGACGGAAACGAGGGTCAGCCTGCTGTCGACGTCCATGGGAACAACCTCCTGCCAGGCGGCCGGAAAAGGGACGGGCGCTCGCGAGCGGGAGACAGGTGCGGGGTCAAGAGCGGGCCATTATACCGGCTACGACACGCGGTGCGACGCTTCCGCGCGGGCCAGCCGCGCCACCTCTGCCAGCCCCTCCGGGGGCCCGAGCACGACCAGCGCGTCGCCGCCGCGGATGAGTTCCTCGGCCGCCGGGGTCGGGAGCACGCCGGCGTCGCGGCGCAGCGCGAGCACCGTCACGCCGTGGCGCGGCCGCAGTTCCGCGTCGGCCAGCGAAGTGCCGTCGAGCGCGGAGCCCGGCTCGATCCTCAGCGTGCAGACCTCCGCGTCGGGCAGCACCGAACGCAGCAGCGTCGCGCTGGGCGCGGCCGGGGCCAGCTCGCGCAGGAGTTCGTACGTGTCGGCGCGGATCTGGCGCGTGAGCGCGGCGATCTCGTCTTCCGGGACCAGGTAGCGCCGCAGCACGCGGGTGAAGATCTCGACCGAGGTCTCGAACTCCTCGGGGATCACGTCGTCCGCGCCGAGCTGGCGCAGCGCGGGGATCTCCTGCGTGTAGCGCGTGCGGGCGATGATGTGCGCGGTCGCGTTGAGCCGGCGCGCGGCGACGACGATCTGGCGCGTCGCGGCGCTGTCGGAGATGGCGACCACGATCACACGCGCCGCGGCGACGCCGGCCAGCTCCAGCAGCTTGGGTCGCGTGGCGTCGCCGTAGTGGATCGGCTCGCCCTCCTCGCCTGCGCTGCGCACCGTGGCGGCGTTCATCTCCAGCACGGTGTACGGGATCCCGGCGTGGCGCGCGGCGTGGGCCAGGTTCCGGCCGTTCAGGCCGAAGCCCACGATCAAGAGCTGGTCGCGCGGCAGCGCGCGCACGACGGCGCCGTCCCCGCGCTCCT
>JAGOJY010000127.1 GCA_017994815.1 Acidobacteriota bacterium
CGGCCTCGTCGTACCCGTCCGCGCTCGCGCGCAGGGTGATCGCCGCGGCGTCGGGTACACAGAGCTGGAACGAGCCGTCCGGCCCGGAGACGGTCGTGGCGCCGTCGGTCGCGTCGTCGAGCGGCACGACCGCGCCGCCCGCGGAGGCCGGCACGGACCAGCGCGAGGTCACGTGGCCCGGGGGCGCCGGTTGCGACCAGGCCAACTCGGCCCCCGCGATCGGCGCGCCGGTCTGCGCGTCGAGCACCCAGCCCGACAGCTCGAGCGACGGCAGCGTCAGCTCGACCTCGTCCGACGAGCGCGGCGGGCGCGCGAGGCGGAACCGCGCGCGGCACGACTCGGCCCACGCGTGCACCGTCCACAGGCCTTCGCCCACGCCGGGCAGGCGGAACCTGCCGTCCGGCCCGGCCTGCGCGCTGCGGATTCCCGCGCTTTCGCCGGCGCGGACCGCGGCCAGCGCGGCGAACGGCACGCCGAGGCCGCGCCGCAGAACGACACCCGCCAGCGTGTCGCCGAGCGCGAACTCGACTTCCGCCTCGCCGCCCTCGGCCAGCTCGACGCCCCGCACCTCGGTCCACGACTCCGGTGCCGCGGGATCGGCGATCATCCGCACGCGCCGCGGGCCGGCGGGGACGTGTTCGAGCCCGAACGTGCCGTCGTTCGCGGTCACGGCCGCGAACCCGGCGAGCCCGAGAAGCTCGACGCGCGCGCCCGCGACCGGCTCGTCGCGCTCGCCGCGCACCGCGCCGCGCAGGCGCGCGCCGCGCGACAGCGTGATCGTGAGCGGCGGGGAATCCTCGCGCGCGGCGCACGCGGGGACCTCCACGAACGCGGGCGCGTAGCCCGCGCACCGCACGACCAACCGCGCGCGCTCGTTCGGGACGCCGGCCAGCTCGAATGCGCCGTCGCCGTCGGACCACGCGGACGTCGTGTCGGCGTCGCGCAACGCGACCTCCGCCCCGGCGATCGGCACGCCGTCGCCGTCCGCGACGCGCCCGCGGACCGCGCGCCCCGGACCGAGCACCACCTCGCCCACGTCGCGCGATTCGCCGGTCGCCAGCCACAGCGGCCCGACGCGCGCCGCGACCAGTCCCGGCGCGCGGAACTCCAGCACCGCGGTCCCGCAGGGCAGGCCGCGCGCGCGGAAGCTCCCCGCGTCGAGCGTGATCCGGCGCGCGAGCGGCTCGGCCTCGCGCCGGCTGTCGCGCACGGCGAGCGAAACGCGCGAGAGCGGCCGCCCCGCGGAATCCACGAGTCTCCCGCTCACCTCGGCGCCCGGGTCGAGCGCGATCCGCAGCCCGGTCGTGCCGGCGGCCACGCGCTCCTCGCGCCGCGGCGCGAACTCGGGGTGCTGCAGCTCCAGCGTCCACGCTCCCGCGTCGAGCCCCGCCAGGCGGAACGAGCCGTCGGCCGCGGACGTGGCGCGCGCGGTCCAGCGGCAGCCGAGCGCGTCGGGGCAGGCGCGCAGCACCGCGCCCGCGACCGGCGCGCCGCTGCGCGCATCGACGATGATCCCCGCGAGCGCGGCCCCGCGGCGCAGGGCGATCGCGCCGACGCGCGCGGTCTCCCCGGCGCGCGCCGTGACGGCCGCGGTGCGCGGCAGCGACCACTGCGCGCCCCTGACCTCCAGGGCGTAGCGCCCGGCGGGCAGCGGGGAGATCGTCCAGTTCCCCTCGCCGTCCGACGTGCCTTCCGGCGCGCCGGCCCATGCAAGCAGGTCCGCGACGCCGGCGTCCACCGCGCGCGCGAGGACCGCGATGCCGGAGAGGCCCGTCCCTTGCGGGTCCACCATGCGCCCGGACAAAGCAGCGGGCGCGACCGCGGGCAGGCTCGCGACGTGATCCCGCGCCAGCGTCAGCGGGAGCCGCTGGGCGGCGCGGCCCGGCAGCGCGGCCCACAGCTCGAGCGGCAGCCCCGCCGGCACGTCCTCCGCGCGACCGGCGAACTCGCGCGGAAGGTCTTTCACCGTCAGGCCCGGCGGAAAACCGTCGCCCGTCCGCAGCGAAAATCGCGCTCCTTCGGGAAGCGGGCCGAGGACGCTCAGCGCCACCGCGCGGCACACGGGGAGCAGCACGTCCGCGTGCCCGTTCGTCGCCAGCGCGAGCGACAGCGCGGAGGTCGCGTACCCCTCGCGTGCCGCGCGCAGCACGACCGCTCCCGGTGCGAGAGGGCCGAGGCGGAACCGGCCCTGCTCGTTCGAGCGCGCCACCAGCGTCCCGCCCGCGGCCGTGACCACGATCTCGACCTCCGCGAGCGGACCGGCGAGCGGATCCGCGACGGTCCCCGCCACCCACGCGCCGTCCGGTGGAGCGGCTCCTCCGGACCCCAACATGATCACGAGCACCGCGAGCACTCCCAGGCGCGAACTCGGCATCGTCCCTCCGGGAAGTTGGTTTATCACCGCGCGGTAACCGCGCGCTGGCTCCGCGCGCGCGAACCGTTGCGCGCGCGGGAAGCGCCGCCGTACGTTTGCGGCAAGAGGTTCCCGTGCGCTCCTTCGCGCTCCTCCTGCTGGCACTGACGGCGAGCAGCACCGGCGTGGCCGCGACGTACGACGTCGGCCCCGGGCAGCCGCATTCCACGATCGGGTCCGTCCCGTGGGCCTCCCTGGCCCCGGGCGACGTGGTGCGCATCCACTGGCGCGTGGAACCGTACCGCGAGAAATGGGTCATCGGGCGGAGCGGCACGGCGTCCGCGCCGATCCGCGTCGCGGGCGTGCGCGGGCCCGGCGGCGAGCGGCCGGTCATCGACGGCAGCGGCGCGGTGACGGCGCCCGGGCTCAACTACTGGTCCGAATCGCGCGGCGTGATCAAGATCGGCGGCTCGAACACGCCGCCCGACAGCACACCCGAGCACGTGATCATCGAAGGGCTCGAGATCCGCAACGCCAAGCCGCCGCACACCTTCACCGACGACTCCGGCGCGACCCAGGCCTACGCCGCGAACGCCTCGACGATCTACCTCGAAAAGGGGCGCGCCATCACGATCCGCGACTGCGTCCTGCACGGCGCGGGCAACGGTCTGTTCGTCGCGTCCTCCGACGACGAGCCGTCGCGCGACATCCTCGTCGACGGCAACTGGATCTACGACAACGGCAACGCCGGCAGCATCTACGAGCACAACAGCTACACCGCCGCGGTGGGCATCGTGTTCCAGCACAACCGCTACGGCCCTTTGTGCGCGGGCTGTGGCGGGAACGCGCTGAAGGACCGTTCGGCCGGGACGGTCGTCCGCTACAACTGGATCGAGGGCGGCAACCGCCAGCTCGACCTGGTGGACGCCGAGGACAGCAGCGTCATCCGCGACGACCCGGCGTACGACGAGACGTTCGTCTACGGCAACGTGCTGATCGAGCCGGCCGGCGCCGGCAACCGGCAGGTCGCCCACTACGGCGGAGATTCGGGCTCGACCGCCTGGTACCGCAAGGGCACGCTGCACTTCTACAACAACACCGTCATCTCGCAGCGCACCGACCGCACGACGCTTTTGCGCCTGTCGACGGCCGACGAGCGCTGCGATGCGCGCAACAACGTCGTCTACGCGCAGGCCGCCGCGGGCAGCACGCTGTCGCTCCTGGACGAGACCGGCACGCTCGACTGGTCGCACAACTGGGCCAAGCCCGGGTGGGTCGTCTCGTTCGGTGGCTTCTCCGGCACGTTCAACGACGACCACACGACGATCGAAGGCACCGCGCCGGCGTTCGTCGACGAGGCCGGCGCCGACTACCACCTCCTCGCCGGCTCCGCGTGCCGCGACGCCGCCGCGCCGCTGCACCCGGCGGCGCTTCCCGACCACGACGTGGTCCGCGAGTACCGCAAGCACCAGGCCGGCGACCCGCGGCCGGACGACGGCTGGCTGGACGTCGGCGCCTACGAGCACGTTGCCGCGCCGCTCGCCGACTTCGCCGCCAGCCCGCGCGCCGGCCGCGCGCCGCTGGCCGTCCAGTTCACCGACATGTCGTCGAACCTGCCGGTCGCGTGGGCGTGGGACTTCGAGGACGACGGCACCGCCGACAGCGGGCTGCAGCACCCCCCGCGCGTCTACACGGCCGCGGGACTGTACAGCGTGCGGCTCTCGGTGGTGAATTCCGGCGGAGCCGACGCCGAGCTCAAGACCGCGTACATCTGCGTGACGAGTGAGCCGCCCCCCGCGGTCGGCGGGCTGTCGTTCGAGGCCGACCGCGCGACGCTGCGCTGGTCGCCCGTGCCGCCGGCGGCAACTTACGACGTCGTGCGCGGCTCGCTCGCCGTGCTGCTCGCCGGCGGCGACTTCGGCGCGGCGGTCGAGGCCTGCATCGCCGACGACGTAGGTGACGCCAGCGCGGCGGACCCGGACTCCCCGGCCCCGGGCGTCGGGTCGTGGTACCTGGTGCGCGCCACCGACTGCGGCGGCGGGTCGGGCACGTACGACGGCGCGGGCGCGGGACAGGCCGCCCCGCGCGACGCTTCGATCGCGAGTTCGCCCGGGTCGTGTCCCTGACCGGTGCTAGACCAGGGGGACCTCGCACGGCATGATCGCGCTCCCGACACTGCTCGCGGCGGCGCTGGCGGTCGCGCTGGTCGCCGGACCGGCGATCGCCTCCGGACGCGCGCGCGCCGACGATCGCGACTGGCTCTGCCGGGCCTGCGGCTTCCGCGGACCGCGGGTGACCGAACCGCGCGGCACGTGGGTCGCGGCGGCCGCGTTCGGCCTCGCCGCGGTTGTCCTGAGCGGCACCAGCCGGCTGATCGCGGTCCTGCTGCTCGGCTGCGAGGCGCTGTACGAGTCCTGGCGCCGGCGCGCCCCGGCCGGGGACTGCCCGGTCTGCGGCAGCCCGGGGTTCGAACTCACCGACGACGGGCGGAACGTCATCGAGTTCGGCACGCGCCGCTGAGTCGGATACACTCCCGGGCTTCGGCGCGCGTCGGCCCAGCGCGTCGTCCAGGAGGTTCTCGTCATGGAATATCGCTTTCTCGGTGCGTCCGGTCTGCAGGTTTCGGCCTTGTCGTTCGGGGCCTGGGTCACGTTCGGCGACCAGATGAACGAGGA
>JAGOJY010000017.1 GCA_017994815.1 Acidobacteriota bacterium
TCTCGTTCAACGCCGAGTCGGCCACGTTGATGACGCCGATGCCGTCGTTCGCGTTGCGGACCGCCTGGTTCAAAGACGCCACGTCGGCGCGCAGGTTCTCGGCGATCGCGAGGCCGGCCGCGTCATCTTTGGCGCCGTTGATCCTGAGGCCCGAGGCCAGCCGGACCATCGTCGTCGACAGACCGAGCTGGTTCTTGATCAGCTGGTTCATCGAGTTGAGGGCGCCGATGTTCGACACTACCGAGAAATTCGCCACGGTACTTTCCTCCTTGAATCGGTCGGCACGGCGTCCCTGCCATGCCGGGCAAGTGGTCGCTCAACTTCCTCTTCGTCACTGAACAGGGCCAAATGAAGGTGCAGGCGGGACTTACCCCGCCGGCGCGGCGCTCGCAGCCCGCCGGCGTTCGCTTGCGTCGCGCACGGCTCCCGGTATTCCGTCGCGCGCGGGAACGCCCCGCGCAGTTTCGCTACCGTCCGAAAGTGCGGCTGATTTCTGCCGCACGACGACCGGCCCGTTGTTCGGATTGAACCGTTAAGATGTCGGGCGGAGGTTCCCCATGCGCCCTGCTTCGCTCTCGTTTGCCGCCCTCGCCTGCGCCGCCTGCGGCGCCGCGCTGCTCGCCGTGTTCGCCCTCCCGCCCGCCGCCGGCCAGGCTGCGCCCGAGGCCGCTGGCTTCGGCGCCGACTTCCGGGACCGCGTCCTGCGGATCGACTACTTCCACGTCGTCGGCGGGAAGGAGGAGTGGATCACGCTCGACCGGATGAAGGAGGAGGGCCCGTGGCCGGGCAGCCGGACCCACCTGCTGGACGAGTTCGACAACGGCGCCTACTACGTGAAGCTGTTCGACGCGGCGACGGGGCGCCTGTTGTACTCCCGCGGGTTCGACTCCTACGCCGGCGAGTACCGGACGACGGGCGAGGCGGAAAAGGGCATCCGCCGCACCTACCACGAGACGGCCCGCGTGCCGTTCCCGCTGCACAAGGCGCGTTTCGCGGTGGAGGTCCGCCAGCGCGACAAGACGCTGCGGGAACTGTTCGAGGCCGAGATCGACCCGGCGTCGTACACGATCCTGCGCGAGCCGCTGGTCGCGGGCGTCACGCTGGTCGAGGCCCAGCGCAGCGGCGACCCGCACGCGAAGGTGGACGTGGCGATCGTCGGCGAGGGGTACACGGCGGCCGAGCAGGCGCTGTTCCGCCAGGACCTGGCCCGCTACACCGAAGTGCTGCTCGGCTTCGAGCCGTACCGCTCGATGCGCGAGCTGTTCAACGTGTGGGGGGTCTTCGCCCCCTCGCAGGACAGCGGCTGCGACGAGCCGAGCCGCGGGATCTACAAGAACACCGCCGTCGGCGCCACCTTCGACAGCCTCGGCTCCGAGCGCTACCTCTTGACCGAGGACAACGAGAAGCTGCACGACATCGCCGCGCACGCGCCGTACGACATCGTGTTCGTCATGGTCAACCAGGAGCGCTACGGGGGCGGTGGGATCTACAACTTCTTCTGCACCTTCACCACGCGCAACCAGTGGAGCGAGTACGTGTTCCTGCACGAGTTCGGTCACGCCTTCGCCGGCCTGGCCGACGAGTACTACACGTCCTCGACGGCCTACAACGAGTTTTACCCGCGCGGGATCGAGCCGAACGAACCGAACATCACGGCCCTCTTGGACCCGGCGCAGCTCAAGTGGCGCGAGCTGGTCACGCCGAAGACGCCGGTGCCCACACCGTGGGAAAAAGCCGGCTTCGACGAGATGGACCGCAAGTACCAGAAGATCCGCGAGGAGATGAACCGCAAGATCGCCGAGCGCAGCCGGGCGCAGGCGCCGGCCGCCGAAATCGACGCCCTGAAGGCCGAGAGCGAGCGGATGTCGCTCGAGCACGCGCAGAAGGTCGACGCGTACCTCGCGCAGAGCAAGTTCGCGGGCCAGGTCGGTGCGTTCGAGGGCGCGGGGTACTCGTCCGAGGGACTCTACCGCTCGAGCCTCGACTGCATGATGTTCACCAAGGGCCGCAAGCCGTTCTGCGCCGCCTGCCGCCGGGCCATCGAGCGCGTGGCGCGCCAGTACACGGAGTGACGCCCCGGGACCGCGTCAGGATTCCGCGAGACGCGCCTTGAACAGCTGCAGGTCGCGAGTCACGCGGGGATCGTTCGGATCGAGCTTGAGCACCCGCTCGAGCAGGACCATCCCCTCCTTGTATCGGCCTTGGCTGTAGCAGATCGCGGCCAGCGCCTTGAGCGACATGACGGTGTCGGGGTCGGCCTCGACCGCCTTGCGGTAGGCCGCCTCGGCCCCGCGCACGTCGTGTCGCTGGTCGAGGAGCTGCCCGATGCGGTGCCAGCCGACGACGAACTCGGGGTCCACGGCCACCCCGCGCTGGAACAGGGCCAGCGCGTCGTCGAAGCGCCCCGCGCCGATCAGCGCGTTCCCCTTCTCCAACAGTAGCGTGAGGTTCTTCGGCTCGACCTGCTCGAGCTGATCGAACAGCGGCAGCACCTTCGCCGCCTGGCCATTCTGCGAGGCAGTCACTGCCTCGTGGAACAGGACCATGAACTCGCGGCGGTCCTTCGGATCGGTGCGCGCCGGGTCGACCAGTTCGCCGGCGTCCGGCTTGGCCCTGCGGCCGGCCGAGACGTAGCCCAGCCCGCGCAGCGCGGCCATGTCCTCCTCGTCCAGCGCGGCCGTCGCGCTCTCGGCCGGCGCGGCCGCGCGGGCGCGCGCGAGGTCGGCCTGCAGCGACCGGCGCCGGGCCGCCAAATCCGTCCCGCGCTCCGCGGCCAGGTCGATGTTCTCCTGCGGATCGGCGACGACGTCGTACAGCTCCGGGCGCGGCGCTTCGATCAGCTTGAGCTTGCCGTCGGTGAACGCGCGCAACCCGGACCAGTCGTACTCCAGCCGCGGCAGGTGGCTCTCGGCCCAGACCCCGTCGCGCGGCGGCACCGGCCCCGTCCCGCGCAGGATCGGCGCCAGCGACACACCGTCGCTGTACGGCAGCGCCGGAAGTCCCGCGATCTCGAGCAACGTCGGCGCGAGGTCGGCCAGGCTGACGGTCTCGCGCACCTCCTGCTTGGCGCGCACACCCCACGACTCGCCCGCGATGACCAGCGGCACGTGCATCACGGCGTTGTACAGGAACACGCCGTGCGCGGCTTCGCCGTGTTCGCCCAACGATTCGCCGTGGTCGCCGGCGACGACGACGAGGAGCTTGCCCTGGCGCGACGCGCGCACGCCCTCGACGAGGCGCCGCAGCGCGACGTCGGCCGCCGCGACCTCCCCCTGGTACAGGTCGGAGCCGTAGCGCGCGAGGAACTCCGGCGGCGGCTGGTACGGCGTGTGCGGTTCCCACAAATGCACCCAGACGAACGCGGGACCGCCGCCGACGGCGGACAGCCACGCCAGGGCGCGCTCGACGGTCTGCACGCCGGCACGCTCGTCGACGTGGAACTGCACGTTTCCGGCGCGCGGGTCCCGGCCCGGCATCTCGTCGTCGTAGACATCGAAGCCGCGGTCGAGTCCGTGCTGCTGGGCCAGGATCTTCGAGCTGACGAACGCCGCGGTCGCGTAGCCCGCCTCGCGGAAGCTCTCGCCGAGCGTCGGCACTTCCTTCGGCAGCACGAAACCCGCGTTGGTGTAGACGCGATGCGCGGGCAGGCTGCGCCCGGTCAGGATGGACGTGTGCGCCGCCACGGTGATCGGGGCGGTCGTCTGCGCCTGCGCGAACAGCACGCCGTTCGCCGCGAGTTCGTCGAACTGCGGCGTCCCCGCGTTCGGGCGCCCGTAGCAGCCGACCCGGTCCGCGCGGAGCGTGTCGATCGTCACCAGCACGATGGTGTCGGGCTGCCGCGAACGCCCGCCGCACGCCCCGAACAAGACCGCCACACCTGCAAGAGCGAAAACGGGGGCCCACACCGGCCCCGCGGCGAACCGTCCCATCCGTGCCTCCTCAGCCTTGGTGGACGAGGATAACCGGCGCGCCGTTCGCCGGAAAGTCAGCGCCGTGCAACGCCGCGCGCGGGGATTAACATACGGGCCACCTCGGTTTCACACGGGCGGCCACGGGCCGCCGGAGAAGACCTGATGGCGACCTACGCCTCGCTCGAGCTGATCGCGCGTCGCTGGATCGAGGAGGGCTGGCAGCGAGGGAACGCCGCGGTCGTGGACGACCTGCACGCGATGGAGTTCGTCGACCACGACTCAGCCGGCCGGCCTCCCGACACCGACGGCTTCAAGAGCGGCATCCGGTTGCTCTACGGGGCGTTCCCGGACTTCAGCGCCCGCATCGAGGACCTCGTGATCGACGTCGGCACGGGCAAGGTCGCGATCCGCTGGACGGCCACGGGGACCTTCCGCGGTCCGTACCTCGACCTCCCGCCGACCAACCGCGCGATCCGGTTCAAGGGGATCGAGGTGCTGCGCATCGAGGCCGGCTGCATCGTCGAACGCTGGGGCGAGTGGGACGGGCTCGACCTCCTGCGCCAGCTGCGCTCCATGTCCTGACGGTTGCCCGGGACCGCCGGGCGGATTCCGTGTCGCGCGGACCGGGAGTATCCTGCGGCCAGCCAGGCGACCATTCATCCGCTCGGAGGACCGGCCATGGAGCGGAAAGTCGGTGTGGTCACGCACTACTTCGGCAAGATCGGCGTCGCCGCCATCGAGCTGGCAGAAGACCTGCGGGTCGGCGACACGATCCACGTCAAGGGACACACCAGCGACTTCGTCCAGCGCGTGGACTCGCTGCAGCTGGACCACGGCATGGTGGACTCGGGACACGCCGGGGAGAGCGTGGGCATGAAGCTCGCGGGACACGCCCGCGAGCACGACGAGGTCTACAAGGTCATCGCGGACTGACCGCGCGCGCCGCGCGACCGGCTCGATGATCGGATCGTCATGGTCCGCGTGTGCCGCGGTGTGCCGCGGCAGCGTCGAGCAGCGCCACCACGCCGGCGAGGTCCCGCGGCAGCGGTGATTCCACGAGCACGGGCTGGCCGCCGAGCGGATCGTCGAACTCGACCGCCGCGGCGTGCAGCGTCAGGCGCCCGCAGACGACCGCCGGGCCGGCACCGACCTCCTCGCCGCGCAAGACCGCGCGGCGCCCGTACAGGGGATCGACCAACAGCGGTGCGCCGGCGGCGCGCAGGTGCACGCGGACCTGGTGCTGGCGGCCGGTCCTCGGCCGCGCTTCGACCAGCCCCACCTCCGGGCCCGGGGTCGTCCAGCGGCGCAGGACGGCGTAGTCGGTCCGCGCTGCGAGCGCGCCGGGCTCTCCCGTGCGCGCGGGACGCATCTTGCCGCGGCGCGCGGCGTGCAGCGGCACCTCGATCGACCCGTCCTGCTCCGGCGGCAGTCCCTCGGTCAGGGCGAGGTACAGCTTGCGCACCGCGCCGCGCTCGAACGCCATCGACAGCCGCCGGTGGGCCTCGGCCGTGCGCGCGAACAGGACCACCCCGGAAGTGCCGCGGTCGAGGCGGTGCACGACCCACAGCGGGTGCCCGAGTTCGCGCTCGAGCTGGTGGCGCAGGCTGAGCGCCGGGTCCTCGCCGCGCGCGGGGATCACGACCACGCCGGCCGGCTTGTCGGCCGCGAGCCAGTCCCAGGTTTCCGCGAGCAGCGCGACCGTGGAGGCCATCGGTCCGGCCGGCCGCCCCGTCACCCGCCGAGCAGTTCGAGAGCGATCCGGTTGACGAGCTTGCCGTCGGCCGCGCCCCGCAGCTTCGGCATGACGGCCTTCATCACTTTCCCGACGTCCCGGGACGTCGCCGCGCCGGTCTCGGCGATGGCCTGCCGCACCGCCTCGCGCAACTCGGCCTCGCTCAGCGGCCGCGGCAGGTACGCCTCGACCACCGTCAGCTCGCGTTGCTCCTGCTCGGCGAGGTCCTCCCGCCCGCCCTGGCGGTAACTCTCGATCGACTCGCGCCGCTGTTTGGCGTAGGCGGCGAGAACGCGCGTGACCTCGGCGTCGTCGGCCTGGTACTCGAGGCCCTGCTTGCCCCGCTGCTCGACCTCGGCCTCGAGGATCCCGGCCTTCAGCATGCGCAGGACGCCCAGCCGCAGGGCGTCCCTGGACTTCAGCGCCGCCTTCAGGTCGTCGGTGATCCGCTGCTTGAGGGACATCGCTTTTCTCCCGTGTCCGCCGGCGGGACGAAAGCATAGAGGAACTGGTCGACGACGCGGCCGTCCTTGATCGCCGAGCGCCGCATCCGGCACTCCAGCGTGTAGCCGGCCTTCTCCAGCACGCGGCAGGACGCGGCGTTCCACTCGTACGGCACGGCGAAGATGCGGGTCAGCGGCAGCCGTTCGAAGGCGTGCGCGGTCAGCCCGCGCAGCGCGTCGGTCGCGATGCCGCGGTTCCAGAACGGCTCGGCGATCCAGTAGCCGATCTCGGCCGAGACCCGCTCGACGTCCGAGTGCAGGCCCAGCCCGATGCAGCCCACGGCCGCGCCGCCGGCCTCGATCACGAACCGCTGCTCCGGGTCTTGCCCGAGCGCCACCTCGATGAAGCGCTCGGCGTCCGCCAGCGTGTACGGGTGCGGGAACGCGTCGCGCAGGTTGAGCCAGATCGCCCGGTTGTTCGCGTACTTCGCGAGCGCGGGCGCATCCGACGGGCGGGGCGTGCGGACCTGGCAGCTCGGCAGCATGAGGCGCATCAGCGCAGCCTACACAAGCCGGGCCCGGGCCGCGAGGGCTCAGCCCCCCGCCGGCTGTCGGCTCCGGCGGCAACGTCGCTCACAGCAAGTCGTACGCCTTGGCGCGCTGCTCCCACTCGCTGTCGGGGTAGCTCTCCTCCAGCTCCTCGTGGGTTTTCCTCAGTTGTTCCGGATCGTGGCTGCTCTTGTAGCGGCTGACGCCGCGCAGGTACAGCGCCTCCGGGGCCGCCTTGCTCTGCCGGCAGCAGGCGACCAGCTCGTCGAAGGCGCCGATCGCGCGATCGAAGCGGTCGGCGTCGAAGTGCGCCTTGCCGATGCCGAGCATGAGCTGCGCCACGAGTTCGTCGGGCGGCAAATAACCGACCGTCCGGTGATGCTCTTCGCCCTGCTCATCGGCGACGACGAGCGTCGGGGTCCACTTCACGCGGAACTCCGCCGCGAGCGGCGAGTCGAAGCGGCTGCGCAGCGGCACGATGTTCGCCGTGATGAACTCGACCACCTTGTCGTTCGGATACGAAACCGCATCCATTTGCTTACAGCCGATTCAGTTGGGGTTGTGGAAATCGAGCAGGATCGGCTTGCTTTCGGAGCGGGCGCGCTCACGGGCGCGTCGCAGGTCGGTTTCCCAATCGATCTTCCCGGCCATGACGTCCTCCGTTGACGGGGGCCGCCGGGCGGGCCGTGGACGGATGATAGCGCGGGCGGGCGGAACACGCCGGGCGGGAGGCGGTCCCGCCCCTGCCGGTCAGATCTCGACGCCGAACAGACCTTTCAGCGCGAAGCCGAAGACGATCGAGAGCACGAAGTACGCGACGAGCCAGTGCACGTGCCAGCCGAAGGCGCTCAGCCGCGCCCCCGGGTAGACGACGTCGACGCCCTTGACTTGCGTCGAGCCGGCCAGCCCCGGTTCGCCCGGGGCGAGCAGTCGGTCGAGGACGTTGCCACCGGAGCGCGACGGCGAGATCCGCGACAGCGCCGACTGCTGCACCGCGATGCTCTTGGTGATCGACTCCGAGCCGAGCCGCACCTGCACCTCGTGCACGCCCGGCTTCGCCCCGCTGATCCGCCAGTCGACCTCGTCCTCCCCGTCGACGCGAACGGCCGGCGTATCGACCTTCACGCCGTCGGGAGCCTCGAGCGTGGCCTCGAGCTGCGAGGGCTGGACCTGATCGCGCACGTGCACCTTCAGCAGGGCGGACTCGCCCGGCTGCAACGAGCGGTAACCGAACCACAGGTCGAGCTGGACCAGGATCAGCACGAGCGGGACGATCATCACCAACATCGGCCGCAGCGAGTGCCCGAGGTAGCGCAGGTTGTAGCGCAGGATCCGCCCCTGCGCCTGCAGCGTGACCGGCAAGCTGTCCTTGTACAGGCGCAACTCGAGCAGGTGGGCCTTGATCCGGTCCTTGATCGTGTGGATCGCCTCCTGGTTCGAGATCCACCGGTACACGGCCAGCATCAACAGCGCCGTGAGCACCGAGACCACGATCATCCCGACCCACGGGCTCATCCCCCGGAACGGGACCAGGAACAGGCTGACGAAACCACCCAGAGCGCTGTTGATGAGATCGATCATCGTCGGTCACGCACCCGCTAGGAGATGTAGCCGAGGCCCTTGAGCTTCTTCTCGATCTCTTCCTCGGAGTCCGCCTCTTCCAGCTTGGCGATCTCCTTTTCGAGGCAATGCGTGACGAATTCCTCGGGCGAGGAGTAGCCGGCCATCGCCGCGTATTTCGCCACCTTGTCCATCAGGTCCTTGTCGATCTTGATTTTCGTCGTCGCCATCGAACCTCCTCGTTCCGGAAAACTGTGCGCCGCGCCGGACCCGGTCCCGGTTCCCGGCTCAGAGGATCGGCTTGCCGATCACTTCCTTCGGGATCTCCGCGCCGAACTCGTCGAGGATCGTCGCCGTCAGGTCGTACAGCGCCGGCTTCTCCGACTTGATCGGCCGGTTGCACATCAACACCCCGGGGATCAGGTCGGGGTCCATGCAGTGGTCCCCGCTCCACTTCTCCAGGTTGTCCTCGAACACCGGCTTCGGGATGCGCCCGAGCGGCGTGGCCCACGACGCGCGGTAGCCGCGGTTGTAGCCCATCACGATGTCCGGCGCCTCCGGCGCGTACGGCCCCTGGTAGGCCTCCGTCGCCGCGTAGGCCTTGGTGATCACCTGCTCGCCGGTCAGCGGGTCGACGATCTCCTGCAGCTTCGTGCACAGTTCGCGCACCAGCTCGGCGCGCTCGGCGCCCGCGTCGACGATCCCGTGTCCCTCGCGCCCGCGCAGGTTCACGTACAACCCGTTGATACCCAGCGCGTAGGCCTTGGTCCCGGACCAGTCCGTGTTGGAGTGGAACTCCGCGTCCTCCTGGCTGAAGGGGTTGCTGATGCGCAGGTACCCGTTTTCCATCAGCCAGGTGTTCAGGTTGAAGCAGCGGCGGAACGACGCGAACCCGTGGTCCGACATCACCATGATGACCGTGTCCTTGTCCGCCTTATCCATCGTCAGCGCCAGGACGCGGTCCATTTCCTTGTAGATCATCTCGATCGAGCGCCCGAACTTCTCGGCCAGCACCGGGTCGTAGATCGGGTGCTTCGGATCGGTCAAGCGATAGAACATGTGCTGCCGCTGGTCGGTGCAGGAGAAGTAGTGGAACCACAGCCCGCCGTCGAAGCGGGCCAGCTCGTGCTCGAACAGCCGCACGCTCTCCTGCAGGTTGAAGTCGTCCTGCTCGAGGAACTCCTCCTCGTCCAGGACGCCGTGCTGCAGGGCGTTGGTGTCGGCCGGCAGCCCCTTGGTGAAGAACGGGCCGACGTCGTCGGCCAGCTCCCGCGAGTAATCGTCCGGCGTGCAGATCGGCAGCGCCGGCTCGGCGGGGTCGATGTGCACCGGCGAGACGTAGAGCTTGAACTCCGGCCGGACCTGCTTCAGGTAAAAGCGGCAGATCCCCGGAACGCTCTGGGTCGGGATCATCGGGAAGCGGACGTGCTTCCACGAACTCCACTCGCGCTCGTTGAGGATGAACTCGTCGTTGTCGATGACGATCTTCGCCACCGGGTGCTCGGGGTCGAGGAACACCTTGAACGGGATCGAGGAATTGACGCGTTTCTTGCGGAAGCTGTTGCGCGGCCCGGTGATCGCCGCCTCGACGACGTTGTCCACCACGCGCACGAGCGTGATCTTCCCGCCGCCGACGTCCGCCCGCGCCGTCATCGGTTCGGTCGTGTAGAAGTTGTACTCGCCGTAGCCGCCGAGGACGATGTCAGGCGTCCCCATGCCCGAGATCGTCCGCTGGTTCGTCGCGGCCGGCGGGAAGTTGGACGGGATCTGGACCACGGTAGACGGGATGTCGTGGTCTTCGAGGATCTGCCAGAACGCGCGCCCCTTGCGCAGCAGCTCGACCTTGCCGCCGGAGATCGGGATCACATAGTCGCCGATCTCGATCGTGCGCCCGCCGCCCTCGACCTTCGACGTGGAAAGGTACGGGAAGTAGTCCTTGGGATTGCGGTGGATGAAGTCGTAGACGCCGTGGCCGCCGGGATTGGTCCCGGTGATGAAGTTCGACCACGCGACGGGGCTCTGCGGCGGCAGCGCCGTGCCGAGACGGCTGATCCCGCCCTGCGCCCGCAACCGCGCGAAGGCCGGGAGCTTCCCCTGGCCGATCAGCGCGTTCAGCGTGTCGGGGTCGAGCCCGTCGAAGCCGAGGATGATCATCTTGCGGCCGGCGTCACGGCGCCCCGCGGCGCGGACGACGGTGAAGCTCTCCAGCCCCGCGGCCGCCATCGCGCCCGCGGCCAAGCCCAGCTTCAGAAAATCGCGCCGGTTACAACAGCTCATGCGCTACGACCTCCGTCGATGCTCAGTCTGTGGCGTGGCGGGCGCGCGCCGCGCGCCGCGGAGCCTCGCTCTTGCCGGCCCCCGCGGTCGCACCGACGACCGCGGGATCGAGCAGCGGCTTGCCATCCATGTGCGGCGGGACCGCGACCCCGAACAGGTGCAGCGTCGAGGGCGCGATGTCCCAGATCTTCGGCTCGGTGCCCGCGAGGCTGTGATTGCAGAACACCACACCGGGCACGGTGCGCGGATCGATGCAGTGGTCGCCGCTCCAACACTTGGTGTTGTCCTCGAAGACCTCGGACGTGATCACGCCCTTGACCGAGTCCCACGAGGCCCGGTAACCCTCGTTGTAGCCGATCACGAGGTCCGGGCAGTTCTCCTTGTACGGGCCGGAGTAGCCCTTGATCTTCTCGCGGTCGAACGCCTCGTTGATCGCGACCTCGCCGTCGGCCGGGTCCTTCATCCCGCTGAGCTGGACCGCCATCTCGGTCTTCAGCGCCTCGGCCTCGCTCTTGCTGACGATCCCGTGCGCCTCGCGGCCCTTCTGGTTGATGAAGATCCCGGCCAGGCCCAGCGCGTAGGCCCGCGTCTTGGACCAGTCCACGTCGCGCAGCCACTCGGCCTTGCCGTCGGCCCCGTCCTTGAGCACGAGGTACCCGTGCTGCAGGAGCCACGTGTTCAGGTTGATCCCGCGCTTGAACTGCTTGAAGCCGTGATCCGACATGACGATCAGGACGCTGTCGGGCCCGAGCTTTTCCAGCGTGCGGCCGACGGTCGCGTCCATCCGCTGGTACAGGTCCTCGACGACCGCGGCGCTCATCCGCGCCTGGCCGTTGCGCAGCGCGGGGTGCTTCGGGTCGAGGTAGCGGAAGAACATGTGCTGCAGGCTGTCGGTCGTCTCGAACACGCAGGCCACGACGCCGCGCCGGGTCTTGTCCAGCGCATTGAAGAACATCTTCTCCCACTCGGCGTGGTGCGCGTAGGCCAGGTCGAGGAACCCCTGCTCGTCCAGCGCGCCCTCGTTCAGCGCCCACGTGTCGTTGGCCAGCCCGAGCGTCACGTACGGACCGAACATCTTCGAGAGGTAGATCGCGTAGTAGAACGGGTGCGAGATCGGCAGCGCCGGCCGGTCGGGGTCGATGTTGAGCGGCGACATGTAGAGTTCGAAGTGCGGGCTGACCTGCGAGACGATCAGCCGGCAGATCGCGCGGACCTTGATCCCCATGCCGGGGCGGAAGGTCAGCCGGACCCACGGCGACATCTGCCCCTTCTTCAGCACCAGCTTCTGCCCGTCGAGGGCGATTTCGGCTTCGTCGGTCGCGGGCCGCAACGTCACCGCGAGCGGCAGCCGCATCTCGGGCGCGTCCTTGAGCATGGTGTTTTCCGGCCCCGAGACGTAGGTCGTGACCTTGCCGTCCTGCACCGTGACGGGGATGAACACCCCGCCCTCGACCTGCTTGGCCTTGGCCGGGTCGGACGTGTAGAACGAGAACGTGCCTTGGCTGCCCTTGAGGTCCGGCGCGCACATCCCCGACAACAGGTGCCCCTTGAACTTCTCCGGCGGGAACGTGATCGGCACCCGCAGCACGGTGCACAGGATTCCCTGATCGCCGAGGATCTTCCAGAACGGGACGCTCTTGCGCATCCCGCGGATCTCCGGCTTGGAGAGCGGGATGTTGTACTTGCCGAGGGACAGCACGCGCTTGGGCTTGCCGATGTAAGCCGATGACAGGTTCGGCAGGTAGTTGCGCGGGTCGCGACCGAGGAAGTCGAAGATGTTGTGCTTGGCCGGGTTCACGCCGGTCATGAACGAGGACCAGGCGACCGGCGAGATCGACGGCGTCGTCGTGCCGAGCCGCGCGTAGCCGCCCTTGGCCCGCAGGCTCGCGAGGTGCGGCAGCTTGCCCTCTTCCATGAAACGCTCGGCCAGGTTGGGGTCCATGCCGTCGAGCCCGAGCACGACCACCTTCTTGATCGGGGTCTTGCCGTACGCCTTGCGCCCGCGCAGCAGGCGGATCGCGAAGCGGAACGGCCAGGCCAAGAGCGACAGCACCGCCGCCACGAACACCACGATCAGCACGAGGAACGACGAGAGGAAGGCGAATCCGGCGCCCGGCCCGACGTAGGCCTGGGCCTCGAGCCCGCCGCAGGCGAGGAGCGCGGCGAGGATCGCGGTCCGCAGAAGCCGCCGCCGCATGTCGCAGTTCACGCGACGCCCTCCAGCAGGATCGGCGCGAGATCGTAGATCGTCAGCTCCGACCCGTGGTCGCGCATCGACCAGAAGAACGCGTCGTCCCAGGTGTGCATGCCGACCAGGTCGGTGCGCACGAACAACTCCTTCTTGCCGACCGCGCCTTTCATGTCGAAGCCGTTGTGCGCCAGCACGACCAGGTCCGGCCCCTTGGGAATCAACGGGCCGGTGTAGATCTCCTCGCAGTCGAACACCTCGCGGACCACCGGCTTGCCGTCGCAGCGCAATTCGCGGACCGCGGCGGCGATCTCCTGCTTCAGCGACTTCTTGTCGGCCGGGGCGACGACCCCGCGCGGGTACTTGCCCTTCAGGTTGAGGTAGATCCGGTTCGGATCGAGCGCGAAGGCGCGCGTGCCGGGACCGATGTCGACCAGCTTCTCCGGCTCCGGCGAGTCGAACTTGAGGAACCCGGCCTGCTCCAGCCAGGTGTTCAGGTGCACCTCCTGTTCGATCGTCGTGAATCCGTGGTCGGAGAGCATGAACAGCCCGTCCAGCCCGCCGTTCGCCTCGCCGAAGCGGTTCGCGACGTCGCCGACCAGCTGGTCCACCTTGCGGTAGTAGTCGCGGAACATCCCGTGCGCCGGGTGCGACTCGTCCTCGCCGGCCGGGTACAGGATGTGGTGCAGGCGGTCGGTGCCGGTGACGACGAACTCGAAATAGTCCCACTCCTGCGGCCAGAAGTAGTCGAAAGCGCGGCGACCGGAATCGAGCGTCTCGTCCAACTCGCGCCACAGCGCGGCCTTCTCCGCGCGCCCCTTCTGCATGTCCACGTCGATGCGGTAGCCCATCTTCTCCAGCGCCGCGAGGTGCGTCAGCGGATGCACCGCCCGCGCCAGCTCGATGGCGACGAACCCTGACACCAGCGCCCCCTCGATCTTGCGCGCCGGGTAGGTCGAGGGCTGGTTGATCACGATCGACTTGCGGCCGCGCTCGGCCAGCCGGTCCCAGATCGTGGGGATCTTGACGTCGTTGTAGTTCGGGAAGCGCACGCGGTACGAGCGGTCCTGCAGGTCGGTGAAGCCGAACACGCCGTGCTGCCCCGGGTTGGCGCCGGTCATGAAGCTGGTCCAGCTGACCGACGAGATCTCCGGCAGGCTGGCCTTCATCTGGTGCAGGTGTCCCTGCCCGATCAGCCGCGCCATGTTCGGCATCACGCCGCTTTGGGCCAGCCGCGAGAGCAGGCCCACCGGCACGCCGTCCAGACCGACCACGCAGACCCGACCGCCCCGTTTCGCCGCCATCAGCCACCCATGAGCCGCCAATGGCGGCTCCGTGTCAGGAAACCGCGTGCGTGATGATCCCGCCCGCGACCACGTCGAGGTCGCGCACGAGCACGAACCTGCCGAGCTCCTGGATGTCGTTGAAGTTCTCCACCACCACCGGGTCGCGCAGCGCGATCCGCATCTGGGCCACCTCGGTTTCGCGGACCTGGTCCGGGTGGTCGGAGATCGTCTGCAGCGTGGAGGAGTCGATCTTCTTCTCGATCTCGATTTCGACCGGCACTTCCTGCGTCGCGAGCCGGAACAGGAGCTGCTCGCCGGCCACGAACGGGCGCTTCGACATCCAGAACACGTTCGCGCGCAGGCTGGACGTGATGACCGGCCGCTGGTCGGGCGGGCAGGCGACCGCGCCGCGCTCGACGAACAGCGGGTCCTCGAGCGTGATGCCGATGCTCTCGCCGGCCTCGGCCTCGCTGCGGTCCTGCCACAGCATTTCGACCGAGCGCACGCGGCTCGCGCTCTCGTGCGGCAGGAACACCAGCTCGTCGCCGGTGCGGATCTTGCCGGCCTCGATCCGGCCGACGAGGATCCGCTTGTCCTTGACCTTGTAGACGTCCTGCACCGGGAAACGCAGCGGCTGGGCAATCGCGGGTTCGCGCGGTTCGAAGGTGTCCAGCGCGTCCAGCACGGTCAGCCCTTCGTACCACGGCATGTGCTCGGATGGAATGGCGACGTTGTCGCCGTTGCTGGCCGAGATCGGGATGACGTAGGTCGGCGTGATGCCGAGCGACGACAGGAAGCCGAGGACGTCCTGCCGGACCTCCTCGAAGCGCGCCTGCGCGTGGCCGACGAGGTCCATCTTGTTGATCACGACGATGACCTGCGTCAGCCCCAGCATGCCGAGGATGTAGGCGTGGCGCCGGGTCTGCTCCCGCACGCCTTCCTGCGCGTCCACGATCAGGATCGCCGCCTCGGCCTGCGAGGCGCCGGTCACCATGTTGCGGACGAACTCCTTGTGGCCGGGGGCGTCGATGATCACGTAGCGGCGCTTGCCGGTCTTGAAGAACGTCTGCGCGGTGTCGATCGTGATCCCCTGCGAGCGCTCTTCCTCGAGGTGGTCCATCACGAAGCCGAACTCCAGGTCCCGTCCGAGCTGCTCGCAGACCTTGCGGACCTCCTCGATTTTTTCTTCCGGCAGGCTGTCGGTGTCGTAGAACAAGCGCCCGATCAGGGTCGATTTCCCGTGATCCACGTGGCCGACGATGACGAACTTCAGGTGTTCCAGCATGCCCCCGTCCTCGATTCCGCCCCGGCCGCCCGGGACGGCCCCTTGTCCCTCGTACCCTGCGTTTCCCCGCTCGCCACGGGTGCCGCGCAAGCCCGCGGCGTTACATGTACCCGAGGCTGCGCAGCTTCTGCATGATGTAGGCCGATTCCTTGTCCTGCGCGCGGCCGGCGCGCTCGGCGGTCGTCGTCGTGCGCAGCTCCTCGACCACCGCGGGGATCGTCGCCGCGTCGGACTCGACCGGCCCGCAGCAGCACTCGCAGCCGATCGAGCGGAAGCGCTTCCCCTCCTGGGCGAAGTACAGCGGCACGATCGGGATGTTCTCGCGCTGCACGTACTCCCAGATGTCGAGTTCCGTCCAGTGCAGCAGCGGGTGCACGCGGAGGTGATCTTCGTCCGACTGCTTGGACTTGTACTGGTCCCACAGCTCGGGCGGCTGGTTCTTGTAGTCCCACTGGAAGTCCTGGTTCCGCGGCGAGAACACGCGCTCCTTGGCGCGGATCCCGTGCTCGTCGCGCCGGATGCCGAGCAGGAGCGCCTTGAACTTGTGCCTGGAGATCGCCATCTTCAGCGCGTCGGTCTTGAGCGCGTTGCAGCAGGCGAGCTTGCCGATGGTGTTGTTCATCCCCGCCGCGAGCGCCTCCTCGTTGCGCGCGACGAGCAGGCGCAAGCCCCACTCGGCCGCCTTCTGGTCGCGGAACTCGTAAATCTCCTTGAACTTGTAGCTGGTGTCGATGTGGACGACCGGGAACGGGACCTGGTCGTAAAAGGCCTTGCGGACCAGCCACAGAAGGGTCGTCGAATCCTTGCCGATCGACCACAACATGGCGATGTCGCGGAACTGCTTGTAGGCCTCGCGGATGATGAAGATGCTCTTGCTCTCGAGCTCGTCAAGGTAGTTCATCGTGCCCTCGGCGGGCCGGCGCGCGGCCCGCGATATTCCGCTTTCGCCCCGGTTCCCGGAGTCTCCGACCCATGCGCCGGCACCCGGGAGGTGCGGCGCCCGGTTCCGACCCGCGTTTGCCGGGCCCCCTCTTGCGCCCGGGAACACACGCGATGGTGCGGACCTATGTGACGGGAGTCCTTGGAACGCCGAACCTTACGACGCGTCCCGGGGAGCGTCAAGCTAACGGGGAGTTTTGGCCGAACGCCCCCGCGCGGACCGTTCACGGCCGAACGGCCGCACCAAAAAACAACGCCGCGCGCGAGCGCGGCGGTGTGCCCTGCAAAAGTGCCGAGGAGAACGTCGCAGGATCGGCCCTCTCCCGGGTGTGCGGTCGGCAGGGGGGGAGTGCGCCGACGGTTTGGTTGGGGTGCAGATCCCGGGCGAGTGGCCCCGATCCGACCCTACCTACGTTCTCCTCGACTTCCTCTGCTCCGCGGCGGGAGGGGTGCCCGCGGAGTCCCATGGCCTCGGCGAGAATTCTACGGTACGCGCCCCGGCGTTTTCAACGTCAAAAAGAGAACAGACCGCAAAAGCCACTGACGCAAACCGGTTTATTTCTGGTAATCGCGCAGCCATCCGACGGCGCGTTCGAGCGCCTGCCCCCGGTGCGAGACCGAGTCTTTTTCCTCGGGGGTCATCTCGGCGAAAGTCATCCCTGCCTCGGGATAGAAGAAGATCGGGTCGTACCCGAACCCCCCCGAGCCCTTCGGTTCGAACGCGATCAACCCTTCCACGACACCGGAGAAGCTCGCGAGGATCTCCCCGTGGCGTGCCAGGGCGATGGCGACGACGCAGTGGAAGCGGGCCGTCCGGCGCTCCCAGGGAACCGACTCCATGCGACGCAGGACCAGCCGCACGCGGTCCGCGTCGGTCGCGCTCGGACCCCCGAGGCGCGCCGACCGCACGCCCGGCTCGCCGTCGAGCGCGTCGATCTCCAGCCCGCTGTCGTCGGCCAGGACCAGGTCGTCGCGGTGCGAGCGGAACGACCTGAGGTGGGCGCTGTACTGCAGCGCCTTCTTGCGGGCGTTGCCCTCGAACGTCGGGGCGTCCTCGACCGCCGCCGGGAGCCGCCCGATGAAGTCCGGGCCGTACGGCTTGAGCCGCGTTCCGGCGAGGAGTTGCTCGAGTTCGCGCAGCTTCGCCGGGTTGCGGGTGGCGACGAACACGGCGATCGGGCGCGGCCGGCGCACGCCAGGCGGGCGGCCGGTGCGCCGCGGCGGCCCCGCCGGGCCGCGCGGCGCCATCAGGGTCGCGGGCGCAGGAGCGAGGACATCGCGGGACCGATCGCCTCCGCCTGCGCCTGCAGCAGCTGGTCGATGCCGAGGTCCGCCAGGTCCAGCAGCGTCCCGAGCCGCTGGCGCGAAAACGGCTGGTCCTCGGCCGTGCCCTGCACCTCGACGTAACGGCCCGAGGCCGTGCGGACCACGTTGAAGTCCACCTCGGCGCCGGCGTCCTCCTGGTAGTCGAGATCGAGCAGCGCTTCGCCGGCGACGATGCCGGTGGACACCGCCGCGACGCGATCGAGGAGCGGGTAGCCGACGAGCTTGCCGTTGCGCCGCAAGTGTTCGAACGCGAGGGCGAGCGCGACGAAACCGCCGGTCACCGACGCGCAGCGCGTTCCGCCATCGGCCTGGAGCACGTCGCAGTCGACCCAGACCGTCCGCTCGCCGAAGACCTTGCGGTCCACGATCGCGCGCAGCGAGCGCCCGATCAGGCGCTGGATCTCGTGCGTGCGTCCGGAGGTCCGGCCGCTGCCGCGCTCCCGGTTCGAGCGGTCGTGCGTCGCGCGGGGCAGCATCCCGTACTCGGCGGTCACCCACCCCGACGCGGCGCCCTGCAGGAAGAACGGCACGCGGTCCTCGATCGACGCCGTGCAGAGGACCTCGGTGTCGCCGACCCGGATCAGGCAAGAGCCCTCGGCGTAGCGGTTCACCCCCGTGCGGATTTCCAGGGGTCGCATCGCCTCCGCCGCGCGCTCGGTGCGGACGCTCATGGGTTGCTCCGTTGCGGCACCGCCGCGGCGCCGCCCGGCGCCTGCGCGGTGCCCGGTCCGAGGCGGACGGTCTTGAGCGGCGGCAGCTCGCGCCCGAGGAACCGGTCCGCGATGACCGCGAACGACCCGCCGGCGTCGGTGACGCACAACCGCAGGGACTTGGCCGGCGCCTCGCCGGTCGCGGGTGCCGCGCCTGCCGCACCGCGCAGGCGCGCCGCCGCGCGGGCCACCGCGCCGGCCGAGTCGACGAGGGCCACGTCGGGCCCCATCACGTCGCGGATCACCCCGGCCAGCAGCGGGTAGTGCGTGCAGCCGAGGACGACGGTGTCCACCGCCGACTCGCGCAGCGGTGCGAGGTAGCGCCGGGCCACGAGCTGCGGCACCTCCCCCTCGGTCCAGCCCTCCTCCGCCAGCGGCACGAACAGCGGGCACGCGACCGAGATCACGCGGACCGACGGCTCCAGCGCCCGGATGCGCTGGCCGTAGGCGTCCGAGCGGATCGTCGCCGGCGTGCCGATCACGCCGATCCGCCGGCAAGTCGTGGCCGCGAGCGCCTCCTGCACGCCGGGCTCGACGACGCCGAGGGCCGGCCCGCCGAACGCGTCCTGCACGGCATCCAGCGCGAGCGAGGACGCGGTGTTGCAGGCGACGACGAGCCCCTCGACGCTCTCGCGGGCGAAGAACTCCCCGGCCTCGCGGGCGTAGCGCCGGACCGTCTCGACCGAACGGATCCCGTACGGGACGCGCGCCGTGTCGCCGAGGTAGACCAGCGGCACATCCGGCAGCATCGCCTGCAGCGCGCGGACGACGGTCAGTCCCCCGACGCCGGAATCGAAGACACCCCAGCTCATGCCCCATTCTCCACGCCGCCGGACGGCGCGGCACCCGGGTCCGCGGTGCCGGGGCCGGGGACGACCGGCGGGGCGTCGGGCGCGGCGCGGCCATCCCGCTCGCCCTGCGGCGCGAGGGGCCACTCCCAGCCCGAGTAGGTGCGGGTCGCGTCCACGTGGCCGGCGAGGCTGGCGCGCGCCGCTCCGTCGACCAGGAACCCGACCCGGCGCACCTCGTCGATCCCGTCGGTCAGGGAGCGGCTCACGCTCGCGACCAGCGCCAGCTCCTGGTCCGACCCCCCGAGGCCCCGGAGGCTGGCCCCCTCGAGATCGACCCAGGCGGTCCCGGACGCGTCGACGTAGACCTCGCGGACCCGCAGGCCGGGAGGCTGCGGCACCGTCCGCCCCGCGACGGCCGGCGCTTCGAACACCTTGCGGACGACCTCGCGCGCCCGCTCCGAGGGCGAACCGACCCAGGCGATGTCCTGCGCCGACGACGCCAGCGCCAGGTCTTGGCCGGAGGCGCGCTGGTAGATCCGCACCGGGCGAAACTCGATCTCGGCCGCCGGCTGCGCCGCCGCGGGCGCGGCCGAGGGTGCGCCGGGTCGCCGCTCCTCGCCCGGCTCGCCGCCGAGCGGCGAGTCGACCCTTCCGCGCCGGTTCGCGAGACCGAAAACGAGCACGAGCAGCGCCAGCCCCAGACCCACAGCCGCCGCGCCGCCCCAGGCGATGGCGGCCGCGCGTCTCATCGGGACGAGCCGGGGAAGTCCCGGACGGCGCCGAGCAGCGCCTCGACCAGCTTGCGGCGGTACTCGCCGTCCGCGAGCTTCGCTTCCTCCTCGGGGTTGGTCAGGAACCCGAGTTCTACCAGGACCGCCGGGCAGGTCGCGCCGACCAGCACCCGGAACGGCGCCTGCCGCACGCCGCGGTCGGTGATCCCGAGCGCGGAGTTGAGCCGGTCCTGGATGGCGCGGGCGAGGCGCGCGCTCTCGTGCAGGTACTCGACCTGCGCGAGGTCCCACAGGATCAGCGGCAGGTCGGCGCCGGCGGCGGCCGGGACCCCGGCACCCGCGGCGTCGTTTTCGAGCGCCGCCGTCGTCCGCGCGGCGTCGTCCGTCGCCTCCGGCGCGAGGAAGAACGTCTCGGCGCCGCGCGCGCCGTTGTGACGGGACGCGTTCACGTGCAGCGAGATGAACAGCTCAGCGCGGCGCTCGTTCGCGATCGACGCGCGCGTGTCGAGCGCGACGTCCTCGTCGCCGTCGCGCGTCAGGGTCACGTCGACGCCGTCGGCCGCCAGCGCGGCGGAGAGCCGGCGCGCGATGTCGAGGACGAGGTCCTTCTCCTTCAGCCCGCTCGGCCCGATCGCCCCGTCCTCGGCCCCGCCGTGCCCCGGGTCGATGACGACGCGCTGCACCGCGGCCCCGACGGTTGCCGGCGCTGCGCACAGGACCACGGACAGGAGGAAGCCCGCTCGAAATCTCACGGGGGAGATTCTAGTGCCCGCCCGGCGCGGGGACAGGCTCGGGTGCGGGACGGCGCTCAGGTGCCCGGGGGAGGCACCGGACGGGTTCCGACGGCCGGTCGGATCAAGTCACGGGAGCCTGTCCCCCCACCGCGTTCTTGGCGAACATGTCGGCGAGGGTGCGGGCCTGGGTCTCGAACGCCTGCGGGTCGCGCCAGGTCCGGCGCGGGTCGAGCAGTTCGTCCGGCACGCCGGGGCAGCTCGTCGGGACCTCGACGCCGAACGTCGGGTCCACGCGCCACCGTCCGGCGTCCAACTCGCCCGAGAGCGCGCAGCGCGCCATGGCGCGGGTGTGGGCGATGCTGATCCGGTGCCCGACGCCGTACGGGCCGCCGGTCCAACCGGTGTTGACCAGCCACACGCGGGCGCCGTGCTGCTCGATTTTCCGTCCGAGCAGCTCGGCGTAGACCGACGGCCGCAGCGCCATGAACGGCGCGCCGAAACAGGTGCTGAACGTGGCCTGTGGCTCACGCACGCCGCGCTCGGTCCCGGCGACCTTCGCCGTGTACCCGGCGAGGAAGTGGTACATCGCCTGCTGCGTCGTCAGCCGCGCCAAAGGCGGCATCACCCCGAACGCGTCGCAGGTCAGGAACACGATGTTCTTCGGGTGCTCGCCGCGCCCGCCCGGGACGATCGCGTCGAGGTGCGTGAGCGGGTACACGGCCCGCGTGTTCTCGGTCAGCGAGTCGTCGTCGAGGTTCAGCCGGCGCGTGTCGGGATTCACGACCACGTTTTCCAGCAGCGTGCCGAAGCGGTGGACCGCGGCGTGGATCTGCGGCTCGGCGCTGGCCGACAGGCGAATGACCTTGGCGTAGCAGCCGCCCTCGAAGTTGAACACGCCCCGCTCGTCCCAGCCGTGCTCGTCGTCGCCGATCAGCCGCCGCTCGGGGTCGGCCGACAGCGTCGTCTTCCCGGTCCCGGACAGCCCGAAAAACAGCGCCGTGTCGCCCCGCGGCCCGACGTTGGCCGAGCAGTGCATCGACAGGATGCCCTGCAGCGGCAGCAGGAAGTTCATCATCGTGAAGATCGACTTCTTGATCTCGCCGCCGTACTGCGTGCCGCCGATCAGCACGAGCTTCTTGCTCAGGTTGAGCACGATGAAGGCCTCGGACCGCGTGCCGTCGACTTCCGGAACGGCGAGGAACCCCGGGGCGTGCAGCACCGTGACGTCCGGGTCGAAGCCCAGGGGCGGCGGCGCGTCGCGCCGGATGAACATCGTGCGCGCGAACAGCGCGTGCCACGCGCTCTCGCTGATCAGTCGCACCGACAGGCGGCCCTGGTCCGCGCCGGAGTAGACGTCCTGCACGAACAGGTCGCGCCCCTGCAGGTACGCCAGAAGGCGCGCGTGCAGGCGCTCGAAATCGCCGGGGAACGCGCGGTTGACCTTGCCCCAGGCGATGTCGTGCTCGGTGTACGGCTCGCGCACGAAGAAGCGATCCTGCGGCGAACGTCCGGTGTACTTGCCGGTGCGCACGACGAGCTGGCCGTTTTCCGCGAGCAGACCCTCGCGCCGGCGCACCGCCTGCTCGTAGAGCTGCGCCGCGTTGAGGTTCCAGTAGACGCGCCGCGGGTTGAGGATCCCGTGGTCTTCGAGTCCTTCGTGTACGGTCAGCCGCGTGGCCTGCTCCATCGAGCCTCCGTCGTCATAGCGGTCGCGAGCGCGCCCGGACCGGCGCCCGTTGCGGGCTCGGCGCGCTTTCCTATAATTCCGCGGTTCGGCACAGGGGTCCCCATCGTCCAGCCAGGTCAGGACACCAGCCTTTCAAGCTGGTAACACGGGTTCAAATCCCGTTGGGGACGCCACCTTCGACCTGTTGCCCGATCAGCGCGGCTGCGGCAGCAGCGCGTCCACCTTCGCCGCACAGATGAAGTCGTTCTCCGACAAGCCCTGGACGGAGTGCGTCGAGTAGCGGACGCGGCAGGTGTGGTAACCGACCTCCAGGTCGGGGTGGTGGTCTTCCACGTTGGCGATCCACGCCACCGCGTTGACGAACGACATCGTCTGGTAGAAGTCCGGGAAGCGGAACTCGCGGCGGATCTCGCTGCCGTCCGGGTTCATCTCCCACCCCGCGACCTGCGCGAGCAGTTCGCGCGCGGCCGCCGGGGTCAGCCGCTGCGCGGCGCCGTCGCAGGCCGTGCAATGCCGGGCCTTGAGGTCCGTCATCTCCGCCACCTCTCCGCTGATTTACAGATAACTCGGCTGTACGCCTGCCGGGCGCCGGCCCGCTACGTTTACCATCCCTCGCGGGCCTGTCAACCGACGCTCGGCGGACTCTTTGGCAACGACCGACCGCCGCTGTTAGTGTCTCGCCCCGGGAGCGGCGCGACATGAGCACGACGCACAAGCCGGCGGAGAGCCTGCGGCACATCGAGGAAGCGCTGGAGCTGTTCCCCGCGCTGGCGGAGAAGATCCATCGCACGCTGCTCCTCACGCTGCACAGCCGCGGCATCGTCAGCATCGACCAGATCCAGCTCCAGGCGCGGGAGCGGATCGGGCAGCCCGGCGCGACCGACGGGGCCGGCTCGGCCAACGAGAACGTGCAGTCGAGCCAGCGCTGGGACGAGCTGGAGAAGATCGAGATCCAGGAGCTGACGCGCGAGTACGCCTCGGCCCACCTGTCGCCGGACGAAATCGACGACGTCGTGAACCTGACCCGCAAGCGCGAGGAGGCGCAGCGGCTGGAGGAGATCGCCAACCTCTCGACGGTTTCGTACCGGCTGCTCGCCGACACGGTCAAGCGCTTCTGTCGCCTGCCCGCGGGCCAGACCCAGATCCCGGAGTGGGAGTCGGTCGGCGTGCGCGTCGCGCTGACCCGGCACTTCATCTCGGACCAGCTCGAGTTCATCGCCATCGCCAAGAACTACCTGAAGATCCGCGACTTCAACGGGCTGGTCGACAACATCTTCGGCGACGACGCGGGGATGGGCCGCATCGGCGGCAAGGCCGCCGGCATGATCCTCGCCCACCGCATCCTCGAGCGCGCACGGCAGGAGGACCCGACCGCCCCCAGGGTGCCGGTGACCGTGCCGGAGTCGTACTTCCTGCGCTCGGACGTGATCGAGCAGTTCCTCGAGCACAACGACCTCAAGGAATTGCAGAGCCAGAAGTACAAGCCGCTCGACGTGATCCGGCAGGAGTACCCGGTCATCCTCAAGCTGTTCAAGAACGCGCAGTTCCCGCCGGCGGTCGTCCCGCGACTGCGTTCGCTGCTCGAGCGCGTCGGGACGCACCCATTGATCGTGCGCTCGTCCAGCCTGCTGGAGGACCGCTTCGGCGCGACCTTCGCCGGGAAGTACCGCAGCATCTTCGTGCCCAACCAGGGCCCGCTCGAAAAGCGCCTGAGCGAGCTGACCGGGGCGATCGCCGAGGTGTACGCCAGCATCATGCACCCCGACCCGATCAGCTATCGCCGCCGGCACAACCTGATCGACTACGACGACGCGATGGCGGTGTTGATCCAGAAGGTCGTCGGCCAGCGCTACGGGAAGTACTTCTTCCCGCTCTGGGCCGGGGTCGCGTTCTCGCGCAACGAGTTCCGCTGGTCGCCGCGCATCCAGCGCTCCGACGGGCTGGCGCGGATCGTGCTGGGCATCGGCACGCGCGCGGTGGACCGCGTCGCCAGCGATTACCCGCGCATGATCGCGCTCGGGATGCCGACGCTGCGGCCGGTGGCGAGCAAGGAGGAAATCCGCCGCTACTCGCAGCGCTACGTGGACGTCATCAACCTGGAGACGAACTCGTTCGAGACGCTGCCGCTGCACGAGGTCCTGGGCGGCGAGCAGCTTCCGGGCGTGCACCACGCGGTCTCGGTGCTGGTGGACGGCGAGCTGCGCGGGCCGACCGGCACGCGGGTCGGGCTGCCCAGCGGCGAACGGGTCGTCACCTTCGACTACTTCGTCCGCGAAACGCCGTACCCCGAGTTCCTGCGCTGGATGGTCCAGCTCCTGGAAAAGACCTACGGCTGCCCGATGGACGTCGAATTCGCGTTCGACGGCCAGTCGTTCTACCTGCTGCAGTGCCGGCCGCAGGCGTGGAATCGCGACGAGATCGCCGTCCGCGTGCCCGCGGGCGTGGCGGCCGACAGCCGGGTGTTCAGCGCCACCCGCAACATCACCACCGGCTCGGTGCACGGCATCGAGTACGTGGTGCTGATCGACCCGCGCGACTACGCCCACCTCGGGCCGGATCGCCGGCAGGAGATCGCCGGCGCCGTGCGACTCCTGAACGACCGGCTGCGCGGCCGCGCGTTCATCCTGATGGGGCCGGGGCGCTGGGGCTCGAACGACTCGCGGCTCGGCATCCGCGCCGGGTACGCCGACATCAACAACGCCGCGATGCTGATCGAGATCGCGCGCGCCAAGGGCGACCACGTGCCGGAGGTCTCGTTCGGGACCCACTTCTTCCAGGACCTCGTCGAATCGAAGATCCGCTACCTCGCGCTGTACCCCGACACGACCAGCGACGAGTTCAACGAGCGCTTCCTGCACGGCTCGCCCAACGTCCTCCCGGAGCTGAGCCCGGAGCTCGGCGCTTTGGCCGGCGTCGTGCGCGTGGTCGACGTGCGCCGCGCTTCCGGCGGGATGCTGCTCAACGTGGACATGGACGGCGACAACCAGCTGGCGCTGGGTTACCTCGCACCGCCCGGGAAGCCGGACGGCGACTGAGCCGTGTTCCTCGCCGACCAGGACCTGACACCCAACCGCATCGAAACGGCGCGGCGCCGCGCCGCCGCGGCCGGCGAGCTCGTGGACCTGACCAGCAGCAACCCGACGCAGCAGGGCCTGCTCTTCCCCGCCGAGATCCTGCGCGACGCCGCCGCGCCGTACTGGGACGCGCGGCGCTACGAGCCCGACCCGCGCGGGTTGCCGGCGGCGCGCGACGCGATCGCGCGCTACTACGCCGGGCGCACCCCGGCCCTCCCGCTGTCGGCCGACGACGTGTTCATCACCGCCAGCACGAGCGAGGCCTACGGCGAGCTGTTCGCGCTGTTGACCCGGCCGGGCGACAACGTCCTCGCGCCCGACGTCACCTACCCGCTGTTCGACCACCTGGCCGAGATCCACGAGGTCGAGCTGCGCCCCTACGCGCTCGACGAAAGCGCGGGCTGGCAGCCCGATCCCGCGACGCTCCTGCGGGCCGCCGACGCGCGCACGCGCGCGGTGCTGCTGGTCTCGCCGCACAACCCGACCGGCGCCGTCGTCGGCGCGCGCAGCGAGGCGCTGTCGCGACTCGGCCTGCCGCTGATCTGCGACGAGGTCTTCGCCGAGTTCCCGTTCCGGGTCGAGCACGTCCCGCCGCTCGGCGCGCTGCACCCGGAGCTGACGGTGTTCCACCTCAACGGCATCTCCAAGATGTTCGCGCTGCCGGACCTCAAGCTCGGCTGGATCGCGTTGACCGGGCCGGGCCGCGCGGCGATCGCGCCGCGGCTGGAGATCCTCAATGACACGCTGCTCGGCGCGAACTCGCTGGTGCAGTCGATGCTGCCGGCGCTGTTCGAGCGCGGGCGCCCGTTCCTCGAGCACATGCGCGACCGCGTGCGGCACTCGATCGGTTCGGCGCTGCGGCAACTCGGCGCGGACGGCCGCGTGAGCGCCGTCGCGCCCGACGGCGGGTACTACCTGTTCCCCGCCATCGCGGGCTGGGACGACGACGAGCAACTGGTCCTGCACCTCTTGCAGCACGGCGTCTTCGTGCACCCGGGCTATTTTTACGGTTGCGAGCACGGCACGCGGATCATGCTCTCCTGCCTGACGCCGCCGGAGACGCTGTCCGCGGGGCTTTCGCGGCTCCTCGCCGCGCTCTGAACTCGTTTCGACGTACATTCCGGCCACGATGCGGCCCCGCTGGTTTCTCCTCTGCTGCGCGTTCGCGGTCCTGCTCGCGCCCGGCGCGCGGGCGCAGGAGCTGTGCGACGGCCGCGACGACGACGGCGACGGCACGCTGGATGCGGGTTGCCCATCGAGTTGCGCCGATCCGCGCGCGCTGGCCGCGGAGGTCGCGATCAGCCCGCCCGACCGCGCGACGACGCTGGGCCGCGACCGCGCGCTGACCTGGGACGGGCACGGCTTCGGCGCTGTCTTTTCCCAGGCGGTCGGCAGCAACACGCAGATCCGGTTCCGCAGGCTCGACCCCGGCGGCGTCCCGCTCGCGCCGCCGCTGCCCGTGTCCGCCGTGGCCTACGGCGAGGTGGACGCGGTGATCGACTGGTCCGGGAGCGGCTACGGGATCGCCTGGGCCGAGGAGGACTTCGGCCTGCCGCGCATGATGTTCGCCTTCGTGGACGCCGCGGGCCAGCTCGCGGCGGGCCCCGTCCCGGTGGGCTCGCCCGAAGACGAGGGGCAGCGGCCGTCGATCGGCTGGGACGGTGAAGCGTTCGTGATCGCGTGGAGCAGCTACAACACGACCATCCAGGCCCGGCGCGTGAGTCCCGGCGGCGTGCTCCTCGGCGACGAAACGTGCATCTCGTGCGCCGCGCCGGCCGGCGCGGACGAGGTCGCGGTCGCCGTCGCGCCGGGCCAGGTCGGCTACGCGTGGGCCGACGGGCACGGCGTCGTGCGCCTCGGGCGCAGCGACGCGCTCGGCCAGCCGGTCGGCGCGCCGGCCCCGCTGAACAGCGGCAACACCGCCGCGCAGCCGGCGCTGGCGTGGGGCGCGGCCGAGTGGCTCGCCGCGTGGCACGACCGGCGCACCGGCGTCGAGGCGATCTACATCCGCCGCATCGGCCCCGACGGAACCCCGCTCGGCACCGAGCAGCGCATCGACGGGGCGGAGAGCTACGCCAGCCAGCCGTCCCTGGCGTGGACCGGGACCGAGTACATCGTCGCCTGGGTCGGCGGCACGTCGGGCGCGCTCGGCCTGCGCCTGCGCCGGCTCGACGCGCAGGGCGTCCCGCTCGCGCCGGTGGTGCCGCTGGCGGTCCCGAGCCAGCCCGGCTTCCCCGATTTCCGCGCCAGCCTGGCCTGGACCGGCTCGCGGCCGGCGCTCCTGCGCGACGAACAGTCGCTCGTGGCGCAGCGGCCGATCCGCGCCTGGGCCCTGGAGTGCTGCGCCGACGCCGATGGCGACGGCGTGAACGCGTGCGACGGTGACGCCGACGACGGCGACGCCTTGGCGTACCCGGGCGCCGCCGAGCGCTGCAACGGCCGCGACGACGATCTCGACGGGAGCATGGACGAGGGGTGCGACCGCTCGTGCGTCGCGCCGCCACTCGTCGGCCTGGAGACGCGCGGCGCGCAGGACGACGAATCGGTCGGGCTCGCCATCGGCGGCGAGCCGGTCCGCGCCTGTCTCGCCCGCGCGGCCGACGGGCCGGGAACACGGCTCGCGCTCGAGCGCGGCGGACCTCCGTGGTCGCTCGACCTGCTCGAGCAGGATCCCGCGCCCAGCGGGCAACCCGCCGTCGCGTGGACCGGCGCCGGCGCCGCGGTGCTGTTCACCGACCACCGCAGCGGCGCGCCGCGGCTGCGCTTCTCCGCGCGCGCCGAGGACGGTGCGCCGATCGCGCTCGACCTGCCGCTCGAGGCGCTGGCGTCGAACGTCGCGCCGGCGGGGCTGGCCTGGAGCGGGCGGCGCCTGGCGGCCGCGTGGCTCACCGGCGAGCCGCCCGCGCCGCGCACCGGGCTGCTCACCGACGCCGGCGCGCCGCTCGGCGACGGGCTCGACCTCGGCCCCGCGGCGGCCGGCACGTCGGCGCCCTCGATCGCGGTGGCGCCGGACGAGGGTGGCGGCACGGTGGTCGCGTGGATCGAGGCGGACGGCGCGGTGCGGCTCGAGCGCCGCGACGACGGCGGCGGCCGCCGCGGCGCGCGGGTCACCGTCGCGGCGCCAGGGCCGGCGCGCGCGGACATCGCCGTCGTCGCCGCGAACGGCGCGCACCTCGTGACGTGGAGCGGCGCCGCGGGCGCCGAACGCGCGGTCGTGCGGCGCGACGGGACGATCGCCGCGCCGCCGGCGACGCTGCCGGGCATCTTCCCGGCGGGTCCGCTGGCGCTCGCCTACACGGGCGAGGAGGTCACGGCGGTCTACGTCGCGCTGGACTCGGGAGGCACGCGGCTCTACCGCACGCGGATCGACGCGCAGGGCCAGCTCCTCTGCCCCGGCGTGCCGGTCGGCGACGACCGTCCCGCCGGCGCGCCGCGCGCCGCCTGGGACGGGACCGGCGTGCGCCTCGCTTGGACCCGCGCTTCGGGCTCGACGCGCGAGGTGCGCACGGCGCGGCTGGACTGCGCCGCCGCGCCGGTGCCGGGGCGGGTCACGGGCCTGCACTTCAGGTCGAAGGACGAGATCGCGTGGTCGGCAACGGAAGCGAGCGCCTACGACGTCGTCTCAGGCGACCCGCGCCTGCTCGCGGCCGGCTACGCCGTGGCGATCGACGCCTGCGAGGCGTCGCGCACGACGCAGACCACGGTCACGCTGCCCGCCCGCGGCACGCCGCGCTTCTGGCTGGTGCGCGCGGTCCTCGGCGACACGCGCGGCAGCTACGACGAGGACGGCCGCGGACAACTCGCACCGCGCGACGACGCGATCGCCCTCGCGCCCGCCACCTGCCCCTGAGGGGACAAGTCGCACACCTGTCCCTTCGTCGCTTCGCACACCGTGCGTTCGCGCGGTCAAACCGCGCGGCGGATCCTACGCGTAGCTGTGCAGGCCGACGATGACGAAGTTGACGGCGATCCAGTTGAAGAGCATCACCGCGCAGCCGATCACCGCGAGGATCGCGGTCCACAGCGCCTTGTCCTTCACCTTCAGCCGCACGTGGACGAGGATCAGGAACACGATCCAGGTGTTCAGCGCGAACACCTCCTTCGGGTCCCAGCCCCACGGCCGGCCCCACGACACGTCGGCCCACACCGCCCCGAGGAGCGTTCCGACCCACAGCGTCACGAACGCGACCTCGAGGAAGATCATCGTCGCGCCGTCGAGCGCGCGCGCCAGACCGGTGCGCTCGATGCCGCCGGGGGCCACGCCGCGGCCGAGGATGATCGAGCCGGCGCCGCCCCGCACCGCCCCGACCCCGCCGGCGCCGGCCCACGCCGCCTCGAGCCGCGGCGAGGCGACCAGCGCGTTCGCCGCGCGCAGCACGAGGTACAGCGCCGCCGTGACCGAGGCGAAGAAGATCAGCGCGTAGGACGAGATGACCATGTTGGTGTGGATGTAGAGCCAGATCGTCCGGTCGAGGACCGGCATCACCGTCCCGATGTCCGAGCTGACGGTCACCGGCATGAAGTGCCCGACCATCAGGCCGAACATGGCGTAGACCGAAGCCGCCAGCGCCGGCAGGTTCTTCACCGGCCAGCGGCGCAGCACCAGCTCCAGCACGATCGCCACCAGCCCGCCGAACCAGGCCGAGGCGGTAATCGCCTCGAACATGTTGGCGTTCGGGATGCGCCCGGCGAGCCACCAGCGCAGGGCGATCGAGAACGTCTGCAGTGCGAAGCCGGCCACGAACAGCGCCAGCCCGACCTTGCGCGCCCAGCCGAAGCCGAAGACCGCGGCCATCAGCAGCGGCGGCACGGCGAAGAAGTAGACCAGCCAGGTCAGCGTCAGCTTGTTGTACTTGTAGTACCAGTGCTCCCACTCCAGGCGCGAGTGCGACGGGTAGAGCTTCGGTTCCACCAGCGTGAACGAGCGCGCCAGCGTGTTGAGCGCGAGGCTGGCCGCCTTGGCGTCCTGGAAACGCCAGGCGCTGGCCAGCTCGTTCCAGGCCCGCGCGATCGCCTGCTGCGGATCGACCGGCGGGGCCCCCGCGCTGGCCGGGTGAACGAACGGACCGCCGACCTCGTGCGCGTGCCGCAGTTCGTGCACCGAGAGCCACGGGTCGAGTTCGCTGCCGCCGCGGGGCGGCACCGCGCGCCACAGGCTCTCCAGGACGCCGGCGTCCGACAGGTTGCGCGCGGCCTCGATGGCGTCGACTTCCTTGCTGGTCCGCATGACGTCGCGCTGCATCGCCGCGAGCACGCCGCGCACCGCCGGGTGGTCGAGGAACATCTGCGAGACCAGCCCCGTGCGCGAGATCCGCTCCAGCTCGCCCTCGCTGATCACGCCCGCGCGCTGCGCGGGCGGAACGACGCTGCGCACCGACTGGATGAGCTGCGCGCGCACCGCCGGCTTGCGCAGCAGGATCACGTTCGAGCCGGCGTAGTGCTCGGGCACCAGCATCATGTCGAGGTACACGAGCACCGGGTCGAGCCCGCCGCCCGTCAGCTTCGCGTTGACGTACTTGAGCTTCTCGCGCGCGAGGGAGTCGAAGGTCTTGACCCGGCCGTCCTCCTGGACCGCGCTCAGCCGGATCGCCTCGAGGTCGACCGCGTCGCTGAACGCCTTGCCCACGGACAACTGGACCTCGTCGGCGGCATGCGCCGGCAGCGCCAGCGCGGCCAGCACGAGGAGCAGGACCACGATCGTCGACTTACGCACCGGCGTGCCCTCCGCCGCTCGCCGCGGGTTCGAGGTTCGGGTTCGGCGCTCCCGGCACCGCGGGCGCCAGCGCCGGGCGCGCGGCCGTCGCGCCGGCCAAAACGCGGCGCCTGAGGATCACCGGCTTGACGTAGAACGCCCACAGCGTGCCGAGCACCGTCATGACCGCGCCGAGGAGCATGATCCCGACGCCGTGCCGGTTGCCGACGCCCAGCCCGGTGTAGTTCATGCCGGCGTAGTTCGCCTCGGGCTGGGGCGGGTCCCAGGTGCTCTGGAAGTACCACCACCCGGCGTGGGCCGTCGGGTTGTTGCTGTGCACCTCGTGGATGTCGGACCAGCGGCCATTCTCAAAGAAGCGCACGCGGCTGATGTAGTCGCGCTCCTTGTTGCGCCCGGGATACGTCTCCAGCGCGAACTCCTCCAGCGCCACCGGCGCGGGCAGCCGCCGCGACTCGCGGGAGTACAACAGCTCCAGCGTGCGCCCGTCGGCCAGCATCACGCGTGCCGGGAAGTAGCCGGCGCGGCTCGGGTGGGCGTAGTGGCTGTACTCGAGCCACACGTCCTGCGAGCCGCCGCCCTGCTCGACGCGGACCTGGATCATCGAGTACGCGGGCCCCGCCTTCGGGTCGCGCTCCGCGGCCGGGACGACCTGCGGCTTCTCGACCCGCGCCGCGTGCGGTCCGCTGTCCCACAGCGTCAGCGAGAGTGCGCCGTCGAGAAAGTCCACCGGCTGGTCCGGCACCAGCTCGCGGTGCAGCACCTGCCCGCCCTGGCTGACGAGCAGCGCGTGGGCACCCACGGGGCCGGCGACGAGTTGCAGCCCCGCGCGCACCACGTGGGCCAGCTCGGTCGAGAGCGCCGTCTCCGGGCGCGGCAGCGGGCGGCCGGCGTCGTCGAGGTCGCGCGACAACTCGTCCTGCGGGTAGACCACCTGCCGCAGGAACGTGCGGCCCTGCGCGCGCACCTGCACCAGCAGCATCGAGCCGTGCGTGTGGCCCGTGGCCTCGTTGCCGCTCCACGTCGGGTGGAACTGCACGCCGAGGATCGTGTACGGCGTCCCGCGGACCGCGACCTTCTGGCCCATCAGCTGGGCCAGCGGGATCTCCTGCTCCGTCGCGCCGACGCGCACGCGCAGCACGGGGGCACCCGGGTTCAGCAGTTCCTGCAGTTCGGCCGGGTTCTCGATCCAGCGGAAGCTGGCGTCGACCACGCCGGCGATGCTGGCCTCCTCCGCCCCCGGCTCGCCGTCGACGAGCACGTGCGCTTCGCCGGGGTCGTTGTGCCCGGCGCGGGCGACGAAGCGGATGTACGGGCGGCCGCCGTTTTCGACCGGCTCCCAGCCCTGGACCACGCGCGCGTACGGCACGAAGCCGGTGACGCGCAGCTGGACGCCGTCCGGCGGCGCCCCGTGCGCCGACGACCAGCGCGGGTGCAGGTCGAGCGGGCGCACGCGCAGCCCCTCCTCCCCCGGCGCCGCGAGCACGTCCGCGGCGTCGAGGACGCGCTCGTGGTAGCGCGGCAGACCCGCCAGCGGCATCTCGGCCCACTCCGCCGCGCCGCTCGCGCGCGCGAGCAGCGCCGGCCGGTCGTTGAGGAACACCCGGTCGGTCCCGGCGTAGTCCAGCCGCACGTCGAGCGTCTCGTCGACGAGCTTGCGCCCGAGCACCTTGATCGCGCGCCCCTGCCCGGGCAGGGCGTCCTCGGTGTACTGCGGGTAGCCCACGAGGAGCTGCCGCACGAACGGTGGCCGGTTGTCCGCGGGCTGGATCCGCAGCTGCGCCGAGTAGGTCTTTCTCCCCTTGTCCTCGCCGGTCAGCAGCTCGTACGCGGGGTTCAGGTCGGCGACCTGCACGCGGTAGCCGCCGGAGGGCGAGGGCACGAACGCCTGGGCCCCGGACTGCAGCGTCAAGCGCACGGGCGGCCCGCTGCCCGCGCTCAGCACCGCCTCGCGCCGGTAGACGGCCATGTCGCCCTCGAGCTTCAGCCCGAAGTACACCGCGGCGCCGAGCGTGAGCACGAGGATCCCGGAGTGCACGACCCACACGCCCGCGTTCGGCAGGGTCAGCGGGATCTTGCGCACGGTCACCAGGACCAGCGAGAGCGAGAGCAGCGCGAGCAGCAGGTTGAACGGCCACCAGCTGAACCACTCCATCTCGGTCTTCTCGAAGCTCTGGCGCACGAACCACTCGGAGAACGGCGCCGTCCCCGCCGACCCGATCCACGAGTAGACCAGGATCAGCGCCATGATCGTCACGCCGAACCACACGCTGCCGACCGTGTCGGCGACGCGGGCCAGGAGATGACGGGGGAATGCCGACCGGACACCGCGCGCCGCGCGCGCGGACGAGTTTCCACGCATGTCAGCCCATCCACTCGATCGCGAACACCGCTGCTCCGTCAGCCGGCGTCGCCGGCCGCCGCCGTCGCGGCGCCCGAAAGGGCGCCGAACATCGGGCGGATCGTAGACCCGGCTGTCCGGATTGTCGAACAAGGTGCTTAGTAGAAGTTATCTCGACTCCGCGGGCGTTTCCCGGCGCGGCTGGCCACCCGGGCCCCCGCCGCTATACTTGCGCTAATCGATTGATTACTGGAGGTTAGCGCGGTGAGCGACCGCCTGTACGTGCCCTACCGCCGACTGGTGCCCATCAGGGTGCTCGGGCGCGTCCTCGAGGTCCCCGAGAACAACGTCCTGCTGCGCTGCCTGCAGTTCGTCAGCCCCGGGACCGTCCCCTACGGCCGCTTCTGCTGGAACAAGGAGTGCGGCAACTGCAAGTGCTTCGTGCGGCGGCCGGGAGAAGAGCAGCCGCGCCGCGCGCACGCCTGCAGCACGGTCGTCGAGGAAGGCATGGAGTTCGTGACGCTCTCGCCCGAGTTGAAGTACGTGCTGCGGGACCTGTTGAAGTAGGCGCGCGCTCAGCCCCCGTAGATCCACGGGCTGTCCCACAGGACCAGGCCGCGCTTCATCTCGGCGCGGCGCCCGACCTCCACCACCTCGGCCACGAGCACCGCGTGGTCGCCGCGGTCGAGCCAGTCGCGGGCCTCGACCACCGCGTGCAGCGGGACTTCCGGGAGCACCGGCAGGTCCTGCAGCATCTCGTACGGGTGGCCGTTGATCCGCCCGGCCTCGTGGCGCGTCGGGCCGAAGAAGTCCTTCGCCAGTTCCTCCTGCGTTTCCGCCAGGATGTGCACGACGCCCTTGCCGGAGCGGCGGAGCACCTCCAGCAGCCGGCCGTCCTTGCGCAGCGCCAGCATCAAGAGCGGCGGCTCGAACGAGCACTGCGAGAGCCACGAGACGCCCGCGGCGGCGACGTCGTCGCGGTCGCGGCTGGTCACGACGTACAGGCCATACGTGAGCTTGCGAAGAACGTCCTTGCGCAACTTGGCGTCCACTCGGATCTCCCCCGGTTCCCCGGCGCGAGCGCGCCGCCCCTGGCGGCGGCGGATTTCAGTTCAACGAATGCGGCAGCGCCAGCGTGAACGGGGCGATCTCGGCCTCGAACGGCTCGCCGTCGTCCCGCACCATCTGGTACGTGCCGCGCATCGATCCCTGCGAGGTGCTCAAAGGACAGGCGCTGGTGTACTCGAAGCTCTCGCCGGGCTCGAGCCGCGGCTGTTCGCCGACGACACCCGGCCCGCGGACGTGCTCGACGTCGCCGTTGCCGTCGGTGATCACCCAGTGGCGGGTGACGAGCTGCGCCGGGCGGCCGCCCTCGTTCGAGATCACGACCTTGTAGGCGAAGTAATACAGGTCGCGTGGCGGGTCGGAGCGCTCGGGGACGTAGAAACTGTTCACCTCGACGCGAATCCCGTCCGTGATCGCTTCCGAGCGGCTCATGCGTCGTCCTTCCGGCCGGCGCGTGCCCGGCGCCGGCATTTCGGTATGCTACCGGTGGCGCCGCTGGGGAGCCAACGGGCCGAGGGGGCTCGAGGTGCGAACGGGATTCGCCGCACTGCTGCTCGGCGTCGCGCTGGCGCCCGCGGCGACGGCCGCGACCGCGCCCGCGGGTTCCGCGCCGGTCGTGGTCGAGACCCGCGTCTCGTACGTCGCGCACGTCTTCCACTGGGTGGACTACCTCGCCGAGACCACGCCCAGCAAGACGCGCGAGTCGTTCTACCGCCGCTGGAACCGCCGCTTCGGCTCCCTGGACGAGCGCGACCGCGCGGTGCTCGCGCAGTTCCGCCAGGTGCGGGCCGGCGGCGCGCTCGCCGAGCCGCCGCTCGCGTCGGCGGGCGACGGCTGCGTGCCCGCCGTCGATCCGGTCGACACGCCGCGGCAGGTGCTGTCGGCCGCATCGATGCGGGCCAACGACCTCGACCAGTTCGCCTCGCTGATGCGGGAGTTCCTCGGCCCGACCGAGGCCGAGGCGGTCGCCGTCGCGCTGCGCCACTTCGAGCCGCGAATCCGCCAGCTCTGGCCGGAGACGGCGTTCCTCGCCCCGTTCCAGAAGTCGTTCGACGCGTTCATCGCCGCGCCCGCCACGCAGCAGCTCATCACCGACATGGCGGACTACCTCGAGGCGAAGCCGCGGCCCGGCGCGACGGTGCACATCAGCCTGGTCGCGGCGCTCGGGGAAGACACCGGCACCCACGCCGAGGCCAGCGGCGAGTACCTCCTGCTCGAGGTGCGCCCCGCCGACACGCCGGAGCAGCAGGTGCAGGTGCTGTTCCACGAGCTCGCGCACTACTTCATGCAGCGGATGCCGGCCGAGACCCGCGCCCGGCTGGCCGCCCGCATGTTCCGCGGCGGCTTCCGCGGCGCATTGGCCTGGAACCTCGCGCGCGAGGCGCTGCCGACGGCGCTCGGGCAGGGGCTGGCGCAGGCAAAGCTCGCGCCGCGGCAGTTCGGCTCGATGCAGAAGTGGTACCACCGCCCGGCCGAGGATGCGCTGGCGCACGCGCTGTACCCCGGCGTGAGCCGCGCCTTCGCCGCGGGCGGCACGGTCTCGCCGACGTTGCCGGAGCTGCTGCAGCAGGGCCTCACGCCGGAGGCCGTCTCCGCGGCGCCGCCGTTCCTCGCGGCGGTCGAGGCCGGGTTCCTGGCCCCCGCGCGGCTGCAGCCGGCGCTCCTGGCGCTGGTGCGTGTCCTCGCGGGCCCGCGGTACTGGCGCGTGCCGCTCGACGGGCCGCAGGCGCAGGCGTTCGCGGACCGCTTCTCGTGCCTGCCGCTGGTCCTTTTGGTGCAGGTTTCCGACCTCGAGCGCGCGCCGGTGCCGGACGCCGAGCGCGCGCGCCTGCGCCAGGCCTGGACGCAGCTCGCCCACGGTTCCGCCGGGATCATTGCCGCGGGAGAGCGGGCCAGCGGCGCGCCCCTGCTGTGGCTGCTCGTGGCGACACCCGAAGATGCAACGGCCGTGATCCCGCGCGCGCTCGACCTCGCGACCTGGCCGCAGCGGCCCGTCGCCGTGCCGCGCGGGCGCCGTTCCTCAGGGCCGCGCTGAGTCCAGCGCGAGCCGCGGCCCGGCGCCGCCCGCGACGTGCACCGGCTCGCCGGCCTCGACGATCTCGACCGGAATCACCGCCAGCAGGCTCGCCCCGCCGCGCCCGTCCGGCGCGGAGCGCAGCACGCGTCCGCCGTCCCGCTCGCCCGCCGCGCGCACCGCGCGCAACGCCGTGCCGGGCCCCGGCGGCGGCGCGTCCAGGCGCGCGCGGTACGTGCGCCGCTTGACCTCGCCCAGGTGCTGCGTTCTGGCGACGACCTCCTGGCCGGGGAAGCACCCCTTCTTGAAGCTGAGCCCGCCGAGCAGGTCGAGGTTCAGCATCTGCGGCAGGAACGCCTCGCGGTTCGCGGCGTAGACCTCGGGCAGCCCGGCCTCGATCTCGTCCGCTTCCCACTCGGCCGCGCCGCCCCCCGCGGCACCGCCGTCGCGCAGCTCCGCCGCCAGCGCGTCGATCCGTGCGCGCTCGCCGTACAGCTCGAAGCGCGGTCGCGCGCCGGGAACGCGCACGACCGCCAGGCCTTCGGCGTGCGCCGTCTCGCCGGGACTTTCGGGGAGCGTTGGGAGCAACGCTGACAATGCCTGCCCGGGCGCGTCGCCGGCGACGCCGAGGAGCGACGTCGCGTCGTCGATCGCCAGCGCCACCTTGGCCCGGAAGACCAGGCCGCGCAGCTTTTCGTGTACCGCCGCGGCCAGCTCGCGCGGCAGGCGCAGCAGGTACGCCGGGCCGGGGAGCCCGACGAACCGCGCGCAGGCGATCACGCGGCCGTTCGGTGTGCAGAGCGCGCCGAGGCTGCTGCGCGCCGCCGTCACCTCGCGCACGTCGTTGGTGAACAGGTTCTGCAGGAACTGCGTCGCGTCCGCGCCCTCGACCCGCAGCAGCGCGAACTGCCCGAGTTCCGCGACCAGCCCGCGCTCGTTCATGCGCGGGGCGGTCCCGGCGCCGCGCCGATCGCCAGCATCCGGTCGAGCGCGCGCCGCGCGCGCACGCGGATCTCCTCCGGCACATCGATCACGTACTGGTCGCGCTGGAGCGCTTCCAGCGTCTGCTCGAGCGTGATCTCGTTCATGTGCGGGCAGCGGACGCTGCACAGCCGCAGCATCTCCTTGCCCGGGTTCTCCGCGGCGACGTTGTCGCCCATCGCGCACTCGGTCAGGAGGAGGTAGCGCGCCGCGCCGGACTGGCGCACGAACTTGATCATCGCCGACGTGCTGCCGGAAAAGTCGGACGCCGCGACGACCTCCGGGCTGCACTCCGGGTGGGCCAGGATCACGACATCGGGGAACTGCGCGCGCACGCGCGCGATGTCGTCCGGCGTGAACTTCTCGTGCACCTCGCAGCGCCCGGACCAGCCGACCATCGCGTACTCCAGCTCGGGCGCGCGCGCCGCCTCCGGGCGCGGCGCCGCCAGCGGGAACACGATCGTGCGCCCGGTCTCGCGCGCGACGTTGCGCGCGAGGTACTCGTCGGGCAGGAAGATGACGGTCGGTGCCGCGAGCGACTCGACCACGGCCGAGGCGTTGCCCGATGTGCAGCAGAGATCGCTCTCGGCCTTCACCTCGGCCGGCGTGTTGACGTAGCTGACGACCGGCACGCCGGGGTAGCGCTCGCGCAGCGCCCGCACGTCGGCGGCGGTGATGCTCTCCGCCAGCGAGCAGCCGCCTTTCGGCGTCGGCAGCAGCACCGTGCGGGTCGGGTTGAGGATCTTGGCCGTCTCCGCCATGAAGCGCACGCCGCAGAAGACGATCGGGTCGCCGTCCGTCTCGGCCGCGCGCCGCGCGAGTTCCAGGGAATCGCCGGTGAAGTCGGGCACCGAGTGGTAGAGCGCCGGCTCCATGTAGTTGTGGCCGAGGATCACCGCGCCCCGCCGGCGCTTCAGCTCGTTGACCGCGTGTGCGAGCTCGGCCTTGGCGCGCAGCTCGAAATCGGGCACCACGCCGGCCAGCCGCTCGGCCATGCGCCGATAGGTGTCCTCGACCGTGGATTCGATGATTGGCATGTCCCCTCTCGCCGCGCGGCAACGCGATGGGCCCAATAGATAACCGCGTCCGCGGTTTGTCAAACCGCCGGGCGCGCCCCGGCCGCCGACTCGAGCGCGCGCGCCAGCGAGCGCGCCGCCTCGGCGGGACGCGCGGCGCACAGGATCGCGCCGCGGACGGCAACGCCCCACGCGCCGGCCGCGAGGACCGTTGCCACGCGCGTCTCGTCGATGCCGCCGATGGCGAAGACCGGCGTCGTCCCGGCGAGCCGCGCCACGGCGCGGACGAGGCCCGGACCGGCGCCCGCGCGCCCCGGCTTGCTGTCGGTGGCGAAGATCGTGCCCACGACGAGGTAGTCCGGCCGCTCCGCGAGCGCGCGGCGGGCCTCCTCCGCGTCGTGGACCGAGCGGCCGAACGGCCGCGGCGGCGCGTCCGCCGGCGCCTCGCGCGCCGCGAGGTGCAACCCGGCGCCGGCGCGCCGCGCGCTGTCGGCGTCGCCGTTCACCAGCACCGTCCCGCCGGGCCCGAGCGCGGCGCGGATCAGCCCCACCAGGTCGAGGAGTTCCTCGGCGGGCAGGTCGCGCTCGCGGACCTGCACCAGCCGCAGGCCGCCTGCGGCGGCCCCGGCGACGATTTCGACCAACTCGCGCGTCGCGCAGGCGCGGCGGTCGGTGACCAGCATCAGCCGCGGGAGGACCGGCATCAGCCGCCGCGGATGCGTCCGGCCATCGGGCTCGAGGCGTCGGCGTAGAACTTGCGCGGGATGCGGCCGGCGAGGAACGCGTCGCGGCCGGCCAGCGCGGCCGCGCGCATCGCCCGCGCCATGCGCACCGGGTCGTGCGCCCGCGCGATCGCGGTGTTGAGCAGCACGCCATCGCAGCCCAGCTCGAACGCCACCGCCACGTCGGACGCGGTGCCGACGCCGGCGTCGACGACGACCGGCACGCCGGCCCGTTCCTTGATCAGCTGCAGGTTGTGCGGGTTGCGGATCCCGAGGCCGGAGCCGATCGGCGCCGCGAGCGGCATGACCGCGGCGCAGCCCAGGTCCTCCAGCCGCCGCGCGATCACCGGGTCGTCGTTGGTGTACGGCAGCACCCGGAAACCGAGCCGCACCAGCTCGCGCGCCGCCTCGAGCAGCCCCTCGACGTCCGGCAGCAGCGTGTCCTCGTCGGCGATGACCTCGAGCTTGATCAGGTCGGTCTGCAGCGCCTCGCGCGCCAGCTCGGCCGTCAGCAGCGCATCGCGCGCCGTGAAACAGCCGGCGGTGTTCGGCAGGAGGTTCAGCCCGCGCTCGCGCAGCTGCGCGTACAGGTCGTCGTCCGCCGCGCCGGGCTTGACCCGCCGCAGCGCGACGGTCACCAGCTCCACTCCCGCCGCCGCCAGCGAGTCGAGCAGCGCCTGGCGGCTCGGGTAGCGCGAGGTGCCGAGGATCAGCCGCGAGCCGAGCTTCAGCCCCGCCAGCTCGAACACGTCTTCGTGGTTTTCGTGGACCGACACCGCAGTCAGCCTCCCTGCACCGCGCCCACGATCTCGACCGCGTCGCCGTCGGCGAGGCCGGTCGCGCTCCAGCGCGAGCGCGGAATCACGCGATCCCCGAGCGCGACCGCGATCCCGCGCGGGTCGCGCCCGTACCCGAGTTCCTCGACCAGCGCCGCGAGATCGCGCGCCGCCGTCGTGCGCGGCTCGCCGTTCACCGTGAGCCGAACGTCCCGATCGTTCACGGTGCCGCCCGCGCCGCGAGGCGCTCCGGCGCGAACGGCGCCAGCGCCGGCTGCGGCCGGCCGCTCACGATCATCTCCGCCAGGTGCTGCGCCGTCGCCGGCGCGAGCAGGATCCCGCTGCGGTAGTGGCCGGTGGCAAGGAACAGCCCGTCGAGCGCGCCCGCGCCGATCACCGGCAGGTGATCGCGCACGGCGGGCCGCAGCCCGATCGCCAGCTCGTGCAGCTCGAGATCGTAGATCCCCGGCAGCACCTGCCAGGCGAAGCGCAGCAGGTCGAGCACGCCCCCGGCCGTCGCGACCGGCTCGAACCCCTGCTCCTCGACCGTCGCGCCGACGAGCAGCTCGCCGCCCGCGCGCGGCACGAGGTACACGTCCGGGTGCCGCACGACGTGGCGCAGGAGTTCCGGGCCGCGCAGGCGCAGGCTCTGCCCGCGAACCGGGCGCACGCCGAGCGGCGGGCCCGGCAGCGCGATGCCGGAGCTGCTCCACGAGCCGGCGGCGATCACCGCGACCTCGCAGGCGATCTCGAACGGCGCGCCGGCGCCGTCCACGCCGGCGAGCGCGGCGACACGGTTGCCCTTGGCGCGCACCTCGCGGACGTCGAACGGGCACAGCACCAAGCCGCCGAGCGCCGCGATCGCCGCCTCGAGCGCTCGCAGCGTGCAGCGCGGGTCGACCTGGTGGTCGGTCTCGACGAGCAGCCCGCCGATGAGCCGCCCGGCGAGGTGCGGCTCGCGATCGAGGACCTCGCGCGCGGTGAGCCGGCGCGAGACCAGCCCCTTCTCGCGCTGGGCCCGCTCGAGGTACGCCAGCTCCTCGTCGTCGTCGCGGTTGAGCGCGACCCACAGCGTCCCGTCGGTGCGCAGGGCGCAGCCGAGCCCCGTGCCGGCCTCGAGTTCGGCGACGAAGCGCGGGTAGCGGCCGAGGCTGTCCAGCGCCAGCGTGATCAGCACCGGCTCCTCGAGGTAGGCCTCGGAGGTGGGCGCGAGCATCCCGGGCGCGACGGACGACGCGCCGGCGCCGGGCCGCTCGCGTTCCAGCACGACCACGCGGCGCCCGCGGCGCAGCAACTCGTACGCCAGCGAGAGGCCGATGATGCCCGCCCCGACGATGGCGACATCGGTCCTGTCGGGAATGCGCTGGTCCAAGGTGTCGTCTCCAGCCTGCCGACATGCCGGCCGCCGCGCGCGGCGACCGGGGCTATTGAACCACTTTTGCCGGGACGGCGCCGTGCCGTCGCGTGCAGTGCGCCGCCGTCATGGCCGGGCCGCGCGTCAATGCCCGCGGCTGCACTCCGAGCAGACGCCGTAGAACTGCAGCGAGAAGTCCTGCACCACGAACCCGTCCTGGCTGATCGGGGGCGGTTCGATGTCCGCCAGACGGTCGTCGTGGACGTCGATCAGGCGGTCGCAGTGGGTGCAGACCAGGTGGTGGTGCCGCTCGGTGTTCGCGTCGAAACGCGCCTTGGCCCCGGGGTGCGCGATCCGACGCGCGAGCCCGACCCGGACCAGCGTGTCGAGCACCCGGTAGACCGTCGTGCGCGACACGCCGCGGACGGTCTCGCGGACCTCCGCGAACAGATCGTCGGCGGTGGGGTGGTCGTCGTGGGCCAACAGCGTCTCGAGGATCACGCGGCGCTGGACCGTGACGGGGATCCCCTCCTGCTTGCACAGCGTCTCGAGGTGTTCGAGCTTCTGGCGCGCCACCTCGTGCTTCTTCCCCGGCAGCATGGCTTTCCTCGTCGTGGCGGATCGGACGCCGCGCGTTGCCCAGGTTTCCCGGCCGTCACAGGATAGCATTCGACATTCGCGTGCGAAGACGAAAAACACAGGCCTTTCAATGACTTAGGACTAACGTCGACCGACGAGTCAGCTACGCGGGCGACCCTGGGGCGCCGGCTTCGCCTTCCGGGCGCGCTTGCGCGCGGGCGCGGGCGGGACCGGCTGGTAGCACAGGCCGCTCCCCCGCTCCCCCACCATCTCGGCGATCTTGGACTCGCGGAACGTCGACTCGATGTTGGCGAGCGCCTGGTCCAGCCGGTCGTGCAGCGGGCAGAGGCGGTCCGCGTGCTCCGGCAGGCCGAGCGGACACTCGCGGATCCGCGGGACGGGGTCCACCGCGTTGACGACGTCGAGGACGGTCATCTCCGCGGGGGCGCGGCGCAGCGTGAACCCGCCGCGAAGGCCGCGCTGCGAGGAGACCAGCCGCGCCCGCACGAGCGACTGCATGACCTTGGCCAGGTAGCCGGCCGGGATCTTCGCCCGGGCCGCGATCTCCTGGGTCGTCCGCGGCAGTTCGGGCTGCTCGGCGAGGCAAACGATCGCGCGCAGGGCGTACTCGGCGGTCTGGGAGATCATCCGTCGTCTCCAGTTCCGGATGCTGAGATCCACATTATTCTCCAGCCCGCGGCGCGGGAGTAGCGCGGGCGCGCCCCGGGGCCCGCGTGCTACTTTTTTCCACGCGGGGCCGGGGGCCGGCTCCCGCGCTCCTGACCAGTAGCGCGACTGGAGGACTCCCTGATGCGCTTGCCCGCGGCCGTCGGCCTGACGCTCGCCCTGTCGATCCTCGGGCAGTTCGCGCTCGCGCAGCCCGCCGCGCCGCAGATGTGGACCTTGCGCGTGCGCATGCTGGAAGTCGCCGAGGACGGGACCGCGCGCGAACTGGCCCGCGCCAACGGCAGCTTCGCCAGCACGCAGGACGCCGCGGCCTGGGTCGGACTCGGACGCCTCGACGAGCGCGGCCGCGTCGACACCTGCGGGTCCGCGTCCGCCGGCGCGGGCGCGGTCGGGGCGCGGGCCGGGCGCGGGGTCGATCGCCCGGCCGAGGACAGCCCGCACCTGTGGTGGATCACCCTGCGCGGAGCGAGCCTCGAGACCGGCGCGGTCGCGCTCGAGATCGCCTGGACGCACTCGTTCGTCGAGGGCGAGTTGGCCCCGCGGGAGATCGCGGGCGACACGCGCTACCTGGACGCGCGCCGCGGGGAGCCGTTCGTCCTCGACGTCTTCGAGATCCCGCGGCGCGAAGCCCGAAGCTGCGCGCCGCGCAAGGTGCTCGTCGAGCTGACACTCGATCCCCCCGAGCCGTCCCCGGCGCACTGATCGTGGCGGGCGCCGGCGCCGGCCCGCCGGAGGATTCTTGGACGATCGCGACGTGGAACGTGGGCCGGGCCTGACGCCGGCCGAGGTCGAGCGCTACGCGCGCCAGCTGCGGCTGCCCGAGCTGGGCTTGGAAGGCCAGCTGCGGCTCAGGCACGGGTCGGTGTTGGTCGCCGGGGCTGGCGGGCTCGGGGCGCCGGCCGCCCTGTACCTCGTGGCCGCCGGCGTCGGGCGGGTCGGCCTCGCGGACGCCGATGCGGTCGAGGCGAGCAACCTCCAGCGGCAGGTCCTGTTCGGCGAGGCGGACCTCGGGCGCCCCAAGGTCGAGGCCGCGCGCGAGCGGCTGGCGGGCCTCAACCCCGGCGTGCGGATCGAGGCGCACCGCGCGCGCCTCACCGCCGCGAACGCGCTCGACCTCGTCGGCGCCTACGACGTCGTGCTCGACGGCACCGACAACTTCGCCGCCAAGTACCTCCTGAGCGACGCCTGCGTACTCGCCGACCGGCCGCTCGTTCTCGGCGCGATCTCGCGCTTCAGCGGGGACGTCACGGTATTCGGCGGCGCGCGCGGGCCGTGCTACCGCTGCCTGTTCCCGACCCCGCCCGCCGCGGGCGAGGCCCCGGACTGCGGCGAGGCCGGCGTTCTGGGCGTCGTGCCGGGCGTGATCGGCGCCCTCGAGGCGACCGAGGCGATCAAGCTGCTCCTCGGTCGCGGCCGGCCGCTGCGCGGGCGCCTCTTGCGGGCCGACCTGCTCGCGGCGACGTTCCGCGAGCTGGAGTTCGAACGCGACCCGGCCTGCCCGGCGTGTGGCGAAAGCCCCACGCTCACCGCGCTCGCCGACGAGCCGCCCGCCTGTGCCGCGCGCGCCGCGGAACATTCGCTGGAGATCGCGCCCGCGGAACTGCGCGCGCGGCTCGCGCGAGGCGAGCGCATCGTGCTGCTCGACGTGCGCGAGCCCTGGGAATGCGCGCAGGACGCGCTCGCGGGAGCGCGCAACATCCCGCTCGGCCAGCTCACGCGGCGCGCCGGCGAGCTGGACCGCGAGGACGAGATCGTCGCGTACTGCGGGATCGGCGCGCGCAGCGCGGCCGCGGTGGCGTGGCTGCGCAGCGCGGGGTTCGCGCGGGCCAGGAGCCTCGGCGGGGGCATCGAAGCCTGGCGGGAGAGCTGATGCCCGGCGCACGCGAGGAACTCGCGATCATCGGCATGCACTGCGCGAACTGCGCCACGGCGATCGAGCGCGCGGTCGCCGAGCTGCCGGGAGTACGCGCGGTGTCGGTCAACCTGGCCACCGAACGGGCCAGCGTCGAGTTTGCGGCGGAAACCACCAGCCGCGAGAAGATCGTCGGCGCGATCGAGGACGCGGGGTACAAGGTCGTCGAGCCCGGCCCCGGCGCGGACGACGACGCGGAGCGCGCCGCACGCGCCGCGGAACAGCGGGCGCAGTTCCGCAAGCTCGTCGTCGGCGTCGCCTGCACGGTCCCGCTGTTCGCGATCAGCATGGCCCGCGACCTCGGCGCGTTCCCCGGGTGGACGGCGCAGCCGTGGATGAACTGGGTCCTGCTCGCGCTCGCCACGCCGGTCCAGTTCTACACGGGGCTCGACTTCTACACCGGCGCCTTCAAGGCCCTGCGCCGCCGCGCGGCGAACATGGACGTCCTGGTCGCGCTCGGCTCCTCGGCCGCGTTCTTCTACAGCATCCCGGTCATGATCGCGACGAGCCTGGACTCGCACGCGCTCGGGCACCACGTCTACTTCGAGACCGCCGCCGTCATCGTGACGCTGATCAAGGTCGGCAAGATGCTGGAGGCGCGTGCCCGCGGCCGCACCAGCGCCGCGATCCGCAAGCTGCTCGACCTCTCGCCGCGCACGGCGCGGGTCGTCCGCGGCGGCGCGGAGCAGGAGATCCCGGTCGAAGAGGTGCTGGTCGGCGACGCCGTCGTGGTCCGGCCGGGCGAGCGCATTCCGGTCGACGGCGTCGTGCGCGATGGCCGGTCGAGCGTGGACGAGTCGATGCTGACCGGCGAGAGCCTGCCGGTCGAGAAGGGACCCGGCGACGAGGTCGTCGGCGCGACGATCAACCGCGCCGGGCTGTTGACGTTCGAGGCGACGCGCGTCGGCGCGGGAACCACGCTGGCCCAGATCGTGCGGCTCGTGCAGCAGGCGCAGTCGGGCAAGGCGCCGATCCAGCGCCTGGCCGACCGCGTGGCCGCGGTGTTCGTCCCGGTGATCCTCGTCGTCGCGCTGATCACGCTCGTCGCGTGGTGGTTCGTCGCCGGCGCGGGCTTCACCGCGGCGATGGTGCGCACCGTCGCGGTGCTGGTGATCGCCTGCCCCTGCGCCATGGGTCTGGCGACGCCGACCGCGATCATGGTCGGCACCGGCCGCGGCGCGGAACTCGGCATCCTGTTCAAGAGCAGCGAGGCGCTCGAGCTGGCGCACGCGGTGCGCGTGGTGGTCCTCGACAAGACGGGGACGGTCACCGTGGGCCGACCCGCGGTGACGGACATCGTGCCGGCGGATGGTGTCGCGGAAGACGAACTCCTGCGGCTCGCCGCCTCGGCGGAGCACGGCAGCGAGCACCCGCTGGGGGAGGCGGTCGTCGAGGCCGCCCGCGCGCGCGGGCTGGACCTGCAGGGGATGCGCGAGTTCCAGGCGCTGGAGGGGCGCGGCATCAGCGCGATCGTCGCCGGCTGCGAGCTGTTCGTGGGCAACCTCGCGCTGATGCAGGAGCGCGGCGTCGCGCTCGCCGGGCTGGAGCAAACCGCGGCGCGGCTCGAGGACCAGGCCAAGAGCGTGCTGTGGGTCGCGGCCGAGGGGCGCGCCCTCGGGCTCTTGGCCGCGGCCGACACGCTCAAGCCCCACTCGCGCGAGGCGGTCGAACAGCTCCACCGGCAGCGTCTGCACGTGGTGCTGCTGACGGGCGACAACCGCGCGACCGCGACCGCCGTCGCGCGCGAGCTGGACGTGGACCGCGCGGTCGCCGAGGTGCGCCCGGACGGCAAGGTGGCCGAACTGGCGCGGATCCAGGCCGAGCACGGCGGGCGCGTGGCGATGGTCGGCGACGGGATCAACGATGCGCCGGCGCTCGCGCAGGCCGACGTCGGCATCGCGCTCGGCAGCGGGACCGACGTCGCGATCGAGGCCGCCGACATCACGCTCATGCGCGACGACCTGCGCGTGGTCCCGCTCGCGCTGGCGCTCGGCCGCGCCACGGTGCGCACGATCCGGCAAAACCTCTTCTGGGCCTTCGCCTACAACGTCGTGCTGATCCCGATCGCCGCCGGCCTGTTGTACCCCTTCTCCTCGCTCCCCTCGCAGCTGCGCGCGCTGCACCCCGCGCTCGCCGCGCTGGCGATGGCCTTCAGCAGCGTCAACGTCGTGCTGAACTCGCTGCGCCTGCGCCGCTGGAGCAGTCGACCCTGACCGCCTACCAGTACTTCTCGCTGTGGACCTGCCCCGGCTCCTTGCGCCGGTGCTCCTTGAACCCCTCGGCCGCGAGCACCTGCTCCATGTGCTCGATCATCGCCGGGTTCCCGCACAGCAGGATGTGCGTCGATTCCGGCGTCACGCGCAGCCCCCACATCTCGTCCACCACGCGCGCGTTCCAGATGTCCTGCACGTAGCCCGTGCGGCCGCTCCAGGCGATCGGCTCCTCGCCCGGCCGGCTGATCACCGGGATGTAGTTGAAGTTCGCGCACAGGCGCACGAGCGTGATCAGCTCGGAGCGGTAGCCGAGGTCCCACGAGTGGCGCGCCCCGTGGATCAGCGCGAAGCGGCGCGGCGCCCCGCAGACGAGCCGGCTGCGCATCATGCTCATGTACGGCGCGAGCCCCGTGCCGGTCGCGACCATGACCACGTTGCAGTCGCCGGGCACGTCCTGCAGCGTGAACGAGCCGGTGATGCGCGGGCCGAGGTGGAGCCGGTCGCCCGAACGCAGCTCGAACAGCCGCGGCGTCAGCGCCCCCGAGGTGACCAGCGTCACGTAGAACTCGAGGTACTCCGGCACCACGGACGTCGAGGCGATCGAGTACGCGCGCTTGATCATCTTCTCGGGCGGGGGCGGCTCGTCCTCGGGGTCCGAGAAGCGGAAGCGCGGCGCGGAAGCCGGCAGGCCGAGCACCGCGAACTGGCCGGACTCGAACGGGGGCGGAGTCCACCCTTCGGGCACGACGCGCAGGATGATCAACCCCGGCGACACCTCGATCCTCTGGGCCACCACCGCGTTGAGTTGGTCCGCCGCCATCCGGCCTCCGTGCGAACGAGGCGGCGATTATCACCTTGCGGTGGAGAGTTTGCCGAACCGGCCCCGGGATCTTACATAAGAGCTCGAGAGCGTCAGGCGCCGCCCGACCTCTATAGCGGTCTGGATGAACCAGTAAGCCTTGACCGACAAACGGCCCCGTGCTTTGAATAACGCCTTGGCACTGGGCCTGCTGCGCCTCGCGCGCGGTCGCCCGGTCGGGCGAAGGGGCCACCAGATGCACCAGATTGTCGACCGCAAACAATTGGCACCCAGTGTGGTCCGGCTGGAGTTGCTCGCGCCGCGGATCGCGCAGATCCGCAAGCCCGGGCAGTTCGTGATCGTGCGCCGCGGCCCCGGCGCCGAGCGCATTCCGTTGACGATCGCCGACACCGATCCGGCGCGCGGCACGATCGCGCTCGTGATCCAGGCCGTGGGCAAGAGCACCATCGAGCTGTGCTCGATGCAGCCCGGGGACGCGATCCAGGACGTGGCCGGGCCGCTCGGGCGCGCGACCGAGCTGATCGAGTCCGGTCGGGCGCTGTGCGTGGGCGGCGGGGTCGGGACCGCGGTCGTGTTCCCGATCGCGCAGGCACTCTCGCGCGCCGGCGTCGCGGTGGTCAGCGTCATCGGCGGGCGGACGCGCGAGCTGGTGATCCTCGAGGACCCGCTGCGCGAGCTCGGCGAGGTCATCGTTTGCACCGACGACGGCAGCTACGGCCGCAAGGGCTTCGTCACCGAGGCGGTGCAGGAACTGCTCGATGCCGGCGGGATCGATGCCGCTTACGCCGTCGGCCCGGTGCCGATGATGCGCGCCGTGTCGAAGCTCACGCTCGTGGCGCGGGTCCCGACGATCGTTTCGCTGAACCCGATCATGATCGACGGCACCGGGATGTGCGGCGGCTGCCGCGTGACCGTCGGATCGGAGGTGAAGTTCGCCTGCGTAGACGGCCCGGAGTTCGACGGGCACAAGGTGAACTACGACGAGCTGATGGACCGGCTCGGCGCGTACCGGCCGTTCGAGCAGCAGGCGCTGGAGCGCTACCGGCAGGATCACGAACACGAGTGCCGTTTGAACATCCCGTAGGCCGCCCGCGGGCGGCCCGCGCGTGCCGGCACGGCCGGCTCGAGGCTTATGGCCGACGGAAAGCTCACCCCCAGGGAGCGCCTCGCGATCCAGCGGCAGAAGATGCCGGAGCAGGACCCCGGCCTGCGCCGCGAGAACTTCAGCGAGGTGAACCTCGGGTTCCCCGAGCAGCTGGCGATGCTCGAGGCGCAGCGCTGCCTGCGCTGCAAGAGCGCCAAGTGCATCGAAGGCTGCCCGGTGCTGGTCGACATCCCGAAGTTCATCACGCTCGTCGCCGAGGGTGACTTCGCCGGCGCGGCCGAGAGCCTCTTGCGCGACAACGCCCTGCCGGCGATCACCGGCCGCGTCTGCCCGCAGGAAACGCAGTGTGAGCAGGTCTGCGTGCGCGGGCACAAGGGGGCGCCGGTCGCCGTCGGGTACCTCGAGCGCTGGGTCGCCGACTGGGCCCGCGAGCAACGTTACGGGCTGAAAGCCGGGCCGCTGCCGCGCAGCGGGCGCAAGGTGGCGATCGTCGGCTCGGGTCCCGCCGGGCTGACCGCGGCCGGCGAGCTGAACCACCACGGCCACGACGTGACGGTGTTCGAAGCGCTGCACACGCCGGGAGGCGTGCTCGTCTACGGGATCCCCGAGTTCCGGCTGCCGAAGGAGATCGTGCGCCAGGAGGTCGAGCGCCTGCAGCAGCAGGGCGTCCGCATCGAGTGCAACGTCGTCGTCGGCAAGACGTACACTCTGGACGAGTTGCGCCACGAGTACGACGCGGTCTTCATCGCCAACGGCGCGGGGCTGCCGGTGTTCATGAACGTCCCGGGCGAGAACCTGAAGGGTGTGTACTCCGCGAACGAGTACCTGACGCGCGTCAACCTGATGGCGGCGTACGACTTCCCCAACGCCGACACACCCGTGCTGAGCGCGCGGCGCGTCGCGGTTCTCGGCGGCGGCAACGTCGCGATGGACTCCGTGCGCACGGCCAAGCGCCTCGGCGCCGAGCACGCGACGATCGTGTACCGCCGCAGCGTGGCCGAGATGCCGGCGCGGGTCGAGGAAGTGCACCACGCGCAGGAAGAGGGGATCGAGTTCGTGCTGCAGGTCGCGCCGGTCGAGGTGCTCGGCGACGAGAAGGGCTGGGTCTCCGGCCTGAAGTGCATCCGCATGGAGCTCGGCGAGCCGGACGACTCGGGCCGGCGCCGACCGGTCCCGGTCAAGGGCTCGGAGTTCGTGATCCCGTGCGAGATCGTCATCGTCGCGATCGGCACCCGGGCCAACCCGCTCCTGACCGCCACCTGCCCCGACCTCAAGCTCAACCGCTGGGGCAACATCGAGGCCGACGAGGACGGCCGGACCAACCTCCCCGGCGTCTTCGCCGGCGGCGACATCGTCCGCGGCGCCGCGACCGTCATCCTCGCCATGGGCGACGGCAAGCGCTCCGCCCGCGCGATCCACGAGTACCTCTCGACCAAGGGCCCGACCTGAGCAGCGTGTCGTACGCCGTGCGGGCCGCCTGCGGCGGCCTTTACGAAAGGGTGCGGGGCCAGTCGTCGTGCAACAGGCGCGAGAGCGCCCGGTCGGCCAGCAGGCGCCCGCCGGTCTGGCACGTGGCGCAGTAGTTGGACTCGTTGTCGGCGTAGACGATGCGCTGGACGGGCGAGCCGCACGCCGGGCAGGGCTGGCGGTAGCGGCCGTGCACCGCCATGCCGTCGCGGAACGCCGTGACCTTCTCGGGGAAGCCCTCCCCCGTCTCGGCGCGCAGGCGGTCGATCCACTCCGCCAGCGTCTCGCGCGTGGCCTCGTAGAGGGTCCGGACCTGCTCCGGCGTCAGCCGCGAGGTCAGCGCGAACGGCGAGAGGCGCGCCCGGTGCAGGATCTCGTCGGAATAGGCGTTGCCGATGCCGCTGAACAGCCGCGGATCGGTGAGCGCGCGCTTGAGCGTGTGATTCTCGCGGGCGAGCGCGGCCGCGAAGCGCTCCAGGTCGGCCTCGAGGGGCTCGACGCCGCCACGGTCGAACTGGCCGAGCGCTTCCCGCGGCTGCACGACGTGCAGCGAGGCGCGCTTCTTCGAGCCGGCCTCGGTCAACAGCAGCGTGCCGGTCTCGAAATCGAACGCCGCGAGGCCGATGCGGCCCGGGATCCCGGCTCCCGCCGGTCGCCAGCGCAAGCGGCCGGCGATCATCAGGTGCAGCACGAGCTCCAGCTCTTCGTCGAGCTCGATCACGATGCGCTTGCCCAGCCGGTGAAGCGCGCGCACGGTCCGCCCGCGGGCCGCGGCCAGCGGCGGATCGACCGTGCGCAGCAGGAACGCGCTGGCGAGCCGGACGTCGAGCAGCCTGCGCCCGAGCACCCGCTTCCCGAGCGCCTCGATGTAAACCGTGACGTCCGGCAACTCCGGCACGCCGAACAGCATACGCCGCGCGAGGCGAGCTTCGTCCCGGACCGCACGTGCCGTTCGGTGAAATTCGTTTATCCTCAAACGTCGAAGGAGCCGTTATGGACTGCTCGCTACGTTTCACGGTTGCTTCTTCGCTTGCCTTAGCCGTAAGTCTCGGCTTCGCCGATGCGCCACGCTCCAAGCCGCTGTTCGACATGAGCGCCTACCGTCCGGCGATCGTGCTCAGGGACCTGCAGCTCACCACCGACAAGGCCTTCGTCGAGATCCGCGGGATGGTGTTCACGCACGCGCCGGTGACGAGCATCAGCGTCAACGAGCGCAAGGCCACGTTCCGCAACGCCACGCCGCAGGACCTGGAGCAACTCGGCGAACTGCCGCGCAACCTGGCCGAGGCGCCGATCAAGCTGGTGTTCGACGTTCCGGACGCAGGGCTGCCCAACCTGGGCGCCAACGACTTCGAGATCCGCGCGCTGGACAGCGCCGGCCGCACCTCCGACGTGCACCGAGTGACCGTGCTCCGCACCACGGGCACGCGACCCGCCACCGAATCCTCGCAGCTCGACGGGGACTCCTCACCCGCGTCGCGGCGCGCGTCGCGCCTCGCGACGAGGGTTCCCGATGTTCGAGAAGGCGCTCGCCGCCGAATCCAGGCCTGACCGCCGCCCCCGATCCCTCTGGCCTTCGCTCTCTTCCGGCGCGGCGCACCTGTTGGTGCTCGCGGCCGTGGCGATCGTGTCCTTGCTGACGATTCCCGACGTGCAGGCTCCGCTGCGCGCCGATCTCGAGTTCCTGTTCCTCGACCCTCCGCCGGAACCGCAGCCGATCGAGGTTCCCCGCCCGCGCGCCCCGCGGCGCGCGGCGCCGGAGTCGCCGCCGGAGCCGAAGCCGGCCGCGCGGCCGCAACCGCGCGTCGCGCAACCGACCGCGCTGCAGCCGTACGTCGATGCTCCGGAGACTCCGCGCGTCGGCAGCCGGCGCGCGCAAGCGCCGTCGCCCAAGCCGGCGCCGGCGGTCGCGCGCTTCGACAGCGAAGGCCTGACGCTCGACGCCCAGGCGCCGACGCTCGGCGCGAGCGCGCCGGGCAAGACGACGATGGCCGTGGGCCCCGATAGCGGTGCCGGCGGCGCGGGCGAGGCGATCGCCTACGAGAGCGCGGGGGCGAGCTTCCTCGACGACACGATCCCGGCCCCGGGCTCCGGCCGCAAGGCCGGTCGCGGCGGCGGCGGCCGACCCGGGCTGATCGCGGGCACTGGGCCGAGCGGCACCGGCAGCGGCGTGCGCTACGGCGGCGCGCCCGGCGGTGACGACGTCGGCTTCGGCACGGGCAGCGGGGGCCGCCGCGGCGGGCGCGGCTCCGGCGGGTCCGGCGGGTCCGGCGGCGGCGCCGGCAGCGGCATCGAGGGCCTGCGCTCCGAGCTTGCCGGTCGCTACGGGTTGCCGCTGGTCTCGGTCGAAGAACTCGGGCAACGCTCCACCGAGGCCGCGCGCTGGAACATGCTGCTGCCGCGGCTGGCCGAGCTGTTGCGGACCGTGCTCCTGCACCGCCCCGCCCGCATGTCGGCGGCCGGCGTCAGCTCCATCGTCGCCGACGGCCGCAACATCGTCATTCGCTATCGCGACGGCGTGGTCCACGTCCTGGCTCCCACCTCGGATGGCCTCGCCGCGCTGTTCGTAGCACGCACCGCGGGTGCCCGCCCCGTGGTCTCCAAGGTCGAAGAGGCCGAGAGCGCCCTCGATGCGCTCGGCTATGTCGCCCGAGGGACTTCCTCATGACCCCGGAACCCCGTTTCCGACGCGCGGCGCTCGCCGCGCTCGCGGTCGCGCTGGCCCTGCACGGCTTCGGCGCGCTCGCCGCGAGCGAGGATCCGCCGGCGACGCCCGCGTCGCCGGATGCCGCGCGGCAACAGGACGCGCCACCCGCCGACACCTCCGCCAGCGCCGCACCGCAGCCGGCGGCGACCACGGCCGCGGAGCCGGCCATTCCGCTCAGCGCCGAGCTGATGACGCTGCGCCAGTCCGCGGTCGAGGCCTACAACCGACGCGACTGGAACGCGGCCGCCACCGCCGCCGACTCCTTCGCCGAGGCGTTCGAGGCGGCCGGGCTGCCGCACCTCGGGGCCGACTACGCCCTCGTCGCCTTCGTCGGCGGGCACGCCCGCTACGAGCTGTGGAAGGCCGACCCCGAGGGATTCCGCTACGACTTCCCCAGCGAGGTCATCGCCCCGATGGAGGAGAGCCTCACGCTCCTGCAGGACGCGCCGTTCTTCAAGTACACCGTCCTCGGCACGGCCCAGTTCGACTGGTTCAAGGCCCGCGGTTACCACGACGCCGACGTCGAGGATGCGGCGAACTGGAACGGCTACCGCGCGCTCCTCGCGCGCGCCGACGAGCTGCAGGGCCAGCCGCTCGACAGCCAGGAGTACGAGACGTTCGCGCGCCACGTGCTGCAGTACATCGCGCGGGCGTTCGAGGCCGCGCGCTACTCCAGCGCTCCCGACGTGTACCTGATCCGGGTCCGCGAAGCGTGCCGGCTCGGCTTCGGCACGGCGTACGACGACCGCTTCGTGCAGCTGTACCAGGTGGTCGGCTTCGACGACGGCAACGTGCGCGCCGGCGTGTTGTGGCAGGCCGGGCTGGACATGATGAGCGCCGAGGCGCCTGTCGCGGACGAGGTCCTCAAGACGTTCAACGAGGCCGCGGAGGTGGCGCGCAGCGATCGGGCCAAGGCCGAGGTCTACCGGCAGATGGCCGACTTCTCCAGCCGGCAGGACGGGTACACCTACAAGGCGCAGGCCGTCGAGTACGGGCGCACGGCGTACCGGCTCGACCCCGAGAACAAAGACATCCGCCTGCAGTTCGGCACCAGCCTGCACGTCCTGTCGTATGCCGACTACGCCTCCGGGCGCTACGAGGACGCCCTGCGCTCGGCGCAGGAAGCCACGTCGTTCGACTGGGACGGCAACGAGTACGCCTACTTCGACCTCTCGCGCGCGCTGGCCAACTTCGGCGAGAAGCACGAGTCGATCAAGAACGCGCAGCTCGCCTACGACAAGGCGCGGCGCCGTTACGACGGCGACGAGCTGGAGCCGTTCCGGACGAACTACGCCAACGTGCTGCGCCAGTTCGGGCTCAGCACGGCCGCAGCCCGACTCGAACGCGAGGCCGCCGCGCGCGCGGCGAGCGTCGCCGCCCCGGCCGCGAGTGCCGCCGCCCCCGCCGAAACCGAGCGCAGCGGAGGAGCCAAGCCATGACCGCGCGCATTGCCTGCCTGCTGTTGACGAGCGCCGTGGCGACGCCGGCGCTCGCCGCCGCCCCGACGGGTGAAGTTCCACCGGAGCTGGCGCGGGCGCGCGACATGTACCGCGCGCTGGCATCGTACAACGTCGTCGCCGAGCGCTCCGAGCTGGGCAAGCCGGCCATGCGCGCCGCGATGCACGACGTCGAGCGGCTGGCCGAGGACATGGACGACCGCCTGGCGACGGGCGATCTCCTCGTGCAGGACCGCCACTCGCTGACGGAGATCCGCGAGCTGACGGCCAAGGCGCACCTCCAGGCGGCGCTGATCCTGGCGCGCGGGGCCGACCTGGGGGAGTCGATCGTCCACTACGAGCGGGCGGTCGAGCTGCTCGGCTTCGACCCCGCGCAGTGGGATGCCGAGATCGAGCGCGAGGGGCACCGCGGCCAGATGCCGCTGGCGACCGAGGCCGCGTACCACGTGGTGCCAATGCGCGAGGCCGTCGATGACCTCAAGGCCGCCTGGTCGGCCGGCGTCGTCACGCGCATCGAGCTGCGCGAGCTGGGCCCCGCGCTGCGCAAGACGCTGCGCATCGAGCGCGGCGCGACGGCCAGCAGCAGTCCCTCGAGCGAGGTGACCTACGGCTACGCCCTCAAGCGCTTCGCCGAGGGCCTGAAGGAGCCGGGGGACGAGTTGCGCATCGTGCTCCCGCCGGGCCGCTACAGCATCACCTCCGAATCGGAGACCGAGAAGTTCGAGCCGGTCGAGTTCGTGCTGGTCGGGAACAGCGCGCCCGACCCGATCGTCGTCAACCCGAACTGGTTCAGCTTCGCGTTTCCCGAGGACAGCTACGAGCGCTGCCGCCCCGCGTTGACCTACAACGGGCTGCCGGTGGGCGACCTCTCGCACGTGAGGTACGGGACGTACCGGCTCGTGCCCTCGGAGCGCCGCGGCTGTTTCGAGCGCGTGCCGGACAAGATCGTGGTCGAACAGGGCTCCGAGGTCACGCTGCGCAGCGATCCGCAGAAGCTGGACGAGCTGCAACCGGGACAGCCGATCTTCCTGTACGTCACCACGCCTCCCAAGTCCGTCTACTGGCTCCGCATGTAGGGGCGCGGCCGGCCTGCAACCGGCAAACCGAGATCGCGGCACACGGGAACCGGTGCCTCGATCGCTCGTCCCGGCCGGGCCGCCTGCGGGTGTCCCTACACGCCACGCGCGCCGTCGAGCGTTGACGTGCGGGCAGCGCGGGTCAGGTGCGCGACACCGACGGGTGGCCGTCGATCCACAGGCGCCACGGCAACGCGGCGTGCTCGCCGGCGTAATCGACGCCGATGCGCGCGCCGCGTGCGATGCGCCGCGCCGGGACCGCCGGGGCATCGAGCAGGACCAGCGGCCCGGCGGTGAGGTCGGTCCCGTTGAGCCGCCGGTCGACGCCGAGCGCCCGGCACAGGTTCCCCGGGCCGGCCAAAAGCCGCGCCTCGCGGATCCCCGGGCGACGCGCGCGCATCAGCTCGATCCCCGCCAGTGGCTCCGCCGCGCGCAGCAGGACCGCCTCCGGGCGCCCCGCCACCGACGCCACGACGTTCATGCAGAAGTGCATCCCGTAGATGAAGTACACGTAGACGTGGCCGCCGGGGCCGTACATGACCTCGTTGCGCGCCGTGCGGCGGCCCCCCGACGAGTGCGCGGCCCGGTCCGCCGGACCGCGGTACGCCTCGACCTCGACGATGCGAGCCGAGACGACGCCTCCCGGCGCCTCGTGCCGCAGCTCCTTGCCCAGGAGCGCGCGCGCGAGGCGCAGCGCATCGCGCAGGTAGAACTCGCGCGGCAGGACCCGGCGATCGTGCGGCATCGGCAGGGCAGAGGATACCCTCGGCCCCGCCGGGCTCGGGTATCCTTCCCGGCCATGCGATACCTCTTGTGGGCTGCCGTGGCGGTGGCGGGCGCGCTGGCCTTCGGAACGGTGGCGCTCTCGCGCGGCGAGACGGTCTCGGCCGCGTACCTCGTGCTCGCCGCCGTCTGCGTGTACCTGATCGCCTACCGCTTCTACTCGCTGTTCATCGCCCGGCGCGTGTTCCGCCTCGACGACGCCAACGTCACGCCGGCCTACCGCCACAACGACGGCCGCGACTTCGTCCCGACCAACCGCTGGGTCGTCTTCGGCCACCACTTCGCCGCGATCGCCGGCCCCGGGCCGCTGATCGGCCCGGTCCTCGCAGCGCAGTTCGGCTACCTGCCCGGGACGATCTGGATCCTCGTCGGCGTCGTGCTCGGCGGCGCGGTGCAGGACATGGTGATCCTCGTCGCGAGCCTGCGCCGCGACGGGCGCTCGCTGGCCAAGATGGCCCGCGACTACCTCGGCCGCTGGGGCGCGCTCGCCGCGACGCTCGGGATCCTGCTGATCATGGTGATCCTGATCGCGGTGCTCGGGCTGGTCGTGGTCAACGCGCTCGCCGAGAGCCCGTGGGGCGTGTTCACCGTCGGCGCGACGATCCCGATCGCGATGGCGATGGGCCTGATCATGCGCGGTGGGCACGGACGGCAGGTCTGGATCGCGACCGGTTTCGGCCTCGTCCTGCTGCTGGGGGCGCTGGTCGGCGGGCACTACGTGGCCGAGCACCCGACCCTCGGGCCGGCCTTCACCCTACCGCACGTTCCGCTCGGGATCCTGGTGATTGTCTACGGGCTCGCGGCCTCGATCCTGCCGGTCTGGCTGCTGCTCGCGCCGCGCGACTACCTGTCCACGTTCGTCAAGCTCGGGACGATCTTCGCGCTCGCCGGCGGCATCCTCGCCGTGCGTCCCGACCTGCACCTGCCGGCGGTGACACAGTTCGCCAACGGCACGGGGCCGATCTTCGGCGGCAAGATCTTCCCCTTCTGCTTCATCACGATCGCCTGCGGCGCGATCTCCGGCTTCCACGCGCTGATCGCCAGCGGCACCACGCCCAAGCTCCTGAAGCGCGAGACCGACGCCCGCACGATCGGCTACGGCGCGATGCTCCTCGAGAGCTTCGTCGCGATCATGGCGATGATCGCCGCGGCTTCGCTCCCTCCCGGCCAGTACTTCGCGATCAACACCAACCGCCCGCTGGAGTGGATCAGCCAGCAGGGCTACCCGGTGACGCAGGCCGAGATGGAACTGCTCGCCGAGCGGGTCGGGGAACGCTCGGTGATCGCCCGCACCGGCGGCGCGCCGTGCCTGGCGGTCGGGATGGCCGAGATCTTCCACCGCTTCCTCGGCGGCCCACAGGTCGCGGCGCTGTGGTACCACTTCGCGATCATGTTCGAGGCGCTGTTCATCCTGACCACGCTCGACGCGGGCACGCGCGTCGGGCGCTACATCCTGCAGGACGCGCTGGCCCGCGCTGCCCCGCGCATCGCGGGCAGCAGCTGGAGCGCCAACGTCGCGACCAGCGTCGTCTTCGTGGCGGCGTGGGGCTATTTCCTGATGGCCGGCGTGATCGACCCGCACGGCGGGATCCGCGCGCTGTGGCCGCTGTTCGGCATCGCCAACCAGCTCCTCGCCGCGACGGCGCTGACGATCGGCACGACGATCCTGTTCCGCACCGGGAAGAAGCGCTTCGCCTGGATCACGCTCGTGCCGCTGGTGTTCCTGCTCGCGGTGACGATGACTGCCGGCGTGGAGTACGTCCTGCACCCCGACCCGCGGATCGGCTTCCTCGCGCGGGCCGGCGCGATCGAGAGCGGCGCGATCGCCGTGGACGAGGCGACCCGCGGGATCCAGGCGTTCAATGCCCGGCTCGACGCCGTGCTGGCGGGCGTGTTCCTGGTGCTGGTGGCGACGGTCGTGATCTCCGCGCTGCGCGAGTGGCGGCACGTGCTCGCCGGCCGGCGCCCGATCGAGCCCGACCCGCCGCTCGTCCCCGCTTCCGGCGGCGGCGGGCTCGCCTTCGGCGAGGTGCCGCCCTCGGCCGGCGGCATGCGGTGCTGCTGACCCGGGGACGGGTTACCCTGTCCCCCGGTTTCGAGGAGGAAACGATGGCGATCGGCGATCCGATGATCTCGCAGAAGCTGGCCCAGGTCCCCGCGATCCTGAAGGAGAAGGGGTTCGACGCCTGGCTCCTGTTCGCGCGCGAGTCGCACACGATCCACGACCCGGCGTTCGACCTGGTGGTCGGCCCGAACGTCACGTGGCAGTCGGCGTTCCTCCTCGGCGCGGGCGGCGAGAGGATCGCGATCGTCGGCAGCCTGGACAAGGCCAACCAGGAGATGCACGGCCACTACCCCGAGATCATCGGCTACGTCGGCGGCGTCTCGGCCGAGCTGCGCAAGGCGCTCGAGCGGCTCGACCCCCAGCGCATCGCGATCAACTACTCCGTCAGCGACGTGATGGCCGACGGGCTGACGCACGGAATGTACCTGACGCTGCTGCAGGCGCTGGAGGGGACGCCCTACGCCGCGCGCCTGGAGTCGAGCGCGCCGATCGTGGCCGCGCTGCGCGGGCGCAAGTCGGAGGGCGAAAGGGCGCGGATCCGCGCCGCGTGCGCGGAGACCGTCGCGATCTTCGACCGCCTCACGCCGCGGCTGAAGGCCGGGCAGACCGAGAAAAACGTCGCGGCGCTGATCCGCGAGGAACTGGAGCGCGCGGGGCTGGAGCCGGCCTGGGACGTCGAGCACTGCCCGGCCGTCTTCACCGGCCCCGACTCGGCCGGCGCACACGCCGGCCCGACCGACCGGCCGATCGAGCCGGGCCACGTGATGAACGTCGACTTCGGCGTGCGCAAGGACGGCTACTGCTCCGACCTGCAGCGCACGTGGTACTTCCTGCGCAAGGGCGAGCAGCGCGCGCCCGACGCCGTGCAGCGCGGGTTCGACACGATCGTGCAGGCGATCCGCGAGGCCGCGCGGGCCCTGCGCCCCGGCGTCAAGGGCGGCGACGTGGACACGGTCGCCCGCTCGTACATCACCGATCGCGGCTACCCGGAGTTTCCGCACGCCCTCGGACACCAGATCGGCCGCGTGGCGCACGACGGCGCGGGGCTGCTGTGTCCGCGCTGGGAGCGCTACGGCGAGTTGCCGGAGCTGCCGGTCGAGGCCGGCCAGTGTTACACCCTCGAGCCGCGCCTGACGATCGAAGGCCACGGCATCGCGACCTGCGAGGAGATCGTCGCCGTCGCCGACGGCGGGTGCGAGTGGCTCTCCCGCCCGCAGGACGAGCTGTACGTCGTTTCGTAGCGGTTGCCGACAGGCGACCCGCCCCCGCGCGCGGTAACCTCGGTTCGTGGACCTCGAGAACGCGCGCGTCGCGCGCATGCTGCGCGACTATGCCGACCTGCTCGAAGCGCAGGGCACCGACGCCTACCGCGTGCGCGCCTACCGCGCCGCCGCGCACACCGTCGAGCGCGTCGTGGAGTCGCTCCCGGAGCTGGTCCGGCGCGACCCCGCCGGGCTGACGCGCCTTCCCGGGATCGGCAAGTCGATCGCGGCGCGCATCGCCGAGTACATCGAGACCGGCTCCGTGGCGCGGCTGGAGGAGCTGCGCCGCAGCGCGCCGCCGCCGCTCCCCGCCCTGCGCGTGCCCGGCCTCGGCCCGCAGCGGGCGCGCGCGCTCGTGCAGGCGCTCGGCGTCTCGTCGCTGGAGGAGCTGCGGAGCGCCGCGCGCGCGGGCCGCGTGCGCGCCGTCCCGGGCTTCGGCGCGAAGACCGAGGAGCGGCTGCTGCGCGAGCTGGACGAACTCGGAAACGCCGCGCCGGTCGTGCCGCGCTACGTGGCGCTGGAGGCGGCCGAGCCGCTTCTGGCCGTCGCGCGCGCGCTCCCCGGCGTCGTCGCGGCCGAGATCGCCGGTGATCTGCGGCGCCGCCGCGACGTCGCCGAGCGGGTCGATCTCGCGCTCGCCGCGCGCGATCCCGCGCGCACGCTCGACACGATGGCGCGCCACCCCGAGATCGCGGAGCTTGGCCAGCGCGACGGCGAGCGCTTCGACGCACGCTTGCGCGGAGGACTGCCGCTGCGGGTCGTCGCCTCGCGCCCGGGGCAGTTCGGCGTCGCGCTGCACGCGGCGACCGGATCCGAGGCGCACGTGCAGGCGCTCCGCGCGCTGGCGGCGACGCGAGGCGTCGACCTCGCGCGCGTCCGCGCCGCCGACGAGGAGGAGCTGTTCTCGCGCCTCGCGCTGCCGTGGATTCCGCCCGAGCTGCGCGAGGGGCGTGGCGAGATCGCGGCGGCGCGGGCCGGGACCTTGCCGCGGCTGATCACGCGCGAGGACCTGCGCGGCGATCTCCAGATGCACACCACGGCGACGGACGGCCGCGACACGCTGGAAGCGATGGCGCGCGCCGCGCAGGCCCGCGGCTACGAGTACATCGCGATCACCGAGCACACGCCGGCCGTGCGCGTGGTCCGCGGCCTCGACGCCGAGGGCTTCCGCCGGCAGTGGCGCGAGATCGACGCGCTGAACCGGCGCCTTGCGGGAGTCCGCGTCCTCAAGAGCGTCGAGGTCGACATCCTCGGCGACGGCGCGCTCGACCTGGACGACCAAACGCTGCGCGGGTTCGACCTCGTGCTGGCCTCGATCCACTCGAAGTTCGACCTGCCCGAAAAAGAGCAGACCCGCCGCGTCCTGCGCGCGCTGCGCCACCCCAGCGTGGACGTCTTTGCCCACCCCGAGGGCCGGCGGATCGGCCACCGCCGCGGGGCGCGGTTCGACTGGGAAGCCGTCATCGCCGCCGCGGCCGGGCTGGGCAAGGCGATCGAGATCAACGCCAGCCCCGACCGCCTCGACGCGACCGCGGAGGTCGCACGGGACGCGATCGGCAAGGGAGTGCTGCTGACGATCTCCACCGACGCGCACAGCACGTCCGAGCTGGACCTCGTCGGCTGGGGCGTGGACCAGGCCCGCCGCGCCTGGGCCGAGCCGCGCCACGTCCTCAACGCCCTCGCGCTTGCGGACCTCCTCGCGCGATTGCCAAGACGACATTGACGGCACAGGCGATCGGTGCGCCGATACGTGCATCGCGCCTGATCAGGCGGTCGCACCTGTCGCCGTGGTATGAATCGCCGTCAGGCCGGGCCGCCGCGCAGGACGTTGAGGTGGTCGCGGTAGGCGAGGCGCGCGGCGATGAAGTCGCGGTGCTCGAGCCCCAGCTCGTCGGCGACGCGGCGGATCTCGTTGTCCTCCAGCGTCGAGATCCCGCCCTCGCTGGCGGACACGGCGAAGAGGCTCTCCAACAGCGCGACCTTCTGCTCCGGCGTCGCGCCGCGCGCGAACTCGCGCGTGACGAGAAAGTTCTCGGTCCCGCCGAAGAGCACGTTCTGCGATTTCGCGATCTGCACGACGAGCACCGCCTGCTCCTCGGGCAGGCCCAGCTTCTCGCGGACGATCCGCTCCATCTGGGCCGACTCCTCGGGCGTGATCCGGCTGTCGGCATTCGCGACGCGCCCGAGGATGTAGGCGAACGCCGCGATCGACCGCGCCCGCTCCGGTTCCAGCCGGTCCAGCGCCGCGACGATGCGGCGCACCGCCGCCGTGTCCTGCTCGTCGTGACCCGGATCGGCCGCGCGCCCGAACAGCTTCCAGATCGACATGGTCAATGCCTCACAGTTCCGGCAGCGCGCCGGCCGCCTCGGCGCGGCGCAGCTGCTCCAACGTGTCGAAGGCGTGCCGCAGGTGCGGGATCACGATCGAACCCCCGACGACCAGCGCGACGTTGAGCGCGTCGTGCAGCTCCGGATCGCCCAATCCCTGCCGGACGCAGGCGACGAGGTGGTAGTCGATGCAGTCGTTGCAGCGCAGGACGGCCGAGGCGACCAGCCCGAGCAGCTCCTTCGTGCGTCGGTCCAGCGCGCCGTCGGCGTAGGCCTGCGTGTCGAGGCTGAAGAAGCGCTTCAGCCCGAGGTGCCCCGCGCCGAGGATCTTCTCGTTCATCTGCCGCCGGTACGAGACGAACTGCTCGAGATCGAAGCGTTCGGCCACCGTCGCCTCCCAAAACGAAACGCGCCGCGACGGCACCCGCCGCGGCGCGTCATTCTCTCCCTCGGGGCGCTACTTCGCGAGGTCGAACAGCGGCGACGGCACCCAGCCCTCGTTCCCCAGCTCGTCGGAGACCTTCCACCAGATCCCCTTCTTCTCGCCGGTCGGGTAGAGCATCATCCCCGGCTCCAACTCGCGCACCACCTCCGACTTGTTGTTCGCCTCGGTGTACATCGTGCCGGCCTTCGCCATGACGACGGACTGCATCACGTTGTCTTCCTTGGCGTCCGGCATGTTCTGCTTGACCTCCTCGACCAGCTTCACGTACGCCTCGAGGTAGGCCATCGTCACCACCTGCCCGATCTCGGTGTTGGCGTAGCTGCTCGCGCCGCCGGCCGCGAACCCGCCGCCGCCGAACAACCCGCCCCCGCCGCTCCAGCCGAGGTCGGTCTTCTTGGCGTGACCCTGGGTCATCGCGACCTGCTCGGTCGAGCGGATGTCGGTCAGCGTCAGCACCACGTCCGCGGTCTTGCTCTTCAGGCTGACCCCGCCGACCGCCGCGCCGAACTTGCCGCCGACCAGCCCGCCGAGCACGCCGCCGATGTTCTTGCCGCCCGAATTCGCGTTGCGGTTGACGATGTCCGGGACGAGGACGTAGTCGGCGGCCTTCATCTGGCCCTTGCCGATGTTCGAGCCGACCCGCATCTCGCCGCCCGAGGCCAGCTCGCGCTCCTGCTGCGCCGACGCGAGGCCTTTGCCGCGATCGACGAGGGTGAAGCACTTCGACTCGTTGACGAAGATCTTGAGCAGCGCCTCCGGCGACTCGAGGTTGTACGCGACCCACCACTTCTCCTCGGGCTCGTGGACCGCGAGCGCGCCGATCTTCTTCTCGCAGACCGGGATCTGCGGCGCAGCTTCCTTGGCCGCGACCGCGGTGGCGGTCCAGCCCGCCCCGACGAGCAGGGCGCCGATCACCAGGTGTGTTTTCTTGCTGGCAGGGAACATCGTTCTCGACCTCCCCGGGAAGTCCCGGTCTCCAGGATGGCTCACGCTCGATCACCCCGGACCCACACGGTCCGGCGACCCCGCGAACGCGGCACAGGATACCCCCGACTCCGCGGCCGCGCCGCGGTTTTCGCCGGCGTTGATGCAATGGTTAGACAGCCCCGCCACCGCCGGCCGCCACCGCCGCACAGCGTTGCGCACCGCCATCCCGCGTTGGAAACTGCCGCCCTTCCCGGAGGACCAGCAAATGAGCGACCGAACACGCGGCACGCTCACGGAGCCGTCCGCGGACCGCGCGGCACGCTACGAGCGCATCGCCTCGCAGCTCGAGGACCTGTTCCGCAAGACGACCGATCGCGAGGCGCGCATGGCCACCGCCGCGGCGGTCCTGCACCACAAGATGCCGCACTTCTTCTGGACCGGGTTCTACCGGCTCGTCGGCGAGGACCTCGTCGTCGGTCCGTACCAGGGTCCTCTGGCCTGTGCCGTGCTCCCGCGCCGCACCGGCGTGTGCTGGGCCGCGCTGGCGGAGGGGCGCACGATCGTCGTCCCTGACGTCCACACGTTCCCGGGGCACGTCGCCTGCGACTCGCGCTCGCGCAGCGAGGTCGCGCTGCCGGTCCCGGTCCCGGGCGGCGCCCCGGCCGGTGTCCTCGACGTGGACAGCGACAAACCCGCGGCGTTCACCGAGGCCGACGCGCGCGGGCTGGAAGCGGTCGCGGCGCTGATTTACCAGCCGTAAGTCCGCGACCGCGTTGCCGGTGTTTTCGCGGCGTGGGATATTCCCGTCGCGAGGACCCGCCCATGCGCACGAGCATCGTCGAACTGGACGCCGACCACCCCGGATTCAACGATCAGGAATACCGCCGCCGCCGCGACGAGATCGCGCTGCTCGCGATGCGCCACCGCCCGGGCGACCCGCCGGCCCGCGTCGAGTACACCGAGCGCGAGGCCGCGACCTGGGGCACGGTGTTCCGCGAGTTGACCAAGCTCTACCCGACGCACGCCTGCCGCGAGTACAACCAGGTCTTCCACGAACTGGGATACACGGCGGACAAGGTCCCGCAGCACGCCGACATCGACCGGTTCCTGCAGCGCAAGACCGGGTTCAGGATCCAGCCCGTCGCCGGGCTGGTCAGCTCGCGCGATTTCCTCGGATCGCTGGCCCGGCGGGCGTTCCCGGCGACGCAGTACATCCGCCACCACAGCGTGCCGCACTACACCCCCGAGCCGGACGTGGTCCACGAGATGCTCGGGCACGTGCCGATGCTGGCCGACCAGGCGTTCGCCGACCTGACGCAGAAGTTCGGCCAGGCCTCGCTCAACGCGACCGACGCCCAGATCGACGAGCTGAGCCGCCTGTACTGGTACACCGTCGAGTTCGGGCTGGTGCGGCAGGACGGCGAGCTGCGGGCCTACGGCGCGGGGCTGCTCTCCAGCTTCGGCGAGCTGTCGCGCTCGCTCAGCGGCGAGGTCGAGGTGCGCAAGTTCGACCCGCAGGTGATCCGGTCGATCGTCTACCCGATCACCACCTACCAGCCGTTCCTGTTCGAGGTCCCCTCGGTCCGCCACGCCTTCGAGCGGATGGACGAGTTCGTGCGGACCGAGTTCGGCCCGCGCCAATAATCGATTTGTTATTCGACGGGTCCGCGCCTTTCGCGCGGCCCACGGCCGTTCGCTAATATCTGGTTTCTACCCCCACAGGAGGACGCATGTCGGCTGCCCCCGAGCGCCCGCGAAACCTCGGCATCACCGGCTGGGACCACTACGAGTGCATCGTCTCCGACCTCGGGCGCAGCCGCGGCTTCTACGCCTCCGCGATGGACGTCCCCGAGGTCGCCCGGCTGGACGAGATCGAGGCGGCGCGGCGCGGCGAGGACGCGGTGCTGTTCCGCGCCGGCAAGGCGACCTTCGCCTCGATCACGCCGCGCGCGCGCGGCTCGCGCGCCGACCGCTGGCTCAAGCGCCACCCGGACGGCGTGGCCGTGCTCGGCTTCCGCGTGCGCGACCTCGACCACGCGCGCCGGGTGCTCGGCGAGCGCAGCGCGACCTTCGCCACCGACGTTTTGACCACGACCGACCACACCGGCCGGCCGTACCGCTGGTTCGACGTGGCCACGCCGTTGGGCGACGTGCGCTTCCGCTTCGTCGAGCGTTCCAACGAGGCCCTGCCGCCGGGCTTCACCCCCACCGCGGGCAGCGAAGTCCGCAACCGCCACGAGTTCCAGGTCATCGACCACGTCACGTCCAACTTCCTGACGATCAAGCCGCACGTGAGCTGGCTGCGCGACGTGCTGGGCTTCGAGGAGTTCTGGCGCGTCCACTTCCACACCGCCGACCTCAAAAAGGGCCAGACCGGCGGTTCCGGCCTGGCCTCGATCGTGATGTGGGACCCCGAGTCCGGGATCAAGATGGCCAACAACGAGCCGGTCACGCCGAACTACGAGGCGAGCCAGGTCTACACCTTCGTCGAGGCCAACCGCGGCCCCGGCGTGCAGCACGTGGCGTTCCACGTGCCGAACATCATCCCGACCGTCGAGGGACTGCGGCGCGGCGGGATCGAGTTCCTCGATACGCCGGCGACGTACTACGACATGCTGCCGCAACGCATGGCCCAGCAGCGCGTGGAGAAGATCCGCGAGCCGATCGACGACCTGAAGCGGCTCGGGATCCTCGTGGACGGCGACGAGGGCAAGTACCTGTTGCAGATCTTCATGGTCGAGGGCGGCGTCCTGTACCGCGACGAGCGCGCCGGCCCGTTCTTCTACGAGGTGATCCAGCGCTGCGGGGCCCGCACGTTCGGCGAGGGCAACTTCCGCGCACTGTTCGAGGCGATCGAGCGCGACCAGGAGCAGCGCGGCGTCGTCCAGCGCCAGTTCGAGGCCGGCGCCGGCTCGTAGGACCCGCCGGAAGGCGGCCCGCGAGGTTTTGCACGATTCACGTGTCGGGGCCGCCGCCGGGCGGCCCGCGAGGATGCGCCATGATCCACCGCCTGCAACTCGGCGAAGTGCCGCCGAAACCGCACACCGTCTTCAAGCCGGACGGCAAGCTCGCGTTCGAGCACTGCCTCACGCGGCAGGGCTTCGACGGCGCGTTCACCATCCTCTACCACCGCGAGCCGCCGCACTGGGTGACGAACGAGGAGGACCTCGGCCCGCACCCGGGCGACGCGCCGACCGCGTGGGACGGCCACCTGCGACGTTGCCACATGCAGACCGACCGCATCCCGCGCGGCGGCAGCCCGTTCCTCGACCGCAAGCTCCTGCTCGGCAACCACGAGATCGGCGTGTGGATGGTCCACCCCGACGCGGACGACAAGACGCTGGTCGAGAACGCCGACGGCGACGAACTCGTATTCGTGCACCACGGCTCGGGGCGCCTCGAGACGGCGCTCGGCGTGCTGCGCTTCGAGGAGCAGGACTACGTCTACGTGCCGCGCGGGCTGCCGCACCGCTGGCGCCTCGACGGGCCGGCCACGATGCTCGTGATCGAGGGCCGCACGTACATCGACCTGCCGAAGCAGTTCCGCAACCACGCCGGGCAGCTGACGATGGACGCCCCGTACACGCACCGCGACTTCCGCGCACCGGAGTGGCCGCAAGGCGGGCCGAAGTCGCTCGGCGCGCCGCGCCAGCTGATCGTCAAGCGCGGCGGTCGGCTGACCGGCTTCGCCCTCGCGCACGATCCGTTCGACATCGTCGGCTGGGACGGCCAGGTCTGGCCGTTCGCGTTCCCGATCCGCGCCTACCAGCCGAAGACCGGGCTGATCCACCTGCCGCCGACGACCCACATCACGTTCGCCGGCGGCGGGTTCGTGGTCTGCTCGTTCGTGCCGCGGATGGTGGACTACCACGAGCAAGCGATCCCCTGCCCGTACCCGCACTCGTCGGTGAGCTGCGACGAGATCCTGTACTACGTCGAGGGCAACTTCACCTCGCGCAAGGGCGTCGGTCCGGGCTCGATCTCGCTGCACCCGACCGGGCTGCCGCACGGGCCGCACCCGGGCACGTACGAGGCCTCGATCGGCACCAAGCGCACCGACGAACTGGCCGTGATGGTGGACACGTTCACGCCGCTCCTGCCGACCCGGCTGGCGCGCGACATCGAGGACAAGGGCTACAACCAGAGCTGGGTTCGCTGATGGCGGCCGCGCGGCGGCCGGCGCTGTTGTGGGAGCCCCGGCCGGACGACCTCGAGCACTCGAACGTCGCCCGGCTGATGCGCCGCCACGGCATCGCGGGCGCCGACGAGCTGCGCCGCCGCGCCGCGCAGGACGCCGACTGGTTCTACCCCGCGATCTTCGACGACCTCGGCGTCAGCTTCGCGCACCCGTACGAGAAGCTGGCCGACCGCTCGCGCGGGCTGCCGTGGACCGAGTGGTTCGTCGGCGGCAAGCTCAACATCGTCGAGAACGTCCTCGACCGGCACATCCTCGCCGGCCACGGCGCGCAGGCGGCGGTGATCTCCGAGGACGACCAGGGCCACGCGACCACGCTGACCTACGCCCAGCTCGGCGAGCGCGTGTGCCAGGTCGCCTCGGTGCTGTCCGGCCTCGGCGTGGACGTCGACGACGCGGTCGGGTTCTACCTGCCGATGACCGCCGACGTGGTCGTGGCGCTCCTCGCCTGCCTCAAGATCGGTGCCGTGCCGGTGCCGGTCTTCGCCGGCTTCGGCCCGGAGGCGCTCGCCGCGCGCCTCGCCGACGCCCGCGCGCGCGTGCTGCTGACCGCCGACGGCACGTTCCGCCGCGGCAAGCTCCTGCCGCTCAAGCCCGCCGCCGACCACGCCTGCGGCATCGCCGGGACGATCGAGCACACGATCGTCCTGCGCCGCACCGGGCTGGAGGTGCCGTTCGACCGGGCGCGCGACTTGTGGTGGGACGAGCTGGAAGCCGAGGCCCCGTCGCTGTGGCCGACCGAGCACCTCGACGCCGGCGCGCGCTCGCTCCTGCTCTACACCTCCGGCACGACCGGCAAGCCGAAGGGCGCGGTCCACACCCACGGCGGCGTCCTGACCGTCACCGCCAAGGAGGTCGGCTACCACCTCGACGTGCGCCCCGGCGAGCGCATGTTCTGGCTGACCGACATCGGCTGGATGATGGGGCCGTGGGAGATCCTCGGTGTTCTGTTCCACCGCGGGACCGTGGTCATGCTGGACGGCGCGCCGGACTACCCGACCGGCGAGCGCGTGTACCAGATCGTGGAGAAGCACCGGGTCACGCACCTCGGCCTGGCTCCGACCGCCGTGCGCCTCTTGGCCAGCCTCGGCGAGTCCGGGCCCCGCTCCCACGACCTGACGAGCCTGCGCGTTCTCGGCTCGACCGGCGAGCCGTGGGACGAGTCGTCGTACCTCTGGTATTTCCACAACATCGGCCGCTCGCGCTGCCCCGTGATCAACATCTCGGGCGGCACCGAGCTGATGGGGTGCCTGTTGGCCCCGCTGCCGGTCGCCCCGCTCACGCCGACGACGCTGCAGGGCCCCGCACTGGGAATGGACGTCGACGTCGTGGACGACGACGGCAAGAGCGTGCGCGGCGAGGTCGGGTATCTCGTTTGCCGCAACGCGGCGCCGAACATGACGCGCGGCTTCCTCGGCGACCCGCAGCGTTACCTCGACACCTACTTCGCCCGCTTCGGCCCCGAAACCTGGTTCCACGGCGACTGGGCCCGCGTGGACGAGCAGGGCTTCTGGTACCTCACCGGCCGCGCCGACGACACGCTGAAGGTCGCCGGCAAGCGCATCGGCCCCGGCGAGGTCGAGGCCGCGGCGGTGTCCCACCCCGCGATCCGCGAGGCGGCCGCGATCGGCCTCGACGACCCGCTCAAGGGCACGCGCCTGGTGCTGGTGGTCGTCCCCGCGCCGGGAACCCGCCCCTCGCAGGAGCTGGGCGCCGAGATCGCGCGCCACGTCGCCGACCAGATGGGCGCCACGATGCGCCCGTCCGAGGTGCGCTTCGTCGAGGCGCTGCCGGTGACGCGCTCGGGCAAGATCCTGCGCGGCGTCATCCGCCGCGTCCTCGGCGGCCAGGACCCCGGCAGCCTCGCCTCGGTCGCCAACCCCGACGCCGTCACCGCGCTGCGCTCGCCCTGATCGCGCCCCGGGGCGCGCGTCCAGGCTCATCCGGAGCCAAGTGGCGACTTGACAGGATCAAGGTACGTGCGCCGTCTGTTCTCGTGGCGGTGCCGGACCATCGGCATCCTCCTGCGGTGGTAGGCTGCGCCCGGGGTAGACCGATGGGACCTGCGGGCGAGGACGAGACCCGGACCGATGGCGGGACGGGAGCGGCCGGCGGGACGGCCGAGCCGATCCCGGCGGGCACGCTGCTCGGCGGGCGCTACCGGATCCTGGCGTGGGCCGCGCGCGGCGGGATGGGCGAGATCTACCGCGCGCACGACCTCGTGCTGGACCAGGTCGTCGCGCTCAAGCTGCTGCCGGAGGGACTGGCGGCCGATGCCACGGCGACGGCGCGCCTGTTGAACGAGGTCCGCGTCGCGCGGCAGATCTCGCACCCCAACGTCTGCCGCGTGTACGACGTGGTCGAGGCCGGCGGTCGCTCCGCGCTGACGATGGAGTGGATCGAGGGCAGCACGCTCGCGGAAAGCCTCGGGCGGCGCGGGCGGCTGCCGTTCGACGAGGCGGCTTCCATCGCGCGGCAGATCTGCGCCGGGCTGGCCGCGGCGCACGAGCGCGGCGTGCTGCACCGCGACCTCAAGCCCTCCAACATCATGCTCGACGAGCGCGGCGTCGCGCGCATCACCGACTTCGGCCTGGCCGAGGCGACGCTGGTGCTCTCGGGCGCGCGCTCGCGCGAGGGCACGTTCCCCTACATGTCGCCGGAGCAGCTCGCCGGCGGCGAGGTCACGGCCAAGAGCGACCTGTACGCGCTCGGGCTGGTGCTCTACGAAATGTTCACCGGGCGCGCCGCGTTCCCGGCCGGCACGCTGGACGAGCTGACCGCGACGCGCCGTGCGCCGCCGGCCCCGCCCTCGCGGCTCGCGCCCGACCTGCGGCAGGTCGACGACGCCGTGCTGCGCTGCCTCGACCCGGACCCGGCGCGGCGCCCGTCGAGCGCGCGGCAGGTCGCGGAGGCGCTGCCCGGGGCCGAGCGCATGCGCGGTGCGCTGCTCGCCGCGCAGGAGCGCGCCGACCGCATCGCCGCCTTCCGGCAGGAACTGGACGAGCTGCGCCGCGCCGGCGTGCTGCCCGTGCGCGACGAGGAGGTCGAGTCGGTCCGGCGGCACCACGAAGCGGTGCTGCGCGATCTGGTCCTCGACTTCGACGTCGACGTCAGCGCGCGGGGCAAGAGCCTGTCGCTCGGCATGCGGATGGTCTCGCTGGTGGGCGCGTTCGCGCTCGCGGCGAGCGTGTTTTACCTGTTCTACAGCTTCTGGGGCCTGATCTCGATCCCGCTGCAGGCCGTGATCCTGACGCTCGCGCCCGTGCTCGCGCTGGCGCTGACCGCGCGGCTCGCGCGGCGCGAGCCGGGCGGCTACTTCACGGCGATCGCGGCGCTGTTCGCGCTGGCCTGCGTGGCGCTCGACGTGAGCGCGCTCGGCGCGTCGCTGAACATGTCGCCCTCGGCGTGGCTGTTCCTGCCGCTGGCCGCGTTCGCGCTGGTCGAGGCGTACGGCTTCGGGCTGCGCCTGCCGCTCGTGGCCGGCGTGCTGGCGGCGCTGATCTTCGTGGCCGGGGTTCTCCACGGCTGGACCGGTGCGCCGTGGTCGCTGTTCCTGCAGCGCCCGGAGTCGTTGATCCCCGGCGCGCTGCTCGCGGTGGCGCTCCCGCGAGTGCCGCGGCGGCCGCACCCGGCCGGGTTCCTGGCGCTCTACGACCTGCTCGGCGGCGGCAGCCTGCTGTTCGCGCTGTACCTCCTGGCGCTGGGCGTCCCCAGCTACTTGCGCTGGGACCCGCACGCCGTGCAGGTGGGCTACCAGGTCGTGGCGTTCGCGGTCGGTGCGTTGGTCCTCGGGCTGGGCATCCGCTGGCACACGCGCGAGGCGGTCTACGGCGGCACGACGTTCCTGGTGCTGCTGCTGTTCCTGAAGTTCTTCCACTGGTTCTGGGACTGGATGCCGCGCGCCGTGTTCTTCCTCCTGGTCGCGCTGGTGTCGATCGGGGTGCTGCTCCTGCTCAAGCGCCTGCGCGGCGTGGTGCCTTTCGCCGCGGAGGGACGGCCGTGAGGCGGCCGCGCGTGCCGGCGAGCGTCGTCGCCGGTTGCGCCGTGGTGCTCCTCGCGAACCTGTGGATCCTCGCGCTCGGCGCGTGGAACCGCTGGGGCGGGCGCGAGGTCCGGATCGAGCTGACCGAGCGCGAGCTGACGCTGCCGCACTTCAGCCGCGCCGACGACTCGGCGATCTTCCTGACGCTGCGCACGGCCGACGAGGCGCCGCCGGCGGTGATGCGCGCGGCGGGGTTCAAGGGGCGCTGGCCGCGGCCCGCGACCTGGCCCTGGCTCGACCGCGCGAAGCTCGCCGAGCTCGGGTTCGCGACCGAGGTGGACCCCGCGGCGGCGGAGGCCGAGGAACACTACTGGAGGATGAGCCCGCGCACCGCGTTCATCGCGCTGGAGTACGACGGCCCCGCGTGGACCGAATGGCTGCGGGTGCGCGAGAAGCGGCTGCGCTCCGGCGCGGCGGAGATCCGCGAGTCCAACTCGCCGGCCGACGCCGAGGCGCTGCTCGCGCTGGACCGCGCGACACGCTCGCGGCTGGTGCCGGTCGATGCCGCGCGCGATCCGGGGGCGCTGGCCGCGCGCTGCGCCGAAGGCCGCTGCATCGTCCTGCAGGGTCTCGTCCGCCCGGTCGTCGTGACCGACGACGGCACGGCCCGGCTCGGTGGCCAGCTGGTGGAGCTGGCCATCCGGCAGCTGCGCGTCCCGCCGGGAGTCCGCGCCCGGTTGCTGCCTTACGTCAGCCGCGAGTCCGAGGACGACGTGGCGACGCGCGAGCGCGAGGCGGCGCAGTCCGGCTGGCCCGAGCCGCTGGCGCCGCGCTACGAGGTCTCGATCGCGGTCGGTGCGCGCCTCGAGCCGTGGGTCGTGGACGCCCGCGCGCGGACCGCCACGGGCGAAGCAGACCAATGAAAGAGCGCATCCTGCAGAAGATCGACAGCTACCACGAGTACGCGGTCGATCTGCAGCGCGGGCTGACCGCGATCCCGGCGATCGCGCCAGCCAGCGGCGGCGAGGGCGAGGAAGCCAAGGCGAGCTGGCTGGAGCAGAGGCTGCGCGAGCTGAGGTTCGACGAGATCCGCCGGTACGACGCCCCCGACCCGAAGGCCAAGAACGGCATCCGGCCGAACATCGTGGCCCGCTGGCGCGGCCAGGACCCGGGCCGGACGTTCTGGATCATGTCGCACCTCGATGTCGTGCCCCCGGGCGAGCGCTCGCTGTGGCACTCCGACCCCTACGAGTTGCGCGTCGAGGACGGCAAGCTCTACGGCCGGGACGTCGAGGACAACCAGCAGGCCCTCGTCGCCAGCCTGCTGGTCGCCCGGGCGATGATGGAGCTGGAGTACCGGCCGCCGATCGACCTGGCGCTGCTGTTCGCCGCGGACGAGGAGACCGGTTCGGAGTACGGCGCCGTGTTCCTGGCCCGCCAGCACCCGGAGATCTTCGGCCCGCGCGACGTGTTCCTGGTCCCCGACGGCGGCGAGCCGGACGGGTCGATGGTCGAGATCGCCGAGAAGTCGCTGTGGTGGGTCAAGTTCACCACGCGCGGGGGGCAGTGCCACGCCTCGACGCCCGAACAGGGCCGCAACGCCTTCCGCGCGGCGAGCGAGCTGGTCGTGCGCCTGAACGGGCTGCACCGCAAGTTCCCGCGCAAGGACCGGCTGTACGCGCCGCCGACGAGCACCTTCGAGCCGACGAAGAAAGAACCGAACGTGCCGAACATCAACACGATCCCGGGCGAGGACGTGTTCTACCTCGACTGCCGCGTCCTGCCGCAGTACCGGCTGGAGGATGTCGAGGCCGAGATCCGGCGCATCGCCTCGACGGTCGAGACGAAGCACGGCGTGGAGGTTGCGATCGAGACCGTGCAGCGCTCCGCGGCCGCCGCGCCGACACCGCGGGACTGCGAGCTGGTGCGGCTGGTGAGCGAGGCGATCGAGGAGATCCACGGCGTGAAGGCGCGGCCGATGGGGATCGGGGGCGGGACCGTGGCGGCGGTGTTCCGCCACCTCGGGCTTCCGGCGGTCGTGTCGGCGAAGCTGGACGACACCGCGCACCAGCCGAACGAATCCTGCGTGATCGACAACCTGATCGGCGACGCCAAGGTCTGCGCCCTGGCCGCGCTGAAGTTCGGGACGCCGCGCGGCCCCGCGTAGTGCCACCCTCCCCGGCGCGCCACCCCAACGTCGAGTTGAAGGGGGTTGCCCGGACTGCGAACGTGCGCCTCGAAATCGAGCTGGAGGGCAAGATCAGCGTCGAGCTGGCCACGGCCGCCGACGAGGTGCTCGCGAACCCGCAGAAGGCCCGTTTTGAGTAGGCGTCGCGTCCCGGCGGCGAGTCCCCGAGCGGGGACGCCCCGGTGCGCGGCGGCGTAGAATCTCGGCTGCGGCCCGTTACCCTCGACACATGCCAGGAGCTTGCCCGATGTCGGAACCCGGAGCGGCCCCCCCGCGCGGTCCCCTGACCTACGCGGACTATGTCGCGCTCCCCGACGATGGGCGCCGCTACCAGCTCGTCGAGGGGGAGCTCGACCTGTACGCGCGTCACGGCGTGCCGCACTGCTGGGTCATCGACGTCGCGGCCCGCTCGATCGAGGAGTACGTCGCGGCCGGCGATGTCTACCGCGTGAGGAGCGTGACGGCGAACGACGAGGACTTCCGCCCGGTCGCCCTGCCCGGCTTCGAGTTCCGGCTGGCGACGGTCGGTCTCCCGGAAACGCCATCGTCCGCGGACTGACCCGGGGGATGGACCGCGAGCGTCCGGTTTCTCCCGCCAAGGTCCGGGATGCCCTTGACTAACGTCTCGTGGGCGTGATTTAGTCCGCGGGCCGGTCGCCGCCCGCCCGCCCGCGCGCGCGCGCCGCCGGCGGTCTCCCGGAGATCGACGCATGTCGGCGCCTGCCACGTCGCGGGGTCGCGTGTCCGTGCCCCCGCCCCTGCCCCCACACGTCCCGCCGTCCGCGCGCCTGCCGGCGGCCGCCACCGAGACACCCGCCGCGCTCACGGGCCGCCCGCGGTGGGAGGAGTACGTCCTCAATCACTGCACGAAGTTCCTCGCGCGCGACACGACCGATCCGCGCCACGCGTTCGTCGGGGTGCCGGTGGACGAGCCGCGCGCCGCCATCGCCGACCCGTGGCGCTTCCCGATCGTGGACAGCGCGCCCGGCGCGCCCAACGACAACGACGTCACGTTCGTGTGGGCCGTGCCGCGGCAGGCCCCGCAGCCGCGCAGCGTCCTGCTCGTCTCGACGTGCGGCGACCTCTACGAGCCGGTGCCGCTGCAGCGCGTCGGCGACACGCTGTACTGGGCCCGCACGCTGCGGGTGCCGCGCGGGCGTCGCCACCGCTACCGCTTCCTCGTCGACGACGTGGCGCGGCTCGACCCGGTCAACCCGCAGCGCGAGACGCTGGCCACGGGCGACGCGTGGTCGTCGTTCTTCACCTGGGGCTACACGCAGCCGGTCGTGCTCGAGCGCTGGGAGTACGCGATCCTCGACCGGCTGACGCGCCACATCCTGCCGTTCAACTCGCAGGAGGCGCGGATCTACCTGCAGCGCTCGGCCACCGACGCGCACGGCGAAAACCTGTACCGGCTCGACGTCTCCGTCGGTGCGGTGAACTTCATCGACAAGATCCTCGCACGCGAGGAACGGCACCGCGTCTACGCCTACAAGACGTGCCTGGAGCTGATCGATACCGTGCTGCGCCGGCGCTACCCGGGGCGCGACCCGGCCTTCCTCGACGAGCGCGCGTTCATGACGCTGTACGCCCAGCTGGCGCAGAACGCCGAGCCGCTGTTCTGGGACGGGTGGGATCCCGCGCGCTACGCCGACCCGTCGCACTTCCTGTGGCTTCTGCGGCGGCACACGTTCCTCGGCGCCTTCGCGCACCCCAAGTACGGCGGGAATGCCGCCGCGGCGGGCTGGCGCTACCTCGAGGAGCGCTTCGGTTTCGACTGGCGGCCGAAGTACGAACCGCCGCTCGGCACCAGCGCCGAATACCGCGGCTGACGGAGGGCCGACCCATGGCAGAAACGTACGATGCGGTGGTCATCGGCAGCGGCGCGGGCGGCGCGCCCGTCGCGTACGAGTTGGCCCGCGCGGGCCACCGCGTGCTCGTGCTGGAAAAGGGACCGCTGTTCCGCACGCAGGACGACCCGGAGCCGGGGGCGCTCGGCGATTTCAAGCGCGACGAGTGCTTCAACTTCGGCCCGGAGCGGATCATCAACGTGCCGGGGATGGCGAACACGGGAGCTTCGTTCTACGCCAGCCACCTCGAGCCGGACCTCAACGACGAGCCGCACATCTACTCGCGGCCGGACCGCGGCCGGTCGTGGGTCACGATCGAGGGCTACACGGCACAGGCGGTCGGCGGCGGCACGCAGCTGTACGGCGGCGTGTCGCTGCGCTTCGCCCCGGACGACTTCCGCCTGCAGAGCCTCGCCGGCGAAAGGCGCGCGCGGCTGCACCCGACGGCGGGCAACGGCGCGCTGGACGAGGTCCGCGACTGGCCGCTGACCTACGACCAGCTCGAACCGTACTACACGCGCGCGGAGCGGCTGGTCGGGATCTGCGGGACGACGACCAACCAGGCCAAGCGCTTCGATCCCGCCTCCGGGGTGTACCAGGCCCCGCTCCCGCCGAACCCGATCAGCGAGCACGCGCGCGCCGGGTTCGACACGCTCGGGATGAAGTGGTACCGCACGCCGCTCGCGGTGATCACGCAGGACCATCCCGAGAGCGGCCGCCACGCGGGCGATCCCAAGGTCGGCTTCGTCAACCGCTACGGCGACGCGATGGGCTTCAAGTCCAACACCTGGGTCTCGCTGCTGCGGCCGACCCTGCGCGCGGGGCACCCGCTGGAGCTGCGGCCGAACTGCGTCGTGACCCACCTCGAAGCCGAGGGCGGGCGCGTGCGGCGCGTGCACTACCGCGACGAAAGCGGGCTGCCGCGCACGGTCGAGGGCCGGCTGGTGGTCGTCGCCTGCTCGGCGATCGAGTCGGTGCGGCTGCTGATGCTCTCGGCCGAGGAAGACCGCGCCGGGTTCGGGGGGCGCATCGGCCACGGCAACGGCGGGTACCTCGGCCGCTGCTTCTTGACGCACTGCTTCGGCGGGGCGGAGGTCGTGCTGCGCCGGCGCTACGACAAGTCGTCGTCGCTCGACAGCGATTACGCCACCGACGCCTGCGCCGATCGAGCGTTTCTCGACGAGACCGGCCTGTGGGCCGGGGCCGCGATCTACAACAACACCTCGGACCAAGCGCTGCCGGTCTCGCTGGCAGCCACGCACGGCAGCGCCGACATGGACGCGCTGTGGACCGCCTGGGCCGGGGACGCGGGGCTGCGCGGGGACGAGCTGGTGTCCTGGCTCGAGCGCGATTTCGGCACCCGGCTCTCGGTCAGCTTCATGGCCAACCAGGTCCCGCGACGGGAAAACTGCATCGAACTGCACCCCGAGGTGCGCGACAAGTGGAACCGCCGCGTCGCGCACGTCGTCAAGGACTGGCACGCCCACGACGGGCACTTGATGGACGTGTTGCACGGCGTTTGCCGGCGCGTGCTGGAGGCCGGCGTTCCGGAGAACGAGCGCGCGGCGATCATCGAGTCGGGATCGGTCTACGGCAACGGCGTGCGGATCGCGAACCACATTCTCGGCGGCGCCCGCTTCGGCACCGACCCCGCCGATTCGGTGCTCGACCGCGATTGCCGCGCGTGGGAGTTCGACAACCTGTACGTCACGGATGGCGCGTTCATGCCGACCTCCGGCGGCGCCAACCCGACACTCACGATCCAGGCCAACGCCTTCCGCGTCGGTGAACTCCTGCGCGCGAGGCTGTGAGGCGAGGGGCGACCATGGACGAACGCTTTTCGGTCATCGCGGAGAGCCCGTGGAACGACGTGTTCCAGGTCGTGTTCTTCCCCGACCGCGTGTACCACGCGCAGTACCTGAACGCGACCCGCTCGCCGCGCTACCGCTACGACGTGCACGAGGTCCGCGGCAAGGCCGACGCACTCGTGCTCAAGGGCGAGGTGTTCCTCGACGGCGTGCACCTGACGAACTTCCTGCGCGTCGAGTACCGCGGCAGCCGCCTGGTGGAGACCGCGCGCGAGAAGGGGCGCTTTCTCGGCCCGGCGGTGGAACTGGGGATCGGGATCGCGCAGCCGGGTGCCGAGCCGGTCGAGGCGCGGGCGCGGATGCAGGCCTGCCCCTGGATCGACGCCTACCAGGTCGAGTTCTGGGAGACGCTGGAGCCGCCCCCGGGCATCCGCCACGACTGGCAGGTGCTGGACATGATGGGCCACGGCGGCTCGATCGTGCGCGAGCCGGCCTTTGCCGTGCTGCTCGCCGACATCGACCGCATCCAGGAACTCCGGCTGTGGTTCCGCGAAGGCGAGACGACGTGGCCCACCGGCTTCACGCTCAGTGACGAGCAGAGCACGTGGGACAACTACTACGACCGTAACGTCCAGGTGCCGCTGACGAGCGAGCCCTCGAGCCCGCTCAACACCGTCCGCGAGCGCAACTACCTGGTCTCGTTCCGGCGCGGCTTCTTCGTCCCCGACGTGCGCCAGATCACACCCGTGCGCTACCGCAACGCGATGATGAACGAAGGCACCGCCGAGCGGCGCGACGACAACATCATCGAGATGCGCTGGATCCTGCAGCAGGAGTTCGGCGGCACGGTCGTGTTCTTCCACGAGGTCACGATCCCGCCCGGCACGGTGGAGGGGACGCACCAGCACATCGGCAGCGAGGAGGTGTACTTCGTCACCGAGGGCAGCGGCGTCGCTTACATGGGGATCAAGGACGACCCGGCGCTGGCCGGGGCTCCGGAGGTCGAGCGCGAGATCTACGGCATCGGGCCGAAACCCTGCCGCCGCGTGGACGTCAAGCCGGGCAGCTTGATCTACACCAAGAGCGGCGGCATCCACGGGATCGCCAACACCGGCGACGTGCCGCTGCGTTTCGTGGCGTTCCTGCTGCACACGAGCTGAGCCTGAGACAGGGCCGCCGCGGGCGGCCGGGGAGCCCCGATGCGTATCCTCGAGGACGAAATCGCCAACGTTACCGAGGTCAGTCCCAACACCACGCCGCAGTACGGGAAGGAGAACCCGCTGTGGCGCATCGTCGAGCAGGTCGAGGCGACCGAGCTGGCCGCCGAGCGCAACTTCTACCTGGCCGACTCGCTGCAGTACCTGTTCCCGGTCGCGGGCCTGTCGCTGTACGGGCCGGCGGGGGCGGACTGGCAGGTCAAGGACCCCCGCGCGCAGGACAACAAGAACGACTTCCAGAAGCAGAACATCCGCGAGCTGCGGTTGAACGGGATGAGCCTCGCGCGCGGCTACGCGCGCGCCGGGGACTGGTGCGGGGCGATGCTGCGCGTCGGCTACGCCCCGCCCGACGGCTCGCCGCTGGCCCCGGGCGGCCGGCCGCCCGGCTCCGCGCTGCGGCTCGGGCTGCGCGTCGGCGAACGCTTCGCCGCCGAGCCGCTCCTCGTGCCGTACAACCCGGTGAGCGCGCGCTACGAACTCGAGCTGTGGAGTTACCGGGGGCCGGACCTGCGGGCGCGGCTGGACGAGAAGGGCCGCGCCGCGTACGACCGCGGCGAACTCGTCGCACGACCGGACCTGGTCAGCGGCGAGCTGGCCGACTTCCACGGCCCGGCCTTCGACCACCTGCGCGACCTCGCGGCCGGGCAGGGCCGCGGCGTCGAGCTGCTCGACGTCGCTCCGGACCACGCGCTGCACCCGCTGCTGCCGCTGCGCGTCGAGCTGGCGTGGGGCGACGCGGCGGGCCGCGTCTGGGACTCGCGCGACGGTCAGAACTACGTCTACGAGTTCAACATGAGCGTGCGCGGCTGGCGCAACTACCTCGCGGTCGGGCGCAGCGCCAACCCGCACGGCGGCGTGGGCACGCTCGACTACCGCAACCTGTACTCCAACTACTTCGGCCACGAGGCCAAGCGGCGGGCGCGGCTGGGCGAGCGCTGGCTACCGGAACTGGGCCGTGTCGTGCAGCCGTGGAACTTCGACGCGCGGGGCGTGAAACCGGCGTCGGCCCAGCTCGAGCCGTTCATGGCCGTGGATTACATGGACCTGCACATCCTGCGCCCCGGCTGCGGGATCGGCATCCACCGCCACCGCGACAACCAGGAAGCGTTCATGCTCCTCTCCGGCAAGGGCCTGATGCTCACCGGCGACTGGTGCGAGTGGCCCGACCGCCAGCGCGCATTCGAAGTCCGCACGCTCCAGCCGGGAGACCTGGCGCTGATCAAGGGCGGCCAGCTCCACGCGCTGCTGAACCCGCTCGACGAGAACATCACCCTGTTCATGTTCGGCGGCTACGACTGACCCGCGGGAGGCGGGGACGCAGGCGGCCCGCATCAGCGTGACGGTGCGGTGCCGGGCCGCCTGCGACGGCCCGGCGGAAAAACGTCAGGGCGAGAGGTAGAGAACGGCGTCGGCGGCGTTGTTCGCGGCGGCGTACAGCTTCTTCAGGTCGCCCAACGCCTCTGCCGCGAACTCCTGCCGCGACAGCGTCAACGTGAACCGGCCGCGCACCGCGGCGTCGTCGCGCTCGAACGTCGTCTCCACCGACCAGCCGTCGCCGCGGGCGTTGCGCGGGCCGGGCAGGACGGCCTGGGCCGGCGCGCCACCGAGCACGATCTCGGTCCTCAGCGTGCGCGGGTAGAGGTAGCGGACGGGCGTCTTCCGCTTGGCCAGCGGCACGCGGTACAACTTGTCGAGAGCGCCCGGGAACAGCGCGACATTCGCCTGTGTCCCGGACGGCGGCAGCGGCGCGGTCGTCCAAGAGACCGTCTCGACCAGCGCGCCGTCCGCCGTTTCCTCCTGCACTTGCGCCTCGGACACGCTCGCGCCGACGAATTCGTGCCGCAGGTCTTCCTGCAGGCTCTCCTGCGTTTCGCGCGCCGAATCGCGCCACGCGGCGCGGGCGACCGCCGCGGGCTCGCCGACGTAACGCGTCGTCGCGGTGTAGGCGACGGTCCGGTCGGGGTTCAAGCGCGCCTCGATCCGCCGCTCGACCCGGTTCCACGCGGCCGCCGCGTCTGGCAGCGCGACCACGCGCGAGCGCTCCCCGGCCACCAGCAGGCCGCGGCGGTCCGCCAACTCCACCGGGATCGCCCCGAAGACGTGCTCCGGCGCCGTCGGGTCGGCGATGAGCAGCCGGCCGACGTCGCCGAAATCGACCAGCGCGGGAACGTCCGCCACCTGCTCGCTCGGCAGCGCGATGGCGAGCACCACGTGGTTGAACGACTGGACCGACGGGACATCGTCCGCCACCGTCCGCCGGAGCGAGGAGTTGACCAACAGCGGGTAACTCGAGATGCCGTTCGCGGCGAGGAGCGTGCGCAGGAGCGTGGTCTTGGCCTTGCAGTCGCCGTACAGGTCGCGCATCGTGCTCTCCGCGGCCCGCGGCTCGTACCCGCCCTTGCCGATGTCGTTGGCCACGTAGCGCACGCGGTCGCGCACGAAGCGGTACGACTCGCGCGCCACGGCGAGCGGCGAGCCCGCGGCGGCCTGGGCGATCGTCTTCGCGGCGGCCACGATCTCGGGCGAGGCCGCGTCCCGGTTCGCGGCCAGCGACTGGTACCAGCGCGCGAGCGCGACCCAGTCCGCGAACGCCGGTGGAGAGGCGGCGCCGTCCGCCGGGCGCAGGCTCAGCGCCAGCCCGGGGCAGCTTTCGTCGGCGTCGGGCGCCAGGTCATCGCTGTCGTCGATCAACGGCAGGTCCGTGATCTGCCAGGTATAGGTGGCGCCGGACACCTGCGGCGCGGGGCCGTCGCCGCGCAGCCACGCCGAGCGAAGCGACCAGCCGGGCGGGAGTTCCACGACCAGCCGGCCGAGCCCGAGCGGCTCGCTCTGGCGGAAGAACTCGACGAAGTCCAGCGTCTGCGGCACCTCGTCGCTCTCGAATTCGAAGAAGACCAGGCTGCCGCGTTTGAGACCGGCGACCTGGACGCTGCGCGCCAGGTCGTCGGTGAAGAACGAGTCGCCCACCGCCGCGTCGAATTCGCCGACGTTCTTCTCGGCGCGCTCCCCCGGCGGAACGTGCCACGCGCGGGAGCGCCGGATCTTGGCCCCCTCGCGGAACTGGAACAGGGTCAGCCCGACGTCCTCGTCGTCCGCGCGCACCGACAGCGCCTGCTTGGCCAGCCGCAGGCGCGTACGCAACAGGCCGTCCGGCTGCACGCGCACCAGCTTCTCGTACACGAGAACGCGCGAGACCTGCTTGGTGACGGCCTCGTCCAGTTGCGGCGCGGCGTCGGCGATGTCCCGCGCCCAGTCGGGCAGGCGCGCGGCCCAGGCGGCCCCGGACGCCGCCAGCACCGCGGCGACGACGGCGGCCAGCGCGGCGCGCGTCACTGCCGTTGCTCCGCGCGCCGGAACTCGACCGGCACGAGGTCCGACTTGCGGATGTCCTGCAGCCAGCGCAACAGCAGGTCGTAGTACTCGGCCTTGGCCACGACCGCCCGCAGTGCGAACGTGCGCTCGATCCGGAAGCCGGTCTCGGTCGCGCTGATCGTGCGATGGAAGTTGCCGAACGCGCCGCTGAGGTCAACCGGCGCCGGCGGCGCCTTCGGTACGAACCCGTGCGGCGCCGTGACCTCGATCACGGCGTGGTCGACGTAGGGGTAGTTGAAGACGACCGGGTGCCGGCGCTTGGGCGCGACGACGTCCGGCAGCGCCTGGACCCACGGGCCGCTCCAGGTGAAACCATAGGTCCCGACCTCGGGATCGACGGAATCGCCGATGAACTCCCCCGAGCAGGTGATCTCGAACGCGGCGGAAAGGTCGTCGAGGTTGGCGGTGGCCGACTCCGTGACCTCGAAATCCTCGCTGGCCCCGCAGATGTCCTGCAGTTCCTTCTCACGCTCGTCGGGTGTCATCTGGCGCAGCCAGCGCCGGGTGCCGTAGCCGACCTGGCCCGAGCCGCGCTGGCTCCAGGCAACCCCGATCGACTCGTTCTCCTCGCCGAACGTCACCTTGGCCGAAGTCTCGCGCACGCTCTGGTCGGCCTGCGCCGGCGGGATCGGCACCGCCTGCCCGCCGGCCTTCGCCGCCACGAACCCCGACACGCCGGTCAGCCACCACGGCACCTGCCCGTAGGGCAGGCCCTGGCCGGGCGCGACGAAGGTCCAGTCCTTCGCGCCGGGCGCGCGCACGGCGGCGAAGCGCCACGGAAGCTGCGCGACGTCCATCAGCTGCGGGTTCCAGAAGCCCTCGGTGCGGTCGGCACCCAGGACCAACTCCGCCTCGGCGCCGAGCTGGCGCGCGGCCGCGATGAAGGCCCGCGTGAGCTGCGAGGTGCTGCCCTTCTTCGTTTCCAGGAGCGTGTTCAGCGTCTCGCGTCGCGAGCGGTCGCCCTCGTCGTCCGCCGCCGCTTCCTCCTGTTCCTCCGCCGTCGCCAGCGACTCGATCCGCAGGTTGGCGCCGATCCAGTCGTACGCCGCACGCAGCTTGCCCTCCAAGTCCAGGTCGGGCGCGATCTGCATCGCGGCCAAGAGGTGCTGCACGTGCGAGCGCGCGCAGTAGCTGGCGGTTTCGCGGTCGAGCCGCTTCGCCTCGAGGTCCCAGTACGCCTGGGGCGTGCGCTCGCTGCTGAGCAGGTAGTAGAGGATGACCGAGGCGCGCACCTCGCGGGCCGGCGGCATGAGCGGCTCGTCCGGCAGGGGGTCGAGGTTGTTGGCGCTGATCATCACCGCGGAGCGCCCGGCGTTCACGCTGACGTCGCGTCCCTCGCCGTGCAGCAGGACGTAGCTCGCGCTGTAACCGCGGAACGGCACCCAGCGGTAGCGCAACCGGCGCACGGGCCAGGGCCGCTGCAGCTCGACGGTCTGCGTGCTCACGTGGTCCTGCTCGGCGCGCACCGTGTAGCCGACGTCGATCACCGCGCCGGGGACGACGCCGGGCAGCGCGCCCTTCAGCACCGAGTACTGGAAGATGCTCGAGTACTTGGCGATCGTCTGCGGCGTCAGCTCGTGCTCGGGCAGTTCGAGCACCTTGCCGTCGGGCAGGATCGTCCGCCCCCACCACTTCTTGAGCTTGCCGCGCTTCATATTGTGCGGGATCGTGATGTTCGCGAGTTCGCGCCCCTCGTTGGACAGGATCTTCGCCCGCAGGTGGTACGAGACCTCGACGCTCGTCGGCAGGCTCTCGTTGTAGTCGGTGTCCTCGACGAGGATCACGGCGTGCTCGATGCCGGCGGCCGGGTCGGCGGTGAGCGCGCGCTCGGACTCCGAGATCACGGCAGGCCCGGCTTCGATGACGAGCGGCGGGTAGTCCTCCTCGGCGCGGGCCAGGCCCGGCGCGAGCAGGCAGGTGGTGAGCAGCACGAGGTGGAGCAACGGCGGGCGCGGGTCCATCGGGCCTCCGGACCGGCTGACTTGGGTTGGGGCAGGACGGACGAAAGCGTACCCGCCCCGCGCCTGGCGCGTCCAGCCTGTTGCCGCGATTTCCCCGCGCCCCCGCGCCGTGCCGGTGCCGCGGGACTCGGGCGGCACCCGGAGATTCGCGAAAGAGAAAGCGCGGGATGCCCTACAATGCGGCTACCCCGCCCCGCCGACAATCCGATCTTCGCCACGGCCCAGGAGGCAACGCCCGTGCTTCGCTGGATCGCCCTCGTTTCGGCTGCCACCGTTCTGGCCCTGGGTGTGTCGCCCGGGATCGTTCTCGCGCAGGAGGCTCCGCCCGGGATCGAGACCGCGGTCGTCCGGATCGTGACGTTCTCGCAACGCGGTGACGCGTACTCGCCGTGGAACGCGGCGGGCGTGATGCGCGGGGCCGGCAGCGGCGTCGTGGTCGGCGGCGGACTCGTGCTGACCAACGCCCACGTGGTCAGCGACGCCCGCATGGTCGTCCTGTTCCTGCACGGCGACCCGAACCCGCACGAGGCGCGCGTCGCGGTCGCCGGGCACGACGGCGACCTGGCGCTCGTCGTGCCGCTCGAACAGGGGCTGCTCGACCACATCGCGCCGCTCGCGATCGGCGGTCTGCCCGCGCTGCGCTCGGTCGTCGAGACGTACGGCTACCCCACGGGTGGCGAGCAGATCTCGTCCACGCGCGGCGTCGTCTCGCGGATCGACATGCAGCTCTACGTGCACTCGGGGGTGGACGCGCACCTCGCCGTCCAGACCGACGCCGCGATCAACCCGGGGAACAGCGGTGGCGCGGTGGTGCAGGACGGCAAGCTGGTCGGGATCGCGTTCCAGAACTCAACGGACCTCGAGAACGTCGGCTTTTTCATTCCGACCGAGGTCGTCCGGCACTTCCTCGAGGACGCCGCCGACGGCGTTTACGGCGGGTACCCGGAACTGGGCGCCGAGACCGCGACCATGGTGAACCCGGCCGCGCGCCGCAAGGCGGGGATGGGCGAGCTGTCGGGCGTGCGCGTCGATCGCGTGCTTCCCGGCAGTTCGGCCGACGGGCTGCTCGCGCCCGGCGACATCCTGCTCGCGATCGAGGGCAGCCCGCTCGCCAACGACGGTACGGTCGCCACCGACGGCTTGCGCGTGCGTTTCGGCGCGCTGGTGGACCGGCACCAGGTCGGGACATCGCTCGCCGTCGAGGTCCTGCGCGACGGCAAGCGCGTCCCACTGTCGATCCCGCTGCGGACCTACCCGCCGGTCGCGCGGCTCGCCAACGCCTACGACCGGCTGCCGCAGTACTACGTGTACGGCGGGCTGGTGTTCGTCCCGCTCGACCGCGAGATGCTCAAGACGTACGGGAACGACTGGCCGCGCGTCGCCGACCGGCCGCTCCTGCGCGAGCTGCTGCTGCGCGGGGCCGAGGAGTCCGAGCGCATGCAGGAAGAGCGCGTGGTGCTGCTGCGCCGGCTGGACCACCCGGTCAACGCCGACTTCGCGTGGTACAGGAACGAGGTCGTCGAGCGCATCAACGGGCGCACGATCCGGACCTTGGCCGACGTGATCGCGGCGATCGAGGAGAACAAGGAGCCGCAGCACGTGTTCGAGCTGAAGTACTACGGCAAGCTCGCCGCGCTCGACCGCGCGGCGGCCGACGCCGCCAACGCGCAGATCCTCGAGCAGTACGGGATCCCGAAGGACCGACGCCCATGAACGCGCACATGCCGCTGCGACAACTCGCCGCCGCCGTGATGCTCCTTGCCTGCGCCACCCTCCCCGGCCCCGCCGCGGAGCGGGCGGAGGAGGTGGCGGCGGCGCTCGAGGGGCAGGTCGTCTCGCTGAGCGTGACCTACCAGGGGTACGTCGAGGACCGCCCGTGGGACAAGCAGAACCCGGCGCTGCGCGAGAGCCACGCGGTCGTGGTCGACGGCCCGCTGCTGCTGACGACCGCGCGCTACTTGTTCGACGCGACTTTCATCCAGGCGACCAAGCGCGGGCGCGGCGAGCGGTTCCCGGCGCACGTCGTGCACATCGATCCGGAGATCGATCTCGCCCTCGTCGCGGTGGACGACCCGGCGTTCTACGCCGACCTGCAGCCGGCGCGGCTGGCGGAGCACGTGCCGACCAGCGGCCTGGTGCTGTCCGCGCGCTGGAGCAACCGCCAGCTCGAGGTCTCGAACAGCCGCGTGTCGCGCGTCGAAGTCACCGACTCGACGTACGGCGCCGTGGCGTGCATGAAGCTCTACCTGCGCAGCGACCTGGTCAAGGGCGGCTGGTCCGAGCCGGTCTTCGACCCCACCGGGCGCCTGCTCGGGCTGACGTTCGGCCAGGACGAGCAGCAGGCCGCCGCTCTGCCGGTCGAGGTCCTGCGGGCCTACATCGCCGACGCGCGCAGCGGGCGCGACTACCGCGGTTTCGCCGCGCTCGGGATCGGCTGGCAGATCAACCGCGACATCGCGCTGGCGCGGCACCTCGGCCTCGCGGGGCCGGCCCGCGGGATCGTCGTGCGGACCGTGCCGTGGGGCGCCACCGGCAGCGGCGTGCTGGAGCCGCGCGACATCCTGCTCGAGCTGGACGGCCGGCCGATCGACGCGGAGGGGTACTACGAGCACCCGCGCTATGGGCGGCTGCGGCTCACGAACCTGCTCGTGGACGGGCACCGCGTGGGGGACGTCGTGCCCGTGCGCGTGTTGCGCGGCGGACGGGAGCTCGAACTCGAGCTGCCGCTGCACGCGTACGCGCAGGCCTCGCGGCTCATTCCGTGGCAGAGGGCCAACACGCCGCCGCCCTACGTGATCGCGGGCGGGTTCGTGTTCCGCGAGTTGGACTCACCCTACCTGCGCACCTGGGGCAACGAGTGGCGCAAGAACATCCCGCTCAACCTCGCGACACGGCTCGACCTGGACGACGACGCGCAGCAGCCGGACCGGAGCCGGTTGATCCTTCTCGCGGGCGTGCTCCCCGACGAGTACACGATCGGCTACGAGGACGTGGCCGACCTCCTGGTTGACGCGATCAACGGGCGGCCGATCGATTCGATCGCCGAGGTGGAGGAAGCGTTCCGCCACCCGGTGGACGGCTTCCACACGGTGAGCTTCCTGCCGAACGGGCTGCGCAGCGAAGCCGTGCTCGACGCCGCCGAGTTCGAGGCGGCGACGACGCGGATCCTCGAGACGTACCGGATCCCGGAGCGCGCGCGGCTGCCGTAGCGGCCAGCGCAGCCGGGGCCCGGCACGCGAGGCGTGGCGCTGGAGAACATTTGGACACGCGCGCGACCCGGACGATCGTTCCGGCCGGGCCGCGTGTGGTCTCGAACGCCGGTCACGATGGAAAACGTTTGGACGCGCGTACCTCGAACGATCGTTCCGGCCGGGCAACCCGCGGCCCCGAAAAACAGTTTCGTAGGAGCCGGTGCGGCCGGACCGGCGTGACGGCGCCAAAGCGCGCCGACCGCGACACGGCGTCGCGTCTCGGCGGCTCGCGGCGGCCCCTACGTGCCATTCAGTTGTCAAAGAGCACGACAACCAACAGCGTGTTCAGGTGAACAACGTCGGCTCGGGATCGGGGATGCGCAGCTCGTTGCGGTACCACTGCTGCCATGCCCCGACCCCCAGCCGCCAGACCGTGTTCAGCGGCGCCTTGCCCATGCGGCGGGCCAGGCTGCCGTGGATGCCCTGCCGGTGGTGGAACGGGCAGTCGGCGTCGCGGTTGTCCAGCTCGTCCGAACCGCCGCGCCCCCTGGCCTCGGTGTGGCTGTCCTCCACCACCCGCGCCG
>JAGOJY010000128.1 GCA_017994815.1 Acidobacteriota bacterium
GCGGCGATGTGCCGGGATCCGGCGAGGGTGGCGAGTTCGAGCGGCTGCTGGCCGAACAGGGACCGGGCCGGTTCACGCGCGTCGCGGCGGGGGACCGGGTCAAGGGCACCGTGGTCGGCATCACGTCCGCGGCCGTGCTGGTGGACATCGGCCAGCGCAGCGAGGCGTTCGTGCCGCTGGACGAGGTGCGCCCCGAAGACCGCGAGCGCCTGCGCGTCGGCGACCGCGCGGAGTTCCTCGTCTCCCGGGTCTCGGGCGCCGGCGTCGAGCTGTCGTGGTCGGTGGTCGCGCACAAGCTCGACCTGTCGCGGATCCAGGACGCGATGCAGGCCGGGATCCCGATCGACGGCAAGGTCAGCGGCGAGAACAAGGGCGGCTTCAGCGTCGACCTGCCCGGCGCGCGCGGGTTCGTGCCGTTCTCGCAGATGGAGCTGGGTCCGGCGCACCCGGCCGCGGACTACATCGGCCGGACGTTCCGCTTCCGCGTGCTGGAGGTGCGGGGCAAGGACGTGATCCTCTCCCGCGCGGCGCTCCTGCGCGAGGAGCGCGAGCGCGAGCAGCGCGAAGTGTTGGCGAAGCTGGCGCCGGGGCAGGAACTGGAAGCGGAAGTGGTCAAGGTCGAGCGCTTCGGCGCGTTCATCGACCTCGGGGCGGGGATCCACGCGCTGGTACCGATCTCCGAGATGGCGTGGAGCTCGGCGGACGAGGTCCTGGCGATGCTGCGGCCGGGCTTCGGCGTGCGCGTGCGGATCCTGGAGATCGGCAAGGCCGGCGGCAAGCCGCGCATCTCGGCCAGCATGAAGCGCATCACCGCCGACCCGTGGGACAGCGTGGCCGCGCGTTTCGCGGTGGGGCAGGTCGTGCAGGGGCGCGTCACGCGGCTCGCGCCGTTCGGCGCCTTCCTGGAGATCGGGCCGGGGGTCGAGGGGCTCGTGCACATCTCCGAGATGTCGTCGACCAAGCACGTGCAGAGCCCGCACGAGGTCGTCAAGCCGGGTGACGAGGTCGAGGCGGTGATCATCGCGATCGACGCCGCGGCCCGGCGGATCGGTCTGTCGATGGCGCAGGTCCCCGACGCGGCGATCGACCCGGAACTGCGCGCCAAGTACGTGCAAGGCCCGGCGCGCGCGCCGGCCTCGCCGGGGAGCACGCCCGGATCCGGTCTGATGGCCGAGGCGTTCGAGAAAGCCCGGCTTCGCGCCGAGAAAAAGAAACGGTAACGGGTCGCCGCAGGCGGCCCGCTGTGGACGAAACCACGGAGGTCTTCCATGAGAACGACGGCGCTCGTGATCGCTGTCCTCGCCGGCATCGGCGCCGCAGTCGCGGCACCCACCGATCCGGCCACGTTCTCGATCGTGGCCGCCGATCCCGCGGCGGGCGAGGTCGGCGTGGCGGTCGCGAGCCGCTTCTTCGCCGTCGGCACGGTCGTGCCGTGGGCGCGGGCCGGCGCCGGCGCCGTCGCCACGCAGGCGTTCGCCAACACCTCGTTCGGGCCGCGCGGGCTGGAACTGCTCGCGCAGGGGCTGACGCCGGATGAAGTCCTGAAGGTGCTGCTGCGGGCCGACGAAGGACGCGGGCGCCGGCAGGTCGGCATCGTCGGCGCCGGCGGCGCCTCCGCGACGTACACCGGCGAGGGGTGCAACGCGTGGGCCGGCGGTCGATCGGGACCTGGCTACGCGGTGCAGGGGAACATCCTGACCGGCGAGCCGGTCGTCGCGGCGATGGAGAAGTCGTTCCTCGAGAGCGCCGGGCAGCCGCTCGCGCGGCGGCTGATGCTGGCGCTGAAGGCCGGCGACGCTGCCGGGGGCGATGCACGTGGCCGCCAGTCGGCGGCGCTGGTCGTCGTCCGCGACGGCGCCGGCTACGGGGGGTTCAACGACCGGGCGATCGACGTGCGGGTGGACGACCACGCCGACCCCTTCGGCGAGCTGGAGCGCCTGCTCGGCATCGCGATCGTCAACGACACGTGGAACCGGGGCTGGACCGCGTTCACCGAGAAGCGCTTTCCGGAAGCGCTGAAGTGGCAGGAGCGCGCGGCGACCGACGCCGAGCGGCAGCCGGGCATGCTGCCGGAGGTGCTGTACGATCTGGCGGTGATCCGCCTGGCCAACGGCGACCGGCCGGGCGCGCAGGCCGCGCTGCGCCGCGCGATCGAACTGAACCCGAAGCTGCGCGCGCAGGCGCTCGTCGATGACGACCTGAAAGCGATGCGCGACGAAATCCCGCGCTGACGCGCGTTTCCGTGAACCGGGTCACAGCATTTGCCTTGCGGTCATTTCGTGCCATGCTGTTACTCGCCGTCGAACGTTGCCCACGGGAAGCGGCAACGTGCGGCACAAGCTGCGTCGCTGACCTGGACTCCGCATCACCGTGGATCACCAAGAACGGTTGACCCGCAGAACGCACCCAGGAACGTCTCCATGAACGCATCGATACTGGCGCTCCGCGACGTCGTCGCAAGGTCCGGGAAGACTCCCAGCGAGTACCAACGGATGGTCGTCGGTCGCCCGGGGCTGCTGCGCCTGCTGCGTCACGACGGCATCGTGACGCTGGCCGGGCCGGTGCCCGGCGTGCTCGGCCTGTCGTTGCGGCGCCGGCTCTACCCGCGCCTGCTCGGGCGCGCCGGTAGAAACGTCGTGTTCGGCACCAACGTCGTCCTGCGCCACCCGCACAAGATCTTCATCGCCGATGGCGTGGTGATCGAGGACAACGTCGTGCTCGACGCCTACGGCGACGGTAACTCCGGCATCTTCCTCGGCCGTGGCGTGCGCATCGGCCGCAACAGCGTCCTGTCGTGCCGCAACGGCGACATTCGCGTCGAGCGCGGGGTGAGCGTCGGGATCAACTGCGTCATCGACTCGGAGTCGTCGGTCTACATCGGCGAAGAGGCCCAGCTCGGTCCCGCGTGCCAACTTCTCGACGGTGGCGCGGGGATCGACGTCGGGCGCCACGTCGTGCTCGGCCCCTCGGTCAACGTGCTCGATGGCGGCACGATCGGCGGCGGGACCACGGTCGCCGCCGGGTCGGTCGTCGCCGGCGCGCTCCCGGCGTTCAGCGAGGCCGGCGGCAGCCCGGCCCGCGTCCGGCCGGTCCGCCGCCCCCTGGCCGCGCGCGTCGTGCGCCGCCGCGAGCCCGCCCGTCCGACTCCGATCCCGCCGAGCGACACGATCACCCCCGCGGCCGGCGCGTAGGCCCGCCGCAGGCGACCCGGCACCGACACCGATCGAGGCACGCGGTCAGCCGTCGCGTCCCCCGAGCAGGGCCACGATCTCCGCGTTCTCCGCGTGCGCGGCCCAGCCGGCGGGCGTCGCGTTGAAGAAGCTCTCGACGACCTTGGTGTCTGCTCCCCGCGCGAGCAGCAACTGGACCAGCTCGACGTGCCCCGCGCCGGCCGCGACGTGCAGCGGGGTGGGCCGGCCGTCGTCCGCGCCCGGGTCGATGCGAGCACCGGCGTCGAGCAGGGCGCGCGCGATCTCGGCCTGACCTTGTTCCGCCGCCAGGTGCAGCGCGGTCACCTCCGCCGGGCGTTCCCCGATGAGATGGTGTGCCGAAGCGTTGGGGTCGGCGCCGAGCGCCAACAGCCGCCGCACGGCATCCGGGCGGGCGGCGCGCGTCGCGGCGAGCAGCAGGTGGGCGCACAGGCCGGGTTCGGCGCGCGCGGGCAGGTCGCGTCCCGTGAACACGGCGACCGAGAGGTCGGCCTCGGCGCCGCCCGCGTCGGCCAACGACTTGGCCAGCGCCTCGTCGCCGGCGAGCCGCGCGAGCGCGAGCGGTGTCAGTCCCCAGGCCGTCCGTGCGTTCGGGTCCGCGCCCGACTCCAGCAGGACGCTCATGGCGGCAGCGTGCCGCCGCAGCACGGCCAGGTGCAGCGGCTGCATCTCCCCGTACACGAACCCGAGCCGGCGGCCGACGCTGTCGCGGTCCGATTCGACCGTCGCGCTCAGGAGCGCGAGGTCGCCGGCGGCGAGCGCCGTGAACACGTCGTCCCGCGCGCCGCTTTCCCGCAGCAGCGCCGCCGTTCCCGCGCGGTCGCGGTGGAAGCGCGGCGCCCACGTCACCACCGTGGCCCAACCGAGCGGTGAGAGCCGGAACCACTCGTCGATCGGCGAAATCTCCGCTCCGTGCTCCAGCAGCATCCGCGCGATGCCCGCGTGCCCGCCCTCGGCGCACCAGTGGAGCGCCGTCGTCCCGCTGACCCTCTCGATCGCGTGGACATCGGCGCCGGCCGCGAGCAGCGCACGGACGATCTCCGCGAGCCCGCGGTGCGCCGCGAAGTGCAGCGGCGTGCTGCCCAGGTGATCCTGCCGTTCGTGCGCCAGGTCGGGTCGTTCCGCCAGCGCGCGGACGACCACGTCGGTGTTCCCGCAGTTGATCTGCTCGAAGATCTCGCCAGGTTGCATGGATGGACACGCCTCCTCGACTCGGACGTGTCGGGCGCGGCGAGTGTACGCCAAGCCCGCGCGGAAGCTCCCGGCCGATCGCGGCGGTGTAGACTCCGGGCATCCCCGGGGCCGCCGGGGTTGCCTGACGCGACGGCCCCTGGGCTGTTCGGAGCGTGCCGATGAAGTTCAAGTTCGCGCACAACAACATCAACGTCCTCGACCTGCAGCGCAGCGTGGCGTTCTACAAGGAAGCGCTCGGGCTGGTGGAAGCCCGCCGCTACCGGCCGCGGGACGACAGCTTCGAGCTGGTTTACCTCGGCGACGGCACGACAGCGCACACCCTCGAACTGACGTGGCTGCGCGACCGCGGCGAGCCGTACGACCTGGGCGACAACGAATTTCACCTCGCGCTGACGGTCGACGATTTCGCTGCGGCGCACGCGAGGCACCAGCAGATGGGCTGCATCTGCTACGAGAACCCTGGGATGGGGATCTACTTCATCAACGACCCGGACGGCTACTGGATCGAGATCCTGCCCGCGCGGTGACACCCGCGGGAGAGCGCCTGCCATGCCCGACAAGCCCTGGCTCCGGAACTACGACCCGCAGGTGCCGCCCTCCCTGCCGCCCTGCGAG
>JAGOJY010000058.1 GCA_017994815.1 Acidobacteriota bacterium
TGACGCGTGTGGTCCACCACCGCCACAACTTCCTCGACGCGAGCCTCGAGCGCGGCAGTTGCTACGAGTGCCACCCGGGCTCCGCGACGCGCTGCCTGCGCGGCGTGATGGGCGCCGCGGTCGCGGCGGACGGGACGATGGCGATCCAGTGCCAGGGCTGCCACGGCACGATGAGCCAGGTCGGCGCGCTGCAGCGCCAAGGCTGGCTCGACGAGCCGATGTGCCAGAACTGCCACACCGGGACGGCCGTCACCAACAGCGGCGAGATCCGCTTCACCTCGGCGCTCGACAGCGGCGGGCGCCTGCGCGCGGCGGCGGATGGCACGTTCGCCACCGAGGCCGACGCGCCCGGCCCGGGGCTGTCGTTGTACCGCTTCTCGTTCGGCCACGGCGGGCTCGCCTGCGAGGCCTGCCACGGCTCGACGCACGCGGAGTACGCGTCCACGCACGCCAACGACAACATCCAGAGCATCGCGCTGCAGGGTCACGCCGGTCCGCTGGCCGAGTGCGCGAGCTGTCACGGCACCTCGCCGCGAACGGCAAACGGCGGCCCGCACGGCATGCACCCGGTGGGCGAGCCGTGGGTCGGCGATCACCAGGAGCGGGCCGAGCACGGCGGCGCGAGCGCCTGCCGTGAATGCCACGGCACCGACTTCCGCGGCACGGTGCTCTCGCGCTCGCGGGCCGACCGCAGCCTGCGCACCAAGTTCGGCACCAAGGACTTCTGGCGCGGTTTCCAGGTCGGCTGTTTTGGCTGCCACGACGGGCCGAACAGCGAACACCGCAACGGCAATCGTGCGCCGGTCGCGCAGGGCGCCAGCGTGCTGGCCAACGCCGGGCTCCCGCTCACCGTCACGCTCGCGGCCACCGACGCCGATCGCGACGCGTTGGCGCTGCGGATCGTCTCGCAGCCGGCGCACGGCACGGTCGGCCTCTCCGGCAACGAGGCGCGCTACTTCCCGGAGAGCGGCTACGAGGGGGCCGACAGCTTCACCTTCGCGGCCTGGGACGGCCAGACCGACTCCAACCTGGCGACCGTCAGCCTCGGCATCGGGTCGGTGCCCGGGCCGCGGATCGCGAGCGCCAAGGGCTCCGGCTCGAAGCTCAAGCTCCAGGGGACGGACTTCAGCCCAAACTGCACCGTGCGCATCGACGGCTACCCCGCCCCGCGCACGATCTGCACGAGCACGCAGGCCGTGTCCAAGGGGAAGGACCTCAAGCAGATGCTGCCCAAGGGCGTCACGGTGCAGATCACGCTCACCAACAACGACACGGGCCTGGTGTCGGACGCCTTCCCGTACACGCGGTAGCGCGTCAGGGCGTGTCAAGTGAGCCTGAAACGCCACGCGCTCGCGCGAAACGGCGGCTGAAACGCGGGCGGCGGGCGCGATTCCCCGGCGCGGGACACCTCCGGTAGTCGCTCACCGCCGCAGGCGGGCCCGTCCCACCTCGTGCGCTGGCTTCAGCCGACCGGCCGTCCGGGGCCTATCGCGCACGTCCCGGCGGCCCGCGGCCCGCACCCCCGGCGCGTAGAATGTCCCGCCGGCGGCCCTCGCCCGGGGCGCCGCCGTCTCGTCTGCATACCGAACGGTATGCAGGTGCGGGCCGCGCCGTCGGGGGCGCGGCGAGGACCGTCATCGTGGACAAGCCGGTGCTGTTCGTGACCGACGAGCGGGAGGAGTCCCTCCGCCGCGTGGAGGACGCGCTCGTCCGCCGCTACGGGATGGACTACGACATCGTGACCGCACCGCCGGCGGGGGCGCTCGGACGGCTCGAGGAACTCCGGGCCGCGCAGCGCGAGGTGGTGATCGTCTTCGCGGGGCTGCACGGAACGCAACAGGGGAGCATCGACTTCATGACCCGCGTGCATGACGTGCTGCCCGAGGCGAAGCGTACGCTGGTCATCGGGATCGGCGACATTTCCTGCGCCGGGACGCTGCTGCAGGTGCTGACGTTCGGCCAGGCCGACGACTACATCACCGAGCCCTCGCGCAACCCCGACGAGGAGTTCTACCGCGCGGTCGGCCGGCTTCTCGGCGAGTGGTCCGAAGTGCACCGCCAGCGCGCCCCGCTGGTCCGCGTGATCGGCGAGCGCAACGCGTCGCGCTCGTTCGAGCTGCGGGACCTGTTGCACCGGGGCGGCGTCCCCAGCGAGTTCCACGACGCGGCGTCGGCGGAGGGCCGGCGCCTTCTGGACGAGATCGGCGTGCCCGCGGCCTCCGGCCCGGTGTGCCTCCTGTACGACGCCAGCGTGCTGGTCAACCCGAGCAACTCCGAGCTCGACGAGGCGATCGGGGTGCGCACCCGCCCCGACGACCGGCTGTACGACCTCGCGGTCGTCGGCACCGGCCCGGCCGGCCTGTCCGCCGCGGTGTACGGCGCGTCGGAGGGCCTCGACACGGTGGTCCTCGAACGCGATGGCGCCCCGGGCGGACAGGCCGCGACCAGCACGCTGGTCCGCAACTACCTCGGTTTCCCGCGCGGGATCACCGGCGGCGAGTTGATGCGGCAGGCGTTCCGGCAGGCGTGGCTGTTCCAGGCCCAGTTCGTCGTCTCGCGCGACGTCGTCGGATTGCGCGCCGAGGGGCGGGAGCGGGTGCTGGTCCTCGCCGGGGGCGGCGAGGTCCGCAGCCGCGCGGTCCTGCTCGCCCCCGGCATCACCTACCGCCAGCTCGCGGTCCCCGAACTCAACGCGCTGTCCGGGCGCGGCGTGTTTTACAGCACGGCCGCGAGCGAGGCCCGCGCCACCGCGGGCAAGAAAGTCTTCGTCGTCGGCGGGGCCAACTCGGCGGGACAGGCGGCGCTGCACCTGGCGCGGTTCGCCAAGGAGGTCACGCTGCTCGTGCGGCGGGACTCGCTGGCGGCGACGATGTCCAGCTACCTGGTCGACGAGATCGCGCGCCAGCGCAACGTGACCGTCCGCCCGGGGACGGAGATCGCGGGCGCCGCGGGCCAGCACGTGCTCGAGCGCCTCGTGCTGCGGGACATGGCCACGGGCCGGACGCAGGACGTCGCGGCGGACGCCGTGTTCATCCTGGTCGGCGGCGAGCCGCACACGAACTGGCTGCCGCGCACGATCCGCCGCGACGGGCAGGGTTACATCGTGACGGGCCGCGACCTGTTCGACTGGCGCCTCGAGGGCGAGGCGGTGGCGCTGGAGCGCGAGCCGCTGCCGATGGAGACGAGCATGCGCGGCGTGTTCGCGGCGGGCGACGCGCGGCGCGGCGCGCCGAAGCGGATCGCGTCGGCGGTCGGCGAGGGCGCGGTGGCCGTGGGCGCCGTGCACTCCTACCTGGCCAGCGCCTGAAGCGGCCGACGATGCCCGGGGCAGGGGTCCAGGCCGGGGGCGGGCTCGATCTCAACGCGATTCGCGCCGAACTGCTGCGCGCGGTGCGCGAGCAGTGCTCCGCGGCCCAGGCTTCGCGCGCCGAGGACCTCGTGCACGACGTCCTGCTGCGCCTGGTCGAGCGCGTGCGGCAGGGTGAATCAAGCGCGGTCCGCCATGCGTCCTATTGGAGGAGGGCCGCGTACCACGCGCTCGTGGACGAGCTGCGGCGGCAGCGGCGGCGGCGCGAGACGCCGTTGGAGGAGGCCGGTGTGGAGCAGTTCGCCGCCGGCAGCCCGGTGCTCGACCCGGGCCGCCGGGCGGCCAGCCGTGAACTCGGTTCGGCGATCCGCGACTGCCTGCTCGGGCTCGCCGAGGGCCGGCGCATCCCCGTGTTCCTGCACCTGCAGGGGCACAGCGTGCCGGAGGCCTCGGCCCTGCTCGGCTGGGCGGCGAAGCGCACCGCCAGCGCGCTGTTCCGCGGCCTGCGCGACCTGCGCGCCTGCCTCGCGGGCAAGGGGTTCGCTCCATGAACACACCCGCAGACGTGGCGCTCCGGGCCGCGTGGCGCGAGCGCGTCGATGCGGGGCCGGAGGGCGCGTGTCCCGACGCCGCGGCGCTGTGGACCTCCGCGAACGGCACCGCGCCGGCGCCGCAGCGCGACGCGGTCGCCGAGCACGCGATGCGCTGTCCGTCCTGCGCCGAGGCCTGGCGGCTCGCGCGCGCGCTCGGCGACGGCGACCGCGTCGGCGGCTCGCGCGCGGCGCGCGGGCGCGCGGCGCGGCGCTGGCTGGCGACGGCGGCGGCGCTCGTCGCGGCGAGCGCGGCCCTGTTCGTGGTCCTGCGGCAGGTGCCGCCGGGCGGACCGGCCCTGCGCGCGCCGGTGATCGAGCCGCCCCGCGCCACGATCGCCGACGGCGCGGCGCTGCCGCGCGAGGCGTTCCGGCTGGCCTGGAGCGCGGGCCCGGCCGGGACGGTGTACGACGTCGAGGTCGGCACGCCCGGGCTCAGGATCCTCGACCGCGCGCACGCGCTCGAGCAGCCCGAGTACACGGTACCCGCGAAGGCGCTGGCGGGACTCGCGAGCGGCGCGACGGTCGCCTGGCGGGTCGTCGCGACGTGGCCGGACGGTCGCACGGCCGCGTCGATCACGTTCGTGAACCGCGTGCGGTGACGCGGTGCGAACCGCCGCGCGGGTGCTCGTGCTGCTGGCCGGCCTCGCCGCCGGGGCCGCGTGGGCCGACGGCTTCGATCCGGTCTGCACGGACCGGACCGCGCGCCCGCCCGCCGAACCGTTCGACGTGGAGTGCTGGATCCTCAACGCCCTCGACGGCGCGGAGCGCGACGAACGCCTCGCGCGCCTCGAGGCCTGGGCCGCGGCGCAGCCCGGCGACCCGTGGCTGCAGGCGGCGCTCGGGATGTACTGGGTCGAGCGCAACGCCACGCGCGCGGAGCCGTTGTTCGAGGCCGCCCTGCAGGGTTTTCGTCAGGCCGGCGACAGCGCCGCCGGGAGGTACGCGCTCGCGCTGCGCACCCGCGCCGCGCAGCGGCTGGGTCGCGAGGAGGACGTCCGCCGCGGGCTGGCGCAGCTCGACGCGCTGCGCGGGCGGGTGCAGGACCCCGTCACCCGCGTCCGCATCGCGATCGTCGCGATGTTCGCCGCGAAGCTCGACGACCGCGTGGACGAGGCGATGTTCGCGATGCGGCGCGAGATCGCCGCGGACGGCTTCGACGCGCTGCCCGCACCGATGCGGCAGCAGGTGTTCCAGCAGGCGGCCGACGCGGCGCTGCGCCTCGCGCACTACTCCGAGGCGCTGCAGCTCTCGCGGCGCTCGGGCGCATTGTGCGGGCCGTCGCGCGCGTGCCTCGACAACCGCCTGTACTTCGAGGCCAAGATCGCACGCTTCATGGCCGCCGCCGGGCTGGCCTCGCGCGAGGAGGCCGCGCGCGCCACGCGCGAGGCGTACGACCGCGCGCACGAGCGCAAGGCGCTGTGGGCCGAGATGGACCAGGTCTGCGAACTCGGGCGCTGGGTCGAGCCGGCCGAAGCGCCCGCGTGGTACGAGCGCTGCCGGGTCATGGCGCGCGACCTGCACTGCGATGACGTCCGGTTGATCGCGGAGAGCCTGCAGGCGGTCGGGCTCGCGCGGCTCGAGCCTGCGCGCGCGGCGGAGTCGGTGCGCCGCCTGCGCGAGGTCGGGGCGGACCTGCACCGGCTCGGCCTCGCAGGCGAGGAACCCGGCGTGTCGGGGTTCCTCGCCGAGGCGCAGGAACTCGCGGGGGACGACGCCGGGGCGCTGCAGTCGCGGCGCGACGCGCTGCGCGCGGCGCTGCGCCTGTTCGAGCGGCAGCGCAGCGCGGCGGGGCGCAGCGGGATGATCGCGTTCGAGGCGGAGCAGTTCTACGAACTCGCGGCGGCGCTGCTGCGGCAGGCCCGGGCGCGAGACGAACCGCTCCCGCGCGAGGCCTTCGACGTGCTCGAGCAGTTCCGGGTGCGCAGCGAGCTCGACGCGCTGTTGCGCTCGCGGATCGGGGCGGCGGTACCCGCGACCGCGGCCGGACGCGCCGGTCGCCAGGCGCTGGTGCGGCTGCACGCCGAGCTGGCCGACGTGCAGGCCCGGCTGCAGGACACCGCGCACGGCGGCGCCGGGCGCGACGAACTCGAGCGGCGGCTCGAGCGGCTGGAACTGCAGGAGGACGCGCTCCTGGCCGACCTCGCGGCGAGCGATCCGGACGCGGCGCTGCAGCCGCGGACGGCGACGCTGGACGAGACGCAGGCCGCGCTGGCCCCCGACGAGGCGCTCGTGATGTTCCAGGTCGCCGCCCTGCGCGACCTGCCCGCGTGGGTGCTGTTGGTGACGCGCGAGACGGCGCGGGCGGTCACGCTGCCCGCGGGCGATGTCGAGCCGGCGATCGGGCTGTACGTCGGCCTGCTCGCGCGGCGCGACGGCTCCGAGCGCGAGGCCGCGGCCACGCTGTCGCGCGCGCTGCTCGCGTCGTGGGTCGACACGCTGCCGGCGGCGGTCCGGCGCCTCGTCATCGTGCCCGACGGCCGGATGTTCGAGTTCCCGCTGGCCGCGCTGCCGCTCGCGAGCGGCGCCGCGGCGGGCTCGCGCTTCGAGATCACGCTCGTCTCGTCGGCGACCGCGTTCGTGGCCGGCCGCAAGCGGGCGGGCGAACCGCTGCCGCGGGCCGCGCTGGGGCTCGCCGCGTCCGCGCCGTGGCCCGGCAGCCGGGACGCGCTGGAGCGCGCCGACGCGGCGGACCTGTCCGCGGACCGGGCGCTGCGCGGCGCGATCCCGGAGGTGCGCGGGCTCGTGGCGCGGCTCGGCGACGCCAGCCGGGGATTGTTCGAGCGCGCGGCCAGCGAGTACGCGCTGAAGCACGAGTTGACGGGCGGCTACGGCGTGCTGCACTTCGCGGTTCACGCGACGTCGAATCGCGAGCACCCCGAGCGCTCCGCCGTGCTGCTCGTGCCGGGCGCCGCCGACGAGGACGGGCTGCTGCAGCCGCGGGAAATCGCGGCGCTGCCGCTGGCGAACCGGCTGGTCGTGCTCTCGGCCTGCAGCAGCGCCGGTGGGCACACGCTGCGCGGCGGCGGGCCGGAGAGCCTCGCGCGCGCGTTCCTGCACGCGGGGGCGCGCGCGGTCGTCGGCACGTTGTGGCCGGTGCGGGACGCGGAGTCGGTGCGGTTCGCGGAGCGGTTCTACGACGCGCTCGCGGCGGGGACGACGGCCGCGGGCGCGCTCGCGCAAGCGCAGCGGGCGCTGGCGGCGGACGGGGTGCCCGCCGCGGACTGGGCGGCGTACGTGCTGATCGGCGAGGGAACCGTCGTGCTGGCCCCGGGTGCGGCGACACGGGCCGCACCGGCCCCGGCCGCCGCGGGGAGCCGCGGGCTGGTGCTCCGGCTTACCGTTGCGTTCGCGGCCGCCGCGATCGCGCTCGCCGCGTGGGCGGCGGCGCGCACGCGCGGAAAACGCGTTCGAGGCTGAATCAGTCGGCGCCCGGCGAGCGTCCCTGTACCCAGGAGGAACGAGGGATGCTCCGAGGGCTCGCGCCGCTGTCCCTGGTCGTCGCTGCGCCGTTGTGCTGCGTCTTGCTCGCGCCCGGCATGCCCGCGCTCGCGGCCGATGGCCGCACGCCGATCTGGGAGCCGACCACGATCACCGAGCCGGGCGCCTACTACCTCGCGCGCGACCTCGTCAGCGATGGGAACAAGCTGATCACGATCGCGGCCTCGGGCGTGGACCTGGACCTCGCCGGCCACGCGCTCTCCGGGCCCGGTCTCGGCACGGGCGTCAGCATCGCCCCGCAGCAGGAGCGGGTCCGGATCCACGACGGCGTGTTCCGCTCGCTGGGCGACGGGATCGAAGCGTCGCAGGCTCGGGCGATCGTCGTCGAGCACGTGCGCTGCGAGGCCGGCTTCCGCTGCGTGTTTGTCACCAACTCCGACACGACGATCGTGCGCGACTGCCAGCTCTCCGGCACCGGGCCCGTGCTCTACCTGATCGACACCCGCCCGGCGATCGTCGAGCGGAACCTGATCGAGACGACGGGCTCGATCGAGCCGGCGCGCCTGCTCTCGACCGACTCTGTCCGGGCCGAGGACAACGCTTCCGTCCTGGCGACGAACCGCGCGCAGATCTACACCTCGGGCAACGCGGTTTGGATCCGCTCCAACCGCGTCATCAAGACCTCCGGCTTCGTCGCGCTTTCGACGGGCGGCCCGGGGTCGGTGGCCGAGGAGAACGTCGTCTCCGGGGGCTGGCTGGCGGCCGCCGAGGCGGACACCGTGGTCGCCGGGAACATCGTGCGGGACAACGTGAGCGTCGTCGCCGCGCTCGACCTGCGCGGGGTGCGGCCGCTCGTCGAGGACAACCTGATCTCGGCCAACGCGGGCGACGGCATCGTGTTCCAGCCGGGAACCGCCGATGGGGTGCTGAGGCGGAACGTTGCCCGGGGCAACACCTTCGCCGACTTCTCGGACTTCGGCGTCAACAACAGCACGTCCGGCGACAACTTCGTCCCGCTCCTCTACTGACCTGCACGGAGGTTCTGCCATGAGCCGCTCCCTGATCCTGTGCTCCGGACTCCTGCTCGCCGCGTCCGCGCTCCACGCCGGCGCCGCGGAAGCGCGCGTTCCGCTCTACACCACGACGACGATCACCGTCCCGGGCACGTACGTCTTGACGCGCAACATCACCGGCCCCGGCCCGCTGATCTCGATCCAGGCCAGCGACGTCGATGTCGACCTCAACGGCTTCAACCTGACGCCGACGAGCGGCGCGGCGATCGACGCGCAGAACCAGGCCCGCATCAGCGTGCACGACGGGTTCATCGAGAACGGGAGCAACGCCGTGCGCTTCGACACGATCGACGGCGGGCGGATCGAGCGGCTCAACGTCGCCGGGCAGACCGGCGCGGGGCTGAACCTCGTGGGGTGCACGGGCATCGTCATCCGCGACCTGATCGTCCGCAACACGGGGGCCGAGGGCGTGCTGTTCGACGCGGGCCCGCTGGCGACGCCCGGGATCGTCGAGGTCAGCGACTCGCTGTTCTCCGGGATCGGGACGCTCGGGATCTCGCTGCGGAACGCGGGCGCCTCGCTGGTGGCGAAGAACGGCATCGACACGACGGGGGCGCGCGGGTTGCTGCTCGACGGCTGCACGGCGAGCACGGTCCGTGACAACATCGTGCGCAGCACCGTCTTCGCGGGCATTGCGCTGGTCGGCTCGAACGGCTGTCAACTGCTGTCGAACATCGTGCGCCTGCCGACGAACGATGGGATCCTCGTCGACCAGTCCTCGAACGAGAACATGCTCGCCCGCAACCAGGTCTCGGGCGGGCTGGCCAGCGGCATCAACGTCGGCGGGGACCGCAACGTGCTCGACCGCAACCAGTCGAACGGCAACAGCGGCTGGGGCCTGCGGTTCAACTCCAACGCGAACGACAACGTGTACCGCACCAACATGGCGCGCGGCAACACCGGCGGCGCGTGCGGCGGCGGCACGGCCGACTTCTGCGACCAGGGCGCCGGGAACACGTCGTTCGGCGACAACTTCCTGCCCGTGCTGCGCTGACGCGGGAAGGAGACGGCCATGCTGCGCCCTGCTCATCGGATCCCGCCGCTCGCGGCGGCGCTCGTCCTCGTCGCGACCGCATCACCGCGGGCGGCGACGCTGTACGTGACGCCCGACGTCCCGGCGGACCTCTCGGGAGCGACGTACAAGGCCTCGGACATCGCCGCCGCCGCGGACGCCAGCTACGCGCTCGCGCTCGCGCTGCCGGAGAACGCGCGGATCGACGCCCTGCAGCGGTTGTCCTCGGGCCAGTGGCTGGTCTCGTTCGAGGCGCCGACGCGGATCGGGATCGTGGAGTACGACCCGCGCGACGTGGTGCGCACGGACGGCGCCAGCTTCTCGCTGTTCTGGTCGGGATCGACGAACGGCATCCCGGCCGGCGTGAACATCGACGCGCTCGCGCTCGCCGGCAGCGACACGGCGCCGCTGCTCTTGAGCATCGACGTCCCCGCACAGATCGCCGGGCTCAACGTGCGTCCGGCCGACGTGCTGCGGTGGTCGGGCGGCAGCTACACGAAGTCGTTCGACGCGACCGCCGCGGGCGTGCCCGAGGGCGTGAACCTGGTCGGCCTCGACGCGATCAACGGTGGCTTGCTGCTCTCGTTCGACGTGCCGGTCGACCTCGCGGCGCTGCGCGCGCTGCCGGGCGACGTCGTGCTGTGGGACGGACTGGCGTTCTCGATGTTCCGCCAGGGATCGCCGAACGGCTGGCTGCCGAAGCACGAGCTCGCCGGCTTCGGGCTGCCTGCCGCGCCCGGCCGCGCCGACTCGGTCATGGTGGCCAACGCCGGCGCCGGGCAGCTCTCGGTCAGCTGGGCCGCGAGCTGCAGCACCTGGGCCAGCGATTACGGCATCTACGCCGGGACGATCGGCGGCACCTTCACCAGCCACAGCCCTCTCGACTGCGCCGATGCCGGCAACGATCACGTCGAGCTGGTGAGCCCGCCGGCGGGGAACGTCTACTTCCTGGTCGTGCCGCTCAGCGCGACCGAGGAAGGCTCGTACGGCGGAGATTCCGCCGGCCACGAGCGCCCGCGCGGGACCACGACGTGCCGCGCGGCGCAGGGCGTGCCGGTGTGCCCCTGAGCGCGGTACCTCCCCGGGCAAATCAATGGCTCGACTTTCGATTTGCACCGACCGAGCGCCGGAGCGCTGCCGGGGCCGGCTGCTGCGTTGCCGCGCCACACCGATGGACCTGCATCGCTATCGGACAGGCTCCTGGACTAGCGCGGCATGACCAGCACGCGGATCGACCCCGTGCCCGCCGCGAGGGCTTCCAGGGCCTTTCCCAGCACGGTGCCCTGCCGCGGCGAATCCCCCGCGCGCATCGCGGTCCCGGGCAGCTCCCCGGAGACGAGGAGATCGCCGACCTCGATCGGCGCGGCGGACGCGTCCGCGCGGCAGGCGACGATGCTCCCGGCCAGCGCGAGCGGCACGCGGCCTTCGAAGCGCTGGTGCGGCTCGCCCGCGACGATCCCGACCACGCGCGGGTTCGCGGCCGAATCGCTGCGCCAGAGCCGGGGAGACGGGCGAGCGTCGCTGGCGAGCACGTCGCCCGCCTCGACCGGCTCCGCGACCTCCACGGCGACGGCGAGTGAAGGCCAGTTGGCCGTGACGGCATCCTCGCCCGCATCACCGGACCGCTCCGCGATTGCGGGCGGCGTGCCGGAAGCGGCATCGGCGGCGACGGCCCGCGGCGCTGCGCCGCCCTCGGGGGTCGCCGGCGTCGCGCGCGCCGGCGCGATGCTGGCCCGGGCACCGACGGCGGGGTCGGACTCTCCGACCGCGGCCCGCAGCGCCGCGCTCGCCGACAGGTCGAGTGGCACCTTCCGCTGCTCGACCGGGCGCATCGCGGCAAATCGCTCGAGCGCGTTGAAGCGTCGCAGCTCCGGGTGTGCGGCGTAGCGCGCGCGGTCGTCGGCCATGCTCGGGATGCGGGCCTCCGACGATTTCTCCTGGACGATGCTCAGCTCCTCGAAGCCGATCCGCAGGCCGAACACGGCGTAGTCGAACGAGACGTCCGCGGCACGCGGATCGCGGCTCTTCACCACGATCGCGCGCGTCGACTTCGACGTCACGTACAGCTCCGCCCAGTCGTCGATCGGCGTGAGGTGCACCGTCAGGCCCACGTCGGGGTTGGTGACCCACGCGAACGTCGGGTCGAGTTCGATCCGCGCGATCCCGTCCTGGAGCCGGGCCGTGCCGCGCGTGTAGGTCCCGACCTCGTCCCCCTCGAGCGCGTTGTAGACGACGACCTTGTCCAGCTCCCAGGGGTGGTTCTGGACGAACGGCTTGGACCCGTTGCCGTAGATCGTGTACGGCCCGTACGCGGCGTTGGCGTACACGCCGCTGTCGGTGTCGGTGAACTGCCCACCGACCAGCGGCCCGTTCGCCTTGACGCCGTAGTCGAGGTAGGCGACACCGATGTCGGACCCGTAGGTGGTGTTCTTGAGATAGCCGCCGACCGTCGTGCCGTAGGCCTGCACGCCGTACGGCCCGTAAGCGAGGTAGACGTCGCTGCCGTCGTCGTTGTCCCTGCAGTAGCCGCCGAACAGCGAGCCGTAGGCGGAGAACCCGGTGTCGCCGGCACCGCCGTAGAGCACCCCCGTGGCGTTCGAGTCGTACAGGATCCCGCCGTAGAGCGCCCCGCCGGCGTTGACGCCGATGCTGCCGAGAAAGGCACTTCCCCCGAGGACCGCCTGCGCGCTGCCGTCGTTCCGCTGGAACAGGGCCGCGCCCTTGAGACCGGTCACGCGCAGCGTCTCGTAATCGGGATCGCTCGCGCTGATGTCGAGCCGGCCCGCCTTCAGCTGCGGGGTGGAACTCACATCGAGGAACGCCGAGGCCGGGCGGCCATCGAGGTTCGTCGCGTTGAGCGCGTAGGCCGCCGAGGCGACCCGCGTGCGCGGGAACAGGCCCTCGCCGTTGACGACGACCTGCAGGTAGACATCGTCGTGATCGCGGAACACCTCCGCCAGCGAGAGGTACGTTCCCGGCCCGCTCCCGTCCGTCACCGCCCCGCCCCCGAGGGTCGCGTTGAACAGCCCGCCGTCGACGAACACCGGCCCGCCGCTCGCGCCCGTGTGCGAGTCGACCAGGATCTCGTTGCCTCCCGCCGCGTAATCCCAGAACGAGAACACGAGGTCGACGTAGCCGTCCAGCGGTTCGCCGCTCATCCGCCGCAGCACGCCCTGGTAGTTCAGGAGCACGGGGGGCGTCGCGGCCACCGTGGCGGACACGCTCGCGGACAACAGCACGACGCAAAGGCGCAAGGACACTCGCATCGTTTCGCTCCTCGCGGTCAGCTGCAGGGATTCGGATTGGGTCGCGGGGTGCCGTCGCTGCGCGAGCCCTTCGTCCCCTCCTCGCCGAGCCGGTTGCGCGCCGTGACGAGGTAGAAGAAGCCGTGCCCCGGCGCCGGCACCGCGGTTTCCGTCGCAGTGGCGATGGTCAGCCCCCGCTGCAGGCAGCTCCCGTAGCCGCCCGGGAGCGTTTCGAGCCCGGCGCGGTACAACTCGTACGCGCCGACCGAGTTCTCCGGGTGCCAGACCAACGTGGTCGGGCCGTCGAAACGCAGTTCCGAGACTTCGCGCGGAGGCGGGTACGCCGAAACGAATCCGCCGTCCAGCCGGTAGGAGAAGCTGGCCGGACCGCTACCGAGGACGGCCTCGCCGATCGCCTCCAGCCTCAGGGCGTACGAGGAGGACGTCGCGACGGCACCGTTCGCGGGCCGCCCCCCGGCGTTGAGCACCTGTTCGGAGAGCCTGTAGCTCGAGCTCGTCTGCGCGAGGTTCGGTGCCAAGGATGCCGCGAGGCACGCGACGCCGCCGAGCCATGCCTGGAGGCCTCGCATCGTGCGCACCTCAGCGGGTCACGGTGAGCACGTCGATGATCCCGGTGCCCGCCGCGAGCGGTTCCAGCGCCTTGCCGATCACGGTTCCCAGCTTCGGCGCATCGCCGGCCCCGACCGCCACGCCGGGGAGCGCCGATGCGACGAGCAGGTCGCCCGCCGCGATCGGCGTCGCCGAGGCGTCGACCTTGCAGCGCACGGCCACGCCGGCGATCGCGATCGGTGCCTGCCCCGTCCAGCGCGCGCCCGGCTCGCCGGCGACGATGCCGATGACGCCGGGGTCGGCCGTCGATTTCGCGAGGCGCAGCCGGCCCGGGTGGTCGGGATCGAGTGCCACCACGTCGCCGGACTCGACGCTGTCCGCCACGCGGAACGGCGTGGCGTTTGCCGGCCACGGTTCCGATGCCGTCGTCGCGCCCGGCGCGGGGACGGGGGATTCCGGTCGCGGCGCAGAAGCGGGCCCGGGCTCGCGACCGACCGGCGGCGGCAGCAGGCCTCGCTGGGCATCGGGCGAACGCCGGTCGACCGGTTTCGCCTCGCCGATCTCGCCGCGCGCGCGGCGGGCCTCGAAGTCGGCCTGGTGCTCGCGCGTCAGCAGCCGGGCCTCCAACCGTGGCTGGGCGGCGCCGAACACGCCGATCGCCGCCTCGAGCGCTTGCGCGCCGGGCGCCGACTCCGGCACGCCCGCGCCGAGGCTCGCCGCCTGCGCCCGGAAGCGCGCGTCGGCCGAGTACCCGGCGAGCTCCGGGTGGCGCGCGTACTGCTCCTCGTGGAACGTCATCGGCGGGAGGAACGCCTCGATCTCCTTCTCCTGCACGATGCTCGTGCGCTCGAAACCGATCCGCAGGCCGTAGACGACGTAGTCGAAGTCGACGTCGGATCCCCCTGCCGACCGCACCACGATCTCGCGGGTGGACTTGGACGCGACGTAGAGCTGCGCCGGCCGGCCGACCGGCGTGACGTAGACGGTCAGCCCGTAGTCGGGGTTCGTCGTCCACGCGAACGTCTCGTCCAGCACGACCTTGGCCTCGCCGCCGACGAGCCGCGCGCTCCCACGCGTGTAGGTCGCGACCTCGTCTCCCTCGGGGGCGTTGTAGACGATCACCTTGCCCGGGTCGGACGGGTGGTTCTGGACGAAGGCCACCGAGCCGACGCCGGTGATCTTGTACGTCGACCCGGCGACGTAGGCCCAGTTGTCGACACCCGTTCCGCTGTTGTGCTTGAAAACGCCCCCGGCGTAGCCGCCCCAGCCGTCGATGCCGACGTCGCCGATCGCCACCGCGGCAAACGCCGTGTACATCGGGTCTACGAACGTCCCGGCGGCATCGTTGAACTCCGATCCCGTGTACGTTCCCTGCGCGTTGATGCCGCTGTCTTCATTGCCGAGGTTGGCTGCCCCCACGGCCCCCACGGTCGTGCTGTAGAACCAACCCCCAATCTGACCGGACCCGACAACACCGACCCCGACGCCGCTGTCACTACCGGCCACGACGCCGTAGTGGGTCCCAGACGTCCGGATACCCGTCTCGTACCTGAAACCGCCATCGATGTAGCCGTAGCCGAGGTAGGCGGTCGCACCGCCGCTGCTGTCGGCGAAGTACCCGCCGTAGCTGTTCCCGGTGGCGTACACGCCGCCGCCGTCCAACCCGGCGTAAGCGTGCGAGCTGAAGTTGGTGGGCTCGAACGAACCGCCGACGCCCGCCCCGCGCGCCTTCACCCCGTACACGCTGTCGGCCACGCTCACCTCGCTGTCGTACGAGGTCGGCGTCCCGTGGCGGAACAGCCCGCCCGCGCCCCCGCTCCCGCCGTAGCCGAGGATGCCGAAGTCCCCGTCCGCGACGTACGCCTCGCCGCTGTTCGCGGTGTCCTTGAAGTAGCCGGCCATGCCGCCCGGCCAGCTCCCGAAGGCGCGCAGGCCGAAGTCGTCCTTCCCCAGCTCGGTGTGGCCCGCGCCGGTCGCGTCGCCGGCGTACAGTCCGCCGTCGGGGCCGAACGTGCGCACGCCGTAGCCGCCGGCCAAGGCACTGGCGTCGAACGTCGCCGGACCGGACTTCGTCTGGGGCGTGGGCGAGGTGTCGAGGTACGCTCCCCCGGACTTGCCGGCGAGGTTGAGCGCGTTCTGCGCCACGGCCGCATTCTGGGCGTACGCGGCGGCGACGATCTGCGTGCGCGGCGCGAGCGTTTCCGCGCCGACCTGCACCGAGAGGTAGACGGTTCCGTAGTCGCGGAATACGTCGGCCAGTGAGCCGTACGTTCCCGGGCCGGCCCCGTCGGAAACGGCACCCGCACCGAGCGTGGTGTTGAACAGTCCGCCGCTCACCGCCACCGGCCCGCCGCTCGCCGCAGTGTGCCGGTCGACGAGGATCTCGTCCCCGGCGGACGCGGCCGAGTAGAAGCGGAACGTCATGTCGAAGTTGCCCGACAGCGGCGCGTCGGTGCTGCCGCGGAGCACTCCCTGGTAATTGAGCAGCGCCGGGGGCGCCGCGGCGATGGCCACGGCACACGCGAGTCCGGCGGCGGCGATCGGTGCGAAGCGCATGGTCGCGTCCTCCGCCGGGAGAATTACCCCGCCGGGCGCGCGCCCGCTCCTGTGTGATCGCACAGGTTGTCGACTTGGTTATTCGGATTCAGCGGATCCAGCCGGCACGCAGCGCCTTGGCGACCGCCTCGGACTTCGAGTGCACGTGCAGCTTGCGGTAGATCTGCTGCAGGTGGTACGAGACCGTGCTCGTGCTGATCGCCATCTTCCCGGCGGCGGTCTTGTAGTGGTGCCCCTCGGCCAGGAGCTTCAGCAGCCGGAGCTCGGCGGGGCTGAGATCGTGGTCGTCGGGGCCGCGCGGGCGGATCTCGCGGAACAGCTCGATCACCCGCCGCGCGACCGGAGGCGACATCGGGGCGCCACCCTCGGCCGCCTCGCGGATCGCCGCGAGCAGCTGGGCGGGGGGCGTCTTCTTCAGCAGGTAGCCGGAGGCGCCGGCGCACATGGCGTCGAAGATCTTGCGGTCGTCGTCGTAGACCGTCAGTACGACGATCGTCGCCGCGGGCAGCCGCTCGCGGATCCGGGCGATCCCCTCGATGCCGCCCATGCCGGGCAGGCCGAGGTCGGTCAGCACGACGTCCGGCGCGAGCCGAGCCAGCGCCTCCAGCGCCTCCTCGACGCTGGCGAACGCGCCGGCGCAGGCCAGCCCGGTGCCGGACGAGATCATCGCCGCCAGACCCTCGCGGATCTCGGCGATGTCCTCGATCACCGCAACCGTCAGCCGCGCTTGGCCAGGCATCTTCCGCTCGTTGCCGTGCAGGCTACGCCGGTGCCGGTCCGACCGGTACTGTGCGAATGCACAGGCGCTACCGCGCCAGCGGCACGCGCAGCTCGATCTCCGCGCCGCCACCCGCCACCCGCCGGAAGGTGCAGTTCCCGCCGAGCGACCGGGCCCGCTCCTCGAGGCTGTCGAGCCCGCGGCCGCGTTCGACCGCCCCGGCGTCGAACCCCGCGCCATCGTCGCGGATCCGCAGCTCGACCTCGCCGCGCGCGAGCCGGAGCTCAGCCTCGACGCGCCGCGCCCCGGCGTGCCGCGCGGCGTTGTGCACCGCCTCCTTGAACGCGAGGTACAGCGCGCGGCGCAGGTCCACCGGGACGGGCCGCTCGCCCGGCACGCAGGTCGCGTCGAGCTCGAAATCGATGCCCAGCGGGATTAGCAACTCGCCGCCGAAGTGGCGCATGCGGCCGGCGAGATCGGACCACCGGTCCAGGGCCGGATCGACGGTCCAGACGATGTCGCCCAGCGATTCGACCATCGCGCGCGCGCTCGCGGCGATCGACTGCAGCCGTGGCCCGATCGCTTCCGCACCGGGCGGGAGCTGGGCCGCCAGCACCTCGCTCGTGATCGCCACCTTCGACAGCGAGGCGCCGAGATCGTCGTGCAGGTCCGTCGCGATCCGCGTGCGCACGCGCTCCAGCTCGAGCTGCTTGCGCACGCGGGCGCGCACGACGAGCACGACCGCGCACGCGAGGCCGGCCAGCGCCGCGGAGATCACGCGCCAGTCGCGGTACAACGGCGGCCGAATGCGGAACCCGACCTTCGCGACCGCCGCGCTGCGCTGGTTCTCCCCGTCGACCGCCCGCGCTTCGAGCGTGTAGGAGCCGGGCGCAAGCGCGGGGAGCGTGACCACCCCGGCCGGCGCGGGCACGTCGAGCGGCGAGCCGTGGCCGTCCAGCCGGACCTCGTAGCGCGGGGCGTCTCCCGCGAGCAGCCCCGGGCTGATGAAGCGGAGCTCCAGGTCCCGCTCGCCGGGGCCGAAGACGAGACCCGCGAGCTCGCCGACGCCACGCGCCGGCAGCGGCCGCGCGAGGCCGCCCGCGCGCAAAGACACCAGGCGCGGCGTCGCGGGAGCGGGCGGGTCCGGGCGGCGCGGCAGCAACGCCGAAAGACCCTGCGCTCCGCCGAACCAGAGCGTTCCGTCCGGTGCGCGCCAGGCCACCGTCTGCTGCGCGCCGGCGAGACCCGCCGCGCGCGTGAAGTGGCGGATCGCCCCGCTCGCGAGATCAAGGCGGTCGATGCCGCGACCGTGGCCGACGAACAGTCCCCCCGCGCCGTCCTCGAGCAGGCTCCACGTGTCGTCGCTGGCGAGCCCGTCGCGGCTCGTCCAGCGGCGGAACGCGATCTCGTCGCGCCGTGGCTCGTCGACGCGGTACAACCCGTCGCGCGCGGCGATCCACAGCCGGCCGCGCGCATCGAACGCCATGTCCTCGATCCGCTCGCGAGGCGCGCCCGCGGTCCCGCTGCAGCCCCGGAACTCGCGGCCGTCGAATCGCAGCACGTCGCCCGAGTAGCAGCCGATCCACATCGTGCCGGCCCACTCGCGGAACACCGTCGGGAGACACCCGCGGGCCTGCTCGCTGTCGGTCACCGGCACGAAACGTTCGCCGCCCGGGACGCGACGCGCGATGTGCGGCGTGACTCCCGCGACCCCGACCCACAGCGTCCCGTCCCGATCCTCGTAGAGCCGGAAGACGTCGGGACCGGGCAGCCCGCCGCGCAGGAGTTGCGGGGAGAGGTGCTCGAGCCCCTCGATCGTCCGGGACGGCGGGTAGTGCAGCACGCCGCTGCCGCTGGCGAGCCACCAGCTGCCGTCGCGCGCGTGGACCGTCGTCTGGCGCCAGCCCCAGCCGAAGTAGGCCAGCCCCGGATCGTGCCGCGCCCGCACCCAGTGGAACCGACCGTCCGCACCGAGGCATTGGAAATCGGCCGAGGCACTGGTCCGCGCGCAGAGCCGCCCATCGCCCGAGTCGAGCAGCTCGTCCACGCTGCTCTCGGCGAGACCGTCGGGAGCGGTGTAGCTCACGAAACCGCGGGCGGCGAGCCGGGCCAGGCCGACCGTGGTGCCGATCCACAGGTTGCCCGCGGCGTCCTCCGCCATCGCGTTCACGGATCCGTCCGGAAGCCCCTCGCGGTGCGAGAGGAGTCGCCAGCCGGGGCGGGCCGGGTCGGGGCCGAGGCCCAGCACACCGCAACCTCCCGCGAGCCAGAACGAGCCGTCGCGCAGCAGCTTGCCGGTGGTGAATCCCAGGTTGGGGTCGACCGCGTGCGGCAGGTCGACGCGCAGCAGGCCCGTGCCCGTGGAAGCGCCGGCGCGAACGCGGTACAGCGCGTCGGTGGCGACGACCCAGGGCTGGCCGCTGCCATCGAGGAACAGTTGGTTGAGCACGGGGGGCCGGTCGCGCCGCGGCAGCGAGGCGTACGAGTGGACGCGCCCGTCCTCGTCGAAGCGGTAGAGCTGGAAATCACCGATAGCCCAGACGGTGCCGTCGCGGTCCTCGACGAGGGACTTGGTCCCGCCCGCCAGCGCCGCGGCGAGGCGGGGCGGCGTCGCCGATGCCAGCTGGTCCGCTTTCAGGCGGTAGATGCCGTGCGGGGCGGCGAGCCAGAACTCCTGGTTTTTGCGGGGCAGCACGTCGTTGATCGAATCACCGAGCGGGGGCGAACACTCGAACGCCACCGCCGCGCGATCGTCGAAGCGGCACAGGCTCTGCCCGGAGACCAGCCACAACTCGCCGCCGGCCAGCTCGCGCAGCAGCCCGACGCTGCGGTTGGGCAGGCCGTCGGTACGGCCGAAATTGACGAACTGCTGCCCGTCGAAGCGGGACAGCCCTTCGGCCGTGGCGACCCACACGAAGCGGTCCCGATCGACCAGCACGTCGTTGACGTAGTCCCGCGCCAGACCGTCGGCGGCGGTGTAGACCGTGACCGGCAGGACCTCGGCGCACGCGAGACCCGTACCTCCGGGCAGCAGGGCGGCCGCGGCCACCGCCGCGGCAAGCCGGAACCTCTCGCGTCGCGCGCTCATACCGGAAGGGCCGACGAGGATAACAGTGCCCGTGCACGGCTCGCCGCCGAAAGTCGCCCTCGAAACCCCGCGCAACGTGGGATACGCGACTCCGCCCCGGGGTGGAAGGCGATCTCGCCGCGCTCGAAGCGCAACGGCAAGCGCGGCGCGATTTCCGGTGAATGGACGCCCGTGACGGCGCGTCCGGCATCTCAATTCCCGTAAAGCTGGACGGTATCGAGCCGCGTTCACGCCGACCGATGTGTGCTGGCCGTACGTGCGCGAACTCCGGCGGTCCACCCGCGTCGTCCGGGCACCGGGACACGGTCCCGCTGCCGGCGCTTGCCTGGCTCCGGGGGCGGGTCTTACCGTTTCGGAAAATGTTGCCGCGGACCGCTCCTGCCCGTATTTAACCGGCTGGGCGCAGACCGGGCCGGGCCGAGAGGCTCCCGTGAAAGGTCGTCTACCGCGACCCGGTGCGGCGTTGTCGTCCGTCCTGGCGCTTTCGATAACGGGTCTGGCCTTCGGCGACGGCGGGCCGCCCGCGGCGCTCCCGACCGATCCCGTCTGGGAGGCAAGCGCGTTCCAGGGCATCGCGCGCGCGGAGTACGCGTTCGCCGAAGATGGCGACGGAGCGCTGACCGCACCGAACCGGGCGCTCGGCGTCCGGCTGCGCGTCTCCCCGCGCGGTCTCGCGTTGCGCGAGCGAAGCGCCGCGGAGGAGCCGCTGGAACTGTCGCTCGAGTTCCGCGGCGTGTCGCGTTGCGCGGAGTCCGCGAGCGCCCCTCGAACGGGCGAGTTGAGTCTTGAGCGTGACCGCGCCGTCGTCCGCCGCGGGCCGGTCGTCGAGTGGTTCGAGAACACGCCGGAGGGCATCGAGCACGGATTCACGCTGGACACGAGACTCGACGGCGATGGGCGGTTGCGGCTGTCGCTGCACCTCGACGGCAGCTTGACCGCGAAGAAGGCCGGTGACGCGCTGCAACTGACCGACGCGCGCGGCCGGGCGCGCCTGCGGTACCACGCGCTGCGGGTTTTCGACGCCGCCGGCTCGGCAGTCCCGGCGCGACTCGCCACCGGCCCCTCTTCGATCGTGATCGAGATCGACGACACCGGCGCAACGTACCCGTTGCGGATCGATCCGCTGCTGACCACCCCGGAGTGGACGGGCGGTCCGGGGCAGGCCGCCGCACAGTTCGGCTTCTCGGTGGCGACCGCCGGCGACGTCAACGGCGACGGGTTCTCCGACGTCGTCGTCGGCGCCCCGCTGTACGACAACGGCGAGGCCGACGAAGGACGCGCGTTCGTCTACCTGGGCTCGCCGTCCGGGTTGTCAGCGGTGGCCGCGTGGACGGCCGAATCCGACCAGGCCGGCGCGCAGTTCGGCGCCGCGGTCGCCGCCGCCGGGGATGTCGACGGGGATGGCTTCGACGACGTGGTCGTCGGTGCGCCCCTGTTCGACAACGGCGAAGCCGACGAGGGTCGCGCGCTGCTGTTCCGCGGCGGTCCTGCGGGGCTCGAGAGCACCGCGTCCTGGACGGCGGAAGCCCAGCAGGCCGGCGCGAGGTTCGGGTCCAGCGTGGCCGGGGCCGGCGACGTGGACGCCGACGGCTTCGCCGACGTGATCGCCGGCGCGCCGTTGTTCGACAACCCGCAGGCCGACGAGGGTCGCGCGTTCCTGTACCGCGGGAGCGCGGCCGGCCTGTCGCAGGCGGCCGCGTGGACCGCCGAGGCGGACCAGGCCGGCGCCCGCTTCGGCGCTGCGCTGGGCACGGCGGGCGACCTCAACGGCGACCGCTTCGCGGACGTGATCATCGGCGCGCCCTTGTACGACAACAGCGAGACGGATGAAGGCCGCGCCTACGCCTTCCATGGATCCGCGTCGGGGCTGGACGCCGCGGCGGCGTGGACCAGCGAAGCGAACCAGCCGAACGCCCAGTTCGGTTCCGCCGTCGCCGCGGCCGGCGACGTCAACGGCGACGGTTACGCGGACGCGATCGTGGGCGCGCCGCTGTTCGACGATGCCGAGGCCGACGAAGGCCGGGCGCTCGTTTACCACGGTTCGGCGCTGGGCCTGCAGCTCTCCCCCGCCCTCGCCATCGAGCCCGACCAGCCCGGCGCGCAGCTCGGGACGGCCGTGGCGCCGGCGGGCGACATCAACGGCGACGGGTTCGCCGACGTGGCCGTCGGTGCGCCGCTGTTCGACGGGACGCTGGCCGACGAGGGCCGCGTGCTGGCGTTCCGCGGCTCGGCCGGGGGCGTCGTGGCGACGGCGTACTTCGTCCGCGATGGCGGCGAGGCGGGCGCCCACTTCGGCGCGGCGCTGGGCCCCGCGGGCGACGTGGACGGCGACGGGTTCGCCGAACTCGCCGCGGGCTTGCCGCGGAAGGACGGGACCGGTACGGACGACGGGCAGGCGCTCGTGTTCGGCGGCGCGGGTGACGGACCGTCGCCCACCGCAGCCTGGAGCGCGAAGGGCAACCAGCCCGGATCGTACTTCGGCTACAGCTGCGCGGGCGCGGGCGACGTCAACGGCGACGGTTACTCCGACGTGCTCGTCAGCGCCTACCTGTACGACGGCGGGCAGGTGGACGAAGGGAAAGTCCATGCCTACTACGGCTCCGCCGGCGGGCTTCCGCCGGCACCGTCGTGGACCGTCGAGGGCAACGTCGCGGGCGGCTTTTTCGGCGCCTGCGCCGTCGGCGCCGGCGACGTCAACGGCGACGGCTACGCGGATGTCCTGATCTCCTCACCGGGTTACGGCAACGGCGAGACGGGCGAGGGCCGGATCCTGGTCTTTCCCGGCAGCCCCGCGGGACTCGCGACGACCCCCGCCTGGAGTTTCGAGTCCAACCAGGTCAACGCGCACCTCGGTGTTTCCGCCTCGCCCGCGGGCGACACGAACGGCGACGGCTACGCCGACGTGATCGCCGCCGCGCCGTTCTTCGACGACACCCACGCGGACGAAGGACGAGCCTACGTTTTCTTCGGCTCGCCCACGGGACCCGGGAAGATGCCGGCCTGGACATCGCACCCGCGACAGGCGCTCGCGGACTTTGGTCGCTCCGTCGCGGGCGCCGGCGACGTCAACAGTGACGGGTACGCGGACATCGCGGTCGGCGCGCGGAACTTCGACGCGGGCCAGCGCGACGAGGGCAGCGTCTTCGTCTACCACGGCGGACCGGACGGTCCGTCCGCGGCGCCGGACTGGACCGCCGACAGCAACGTCGCGTTCTCGTCGTTCGGCGGTGCGGTCGGGGCCGCGGGTGACGTGAACGGCGACGGCTTCGCCGACCTGGTCGTCGGCGCGTCCACGTTCAGCAACGGTCAGACCAGCGAGGGCCGGGCGTTCGTCTACCTCGGTTCCGCGAGCGGTCTCGGCGCCGCGCCCGCGTGGACGGCCGAGAGCGACCAGGCCAACGCGTCGTTCGGGGTGCGCGTCGGATCGGCCGGGGACGTCAACGGGGACGGGTTTTCCGACGTGATCGTCGGGGCCACGGGCTACGACGGCCCCGAGAGCAACGAGGGACGCGTGTACGTCTACCGGGGCTCGTCGTCCGGTCTCGCGTCGTTGCCGGCGTTCACCGCGGAAACGAACCAGCCCGGGTCGGCGATGGGCCCGGGCGCCGGGGCCGGCGACATCAACGGCGACGGCTTCTCCGACATCGTCGTCGGCGCGTACCTGTACGACGATCCCAACACCGACTCCGGTCAGGCGTACGTGCACTACGGCAACGGCGGCGACGGGCTCGACCGCGTCCCGCGGCAGTGGCGCGCCGACGCCTCGGCCCCGATCGCTCCGCAACTCCGCGCGCCGTCCGAAACCACGTTCCGCCTGCGCGCGAAGGGCCGCAGCTCGTCGGGCCGCGCCCGCGTACGGCTGCAGTACGAGAGCAAGCCGCAGGCAGAGCCGTTCGACGGGCTCGGGCTCGTCACGACCGCCGCGACGGACACCGGCGCGCCGGGACCGTCGGGCAGCGTCCACGACGGCTTCGACGAACTGGTTCCCGGCCTCGCGGCCGGCATGAACCGCTGGCGGCTGCGCGTGATCAGCGGCAACCCGCTGCAGCCGCGCACGCCGTGGCTCGCGCTGCCCGACAACGCGGTCACCCTGGGCGATCTTCGCGGCGGCCCGTGCACCGAGCGCACGTACTACCGCGATGCCGACGGCGACGGGCTCGGCACCGTCGCCGACACCGCCAGCGCCTGCGATCCGCCGGCCGGGTACGGGCTCTTGCCGGGCGACTGCGATGACCTGAACGGCCAGGTCTGGTCGCCGCCCGGCGAGGCGCGGAAGCTCCTCGTCGGCGCGGGCAAGACCCTCATCACCTGGCAGGCGCCGACCGATCCCGGCGGCGCGCCGGGATCCACGCTGTACGACACGCTCCGCGCGAGCGCGGCGGACGGGTTCGACGTCGCGACCTGCGTCGAGAGCGACGGCAACGACCTCGCCGCGACCGACACTTCGACGCCCCCGCCCGCCGCGGCGTTCTTCTACCTCGTGCGCGCGGAGGTGAGTTGCACCGGGGGCGCGGGACCGCTGGGCGCCGCCAGCGACGGCACCCCGCGCACGGGTCAGAGGTGTCCACGAAATGGCGCGCGGTGGCCGCGAGCGGCGGCGGCGGGCGACGGGTCCGCGGCGGGGTCGGCCGCGTGATGTCCGGCGTCGCGATCGGCGAGGCGGTCAGTAGGTGTACTTGGGG
>JAGOJY010000129.1 GCA_017994815.1 Acidobacteriota bacterium
CCGATGCACTTCTCGACGTCGATGTAGAACGCCCACCAGTGACGGCTCATGTCGTAGCCGGGCGCCTGCCCGGCGCGTCCGGCGAGCACGTGGTCCCACGCGGCGGCCGCCGCGGCGGTCAGGATCACGAACTTCCCGGCGCCCTTCATGAACTCGCGTCGATCGATCTGCACGGGGATCCTCAGGCCGGTTGCGGCTGGTGCGAGCGGTGACACTCGGCGCAGCCTTCGCCGGCGTGCTCCGACACTTCGATCTGCGGGAACGCTTGCGGCCGCGCGACGCTCCGGGCGTGGCACGCGAGGCACACGGCCGGCGGGTGCGGCAGGTCGGGGAGCACCGTCGGGTCCGCGGCGTGGGCCGCCTGGGCTCCGTGACACGCCTCGCACCGCACGCCCGCGTGGGCCCCCGCTGCCTTGTCCCTGCCGACGTCGCCGTGGCACTCGAGGCAGGCGTCCTGCCCGGCGAAGCGAACGTCTCTTGCCATGTTGTCGGCCAGCGCACCCGCCCGGTAGTGTCCCAGCTCGCCGAAATCGTCCGGGACCAGCAGCGCCCGCGACGCCGGCAGGACGACCGCGAACCCGACGACGAACAGCAGCGCTAGCCGCACCAGGTGTTCCCGGTCCTTCATCAGGTCCCTCGTCCTGCGCGGCCGGCTCACTCGCAGCTCAGCTCGACGACGCGCTGCATCTCACGCAGCCACATCGCCTGCGCGACGTGCAGGCGGCGGGCGACGATCGCGGCGAGGTTGGTCGTCACGACGTGGCCGACGGCCGGCTTGGCCGCGAGGTGCGCGGCGAGCCCGGTTCGCGGGAAGGAGAGCAGCTCCGACTCGACCAGCGCCGTGGCCTTCAGCGTGAAGTGATGGGGTGCCACGAGCGCGGACCACCCGACGGTCTCGCCGGCCCCCTTCTCCTGGACCAGGACGTCCTGCTCCCGGCCGCGCAGCCACATCGGCAGGGTGAGCGCGATCCGGCCGCGCGCGACCAGGAACAGCGCCTGCGCCTCGGCGCCGAGCGGGAACAGCACTTGCCCGCTCGCGAGCGTCAGCGGCGTGCCCAGCGCCAGCAGTTCGTTGGCGTCCTCGCGAGGCAGGCCCGCGAGCAGTTCGGTCTGCAGCAAGGTGGGCATCGCGCTCCGGTCCTTCAATTGACGAGCGGGGACGTTGTCTTGCCGTGGAGTGCCTTGGCCGTCGGAACATCGAGGAACATCTCGGCCGCCACACGCTCCAGCCGCACGTGGCGCTCGATCTGGCTCAGCAGCACCTCGATCGGCACCCGAGGCCGCGGACGCGGCGCCGCCGACGGCTCGCCGAAGAACGCCGAGGCTTCGAGCGCCGGGCGCCGCGCGACGCGCGGGGCCGGGGGCGCGGGATCGTCCTCGAGCAGCCGGCGCAGCAAGAGCGCCGTCACGGCCACCGAGGCCATTCCGGAAACCAGGAGCGCCACGAAGATCAGCATGGGCCGTCACCTCCGTCTGCGTGCGAGCCTGGAATGCGAAGCGCGTGCCACGACCAACTGCGGCCCGGGCGAGGGTCGCGCGCCGCCATCGCCGATCCACGCCGGTGCGCGCAAGGCGCGGCGGGCCGGGGAGTTGCGCGAACGGGCAATGCCGTCTGAAAAAAAGAAACAGGTTTGTCAGCCGAGCACGCGCTGACAGCCTGTCAGGCCCGTATGGCAGTCTTCAGACGTTGACTCGCGCCGACTTGCGCGGGCACACTTCGGCCACGGGTCCCGGGGCCGCGATGACGCTGCGATTCACCAGCATGTCGGCCGCGCTGGTCGCCGGAATCTCGGCGGTCGTCGTCCTCACCTGCGCCATCGGCGCCTACCTGTACTCGCTGCGGCATTTCGAGACGCTGCTGGACACGGCGCGCCACGACGGCAAGGCCAGGAGCGAGTTGATCCGGGCCGCGCTCGAACACCAGATGATGGAGAACGACCGCAGCCTCATCGCGCGGATGGTCCAGGACTTCGGCGCGGAGCCGGGCGTGGGCCGGGTGGTCCTGCTCGACCGTCTGGGAGCAGTCCGGTACTCCAGCGCCCCGGTCGCGCCGGGGGAGTTCTCGAGCGGGTCCGAGACGTGCCGGGTCTGCCACCGGCTGCCGCCGGACCAGCGCACCGGCAGCCGCGTGATCGATGCACCGGGCGGGACGATCCTCCGCATCGTGACGCCGGTCCCCAACCGCGAGCGCTGCCACGGGTGCCACGACGCAGGCCACAGGATCAACGGCGTGCTGATGGTCGACATCGACGCGGCCGGAATCCGCGCGGCGATGAACCGGGACCTGTGGTGGTTCGCCGGCGGGAGCGGCACCCTGGCCCTGTTCCTGGGTGGTGGCGTGGCGCTGGTGGTGCGCCTGGTGGTGATGCGCCGGCTGCGGCGGTTCGAAACGACCGCCCGGATGATCGCGAACGGCGATCTCCAGCGCCGTGTCCCGGCCGGGGGCTCCGACGTTTTGTCCTGGCTCGGCCGGGAGTTCAACGCGATGGCGGACTCGATGACAGGCCTGCTGGGCGACGTCTCGCGCGAGCGCGAGCGGCTCGAGACCGTGATCAACAGCATCGACGACGGGATCGTCGTGCTCGACGCCGAGCGCCGCGTCGTGGCCGCGAACGCGGCCTTTCTCCGGCGCACCGGCCGCGCGCGGGACGCGGTGCTCGGGTCCTCCTGCCGTCACGCGACGCACGGGATGTGCGGCATCGACTGCCCGACCCTGGCCTGCCTCAACACCGGCGAACGCCAGGTGCGGATCTGCGAACGCCGCTCGCCGGCCGGCCTCCCGATCTCGGAGGAGGTGCACGCGTCACCGATCCGCGACGGCCGGGGTGCCGTCACGCAGGTCGTGGAGGTGTGGCGGGACATCTCGGAACGGCGCGCCGCCGAGGCGCGCCTGGCGGAATCGCACCGGATGGCGTCCCTGGGGATGCTCGCGTCCGGCTTCTCGCACGAGATCAACACGCCGCTCGCGACCGTGCTGACCTGCGTGGAGGGAATCCTGCGCTCGGCCCGGCCCGCGCGCCCGGAGGAGCCGCCCGACTGGCCGCGGGTGGCGGAGAGCGCCGCCACGGCCCGCGAGCAGCTCCTGCGCTGCCGCGGGATCACGCAGCATTTCCTGCGGCTCTCGCGCGGGCACGCGCCGCAGCCGGACATCGTCGAACTCGGTCCGACGCTCGCCGCCGTGGAACGGCTCATCCAGCCGACGGCGCGCGAGCACGGGGTGCAACTCGAGCTCCCGGCCGTCGTTCCGGAGTGCCGCGTCCGCGCCAGCGAGCCGGACCTGCAGCACGCCCTGCTGAACCTCCTGCTGAACGGCATCCAGGCTTGCGCCAGAAGCGGCAGTGTCCGCGTGGCCGTGGAGGGCGCCGATCCCGTGCGCATCCGCGTCAGCGACGAAGGGTGCGGGATCGAGCCCGAACGGCAGGCGCGGATCTTCGAACCGTTCGTCAGCTTCCGCGCCGGCGGAACGGGGCTGGGCCTGTTCCTGTCGATGAACTTCGTCCGCCGCTGGGGTGGCGACATCAGCGTCGACAGCGCGCCCGGTCGCGGCTCCACGTTCGAGATCACGCTGCCGGCCGCCGGGCCGGACAGGGCGCCGGCCCGCCCGTGAAGCGCCGGCCGACGGTGCTTCTGGTCGACGACGACGACGTGTTCCGGCGCGTGATGGCCGGCGAACTCGAGCGGCTGGGCTTCCGCGTGGCCGCGGCGGGCTCCGGCGCCGAGGCCTCCCGCGAGGCGGGACGTGCCGAGCCCGACGTCGTGCTGCTCGACCTGAACCTGCCCGACAGGAGCGGGCTGGAGGTGCTGCGCGCGCTGCGCGAGACGAACCCGGCGGCGGAGGTGATCATGCTGACCGGCCACGGCTCGATCGACACCGCGATCGAGTCGATCCGCATCGGCGCTTTCGACTACGTGGCCAAGCCCTGCCCGCTGGATGAACTGGAAGTGCGCATCCAGCGCGCGCTGGAGCGGCGCGCGCTGCAGCGGCGCGCGAGCCTGCTCGAGCGCGGGCTGACCCCGGCCGACCCGGGCCGCTCGTTCGTCGGGCAGAGCCCGGCCTTCCGCCGGCTCCTGCAGCTCGTGGACCGCGTCGCCCGGAGCGACGCGAGCGTCCTGATCACCGGGGAGACCGGCACGGGCAAGGAGATGGTCGCGAAAATGCTCCACGCCCGCAGCGATCGGCGCGATCGTCCGTTCGTGGTGGTCGAGTGCGCGGCGTTGCAGGAGAGCCTGCTGCAGAGCGAGCTCTTCGGCCATGAACGCGGCGCGTTCACCGGCGCGGAGCGCGCCAAGCCCGGGCTGTTCGAGGTCGCGCACGGCGGGACGATCTTCCTCGACGAGATCGGCGAGGTCAGCCAGGCGACGCAGGTGAAGCTGCTGCGCGTGCTCGACTCGTCGACCTTCCGGCACGTCGGCGGGACGGAGGAGATCCACGTCGACGTGCGGGTGCTCGCCGCGACGAACCGCGATCTGGGCTCGCTGGTGGGGCGGGGCCTTTTCCGCGAGGACCTGTACTACCGGCTGCGCACGATCGCGATCGAGCTGCCCGCGCTACGCGAGCGCGACGGTGACGTGGCGCTGCTCGCGCACCACTTCGTCGCGCAACTCAACGAGCGGTTCGCGTCAGCGAAGCGGCTCGGCGCGTCCGCCCTCGAGGCCCTCGAACGGCACGACTGGCCGGGCAACGTGCGCGAGCTCCTGCACGTGATCGAGGCGGCGATGGTGGTCTCGGAGGGCGACGAGATCCGGCCCGAACATCTCCCGGCGACGCTGGCGGCGACCCCGCGCCAGCCGGCCGGGCAGCGCGACGATGGAGAACTTCCGACGCTGGAACAGATGGAGCGGGCGCTCGTCGAGCGCGCGCTGCGCGAGAGCGGCGGGCATCGCGCGCAGGCCGCCCGCGCCCTCGGGATCAGCGAGCGCAACCTGTACCGCAAACTCCGCGAGTACGGCCT
>JAGOJY010000130.1:0-2441 GCA_017994815.1 Acidobacteriota bacterium
GACGGGCGCGGAGGGAGGCGCGGGGGCGGGGGGCAAACACGACGCGGCCGCGGCGACTGCCACGAGCAGCGCCAGCAGCCTCGCCCCCGGCTTCTTCCACCGGCGCCGCAACGGCGCGCGTGGATCCTGCCCCGCGGCTAACGTACGCATTTTGGACGGGTATTCTACCCGCAATCCGGGAGGTACAGGCCAATCGCGGCCAGCCCCGAACCGTGACGGAGCGGTCCACCGACGCCGCTGGCGCCCCGGGGAAGGGGCCCAGCGAGGTCGTGACCTGCCGGGGCCGATGCTCTACACTCGCGCGCGCTGTCCGCGGCGGCCGGGGGCTGGCCGCGGCGAGGGGCGATGGTGCAGGACCCGGTCCGGATCGGGCCCGTAGCTCAGTGGATAGAGCAGCGGTTTCCTAAACCGAAGGTCGCAGGTTCGAGTCCTGCCGGGCCTACCATCGCCATCCGGACAGCGACGAATCTCCACGAGGACGTGACATGGACCGTGTGAGCCGGAAGAAGATCAAGCAGGACGAGTTCGTCGACAGCACCATGCACGTTTTCGAGTGGGTGGAACAGCATCCGAAACCCCTGCTGTACGGCGCGGGGGGCATCGTGCTCGCGGTGTTGGCGGTGTGGGGTTTCATGACGTTCACGGCGCGCAGCGCCTCGCGGGCCTCGGAACTCCTGGCGCAGGGGCAGGCGGCGCTGGACGCCCCGGTGGTCGCGAACCAGCCGGCGAAGCCGGCCGATCCCTACGCCCCGACGTTCAGCAGCGCGAACGAGCGCGCGCAGGCGGCGGCCAAGCGGCTCGAGGACGCGGCGGGCCGCTGGGGCACGCCCGGGCACCTCGCGCGCTACCTGCACGGCGTGGCGCTGCTGCGCGGCGGCAATGCCGCCGGCGCGTTGACGGAACTGCAGCAGGCGGAGGACGACCTCGGCGGCGACCCGACGATCGGCCCCCTCGTGCGGGCGGCGACCGCCGAGGCGTTGCTGCAGGCCGGGCGGACCGCCGACGCGGTCGAGCAGTGGCGCAAGCTCGCCACGGCCGATTCCGGCTACCCGCGCGACCTCGCGCTCGAAGGGCTCGGCCGCGCGCTGGAGAAGGCCGGCAACCGCGACGAGGCCGCGAAGTCCTACCGCGAGCTGACCGACCTCTACCCGAATTCCCCCGTGCTCGCCGACGCCAAGCGCGCGCTCGCGCGGCTCGGCGTCGAGGTCGCGCCCTAACGCCTCCGGCTCGTCGCCCCGGCGGCGCTGTGCGGCACGCGCATTCGTGCGCGCATTCGTACGGGCCGCCGCAGGCGGCCGGGCCAGGACGGTCGTTCGAGGCACTCCGCGCGTTCGGGCGTTTTCCATGATCCGGCCGTGACGGGTTCGAGGCCCGGCGCGCGCGGTCCAGGTGTTCTCCGGTCGTCCGGGCGCAAAGCGAGCGTGCGGAACTCGGCGCGACCCCCGCGGGTCGTTACTTCTGGCGGTCGCGCTCTTCCTGATTGAGCTGCTTGAGATAGGCCGGGTCGGCGAGCTGGTCGAAGTCGGGGGCCTCGAACGCGAGGTCGAACGCGCCGATCGGCGCCGGGCGCGGCCGGCCTTCCTCGTTGCCGACGCTGTCCACCGCCTGCACGCGGTAGAACACGAGCTTGGGATCGTTCTCGGCGACGTCGAGCGTCACGTCGGATTCCTGCGTCTCGCCCACGAGGTAGCGCGTCATCAGCGGGTAACGCTTGAGGATCTTGTCGTAGCGGTAGACGCGGTACCCGGCGACGTGCTCCGAGTTCTGCCCCTGGTCGGACCAGACGGGATCCCACGAGATCCGCAGCGTGCCGTCCGACCGCATGTCCATCCTGATGGAGTCCACCGTGGCGGGAGGAACGGTGTCGATCACGAACTCCTGCGGGTCGCCGAGCGAACTCCACTCACCGCCGCCGATCGACTTGGACGCGCGCCAGAAGTAAGTGCCGTCCTGCAGCTGGCCCCGGGCACGGCAGTAGATGCCGACGTGGTTGGTGGGCCGGTACTCCTCCGGCACGTCCTCCAGCGCGAACTCGCTGCCGTAGCTCCACGTCGCGATCCCGGGCCGGCCCTTCGGCGTGACGCCGCCGCCGCGCGCGCCCGCGGGGGCCGCTGCCGGCGGCCGGCCACCACCGGCCCGCGGGCCCCGGGCGCCGCCGCGACCGCGCGGCCGGGTGGCGTCGTTGCCCGGCGGGGCCGTTCCGCCCGCCCCGCCCGCGGCCTCGCCGGCGTCGGCCGGGACCTGCGTCGCGTCGCCGCCGGCCGGGGCCTGCGTGGCATCGCCGCCGGCCTTGGCGCCCAAGGCCTTGCGCTTACCCGGCACCTTCGTGGTGTCGAAGGCGCGGACGATGTTCTCGAAGTCGGAGTCGGTCGCGACCTCGATGCGGTAAGCCTCGTCGGGCGAGTGTTTGCCGTCCGCCGCGATGTGGAAGGTGAACTCGG
>JAGOJY010000130.1:2541-4851 GCA_017994815.1 Acidobacteriota bacterium
CCCGGCACCTTCGTGGTGTCGAAGGCGCGGACGATGTTCTCGAAGTCGGAGTCGGTCGCGACCTCGATGCGGTAAGCCTCGTCGGGCGAGTGTTTGCCGTCCGCCGCGATGTGGAAGGTGAACTCGGAGCCGACGACCGCCCCGCCGGCCGGCGATTCCGGCCGCTCGTTCTCGTAAGCCGCGCCGGCAGAGATGGCAAGCGCCAGGACCGTGCCGACCGCGAACACACCCGCAACCCGCATCGTCATCCGGCCTCCCAGCCCTCGGCCCGACTTATACCGCCGGGTCCAAGGGCGGGCAACGCGAAAAAGCCGGGACGCACCCGGGGGTTCCGCGTCAGAACGGGATGTCTTCGTCCGAAAAGTGCGGGTCGTCGCCCTGGAGCTCGGCCGGGGCAGCTTGCTCCTCGGACCCGCGCGGCCCGCCGGCCCCGACCCCACCGCCGCCGCCGAGCATCTGCACCTGGTCCGCCCGGACGTCGAGCGAGTAGCGCGTCTTGCCTTCGCGGTCGACGAAGTCGCGCACGCGCAGCCGCCCGTCCACGTACACCAGCTTGCCCTTCAGCAGGTACGTCTTGAGCGACTCGGCCTGCCGGCCCCAGAGCGTGATGCGGAACCACTGCGTGTGTTCCTGCTGCGCGCCCGAGCGGTCGGTCCACTTCTCGTTCGTCGCGATCGAGAACTCCAGAAGCGGCGTTCCGTTCGGCAGGTACTTCAGCTCGGCGTCGCGCCCGAGGTTGCCGACGAGAATCACCTTCGCCATCGAGGCCATGACCGTCCCTCCAGCCTGTTCGCCCGCCGTTCCACGGGCGCGCGCAGACTCGCATGGCGGACCGCCGCGGTCAACTCGGACGCCGGCCCGCGCGTCCCGCTGGCGGAAGCGTGGATAATCGCGGCGGCGATGAAGGTCCTCGTGCAGCGCGTGAGCCGGGCGGAGGTGCGGGTCGACGGACGGTCGGTCGGGCGCATCGGTAGGGGCCTGCTCGTTTTCCTCGGCGTCGAACGGGGCGACCCGCCCGCGCTCGCGCAGTGGTACGGGCGCCGCGTGGCCGCGATGCGTTTGTTCCCGGGACCGGGCGGCGCCTGGGAACTCGGCGTGCGCGAGGCCGGCGGCGCGGTGCTGGTCGTCTCGCAGTTCACGCTGGCCGCGCGGACGCGCAAGGGCCGGCGCCCCTCCTTCGACCCGGCGGCGCCGCCGGAGGAAGCCGTCCCGCTGTACCGCGTGTTCATCGAGGCGCTCGCCGCCGAAGGCGTGAGCGTCGCCGAGGGCGAGTTCCGCGCGATGATGGAGGTCGAGCTGGTCAACGACGGCCCGGTCACGTTCCTTCTCGACGGGCCGGGGGGCACGCCGGACCCGTGACCGGGAGCGAGCGGCACGACGCGCTCGACGTCTTCCTCGAGCACCTGGTCGTCGTCCGCGGCCTGTCGCCGCGTACCGTCGATGCGTACCGGCGCGACCTCGAGAGCCTGGCGTCGTTCGCCGCGCGCGCACCCGCGGGCCGCGCGGCGGCGGAGCGGCTGGAGGACGTCGGCGAGGCCGAGATCCAGGGCTGGATGCGCCGGGAGCGGGCCCGCGGGATGTCGCCCGCGACGCGCGCCCGCCGCCTGGCGGCGATCCGCGCGTTCCTGCGCTTCCTGCGCGAGGACGGGCGGCGCGAGGACGACCCGGCGCGGCGCCTCGATGCGCCGCGCCGCCGCCGGCCGCTGCCGCGGGTACTGCTCGAGGGCGAGGTCGAGGCGCTGCTCGCCGCGCCCGACGACTCGCCGCGCGGCCTGCGCGATCGCGCGATGCTCGAGGTGCTGTACGCCAGCGGGCTGCGCGTGTCGGAGCTGTGCGCGCTGCGCACGCCGCAGGTGGACCTGCGCCGCGGGCTCGTGCGGGTCGTCGGCAAGGGCGACCGCGAGCGCATCGTGCCGTTCGGCGACCCCGCGCGCGCCGCGCTCGAGCGCTTCATCGCCGAGGGGCGACCCGCGCTCCGGCCCAAGGGCGACGTCCTGTTTCCCGGGCGCGCAGGCGCGCCGATGACGCGGCAGAACTTCTGGGCCCAGCTCCGGCGGCTCGCGCTCGCGGCGGGGATCGCCCCGGACCGGATCTCGCCGCACGTCGTTCGGCACTCGTTCGCCACGCACCTCGTCGAGCACGGGGCGGACCTGCGGACGGTCCAGCTGCTGCTCGGCCACCGGGACATCTCGACGACCGAGATCTACACCCCCGTGGCGCGCGCACGCCTGCGCGCGAGGTACGACCAGCACCACCCGCGGGCGTGAGGGGCCGCCAACGGGCGCTGTTCCCGCCGGGCCCGGAAACCGG
>JAGOJY010000131.1 GCA_017994815.1 Acidobacteriota bacterium
CGATCGCCTGCACCGTGGCCGCGAGGACCAGCCCGACCCAGACCATCCGCGCCGGACGGTCCGGCACCGTGAGCAGCAGGCTGGCCGCGTAGATCGAGACGGCCAACAGGAAGAAGCGGCGGGTCGAGCCGGCCAATCCGCAGACGATGTCGTCGGCGATGGTGTCGGTGCGCGCCGCGATGCGGGCCAGCCGCGTCATCGCGAACGAGCGCAGGCCGAGCAGGATCACGAACAGCGCCACGCCGACGCTGGCGGCCGTGATCCAGGCTTCGAGGGTGTTGCCGGCGAAAGTCAGCTCCTGCATCGAGCCTCCGGCCGGACAGGATACTTCAGCGCAGTTCCCAGCACTCGGCGTCCACGTCGTGGCGCAGCAGGTAGACGATTCCGTCACCGCCCCGGACCTTGAAGTACCGGTGATCGGGCGCGAGCCAGCGATCGATGACCTCCGCGACTTCCACCGTCCGCCCGTGGACGACGAAACGCCGCGGGGTCTCCTCCCCGCGGTGACCGGCGTGGCACTCGACGTGGACGATCACGGGTCCAGCCGGCCCAGGCCAAACCGCCGCGCGGCCGCGAGCGCGGCGCGGTGCTCCGCCGCCGACAGCGCCCGGTCGAGCGGCGGCAGGGCGCCCGCGCGGAAGCTCGGGTGGTACTGGTCCATGACGTTGACGTAGGTCTGCCGCGAGATCTCGGTCGCGAGAAATTCCAGCACCGCCTCGGAGTTCGCGGCGTGGCCGGGCAGGACCAGGTGCCGCACGAGCAGACCGCGCCGTGCGATGCCCTCTTCGTCGAGCACGAGGTCGCCGACCTGCCGGTGCATCTCGCGGATCGCGGCGCGGTTGACCGCGACGTAGTCCGGCACGCCCGAGTAGCGCTGCCCCAGCTCGTCGGTGCCGTACTTGGCGTCCGGCATGTAGATGTCGATCACCCCGTCCAGCAGCGCCAGCGCCTCCGGGCCGTCATAGCCGCCGGTGTTGTAGACCACGGGGAGCGCGAGGCCGCGCGGCACGGCGATCGCGATCGCCTCCAGCAGCGGTGTGACGACGTGGCTCGGCGAAACCAGGTTGACATTGTGACAGCCGCGCGCCTGCAGCTCGAGCATGATCGCGGCCAGCTCCGCGGCCGAGACCTCGCGGCCCGCATCCGCCTGGCTGATGTCCCAGTTCTGGCAATAGGCGCAGGCGAGGTTACAGGAGGCGAAGAAGATCGTCCCCGAGCCGCGGCGGCCGCGCAGCGGGTTCTCCTCCCCGTGGTGCGCGCCCCAGCTTGCGACGCGCGCGAGCCTGCCGGTGCGGCAGGTGCCCGTCGCTCCGACCGTGCGATCGGCGCCGCAGCGGCGGGCGCACAACTCGCAGTGCGCAAGCATCTCGCGGGCCCGCTGCGCCCGCCGTTCGAGTTCCCGCACCGGCAGCATCGCGACCTTACGGGCAGGGCGTCGCGTCGTCGAGCAGGTCGCGCGGATCGGGCAAAGGCGTCCCCGAGCCGAACGTGCCGCTACCGCAACCGTTCTGGCCGCGGACCAGCGTGTAGCGCGCCTCGCCCGGCGGGGGCAGCGCCGATGGGTCGTCTACCGGTGGTTCGGCGGCACCGTCGAGCAGGCACTCCGCGCGTGCGAACGAGGCGTCGACCAGCAGTTCGGAGAGCGCGCCGGAGACGACGTCGTACCGCGTGCCGTGCCCGGCCGCGGCCGCGAGCGACGGCCAGTTCAGCACCACCGCGGCGTCCGCACGGCCGACGGTGTGCTGCCCAACTTCGGCGGGCTCGGCCCACGCGGCCGGATCGGCGTCGTCGCACTCGCAGGCTGCGCCGCGCAGGTCGCCGTCCGCGTCGAGCTGCTCCGGGTTGAAAACTGCCGGGCAGTTGTCCTGGGCGTCGGCGTGGCCGTCGTGGTCGCCGTCGAATCCCGTGATCTCGACCAGCGCGATCCCGTTGACCGCCAGGCCGGTCTCGATCTCCAGCGCTCCGCCGCTGACGGGGAGGTCCTGCGGCGGGCCGACCTCGACCAGCTCGTCGGAGGCCTCGAGCTGCGCCAGTTCCGCGGGCCGGTAGAGGTTCTTCTTCGGCAGCGCCTGGTAGGCGCGATAGGGGCTGGAGCGGTCGCGGTCCACGCGCGACGTCCTGACAGTGGCGACGGGCCACGGCACGCCGGTCAGGGACAGGTGCGCGGCGAACGCGGCCGGCTCGCGGGACTCCGTGTCCTGGTTGTCGTAGGCGTAGAGCAGGAACGCGTGCGAGCGCGGCGTGACGCTGCGCACGCCCGCCAGCCGGATACCGCTCACATCCCGGTCGGGCAGCGCCGCGAGGTCGCGGCCCAGCTTCGCCTGCAGCGCGACGTAGTTGAAGATGTCTTTCTTGATCGTACTGATGCGGTCTTCCGTGCCATCGCCGTCGTCGTCCACGCGCATCAAGCCTGTCACGGCCGAGATGCCGTCGCCGTTGTAGTCGAACGGCCAGACGGTCAGGATCGACTCGTGGCGCGCGTAACGCGCGTCCGTCATCGCCCGCGCGACCATGCGCTGCATCCAGTCGGCGCACCAGCCGCTGGCGAACCCGTTGCCGAGGTACATCGCCCGCGAGGCCGGGTCGGGACGCGGGATCCAGTCCGGCGTGGCTTCGAACGAGGTGATGTTCAGCCGATCGAAGAACGCGGGGTCCATCGCCAGCGCGTCATCGCGGATCTGCGTCATGTCCGCTACCGCCACGTGCGTGTGCTCGTACTCGTGAATCGAGACGAAGTCCAGCGGCGAGCCCTTGCCGCCGAAGGCGTCGCACAGCGCCTGGACCCGCGCCGCGCGCTTGCCGGCGAACGCGGGATTCGCGCAGACGTAGTTCTGCTCGGCGATCCCGCCCCCCGGCCGGGCGGCCGCGCCCGAGCAGTGGTACAGCGCGTCCTTGATGTAGCTGTTGCCGCCGAGTCCCGCGGCCTCGATCCCGCCCACGATCACCCGCGAGGCGTCGAGCGCCCGGTCCTCGAACGCCGTCAGGACCGCGTTCACGGTGTAGTCGTAGTACTCGTAGAATTCGTCGTTCGTGCCGCCCCAGAAGCTCGAGAAATTGCACTCGTTGCCGACGCTGAAGTAGAAATCCTGCGTCGCGGGGCCGTAGCGGTCGATCAGGTGGAACACGAGTTGGCGCACGAACTCGTGCCACTGCTCGTAGTTCTTCGGCGGCGAGATGCTGCCGTGGCCGCCGGTCCTGGCCGGGACCGGCGTGCGCGAGAGGTCCAGCGGGACGAAAGAGAAGTTGACCACCAGCCGCCGCCCGTGCTGCCCGTGGACGATGTCCCACTCGTCGTCGATCCGCGCCCAGTAGTAGCGCAGCGTGCCGGCCGGGGAGTACTTGCGCAGGTAACACAGCGGCAGCGTGAAGTTGTCCGGTGTCTCCGGGTTGTCGGCGGGGTGCGAGCCGAGATAGTTGAGGTCCCAGGCAGTCGTCGACAGGCGGCGGACAATCACGCGGTGCAGCGCGTCGTCGACGCTGAGGACCTGGGTCTGCTCGGACTTGGAGCGATCGGCGATCGTGACCGTGTCGTCGGGATGGTAGTCGAGGCTCAGCGGGCGGTTGGGCGCGATGCCGTACAGCGGCCCTTCCTCGATGTCGGCCAGCGTGAGCGCGGTCCCGGTCCCGACGTGGTTCACCGCCGTGACGCGACGCGTCTCGCGCTCGCGCACCGGGTTCGGGTTGCCGTCGAAGACGCCGTTGTGCCAGAAGTCGCTGGTGAGCGGCCAGTCGCGCTGCAGCGACCAGGCATCCGGGTTACTCGCGCGCACCCCGTCCATCAACGTGTACGAGTCGAGCTGGTCGAACAGGCGGCTGGTGTCGAAGTTGGGCTTGAGCAGGCCGGACCAGAACCAGCCCTCCCAGCGCACCGTCGGCGAGGCGAGGTCGATCGACCACGAAACCGACGGGTCGGCCAGGCTCGGGCGCGTGGTGAACGACCACGAGTCCTGCGCGGGGTCGATCGGCAAGCCGTCCAAAGTCCTGGCGTAGACCTCGATGGTGTACGTGCGCGCCGGATCGAGTGCCGCGGCGGGGACGATGTACACCGCCTCGCCGTTCCAGTCGCCGCTGTCGATCGCGGAGATCACCTGGCCGCTGAAACCGGCCGCGAACTGCCGGTTCGCGAGCAGCATCGGGATCGGCGCCCCCGAGGCAGGCCGCAGCGTGGCGGTGATGGAGTCCGGGTCGACTTTGCCGGCATCGCCGTTCACGTCGGGGACGAGCACCTCGAAGTAGAAGGTCGTCGCGGTGGTCACGTTCGTCCGGTTGCGGAACGGGCGCGGGTAAGTGTTGACGTGCGGGCGGTTGAAGATGTTGTCTTCGAAATGCAGCGCGGGCGGCTGCGAGGCGGCCAGCGCGAAGCCGCAGGCCAGGGCGGCGGACAGGGACACCGCGAGCGGCCACGGACGGGTCCGGCGGATCATCGTTCACCTCCCCAAGTCCCCCGGGAAGGTACGGCGAACGCGGTCAGGAGGAGGCGGGGGCGGCCTGGGCGGTCCTCCACGCCGCGACCAACTGGGCCTCCTCCTCCGCGCTCGGGCCGGCCTTGAGTGCCGCCTGACGGTCGGCCGGCAGCGTGCGGAACCAGGCCAGCGTGTCCTTCATGGTCCGGCCGAGCGGCCGGAACTTCAGCCCGGCGGCGATCGCTCGGGCGTTGCTCCAGGTGTGGAAACCCTTGGTCTCGCCGTCGTACGGGGCCCAGATCGGCAGCTTGCCCTCGCCGTTCTCGCCGTGCTCGCGCAGGAACGCGGCCGGCACCCAGACCAGACGCGCCTTGCGGCCCGTCGCGTCGAGCGCGCTGTCCAGCATCCGGCCCATGCCGAGCCGGCGCTCCGGCCCGCAGGC
>JAGOJY010000132.1 GCA_017994815.1 Acidobacteriota bacterium
AGGACCTGCGTCAGCTGGTCCGGATCGACCTCCAGCGGCCGCTCGCCGAGCGGGTTGTCGGTCACGACCTCGATCCCCTCCGGCCGCGGCACGCCGCGCAGGCCGCGCTCGATCAGCGCCTGCAGCGGGACCGCCTCGATGTGGACCTTGTTCTGGCGCGCGAAGTCGAGCAGCCCGGCGACGATCTTCTTGCAGCGGTCGGCCTGCTCCACGACCATCCGCGCGTCGTCCTGCAGCTGCGGGTTCTCCGCGGCCTCGTCTTTCAGGAAGTGCGCGTACATCAGCACCACGCCGAGCGGGTTGTTGACCTCGTGGGCGATGCCCGCCGCGAGCTGGCCCATGCTGGCCAGCTTCTCCGAGCGGACGAGCGCTTCCTGCGTGTTGGCCAGTTCCTCGTTGGTCCGGCCGAGGTCGGAGACGGTCCGCCGCAGCTCCTCGATCGCGAACGGCAGGCACATCTCGGTCTCGGCCAGCCCGCAGTGGATCGCCTTGGCGTGGTCGCGACACGTCGGGTAGCCGCAGGCGCCGCAGTTCAGCTCTTCCTCGCGCCGCTGCTTGCCCATCTGGGCCAGGATCCGCAGGAGCTGCTCCTCGGAGGGCGCCGCCATGCGCATGTCGTTGTTGCGGAACTGCCGCGAGAGGTCGAGGTCCGGGTACGACAGCATCCGCTCGCGCCAGCCGTGGCCGTCGAGTTCCGCGTTGCGCTGGCGGACGTACATGCTGACCTTGGCCCGGCGGCCGAACTGCGGCAGCCCGGTGCTCATGCCGGGGCCCATGATGCAGCCGTTGCAGCACAGGACTTCCAGAAGCCGCGTTTCCATCGCGCCGGCCTCGAACTCCTCGATCGCCTGTACGAACTGCGCCGCGCCCTCGGCGACGATCACGTCGCCGGTGACGAGGTCCTCCTGGATCTCGGCCGCCGCGAGCATCCCGCTGCTGATCGGGAACAGCCGCCCGCCCCGCCCGCGCGGCGCGTCGAAATCGGACGGCTGGACGGTGCGGGGGTCGATCTGCCGCTCGGCCAGCAGTTCGTGCAGCTCGGCGAACGTCAGCGCCGCATCGACGTTGCCCGGCAGGTCCGCGCGCGCGGCCTCGCGCTTCTTGGCGATGCACGGGCCGATGAACACGATCCGGATGTCCTGCCCGTGGCGCGAGCGCAGCATGCGCGCCATCGCCACCATCGGCGAGACGACCGGGGCCAGGCTCGGGACCAGCCGCGGGTGGTAGCGCTCGACGTACCCGACCACGGCCGGGCAGGTCGTCGCGATCAGCTTGCGGCCGTGGTTCTCGTCCACCAGCCGGCGGTACTCCGCCGCGACCAGGTCGGCCCCGAACGCGACCTCGTGCACGTGGCCGAACCCCAGCGCGCGGATCATCCCCACGACCTGGCGGTACTGCAGGTCGGGGAACTCGGCCGGGAAGCTCGGCGCGATGATCGCCCCCACCGGTTCCGTGCCGGCCAGAAGTTCGCGCACGCGGCCGAGCGCGCTCTGCACGCTCTTGGCCTTCTGCGCGCAGACCCCGACGCAGATCCCGCAGCCGATGCAACGCTCGGACAGCACCTGCGCCTTGCCCTCGGCGATGCGGATCGCCTTGGCCGGGCACTCGCGCACGCACTGGTAGCAGACGCGGCAGCGCTCGCCGATCGTCGTCACCAGCGCCGGGCTCTTCGGCTGCTCCATCGCTTGCTCGTTCATCGGCGCTCAGACCAGCGCGTGGCGCGCGGCGTAGTGCGTGTGCAGCAGCTCGTGCGATTTTTCGGAGAGCGGCTCGCCGAGGAACTCGCGGTACAACCGCTGCACCGAGGGGTTGCGATGCGACAGCCGCACCGGCTCGTCGCGGTCGATCGTGTACAGCGCCTGCATGCGGGCGCGGATCGCCTCGGGGCTGACCGAGCGCGGCTGGCCGCCGCCGTTGATGCAGCCGCCCGGACAGGTCATGACCTCGATGAAGTGCAGGTCGTCGCGCCCGGCCCGGACCTGGTCCAGGAGCTTGCGCGCGTTCCCCAGCCCGCTCACCGCCGCCACCCCGAGCAGGACGCCCCCGATGTCGACGCGCAGCTCCTTGACGCCGTCCAGCCCGCGCAGCGGCGCGAACTTGAGCTGCTGGGGGTCCGAGCCGGTCAAGAGGTGATGCGCCGTGCGCAGCGCGGCCTCCATCACCCCGCCCGAGGCCCCGAACAGCTTCCCGGCCGTGGTGCGCTCGCCGAACGGGCTGTCCGGCGACTCCGCCGGCACGCGCGCCAGGTCGAGGCCGAACATCCGGATCACCTGCGCCAGCTCGCGCGTGGTCAACACCGCGTCCACGTCCGGGTACGTCCCGTTCAGCATCTCGGGCCGCCCAGCCTCGAACTTCTTCGCCGTGCACGGCATGATCGCCACGCTGAACACCTGCTGCGGGTCGAGCCCCTCGCGGGCGGCGAAGTACGACTTGGCGACCGCCCCCATCATCTGCTGCGGGCTCTTGCAGGTGGACAGGTTCGGGATCATCTCGGGGTAGAACTCCTCGACGAACTTGATCCACCCCGGCGAGCAGCTCGTCAGCATCGGCAGCCGCCCGCCGTGCCGCACGCGGTGCACCAGCTCCGACGCCTCTTCCATGATCGTCAGGTCGGCCGAGAAGGCCGTGTCGAAGACGTGCCGGAAGCCGATCCGCCGCAGGACGGCGACCAGCGCGCCGTCCACGTCGCTGCCCGGCTTGAGGCCGAACTCCTCGGCCAGCGAGACCGACACCGACGGCGCGTGCTGGACCACGCAGTGCAGCCGCGGGTCGTTGAGCGCCGCGAGCACCTGGTCCGTGTGGCCGTGCTCGTACAGCGCACCGGTCGGGCAGACCATCACGCACTGCCCGCAGTTGATGCAGCTGCTGACGTTCAGCCCCTCCTCGAACGCTGTGCCGACGCGGGTCTTGCTGCCGCGGCCGACGAAGTCGATCGCCGAGACGCCCTGGATCTCCTCGCACACGCGCACGCACTTGCCGCACAGGATGCACTTCTCGGGATCGCGGGCGATCGACGGGCTGGAGGTGTCGAGCTTGTGCCGGTCCTTGGCCCCGAAAAAGCGCCGGTGGCGGATGCCGAACTCGTGCGAGAGGTCCTGCAGCTGGCAGCTGCCGTTGCGCACGCAGTACAGGCAGTCGTCGAGGTGGTTGGCCAGCAGCAGTTCGACCAGCGTCCGGCGCGCGGTGATGGCGCGCGGGCTGTGCGTTTTGACCTTCATCCCGGGGCTCACCGGGTAGGCGCAGCTCGGGATCAGGTTGCGCTGGCCCTCGACCTCGACCGCGCACATGCGGCAGGCGCCGGTCGGCAACATGCCCTCGAGGTGGCACAGCGTCGGCACGTGGATCCCGGCCCGCCGCAGCGCCGCGAGCAGCATCTCGCCTTCCCTGGCCTCGATGTTCCGGTTGTTGACCTCGATCGTGATCACGGCAGCTCCTCGTTCAGTGAACCGTGACGGCGTCGAACTTGCAGACGTCGCGGCAGTTGCCGCAGCCGACACAGCGCTCGTCGACGACGTGGTACGGCGACTTCGGCACGCCGACGATCGCATTGGACGGGCACTTCTTCGCGCACAGGGCGCAGCCCTTGCAGCGCTCGGGGTCGATGACGAACGTCAGGAGGTCGGCGCAGGCCCGCGACGGGCAGCGCCGCTCGTAGATGTGGGCCTCGTACTCGTCGCGGAACCAGCGCAGCGTGCTGAGGATCGGGTTCGGGGCGGTCTGCCCGAGACCGCACAGGCTGGTGTCGCGGATCACCTCGGCCAGCTTGTGCAGCGACATCACGCCGCGGAACCGCTCCAGCGCCTCCAGCTTGTCCTCGCCGCGCCGGCTGCGGGTGATGGTCTCGAGGATCTCCAGCATGCGGCGCGTGCCCTCGCGGCACGGGATGCACTTGCCGCAGCTCTCGCGCTGGATGAAGTCCATGAAGAACTTGGCGACGTCGACCATGCAGGTGTCTTCGTCCATCACCACCAGGCCGCCGCTGCCCATCATCGCCCCGACCGTCTTCAAGGACTCGTAGTCGATGTCGATGTCGAGCTTCTGCTCCGGGATGCAGCCGCCGGAAGGCCCGCCGATCTGCACGGCCTTGTAGCGCTTGCCGCCGGGGATCCCGCCGCCGATGTCGAAGATGATCTGCCGCAGCGGGGTCCCCATCGCGACCTCGACCAGGCCGGTGTTGACGACCTTGCCCGAAAGCGCGAAGACCTTCGTCCCCTTGCTGGTCGGCGTGCCCACGGCGGCGAACCAATCGGCGCCGTGCGCGACGAGCGCGGGCAGGTTGGCCAGCGTCTCGACGTTGTTGATCACGGTCGGCTTGCCGAACAGCCCGCGCACGGCGGGGAACGGCGGGCGCGGGCGCGGCATGCCGCGGCGCCCCTCGACGCTGTGGATCAACGCCGTTTCCTCGCCGCAGACGAACGCGCCGGCGCCCTTTTTGATCTTGATCTCGAGCTGGAAGCCGGAGTCGAGGATGTTCGGGCCCAGAAGGCCGATCGCGCGCGCCTGGGCGATCGCCGCCTGCAACCGGCTGATGGCCAGCGGGTACTCGGCGCGGATGTAGACGTAGGCCCGCGTGGCGCCGATCGCGTACGCAGCGAGCGCCAGCCCTTCCAGCAGGCGGTGCGGGTCGCCCTCGATCACCGCCCGGTCCATGAACGCGCCGGGATCGCCCTCGTCGGCGTTGCAGATCATGTACTTCTCGTCGCTCTCCTGCCGGTGGGCGATCTTCCACTTGGTGCCGCTCGGGAACCCGCCGCCCCCGCGGCCCCGCAGCCCGGCCTTCTCCACCAGCTCGCACAGCTCCAGCGGCGTCATGCCCTTGAG
>JAGOJY010000059.1 GCA_017994815.1 Acidobacteriota bacterium
GCGCTGGTGCGCTACGGCAACGGGGCGCAGCTGGTGGTGGAGGGCAACGCGGCGCACCTGCCGCGGCGGATCCGCGTCGAGTCGCACGGATCGGACCTGTTCGACAGCGGGCTGTACGGGTACGATGAGGCGCGCAACGTGAAGTCGATCGGCGAGGACCTGTACCGCTACGACGGCGCGCAGCGCCTGGACTGGGCGCGCGTGACCGTGGCGGAGTGGGGCACGGTGGCGCTGGACTACGCCTTCCTGGTCCAGCGCGTTGCGGCCCAAGGCCTTGGCGGCCAGTCGGCGTCGTTGCTCGTCGGAGAAGCGGAGCCGTTGTCCACCGAGTTGTTCCCTGAGGACGCGGTTCTCCTCGCGCAGGTAATCGATCGCCGCTTGCTGCTGACGCTTGATCCAGCCGGCAAAGGCGAAGAGCAACGGTGGCCCGGGTGTAAGCTGTTGAACATCCGGGGATTCTACGAAGTCGATGAGTTTGCGGACACTTCGGCTGCGTGGTCACGAACGGCCGCCGCCGGCTGACGCCCGCAGTCCGCTCTGGCGCATCAATCGGGCAATCGGGCCACCCGCTTACAAGCGATGTGGAGCCCTTGGCCTCCAGTTCCGGCGTGAATGGGGGCGCACCGTACATACCATCCGACGTCCTCGACGGCCGTGTCGCTGAGCTGGCGCACGCACCGGGCGCCGTCCCGAGAGTTCGAATCGAGCGGTGCTCCCGGCGGGTGTTGCCGTCAATCCCCTTCCGGCAGCGCCACCACGCTCAGCCGGAACTCGAACCCGGGAAATGCGGCGGGGCGGAATGGCTCGTCGTACTGCGCGATGCTGCGCACGCGGTAGACGTCGCCGGAGAGGGCGTATTCCTCGATCGTCCGCGCCTCGAGGTCGACGATCCAGTAGTGCGTGACGTCGAAGCGCGCGTACAGCTCCAGCTTGCGGACCCGATCGATTCGCTCGGTCCCGGGAGAGAGGATCTCGACGCACAGGTCGGGGGCGCCGACGATTCGGTCGTCCCGCCGGATGTTCGCCCGTTCTTTCGAAACGAAGAGGACGTCGGGCTGGACGACGGTCTGCTCGTCCAGCATCACGTCGAGGGGGGCGCAGAAAACCTCTCCGAGTCCAAGCTGCTCGACGTGAACGAGCAATCGGGAAGCGAGCTTGAGCGAAACCTGTTGATGGCGAGCCTTCGGGGACGGCGTCATGACCAGCTCCCCCTCGAGGAGCTGATACCGATGCCCGTCGTCAGGAATCGCGGCGTAGTCCGCGTAGGTCAGCAGACGGGGATGGCCCGGTTCCGACATTGGGGTCACTCCTCGCGGGGAGGGTAGCGCGCGCACTGCGACGTGGGCTGTCCGGCACGCTCCGACCGTCCCGCATCCGCAACCGGAGTCATCGTACACCCGCCCGGGAAGCTGCGGCGGACGAACTCCGTCTCACCGGCGGCGCCTACGTCGTCTGCGTCGATGTCCGCCTGGTCGGGGTTGGGCGCATCCGGGCAGTCGGCGCAGACATTCCCGCGCCGCGCTGGTGCGCTACGGCAACCGGGCGCAGCGCGCACGGGTCGAACCTGTTCGACAGCGGGCTCAACGAGTACCGCTCCTGACGCACCCCGTCGAGCTTCATCGAGACCGACGCCAGTGACGTTTGGGTGGCCTAGCGGCCGTAGTGGCCCCAGGGCGACTCGCCGCGGGGACTCACGCCGGTGACGATGAAGAACTCGATCGGGAGGCCGGAATCGTCTTCGAACCGCGTATCGGTCGTGTTCGGGTCCTCGCTGGTCGCGTCGGCGAACGAGGCCGCGGAGGCCGGATCGGTCCCCCGGTAGACCCTGTAGGACGTCAGTCCAGGGTACGGCCACCATTCGAGCGCGACGGTCCCGTCGGCCTTTGTCACCGAGCGCAGCCTCATCTCCGGCGGACGGGCCTCGAGCGGCCGCCCGCAGACCTCGAGCTTCCACGAGTTGAGGGTGCCGCTGTTCGCCGGGACGGCGTCGGTGACCTTGAGCGTCCAGGCGCCGGCCGCGGGCTCCGCGGCGAAGCGCGCCAGCGGCTCGGCGGGAGCGATCTGCGAGTCGTACCAGCCGAGGATGTTCGATCCCGACCCGCCGCTGCGGTCGTGCAGGACCACGGGCGTCGCCGACGGCGAGACGACGGTCACGACGAGGTCGCTCTTGTAGGAGTGCGTGACATCGACGTACACGTTGACCTCGTCGATCTCGACCTGCGAGGTGAAGTTGATCGTCGAGGTGCGGGTGCTGCGGTCGGGGACCGGGATCGCGCCGCCCGTGGAGTTCAGCGTCGTGCACGTGCGCGGCCCCGCCGGGACGAAGAACGGGTCCGATGTCCCGGTCCGCGACGAGGCCGTCCAGCGGACGACGAACCCGACCTTGTTCCCGGCCGGCGTTTCCGGGGCCAGCGACACGGAGTAGTGCGGCGGCTGGGAGCCGGCGGAGGCCCCGACGGCGATCGCCGGGTAGGTGGCGTAATCGCGCGGGACGCTGGCGTACCAGCCGATCGGCTGCAGGATCCCCGAGACGTTCGTGGCATACGAGCCGAGGTTCCGCAGCACGAGCGACATGTCGGTGGTTTCGCCCGGGTCGAGGAAACCGTTCCCGGAAGTGCCGTCGAGGATCTTGTAGCTCGAGGGCTGCAGGTCGGCGTCGCTCGGCTGCAGGACGACGTCGCGCCGCACGGCCGTCCCGTCGGCCGGGACGACGACGTCCCGGACGATCTCGGTCACGTGGCCGGCGGCGGAGATCTCCAGCGTGTACGTCCCCGGCAGGAGCGGCCGGTGGTAATCGCCGACGTCGGGATCGCTGTAGATCAGCGCCGAGTTGCCGACCACCTTGACGCTCGCGCGCAAGGGTGCCCCGGTCGCGCCGTCGGTCACGATGCCCCGCACCCCGCGCTGCACCTGCTCGAAGTACGTCAGCATCGACTCGATGTTGTCGTCCCAGTAGCTCGGCAGCTCGGAGGCGGACGGCCACTTCGTGCCGATCTCCATCGTGATGTCCCAGGTGCCGCGCCAGGCGTAGTTCCAGTCCTGCATCCCGCCGCGGATCACGTACCAGTCGGCGCCGTTGGCCACGCCGTTGAAGAACGAGCTGTCCGAGTTGCTGGAGAACAGGCTCGGGTTGTGGTCGGCGTAGGAGCGGGCGAGCGAGACGATCGGGACGTCGTCGGGGCAGGCGCTGTAGACCGACTGCCCGGTCGCGGTGCCGTCGTAGGGGTAGTTCGCCACGAGCGAGCCGCCGTGGAAGTTGGCCGAGATGCTCACGCTGTGGGCGTAGCCCCAGTTCATCACGTGCTGGACCTCGATCTCGCGGCCGGTCGGCGTGTCCGTGGGATCGGTGAACTGGTCGGGGAAGTCGCGGTTGAGGTCCACTCCGTTCACGTTGTAACGCTGGCCCAGCGCGGTGCCGTCGGGGTTCATCGAGGGCAGGATCCAGATCTCGGTCTCGTTCACCAGCGACGTGATCCGCGAGTCGGTGCCGTAGTTGTCCAGGAGGTGGTGGATCAGCCCGACGCAGATCTCCTTGCCCACCACCTCGTCGCCGTGGATCGCCGCGATGTAGCGCACGGCCGGCTCGTCCTCGGATAGCCCCGGGTTGTCCGAGATCTTCATCATCCACAACTCGCGACCCTGCACCGATGGCCCGAGGCTGGTCAGGCGCACGAGGTCCGGGCGCGCGGCGGCGATCGACTGCAGCTCGGACGTGAGCGTCTCGTAGGTGTGGTAGGAGGGCGGGATCGACCCGGCCGCCGCGGAGGGCGCGGCCTGCGGCGGTGCGACGCGCTCGCGCTCCCACTGCAGGTGCGCCTCGTCGGGGATCCGTTCGACGTGGAACCCGAGGGCGAGCAGCTTCTCGTGCTCTTTCGCGACGACGTAGCAGCGGGCGCGATCGAAGTAGACGCCGTCGATGTCGATGCCCATCCGGGTAAGGAGTTCCAGGTTTTCGAGCCGGTCGGGCAGGAAGATCTCGACCGGGTACACCGGGCCGGGCTCTCCCTTGCCGGCGGCGAAGCTCCCGGCCGTCAGGGCCGCCAGCGCCAGGAGGACGGTCACAGCCCCGGCCAGCGTGATTCGCACCTTGCTCCCTCCGCGATCGAATGGGGGCGGGCCGCCGGGGAGCGGCCCGCCCGATGTGACCGGCTGCTGCCCTTACGGGCAGGCGCCGGAGCTGTTCAAAACGCGCGGTCCGTCCGTGGCGTCACCGGCGGGGCCGACGCCTTCGCTGTTGGCGGCGCACACGATGTACCAGTACAGACCACCCGCCGCCGGCGTCTCGGTCAAAACCGGCCCGCTGAAGGTATCGGGCGTGTCGAGGCGCAGGCAGGAGTCGGTGGCGTCCGTCAGCAGGTCCGGCAGGTCGCCGGCCACGCCGCGGTACAGGTAGTACGAGGTCGCGCCCGGCACCGGGTCCCAGGTCTGGCCGTCCTTGCCGGCCCAGGCCTGGTTCTCCGGCTCGCCGGCCGGCGAGCCGAACACGCAGTCGGTGCAGGTCCAGCCCGCGCCGCTGGTGATCTCGAGCGTCCAGCCGGTGAGCGTGCCGGTGTCGCCGCCGGCGTTGTCCACGACGTGCAACGTCCACGTGCCGTTGGCCGGGATGCCGTTGAAACCCGCGAGCGGCGATTCCGGCTTGAACGAGCCGGTGAACGGGGCCGAGCCGCTGGAGATCGGCGTCACCGCCGAGTCGTCGAAGACGGTGTCGACGAAGTTGTCGCCGCTCGAGCCGCGGCGCGTCACCAGCGCGACGGAGACGCCGTTCGGACCGACCAGCGAGAGCGAGAGATCGCCGTCGAAGGTGTGGGTGATGTTGACGGTCACGTTGACGTCGACGACCGGCCCGCTCTCCGCGACCACGACGATGCTGTCGACGGAGCTGTTGTCCGCGATTGGCTTCGGCACATCGGTCGACGGGTACGGGACGGTGGCGACCGCCGACGCGCCGACCTTGACCGGGAACGAGCTGCCGAACGTCCCCTCGTTCGACTCGATCAGCAGGTCGAAGACGATGTCGCTGCCGCACGGTACGTTCAGCCCGACCGTGAACGCGAAGTGCGGGTCGAGACTGGTGCCGGCCATGCCGGCCGGGAGGTCGGCGTAGGCCGCCGTCGCGCGGGTGATCGTGACGCCCGGCGTGGCGGTCGAGATCGTCGCCGAGAGCCCGGTCAGGGTGACCGTGCCGTTGTTGCGGATCGTGACCGGCATGGTCACGTCCTCGCCGCGGTCGATCGCGCCGTTCCCGCCGCCCGGACCGCCGGCGGCGCAGGAGTCGGTCGCGCTGAACGACTGGAACTCGGCCGACGGGCCGCAGGCGCGCGGCACGTAGGCGAAGCGCAGGCTCCAGTCCTGGAGCGTCCCGCTGTCGCTGCCGGCGTTGTCCACGACCTTGAGCTGCCAGTTGCCGGCCGCGACCAGGCCGTTGACCACCGACAGCGGCGTCTCGGGGCGGTACGAGCCGGTGAACGGCGCCGAGCCGTCGGCGATGGCGGTCGCCGCGGCGTCGTCGAAGACGGTCTCGACGAAGTTGTCGCCGCCCGAACCGCGGCGGGTCGCCAGCGCGATCGACGCACCGTTCGGCGCGATCAGCGTCAGCGAAAGGTCGCCGTCGTAGGTGTGCGTGATGTTCACGACGACGTCGAGGTCGGTGATCACGTCGAGGTCGGCGACGGCGATGGTGCTCGTGACGCCGGCGCTGTTGTTGTCCGGGATCGCCAGCGGCGTGTCGCTGCTGGTGAAGGTCGCCGCCGAGTTCTGCAGCGTCGTAAACAGGTAGTAGTTGCCGAAGTTGTCGTCGAGCGTGGCGTTGCCGTAGGGATCGACCGACTCGACGGAGTAGAAGTACGTCGAGCACGGCACGAGCCCGGTGAGGGGCACCGCGTGCCCGGTGACCAGCGCGTCGCTCTGGGTCGTGAGCGCCGGCGGGCGCGCGAGGCCGTAGTGCACGACGCTGGTGGCGGTTTCGTTGGTGTTCCAGCCGATGATCGCGCTGTTGCCGGTCACGCCGGACGAGCCGACGTTGGTGATCACCGGCCGCACGCAGTCGGTTACGGCCGTGTCGGTCACCGGGACGTCGATGTTGCCCTGGCCGTCGTCGGCATCGATATAGGTCACGGTAACCGTGTCGGCGTCCGCCACCGACACCAGCCCGTCGCCCGACGCCGGCGCTGCGGCGGTGAACGCGACCTGGCCCTCGAACCACGTGTCCTGCGGGGCTGCGAGGCGCGTCAGCACCACCGTCTCGCCGCCCGGCTCGGTCGACGAGGCCACGTTGACCGTGAGGCTCGCGCCGGCGACGTTGGTGTCCTTGACCGTGATCGTGCCGGTCGAGGAGCAGCTGTACGTGTCGGCGTCGAACTGCACCTGCGCGCCGCAGGGAGCGGGCGGGAAGAACAGGGTCAAGGACCAGTCGTTGATGGTCCCGCTGTCGCTGCCGGCGTTGTCGACGACGACCAGCGTCCAGTCCCCGTACGAGGGCAGTCCGGCGAGCACGCCGAGCGGGCTCTCCGGGCGGAACGAACCGGTGAACGGCGCGCTGCCGGACGAGATCGGCGTCGGGGCCGCGTCGTCGAAGACCGTGTTCACGTAGTTGTCGCCGCTCGAGCCGCGGCGCGTCGCCAGCGGCACGACCGTGCCGTTCGGCGCGCGCAAGGACAGCGAGATGTCGCCGTCGAACGTGTGCGTGATGTTGACGGTCACCGTCAGGCCGACGAGGTACTCGAAGTACGGCACGCTGATCGTCGCCTCGGCGCCGACCGGGTTGTTGTCCGGGATCGGCACGGCCGGCCCGGGGTAGGTGTAGGTCGGGTTGACGTTCGTGCCGGTGCGGAACGTGTAGTACGCGCCGCCGTTGGTGTCGGTCGCGGAGTTCCCCGCGGTGTCGGTGGAGCTGACGTAGTAGTAGTAGGTGGTGCAGGGGGTCAGGCCGGCCAGCCGCACGAGGTGGTCGATGCCGTAGGCCGGGTTCGTCGTCGAGTTCGCGACCGGCGGGATCACGGTGTCGTAGGTCACGACGCTGTTCGCCAGCTCGTCCGTGTCCCACGTGATCTCCGCCGAGTTGCCGGTGACGTTCTGCGAGGCGACGTTCGAGATCACCGGCCCGGAGCAGTCGATGACCGCGGTCGCGGGCACCGGGATGTTGACCCCGCCCGAGCCGTCGTCGGCGTCGATGTACAGCGCGGTCACGAGGTCGCCCGGCGACACCGAGAGGTGGCCGTCGCCGTGGGCGGCCGGCCCCGTGGCCACCGGGAAGCTGCCGGTGAAGGTCCCCGAGCCCGGCTCGATCGCGGTCAGCGTCACGGTCTCGGGCGTGGTCTCCGTATCGGAGGTGAGCGTCACGTCCTGCGTCGGGTTGCCGCGCAGGTTGTCGTCGCGCAGCGTGATGAACAGCGAGTCGGCGCAGGCGTACTTGTCGCGGTCGAGCCGCAGCTCGCCGGCCGGGTGGAACGCGCAGGTCGCGGCGTCGACGCCGTCCATGAACTCCTGGCCGGTGCTGTTCGGGTCCAGCCAGTCGCTCAGGCGCGTGGCCGTCGTACCGCCGCCGTCCCACGAGACGGAGACCTTGCCGTACTCGTCCCAGGTGATGTTCGTGCACGAGGCTTCGCCGCCGTGCAGCTGGCCGATGATGTTGTGGTTCTGGTCGAACAGCGGCGAGCCGGAGGATCCGCCCTCCGTCGTGCCCTGCTCGTACTCGCCGATGCGCCAGTGGTGGGCGCCCCAGTACGAGCCGTCGGTCGGCGGATCATCGTCGTAGGCCATCTTCTTCACGTCGCCGCTGGGGTGGGAGATGTTGTAGGTCTCGATCGCCGCGACGGTGCTGCGGTTCCAGCCGTTGTAGAACACGTCGAACGACTCGGGCGGGTCTTCGTCCATCTGCAGGAGCGTGAAGTCGGTCGTGGAGTAGTCGGCGAGAACCGTCGCCCCGCTGACGGTGTAGGTGCTCGGCGGCGGCGGATCGCCCGTGTTGCAGCCCGAGCGTTCGAAGTTGAAGCCGAACACGGTGCTGACCCCCGCGCCGCAGTGGTGGGCCGTCAGCACGTACGGGCGGCAGTCGTTCGCCGTGGTGTTGATCAACGAGGCGCTGCAGAAACCCTCGCCGCCGCTCAGGAGGATCACGACGCCGCGTTTCTGGTCCTGCCACAGCGCGCCGAGCGGGCAGTTGACGTCGATGTTGCAGGCGCCGGAGTCGCCGATGCCGTCGGCCCCGTTCCGCTCGCGCGCCGCGTCGCGGCCGATCGTGCCGAACGGCTTGTAGCCGTGGGACACGGCCGCGAGGTGCAGGTCGGGCGATACGGCGGCGAGGCTCGCCGGCCACGCCAGCTCGATGACAATCGTCGAGCCTTCGATCGGCGGGGTCCAGAGTTGGCCGTGCGGGCGCACGTTGCGGGATGTGTAGGTCTGGACCGTGGTCAGTGCCGGGTCGTAGACCCACAGCTGCGCGCCGTCCGGAATGCGGAAGCGGTCGAAGCCGAGCACGATCCAGAGGGCGTCGCGCGACGCGACCGACAGGCGCCAGACCCGGCTCCCGTCGTCGAGCGTGTCCCAGGCCCCCGCCGACGCGGGCGAGAGGTCGGTGGCCATGCGGTGGCCGATCCGGTACGGGATGTCGTGGCGGGAGCGGTTGGCCTCGTCCTCCCGCAGCAACCCGGGCACGTCGACCTCCGGGGAGGTCCAGGCCGGGACCTCGGCCAGCGGCTTCAGGCCGGCGCGCTCCGCCGACAGCGGGACGCCGCCGGCGCCCGCGAACACCAGGGATCCGCAGGCCAGGAGCAGCACTGCCCCCAAGGCCTGCCAAGACAAGGCAATACCCGATCCGCGTCGATTTTCCAGCCTCATGCTCGCCCCTCCGGGAAGCCCAGGCCGACCCTGGGTGAGCCCGAAATGTACGGCGAGCCCGCGGTCCTATTTCGGGGCGCAAGCAAATCGAAGTACGACCCCGTCCGCGGCCCGCCCGGGGCGAGGCCGGCGAGCCCGCTTACCGGGATCGCGCGTTCGGCTATTCGGCCTGCGGACCCGGGTCGCCGAAACGCAGGATCGCCGGGCGGGGGGTCAGCGGCGCTTCGGTCGGCTGATCCCGGCCGGGCGCGGGACGTCGAGCCGGGGCGGGCGCGCCGCCCACTGCGAGGCGGTCAGCCGGCCAAAGAGCCAGCGGTCGAAGGCGATCTCGGTCCCACCCGAGGCCGGGTTGCCCGTTCCCGTCGCGACGATCTCGAGTTCGTGCGGGCCGTCGGCGAGGACCGGCGAGACGTACAGCCACCCGCCCCACTCGTCGGTCGGCGCGTAGAGGTCGATCGTGCCGGCCGGCACCCCGTCGAGCCGGAGTTGCGCGATGCCGCGCGCCGGGCCGCGGGCGAGGCTCAGCCGGACCTGCGACCCGCTGAACGCGAGCGTCGCGACCGAGCCGGCCGCGCTCGCGCCGAGGTACGACCCGCCGCTCGCCTGCGCGGCCGGAACGTCGGCCCAGCCCGCGCCGGCCGCGACCCGCGGGTCGTCGTCCTCGGCAAACCACTGCGTCCAGAACCCTTCCTTGCCCGCGGAGTCCGCGGCCACGACGTGGTAGTGGTGCCGCTGGCCGTCCGCCGCGTGGCCAACGAACGTCGTGGTGGTCGCGCCCGCGACGTAGCGCTGCCCGGCGGCGTGGGCCGGGTCGAACGTGGGCTCCGCGCCGTCGAAGACCCAGTAGCCGGCGCACGACTCGGGGCCGGTCCCCGGGTCGGTGGTGACCGGCGACCAGTCGAGGCGCAGGTCGTTCCCACTGCGCGTCACGACGAGGTCGTCGACGAACGGCGGCCTCCCGGAGACGATCACCCGCGCGAACGCCTCGGGCGACGATCCGCCCTCGCCGGCCGGGTACACCGCCCGCACGACGTAGTAGACGGCCGTGCCGGAGGTCAGGCCGGTGTGGCGATAGCGGAGCGTCCCGGCCGGGATGTCGGCCAGCTTCGTGAACCCGGAACCGGAGGTGGACGAGGAGTACAGGGCGAAGCCGCTGAAGCCGCACAGTTGCGGCGCCGTCCACGCGAGGGTGATGACGGAGTTGTCCGGCACCGCGACGAGCAGGTCCGGGATGTCGGGCAGCGCGATGGTGAGGTGGCGCGGCAGCGGTACCGAGATGTTCCCGGCGCGGTCCGCCGCGCGCACCAGCGCGGTCAGCGGGCCGTTCTGGGCCGGGGAGAAGCTGTAGCTCCACGAGCCGCCGCCCGAGGCCAGGTGCCACGTCTGGCCGCCGTCCGTGCTGACCTGCACGTAGTCGAGTCCGCCGCCGGAGTCCTGCGCCGTCCCGGCGAACAGCACCGGCGAGGTCGTGACGACGGTGTCCTCGGCGGGAGCGCCCCATGCGACCTGCGGCGGCTCGCCGTCGAAGCCGTAGTGGAAGTAGCGCACCTCGGGGGTCCAGCCCGCGGTCGCGCCGCGCTGGTCGAGCGCCCGCAGCCGCCAGTAGTACATGTGCCCCGACTGCAGGTTCTCGAAGCCGGCCAGATCGCCCAGCGTGACCGTGATCGTCTCGGCCGGCGCGAGCATCGGTCCCGAGGGGGGCGCGATGCCGGTCTCGTCGATCTCGGGGCTGCCGAACGCGCCGTCGTCGTCGATCGCCAGGTCGTAGGTGATCGAGTCGCCGGGGTTCGCATCGCTCGACGGGTACCAGGTCAGCGTCGAATCCGGGCCCCAGAGCTGGGTCCCGTTCGCCGGGCCGACGATCTCGGGCACGGTCGGGGCGCTGTTCGCGGTCGTGACCACGAAGCTCGCCGGGGCCATCCACGGCCCCTGCGCCGCGCCGTCGGAGGCGCGGCAGCGCCACCAGTAGCCGTGGTTGTCGGCGAGGTCGGTGTCGATGGCCCAGGTGGTGCGCGGCTCGCCCTCGGCGACCGACGGGACCTGCGCCACGAGGTTGGTCAACCCCGGGTCGGCGTAGACCTCGAAGTTGTACGTCAACGGATCGCTCTGCGGGTCGAAGGCGTTGTCGATCACGAGCGTCGGCCGGACCTCGCTGACCGTCTCGCCCTCCGCGGGGGAGTGCGCCGCCGGCGGACCGGGCTCCGGGCCGCCGATGCCGACGTTGTCGAGGAAGATGCTCTCGGCGTCGACGCAGCAGCCGCCGGTGTACACGAAGCGGAACCGCACGCCGGCGCGCTTGTAGCCGTCGAGCGGCACCTGGATCTTCGTCCAGGTGGTGTAGTTGAATCCCGCGGCCCACAGGTCGGCCCAGCCGAGCCCGCCGTCGGTCGAGACCTGCGCGCGCAGCGACTGGTCGTAGCCCGCCCGGCCGCGCACCAGGAACGTCCACGTCGGCGCCTGCGCCGCCGAGAGGTCGAGCGCGGAGCCGAGCGCCAGCACGTACCAGCCGCTCCAGGGGTTGGAGCTGCCGAACGAGTTGTCCACCGACCGCGCACCCTCGTAGGCGGCCGCGTTGCTCACGGTCCACTGTCCGGCGAGCCAGCGGTCGTTCCCGTCCTCGAAACCGTCGAAGAACGGATACGAGGCCGGCGCGGCGTCGCTCTCGCCGATGCGGAGGTCGTCGATCGTCCAGCCGTCCAACGCGGTCGCGCCGTCGGAGATCAAGCGGAAGCGGACCCAGACGTAGGCCTGGTTGCGCCACGCGGAGAGGTCCACGCGGTGGAACGTCCAGTCCGTGCTCACCCCGCCGAACGTCGCCACGCCGTGCCAGCTCGCGCCGAAGTCGGGCGAGACCTCGACCCGGCCCCAGTCCGCGTCGGTCTGGTAGTTGCGCTTTTCCCAGAACGTCAGCGCGGGCCAGGCCAGCTCGTGCAGGTCGAGGCCGATCCGGGCGAACGTGTCGGCCGAGTTGCCGTACACGCCCGGCGAGTCGGCCAGCGCCCAGCTCTCCTCGCGGCCGATCCCGGCCACGCGGCCCCAGTCGCCGGAGCGGGTCCACAGGCCGGAGTCGGTCTCGAACGCGTCGGTGTAGGGCAGCGTCGCGCCCAACGTGACGCCGTAGATCTCGTCGCTGCCCGTGCCCGCGTCGCGATCGCTGTAGGCGAAGACGCGGTAGTAGTAGCGCGAGCGCGAGCCGAGCCCGGCGTCCACGAGTTCGGTCACGTCGGCGTCGGTGATCACGGCCAGCACCGCGCTGGACTCGCTGACCGGCGAGGTCTCGCTGCGGTACACGACGTAGCGGTCGAAGTTCGGCTCGTTGCTGCGCGACCAGCGGATCCGCATCGAGTTGGTGGTGATGTTGTCCGGGGCCTGGATCACGGGTTTCGCCAAGGCCTCCTCGACGGCGACGTCGTCCAGCAGGACGCCGGTGGCGTCCCAGCAGCAACCCGCGTAGGTGACGAACCGGAGCCGCACGCTCGGTGCGCGGTAGTTCGCGAGCGAGAGCTGGTAGCGCGTCCAGCCCGCGAGGTTCACGCCGGCCACCCACAGGTCGGTCCAGCCCCGTCCGCCGTCGGTCGAAACCTGGGCGCGGAAATTCTGGTCGTACCCGGTGCGGCCCTTGAGCCAGTAAACGAGCTGCGGTGACGCGCTAGAGGAGAGGTCGAACTGGCGGAACAGCGCGGTTGCGTACCAGCCGCCCCACGGGATCAGCGAGCGCGAGAAGTCGCGCAGGTGCGCGGAGCCGCCGTGGCCGTCGCCCGTCAGCACCTCCCAGTTGCCGCCGAGCCAGCCGGTGTCGCCGGCCTCGAAGCCGTCGGCGAAGGGCAGGGTGCCCGGCGGGATCGCGTGGTCCTCGATCGCCACGTCGTCCAAGCTCCAGCCGTCGGCGACCGTGCCGCCGTCGGAGTTGGACCGGAACCGGATCACGACCGACGCATACCCCTTCCAGGGCGAGAGGTCGATCTGCCGGCGCGTCCAAACGGTGCCGGCGCCCGAGACGGCGTACACCCCGGTCCAACTCGCGCCGCCGTTGATCGAGATGTCCACGTGTCCGGAGTCGGCGTTGGCCTGGTACTCGTAGCGGTCCCAGAACGTGAGCACCGGCCACGCCGCGGCGCTGAGGTTGACGGCAGTCGTCAGGCTGATGTCCATGCCGTTCTGGTAGGCGCCCGCGGAATCGCTGAAGCAGCTGCTGCCGCCGTGCGGATCGGTGCCGGAGACCGCCCAGGCGCCGTTTGTCCCCTCCGAAACCCAGTTGGCATCGCTCTCCATCGGGTCGACGACCGGCAGCGCCAGCGCCGTGGTGGTCGCCGACACCTCGTTCGAAGGCGTGTAGACGTCGCTCGTGGTGACCAGGTACACGCGGTAGTAGTACGGCTTGCCGATCGACAGGCCGGTGTCGGTCACGGACGTCACGGCCGGGTCGTCGATCACCGCGATCCGCGTGGCATTGAGGTCCACGCCGGCGGAGGTGCGCCGGTACACCTCGTACTGCTTGAAGTTCGCGCTCGAGGGAGCCGACCACGACAGGTCCATGCTCTTCAGGTGCGGCACCGGCACGGACATCGTCGGCGCGGACGGCCCCTCCTCGACCGCGACGTCGTCGAGCTTGACCTTCTCGCCGGCCCAGCAGCAGCCGGCGTACGTGACGAAGCGGAAGCGCACCCCGGCCCGGCGCAGCGACTCGAGCGAGATCTGCACGCGCGTCCAGGTGGGGTAGTTGATGCCGGTGGCCCACAAGTCGGGCCAGCTCCGCCCGCCGTCGATCGAGTACTGGAGCCGCAGCGCCTGGTCGTAGCCGGTTGCGCCGCGGGCCCAGAAGACGAACTGCGGCGAGGTCGTTCCCGACAGGTCGAACTCCCCGGCCAGGTGCGCGGCGTACCAGCCGCCGTACGGGATCGCGGTCCGCGGGAAGTCGACGAGACCCTGGGCGCCCTGGTGACCCTCCGCGAGCAGTTCCCACGCGCCGCCGAACCAGTTCCCGGCACCGGCCTCGAAGCCCTCGGCGAACGGCAGCGTGCGCGCGGGCGGCGCCACGTCGGCGATCGTCACGTCGTCCACGCGCCAGCCGTCGGCGGTCGTGGCGCCGTCGCTGACCGCGCGGAAGCGCACGATGACCGAGTTGTAGCCCTTGAACGGCGAGAGGTCGACGCGCCGCTCCATCCACGTCTCGCGGGTCCCGACCGCGGCGTAGACCCCCGTCCACGACCCGCCGGAATTCGTCGAGACCTCGACGCGGCCGGCGTCGGCGTTGACCTGGTAGTCGAAGCGGTCCCAGAACGTCAGCACCGGCCAGTTCGCGGTGGACAGGTTGACGGCCGTGGTCAGCGTCGCGTCCATGCTGTTCTGGTAGGCGCCGAACGGCGAGTCCGAGAAGTAGCCGCTGCCGCCGTGCGGCGCGTCGCCGGCGATGCCCCAAGTGCCGTTCGTGCCCTCGGCGACCCAGTTGGCGTCGGATTCCATCGGGTCGACCATTGGCAGCAGCAGCGGCGTCGTCGTTGCCGAGACCTCGTTCGACGCGTTGTACACCTCGCCGCTGGAGACGACGTAGACGCGGTAGTAGTAGGTCTTGCCGATCGACAGTCCGGTGTCGGTGTGCGAGGTCGTCCCGTGGTCGGTGATCACGGCGATCCGGGTTGCATTGAGGTCCACGCCCGCGCTGTCGCGGCGGTACACCTCGTACCGCAGGAAGTTGCCGATCGCCGGCGCGCTCCAAGCCAGGTCCATGCTCTTCAGGTGCGGGGCCGGCACGCCCATCACCGGTGCCGCGGGCGCTTCCTCGAGCGCGATGTCGTCGAGACCCACGCCGCTGCCGGCCCAGCAGCAGCCGGAGTAGCTGACGAAGCGGATCCGGACCGCCGGCGCGCGGTAGCTGCTCAGCGGGATCTGCACGCGCGTCCACGCCGGCGCGTTCACGCCGCTGACCCATGGCTCGATCCAGCCGCGGCCGCCGTCGGTCGAGAGCTGCACGCGCAGCGCGCGGTCGTAGCCGGTATCACCGCGCATCCAGAACGTGAGCTGCGGCGAGGTCGTCGCGCTGAGGTCGAAGGTGCCGAGGAGGTGCGTGGCGTACCAGCCACCCCACGGCGCCAGGGTGGACGCGAAGTCGCGCAGGTACGCGGCGCCCTGGCGCGGGTCGTCGGACCGGATCGACCACACGCCGGGAATCCAGTCCGCCGCGCCGGCCTCGAAGCCCTCGTAAAACGGCAGGGCGCGGGGCGCAGCCGCACGGTCGGCGATCTCGAGGTCGTCGATCAGCCAACCGTCCGCGCTGACGGCGCCGTCGCTGTTGGTCCGCAGGCGCAGCCAGACCCGGTCGTCGCCTTTCCACGGCGAGAGGTCGACCTCGTGCCGCTGCCAGCCGGCGGACAAGCCCGCCGCGGCGTAGACGCCGGTCCACGAAGTGCCGTCGGGCGAGACGTCCACGTGGCCCACGTCGGCGTTGGGCTGGAAATCGCAGCGGTCCCAGAACGAGAGGACCGGCCACGTCGCGGTGGACAGGTCGAGCTGGGTCATCGCGCTCGCGTCGTAGTTGTCGGGGTAATTGCCGGGCGAGTCCTGCAGGCAGGCCGCGCCGCCGTGCGCGGTGAGCGTGGCCACGCTCCACGCGCCGGAGAGGTTCCAGTCCGCCCCGCCGGACTCGAAATCGTCGGCGAACGGCAGCGCGAGGGCGGAGGTCGTGGCCGTCGACTCGGTCGGGCTGTCGGCGCTGTAGGCGCCGTGGCCGTTGATCGCGTAGACGCGGTACGAGTAGTTCGTCCCGATCAGGAGGCCGGAGTCGGTGAAGCTCCCGGTCGCCTGGTCGGCGATCGTCGCGATCACCGGCGCGTTGATCGACGTCCCGGTCGGCGTGGCCCGGACGAGGGCGTAATGCGAGAAGTCCAGGTCCGTGTTCGGCGTCCAGCCGAGCGTGATCGAGTGCGTACCGACGGCGCTCAAAACCGGCGCGGCGACCGGCGACAACTGCTCGGAAACCGAGATGTCGTCGAGATGCCAGCCGTCGCCGTTGGTCCAGCCGTCGGAGGTGATGCGGAAACGCAGCAAGACCCCCGCGCGGCGGTAGGCGGACAAGTCGACCTGCTCGTGGCGCCAGGCCGGGACGGACGTGTTCGTGAAGTCGCGCAGGGCGGTCCACGTCGAACCGCCGTCGGTCGAGACCTCGACCAGGCCGTGATCGTTCCCGGGAAAATGGCACGTGTGCCAGAACGAGAGCACCGGCCGGGTGGCGGCCGCGAGGTCGACCGGCGTCGAGAGCGTCAGCGAGATGCCGGCGAGGTTGTCGCCGTAGTTCCCGCCCGGTGAGTCGCTCCAGGCCCACGCGCCGCCGTGCGCGGCTTCCGTGGACAGCGCCCACGGGTAGTCGGCGGTCCAGGTCGCGGCACCGCCCTCGCCGTTGTCGAGGAACGGATAGTCCATCCCCGGCGTGGTGGTCCCCGACACCTCGTTGGACGGTGATTCGAGCCCGTTGGTCCGCGCGACCACGAGGCGGTAGAAGTACGTCGACTTCGGCGCCAGCCCGGTGTCCTGGACCGTGAGCGTCGTGCGGCTCGTGATCGTCGCCACGGTGGTGCCGGTCGTCCAGTCGAAGTTGGGGCCGTTGCCGCGGACCAGGCGGTACGACGCGAAGTCCGGTTCCGCGGACTGCGACCAGCTCAGCGTCAACGTGTTCGCGGTCGCCGCCGTCGGCGCGGCCAGCGTCTCCGGCTGCGGGCCCTCGCCCGCCAGCACGTCGTCGATGTACCACCCGTCGCGCGCGATGTTGACGTCGCTGACCAGGCGGAAGCGGACCTTGACCGCGGCCTGGCCGATCCACGGCGACAGATCGAGCTGCGTGCGCGTCCAGTCGCGGTTGCCGGTGAAGCGCGCGAGCGGCTGCGGCTGCCACGTCGCCCCGCCGTCGAGCGAGATCTCGACGTAGCCGAAGTCGAAATCGGTCTCCAGCGCGTGCCGGTGCCAGAACGCCAGTCGCGGGCGTGCGGCCCCGGTGAGGTCCATCGGCGCGGCCTGCGTCATCGAGACGTTGACGGCGTTGGCGTAGTTCGTCCCGGGGCTGTCGGTGAAGCTGTGCGACCCGCCGTGGAAACTGGTGCCGGTTACGGCCCACGGCGGCTCCAACGACCAGCGGGACACGCCCGACTCGGCGTCGTCGCTGAAGGGGTACGCCGCCAGGCTGACGTCCAGCGCGCACGGAACGACCAGCAGGGCACAGACAACCAGCGCGACATGCGATCTCGGCATCGGAACCCCTCGTCCGCACCGGACCGCGTGCGGTTCGAGGGGAACATGGGGTTCGCGAAATGGCCGGACCAGCCGCGCGCGCGAATTCCGGGTCGGCGCAAGTTACCCGTGTTGGATACCACGTCATATGTTGCCGTGAACGTCGCGGGCCGCGCCTTTCCGCATTGCGGAGGAAAAGAAGGGAAAGCAAAAGAAAAGGGCCCGGCCGCGTGCGCGGCCGGGCCCAGCATCGCTCCGCCGATCAGCGGACGTCGGCCGTCGAGCCCTCGACTTTCTTCCACGCCTCGGCGCGCCCGCCGAGTTGCTTGGCCAGGAACTCCTCCACGCGGCCGTAGAAGTCCAGGCGGTTCACGGGCCGGGCGAAGCCGTGGCCCTCATCCGGGTACACGACATACGTGACCGGCAGGCCCTTGGCGCGCATCGCCGCGACCATCTGGTCCGCCTCGCGGATGTTGACGCGCGGGTCGTTCGCGCCCTGCGCGATGATCAACGGCACCCGCACGTTCTCGGCGTGGAACAGCGGCGAGAGCTTCTTGTTCAGCGTCTCGTCGGACTCGACGTCACCCACGCGCAGGACGAATTCTTTCTTGATCGGCGCCCAGTACGGCGGGATCGACTCGAACAGGGTTTTGATGTTCGACGGTCCGACGATGTCCACGCCGCAGGCGTACAGCTGGGGCGTGAAGGCCAGGCCGGCTAGGGTGGCGTAGCCGCCGTACGAGCCGCCGTAGATGCAGACCTTCTTCGGGTCGGCCACGCCCCTCTGGATCGCCCACTTCACCGCGTCGGTGAGATCGTCCTGCATCGCGCCGACACCCCACTGCCCGTTGCCGGCATTGAGGTACTTCTTGCCGAGGCCGGACGAGCCGCGGAAGTTGACCTGCAGCGTGGCGTAACCGCGATTGGCGAACCACTGCGCTTCGGGGTCGTAGCCCCACGTGTCCCGGGCCCACGGCCCGCCGTGCACGTTCAGCACCAGCGGCAGGTTCTTCGGCTCCGCTCCCGGCGGCAGCGTCAGGTAAGCGACCAGTTCCATGCCGTCGCGGGCCTTGATCGTCACCGGCTCCATCTTCGCCAGCGTGTACTTGGCGAGATCCGGCTGGTTGACGAACAGAAGCTCGCCCGTGCGCTTCGCCCGGTCGAAGGTGTACCAGGCGACGGGCCCGTCGTCGCGCTGGTAGGCGACGATCCACGTCTTGTCGGCGCGGTCCCGCGAGGTCACGGAGAACTCGCCCGGCGCGAGCTTCGGCAGCGCCTCGAACTCGGCGCGCACGGCCGGGTCGATGACCTTCCACTCGGTCTTGAGGTAGTTGAACGACACCGCCTGCACGACGCGCGTGTCGGGCTGGATCATCACCGCGCCGATGTCGCTCTTCGGGTCCTGCGCGATGACCTCCAGCTCCTTGCCGGTCGCGGCGTCCAGCTTGACCAGGCGGGTGGTGTCCGAACCGATCGAGGTCTCCGCGTACAGCGCCTTGCCGTCGGCGGTGAAGGCGAGACCGCCGCCGTTCTCGCCGAACGGCCACGTCACCAGGTCGCGCCAGGGCTTGTCCGCGGCGTCGCGCACGCGGAGGATCGAGCTGCCGTCGGCGGTGTTCGACGCCATGGCGCCGCGGATGCGGAAGTCGGCGTCGGTGATCCAACCGACCACGTCGCCCGGGTTCTGCGTGTCGGCCACGATGGCGCCGGTGGTCAGGTCCACGCGGTACATGTCGAACACGCGGCGGTCGCGCAGGTTGAGGCCGACCAGGAGCTCGTTCGGGTGATCTTTGTCCGTGATCATTCCCTGCGCGCGGATCCCCTGGAACGGCGTCAGGTCGCGGACGACCTTCGTTTCGAGGTCCACGGAGTAGACGTGGAAGTTCTCGTCGCCGCCGATGTCCTGAATGTAGAGGAGGTGCTTGCCGTCGTGCGTCCAGCCGTGCATCCGGATGCCACGGTAAGTGTCGTTGGTCACCTGCGCGTCGTCGGTTTTGCCGAGCGTGCGAACCCACACGTTGAGCACGCCCTTGTCCGACGGCGCGAGGTACGACAGCCGCGTTCCATCGGGAGACATCTGCGGCGAGGCCTTGACCGGGTTGCCGAACAGGATGTCGCGCGGGATCAGGGAAACGTCGGCGGCATGCGCCCCGGCACCGGACAGGGCCAAGGCCAGAACGCCGACCAGGAACAGGGGGACAAGACGCATCAGTTCGACCTCCGGCGCCAGGGCGCCCGCGAGAACAACGACGGTGATCGCGGCGGTGGTGAGCCGTGAGGCCACGGCGGACCGCGCGCCGCCCCAAGCCGCATCGTAAAGACGTCGCCGCCCGGGCGACACGCCGCTCGCGCGGCCCACGCGACCGCCCGTCGCGGGACGAGCCACTCCCCGGACTGCTGATGAGCGCATCGGACAACCCCCCACGCGGCCCGGGCGAGCCGCGACCGGGGATTTTACTTTGGATTCGCGGTTTGACAGGTCAGCGGGTCCGGCCGACGATTTGTTTGGAAGTCCCGGGAACCTCCGCCTGACACGTGTCCCAGGCCCCACTCCAGGAGGTTCGATGCAGCAGGATCCCCAGCACCCGGCCCTTCTTTCGGCATCCACCATCATCGGCGATCGGGTCGCGAACGACCGCAACGAGGACCTGGGGAAGGTCCACGAACTGATGATCGATGTCCGGCGCGGCACGATCGCCTACGTCGTCGTCGCCTTCGGCGGCCTGATGGGCGTCGGCAGCAAACTGTTCGCGGTGCCGTGGAAGGCCCTGCAACTCGACCCTCTCGGCCGGCAGTTCCGGCTCGACATCGAGCGCGGGCGGCTGGAGGGCGCTCCTGGTTTCGACAAGGACAACTGGCCGAACATGAACGACTTGCAGTGGGGCCAGGAAGTCCACCGCTTCTACGGCGCGACCCCCTACTGGGAGTGACGAGTTCACACCTGTCCCCGTCGCTCGTTTCGGGTCGTATCCGGACGCGATGAACGGGGACAGGTGTTTCCACCTGTCCCCCAACTCAGTCGCGGACCGCCGTTCCCTCGCCGTGGACCAGCATGCGGTAGGTCTTTTCGATCCTGTCCCAGTGGTGCTCGCGGTCGAGCGCCCAGTGGCGGCCGATCACCGAGACGACCTGGCCGACGCCGACCCGCTCCGCGGCGTCCTCGACCGCCTCGACGTAGCGGGCGCCGCTCTCGGGCCGCTCGCCGCGCCGGCCGAGCAGCGCGTGGATCGCGACGTCCTCGACGCCGCGCCGGCGCGCCATCTCCAGCAGCGCGAACAGGTGATCGATCGATCCGTGGGACGAGAAGAACGAGACGATCCCCAGGAGGTGCAGCGTCGCGCCGTTGGCCCGGGCCTCGTCCATGGCCCAGGCGAAGGCGCCGTTCTCGAAGTAGGAGCCGTCGGCGATCGCGGCGTCGATCCGCACCCGGTCCGCGGGCACGACTCGCCCCGCGCCGATGTGCAGGTGGCCGGCCTCCGAGTTGCCGACGGTCTTCTCGGGCAGGCCGACCGCGGCGCCGGAGGCCTGCAACTCCGTGTGGGGGTGCTCGGCACGCAGGCGGTCGAAGTTCGGCATCCGGGCCTGGCTGAAGAGGTTGCCCGGCCCGGCGGGCGCGAGGCCCCAGCCGTCCACGATCACCAGCACGACCCGGGCGGGGCGCGGGCCGGGCCCGGAGAAGAGGCACCGGCCGGTCATCTCCGGCGGCGCGGGGATCCCGAGGCAGGCCAGGACCGTGGGCGCGACGTCCACGAGCGAGCCGCCCTGGGCCAGGGTCAACCCGCGGGGGCCGCCGACCAGCAGGAACGGGACGGGGCTCCTGGTGTGCCCGGTGTCGATCGTTCCTTCCGGGTACAGCCAGCTCTCGACGGTCCCGTGGTCCGCGGTGACGATCGCGGTCACCCCGTGCTCGCGCGCGCCGGCCAGGACCCGGCCGAGCTGGCGGTCCACCTCCTCGATCGCCCGGATGATCGCGGCGCGGTCCTCGCTGTGGCCGACGACGTCCACGTTGGCAAAGTTCACGATGACCAGCGCGGGGCCGGCGTCGGCCAGCGCCTCGAGGACGCGGTCGGCGACTTCCGCGGCCCGCATCTCCGGTTCGGCCAACGGGTTCTTCGGGGAGCGGGCGGTGACCCGCGTCTCCCCGGGGAACGGCTCGACCCGCTTGCCGTTGAGGAAGAACCCGGCGTGGATCGCCTTCTCGGTTTCCGAGACCCGCACCTGCGACCTGCCGGCGCGGCTGACCGCCTCGCCGAGCGTGCCCGACAACTTCTCCAGCGGCGGGAACGCGACCCGGACCGGGAGGTCCGGGTGGTACTCGATCATCGTGGCGAAGCCGACCCGCAGCCCGGGCTCGATCGGAAAGTGGGCGAAAGTCGGCTCCACGAACGACGCCGTCAGCTCGACCTCCCGCTCGCCGCGCAGGTCATAGAAGATGATGCGGTCGCCCGTCCGGAACCGGCGCACGGGACGGTCCGCGGCGAAGCGGACCAGCGGCTCCATCGCCTCATCTTCCTGTCCCGACCGGTAAGCCGCGCGGATCGCGGCCGACATCAGGTGATCCGGCATCCCGTCCTCCTGCCCGCCCAAGCGGTCGGAAAGGATACGGCGGCGGGGACCCGGGGCACGCACGAAGTTCCGCGTTTTTGCGGGGTTCGCGTGCTTGACAGCCTTGGGGTGCTCCTCTAACCTCTGCGCTTTGTGCCGCCCGCCTGCCCGGGGGCGGCGGGCAAGGATCGCCGACGAACGGCCGGTCCCAGCCGCGGTGCGCGGCGCAGGACCGGAACGCGTCGGATGACGGTCCGGCGAGCAGTTTCCTCGAGATGGGGCCCCACCGAACGCTCCATGTGAGGCGCTGCAAAAGACCGCTGGACTCGAACTGCCGGCGATCCGGCGGGACATGCGGACAGGAAACCCTGTCGCAAACGTGCCGCGGGGCGTGCGCCCGGGGACCTGTGCGGTCCGGCGGCGACGGAGAGAGGGATCAGTGCCGACGATCAGTCAACTCGTACGTTCCGCGAGAAAGGCGGTCCGCCACAAGACCGCCAGCCCGGCGCTGCAGTCGTGCCCGCAGCGCCGCGGCGTGTGCACCCGCGTCTACACCACGACGCCGAAGAAGCCGAACTCGGCGCTGCGCAAGGTCGCGCGCGTGCGCCTGACGAACTCGATCGAGGTCACGTCCTACATCCCCGGCGTGGGCCACAACCTGCAGGAGCACTCGATCGTGCTGATCCGCGGCGGTCGCGTTAAGGACCTGCCCGGCGTCCGCTACCACATCATCCGCGGCACGCTCGACGCCTCCGGCGTGGAGGGCCGGCGGCAGGGTCGTTCGAAGTACGGCGCCAAGCGCCCGAAGTCGTAGGGAGCTGCAAGATGCCGAGACGTCGCGAAGTGCCGGAAAGGCCGTCCCCGCCGGACCCGATCTACGGTTCGCCGCTGGTGACGCGGTTCATCAACTCGATCATGCGCCGCGGCAAGCGCAGCACGGCCGAGCGGATCTTCTACACGGCGATGGAGAGGATCCAGCAGAAGACTAACGACGATCCGATGAAGGTGTTCAAGCGGGCCGTCGACAACGTCAAACCGGTGATGGAGGTCAAGTCGCGCCGCGTCGGCGGCTCGAACTACCAGGTCCCGGTCGAGGTGCCGCCGAAACGGCGCCAGTCGCTCGCGATCCGCTGGCTGATCACGTACGCCGAGGGTCGGCCCGAGCGCACCATGACCGACAAGCTGGCGAACGAGCTGATGGATGCCGCGAGCGACCGCGGCAACGCGATCAAGAAGCGCGAGGACGTGCACAAGATGGCGGAGGCCAACAAGGCCTTCGCGCACTACCGCTGGTAACAGCAGGGGCCGCCGCAGGCGGCCCGGCAGGGATGCGCGGCCGCGGCACGCGGCACGTTGATCGGTTTTCGTAGGGGCCGCCGCCGGCGGCCCGGCAGGGGACCAGGCCGATGGCGAAAGAGAAGTTCGAGCGCACGAAGCCGCACGTGAACGTGGGGACGATCGGTCACGTGGACCACGGGAAGACGACGCTGACGGCGGCGATCACGATG
>JAGOJY010000060.1 GCA_017994815.1 Acidobacteriota bacterium
GCCTCCTGCTGCTGCTCGGGGCGGCGCTGCTGCGGCACGGCGTCGAACCGTTCCGCGCGATCGATCCCGCGCGCCTGCGGCCGCTCGGTGGCGGCCAGGAGCCGCTCTTGGCCGTGGTCGAGGCCTGGGCCATCCCGGTCTGCGGCTCGGTCTTCGCCGCGGAGCTCGTCGCGCGCATGATCGCGGCGCGCTCGTCGCGGGTCGCGCGGCGCTCGACGCTCGTGGCGTCCGGCACCTACCTCTTGATCGGGCTGATCCCGGTCGCGCTGGGCCTGTTCGCCGCCGTGACGCTGCCGGGGCTCGAAGACCCGGAGCAGGTGCTGCCCCGGCTCGCGCACGAGCTGCTCCCCGCCGCGCTGTACCCGGTCTTCGCCGGGGCGCTCGTGTCGGCGATCCTCTCGACGGTGGACAGCTCGCTGCTCGCCGCGTCGTCGCTCGCCGCCCACAACCTGGTCGTCCCGCTCCGGCCCGGCACGACGGAACGGCGCAAGGTCGCGCTCGCGCGTGCCGGCGTCGTCCTGTTCGGGATCCTCGCGTACGTCCTGGCGCTGTACGCCGACGGCGTTTACGCGCTCGTCGAGCAGGCGTCGGCGTTCGGCAGTTCGGGGATTTTCGTCGTGATGGTCTTCGGCCTGTTCACGCGCATCGGCGGGCCGGCGAGCGCCCTCGCGGCGCTCGTCAGCGGGGTGGCGGTGTGGGTCGCCGGCGCGTACTGGCTCGAGCTTCCGTACCCGTACCTCGCGTCGCTCGCCGCAGCGCTTGCCGCGTACCTCATCCCCGTGCCGTGGGCGCGTGTCCGATCGGCCTCGTCATCGCCGTTCGAGGCGCGCGCATCGACTCGCGACGGTGGCGGGCCGCCCGCGGCGGGCCCGACGGACTCCGCGTAGTCACGCCTGCGGCGGCCTTTACGAGGAACGGGCTTCGTGGCGGCGGCGGCGGGCGGCGAACTCGGGGGACTCGCGGACGCACATCCCGAGCAGGCCGAGCGATTCCTTGAAGGTGCCGAAGCCGGTCCGGCGGAACTCCGCCGGCTCCGCGCCGACCGACGGGTAGCCGCGCTCGTCCGGCGCCACCCGGCCCCAGTTCTGGAACAGGCGACCCCAGTCGCTGCGCAGGCACTCGGCCATGCGGCGCTTGGCGTAGACGGGGTACCAGAAGCTGTCGTGGTACAGCACGCTGGCAATGTAGGCCCACGGCGCGAGCACGGTCTTGAGCGACCACTCGACCGGGCGCTTGAGCGGGCCCCAGTAGATCTTGTGCTGCATGCGCGAGGCGAAGGTCATCTTGCGGAACGGGCCGACGAAGTCCCAGCGTTCCTCGACCGCCCGCGGCTCGCCGACGATCTCGATCTCGCGCGGGTCCCCGCAGCCGAGGCCCGCGTCATGGGCCAGGCGGATGTAGCGCAGGGACATCGGGTCGAAGCCCATCATGCGCGCCGCGACCGCGTCGATCGCGACCTGGTCGGCGCTGGCGAGGATGACATTCTTGACGTGCGGGACCATGCAGCGCGGCCCGGGGCCGTCGCCGGCGAACGTCCCGTCCATCACGGCGAACACGCCGCGGTGGATCTTCTTCTGGATCATCAAGAGGTCCACGAGCGTCTCGTGGATCACCGGGTGCGTCCAGTGGCGGCGCTCGTTGAGCAGCCCGCCGAAGGCGTTCTTCATCGCCCCGGTCGTGGTCGTGAAGACGTGGGTCTTGACCGTCGGCAGGTGGATGATGTTCTCGCCGATGAAGCGCCGCGGGATCATGAATCCCTGCGGGTAGACCTGGTTCAGGCAGATGAACTTCCGCGCGAGGTCGCCGACCGCCTCGCGCACGTCGATCCACTCGCCCTGCTCGTAGAGGTGGATGTTGCGCAGCCCGTGCGCTTCGACGACGTCGAGCTGCTTGTTCTCGCGCTCGCCGAGGTGGGCGTCGATGACGACCGTACGGTTGTGGCAGGCGTGGATCAGGCCCGGGTCGTAGCCGTCGGCCTTCATCGTCCGGATCACGCCGTCGAGCTGCCACGGCGTGGTAGAAGCCGCCGGGTAGAAGAAGTGCCAGGAGATGTTGACCTTCAGCGCCGTGTCGGCGTCGGGGGCGACGACCTGCCGGTACTCGGCGAGGTTCATCAACCGGTGGTAGTCCTCGATCACGGTCCCCGGAGATGTCCGGAGCACCGCGACCTTCGAGCGTGGCATCGATCCTCGTCCTCTCCGCCGTCCCATGCCGGCCCGACGAAGTTACCAGAACGGCAGCCGCGGCGCCGCTTTTCCGCGATTTCGAGCGCCGCTCGCCGGGCTTATGCTCAGCGCCCCGGCGCCCGGCGGGGACAGCCCGGCGGGACCGCCCACCGGTTTGGAGGTGCCGAAGATGGTCGATCTCGAGGGGAAAGTCGTGATGGTGACCGGCGCGGCGGGCACGCTCGGCGGGGCCGTGATGCGCGGTTTTGCCGCCGCCGGCGCGAAGCTGTTCCTGACCGACATCGACCAGCGCCGGCTCGACGACGCCGCGGCCCAGCTCCCCCGTCGCGACGATGTGCTGGCCCGCGCCGCCGACCTCGGCCAGCCGGCGGCGATCGACGCGGCGCTCGCAGGGGTGATCGCCCGTTTCGGCCGGATCGATGCGCTGGCCAACATCGCGGGCGGGTACCGCTCTGGCCCGCCCCTGCACGAGACCTCGCTCGCCGACTGGGACGCGATGTTCAACAACAACGCGCGCTCGGTGTTCCTCGTCTGCAAGGCGGTGGTCCCGCACATGCTGCGCGCCGGCGGCGGGAAGATCGTCAACGTCAGTTCCAAGGGGGCGCTCGCCGGGTTCGCCGGCGCGGGGCCCTACTGCGCGTCGAAGGCCGCGGTGGCGCGACTGACGGAGTCGATGTCGGAGGAACTGAAAGGCCGCGGGATCAACGTCAACTGCGTCATCCCCAGCATCATCGACACGCCGCCCAACCGCGCGGCGATGCCGGAGGCCGACTACTCGCGCTGGGTGAGGCCGGAGCAGCTGGCCAGCGTGATCCTGTTCCTGGCCTCCGACGCGGCCGCGGCGATCCACGGCGCCGCGATCCCGGTCTACGGACTGTCGTGAGCGGGGGCGAGGCGCGGCCCGGTCGCGCCGGACCCCGCCTGCCCCCACGGCCGATCACTCCTCGGCGTAGTCGTGGCCGTGCTGCTTGACCAGCTTGTTGTAGAGGCCGAGGATCAGGACGGTCGGCACCCACGTGCCGATGAAGTTCGACGTTTCCTTGCGTCCCATCACCTGCAGGGCGAGCGAGCCGACGATCGCGCCGCCGGCGAGCCACAGGAAAAAGTCGGAGGGCAGGCGCGAGGTCTGCTCCTCGATTGCCTTGGCGACGGTGCCTTCGGTCTGGTCGTAACGACGGCTGGACAGCATCTTTCCGACGGACATGCGCTTCACCTGGAGTCGGCCCGGGCGGGCTCCGCCGACGGTGCGCAGGCGGACCCCGGGCCGGGCGCCGCAGCTGACCTGGACGGATTATAGCCTGCCGATGAAGTTCCCAGCAGTCCGTAAAAGTCCGTTTTGATTGGCCGTTGCTCCGCGCCGGCGCCCCGGCCGCCGGCTTTGTCCGTAGAATCTGCGGCTTGCGGCGCGCCGGGGCGCGCGAACGGACGGCGGATGACCCCCAGACGGATCCTGGTGACGAGCGCCCTCCCTTACGCCAACGGGCCGATCCACATCGGTCACCTCGTCGAGTACCTCCAGACCGACATCTGGGTCCGATTCCAGAAGCTGCGCGGCCACCACTGCCTGTACATCTGCGCCGATGACACGCACGGCACCGCGATCATGATCAGCGCGCGCCGCGCGGGGATCACCGAGGAGGAGCTGATCGCGCGCATGCACGGTGCGCACCTCGAGGACTTCTCCGGCTTCGGCATCCGCTTCGACAACTACGGCAGCACCCACAGCCCGTCCACGCGCGAGATCTGCCACGAGATCTGGGCCGCGCTGCGCCGCGAGGGCATGGTCAGCGAGAAGAGCGTCGAACAGCTCTACGACCCTGTCGCGGGGACGTTCCTGGCCGACCGCTTCGTCAAGGGCACCTGCCCGTTTTGCCGGGCGCCCGATCAGTACGGCGACAGCTGCGAGAAGTGCGGGCACACCTACAGCCCGACCGACCTCGTCGACCCGCGGAGCGCGATCTCCGGCGCCACGCCGGAGCTGCGGACCGCGCCGCACCTGTTCGTCGGGATCGAGCGCCTGCACCCGTTCCTCGAACAGTGGACGCAGTCCAGCGGCGCGCTGCAGCCGGAGGTCGCGAACTACCTCAAGGGCCACTTCCTCAACGAGCCGCTGCGCGACTGGGACGTCTCGCGGCCGGCACCGTACTTCGGCTTCGAGATCCCGGACAGCCCGGGCAACTACTGGTACGTCTGGTTCGACGCCCCCATCGGCTACATCGGCTCGAGCCTCGACTGGTGCCGCAAGCACGGGGAGCGGCTCGACGACTGGTGGCGCAGCCCCGCGACCGAGATCCATCACTTCATCGGCAAGGACATCACCTACTTCCACACGCTGTTCTGGCCGGCGATGCTCAAGACCGCCGGTTTCAGCCTGCCGCGGCGGGTCCACATCCACGGGTTCCTGCGCGTCAACGGCGAGAAGATGTCCAAGTCGCGCGGGACGTTCGTGCGCGCCGAGACCTATTTGCAGCACCTCGACCCGGCCTGGCTGCGCTACTACTACGCGTCGAAGCTGACGGCCGGCGTGGAAGATCTCGACCTGAACCTGGACGAGTTCGTGACGAAGGTCAACGCCGACCTCGTCGGCAACGTCGTCAACCTGGCCAGCCGCACCGCGCGCTTCGTCGAGCAGACCGGCCTCTCGCCGAGCTACCCCGACGACGGCGGGCTGTTCGCGCACGCCGCGGCCCAGGGCGCCGCGATCGCCGAGGCGTACGAAGCCTGCGAGTACGCGCGCGCCATGCGCGCCGTCCTCGCGCTCGGCGACCGCGCGAACCAGTACATCGAGCGCGCCGCGCCGTGGCACCTGGCGAAAGACCCGGCGAAGCGGCAGGAGCTGCAGGACGCCTGCACGATCGGGCTGAACCTGTTCCGGCAGCTGATCGTGTACCTGGCCCCGGTCCTGCCCGGGATCGCGCGCCGGACGGGCGAGCTGTTCGATCGCCCGATGGCGAGCTGGGACGATGCCCAGGCGCCGCTGGTCGGCATCCCGCTGCGCCGGTTCGAGCACATGATGACCCGCGTCCGCCGCGAGCAGGTGGACGCGATGATCGACGCGAGCAAGGAGATCCCGTCCATGGAGCCCGCCGTCCCGCCCACCCCGCCCGCCGACGGCCCGGAGCCGCTGGCCGCCGAACCGCTGGTTCCGGAGCAGGTGTCGATCGACGAGTTCACGCGCATCGACATGCGCGTGTGCCGGATCGTCGCGGCCGAGGAGATCCCCGAGGCCAAGAAGCTCTTGAAGCTCACGCTGAGCCTGGGCGGCGACGAGCGACGGACGGTGTTCGCCGGGATCAAGACCGCCTACAAGGCCGACGAACTGGTCGGCCGGCTGGCGATCTGCGTCGTCAACCTGGCGCCGCGCCAGATGAAGTTCGGCCTGAGCGAGGGGATGGTGCTCGCCTCCGGCAGCGGCGGGAGCGAGATCTATTTGCTGGCCCCGGACAGCGGCGCCAAGCCCGGCCAACGCGTCCACTGAAACGTGAGCTCGAAAGGTCACATTGATGAAAACCGGGTGCGTTAACGGCGAACCGGCCTGACGCACCCGGTGAGCTGCGGCACCGTCGATTCGGCGGGGCCACGCTGCGCGGCGATCGGGCCGGGTGTCAGGCGACGAAGCGGTAGATGTAGGGCTTGCGGGCGGCAGGGCCGACGCGCCTGGGGAACAGCCGCCGGGCGGCGCGCCTGCGGCGTCGCGCCGCGGGCCACATATTGGCCCCATGATCGTGCAGCCGCGGCGTCGCCGGGGGAGCCCGGGGTTGGCCATCGTCGGCCTGGCGTCGGCGGTGCTCCTGGTGACGAGCATCGTCATCGACCCGCGCTCGGTCGCCGCCTGGGGCGTCGTGCCACGGCTTGTCGGACTGGCGGGTCTCGCGCTGCTCGCGACACCGTTCCTGCTGCTGCTGGCGCGTTGGGATCCCGTACCGACGATCAGCTCGGCCGGCGGGGCGATTACCGGCGGCCTACTGGTCCTGCTCTGGACCCTGTACATGAACACGCACCTGGCGCGGTGCGGCGCCGCGACCAACGTCCTGTTCACGATCTTCGTCGTCGCCGCGGGTGCGGGCTGGCTGACCGTCACGCGCACGCTCGAGCGACCCGGGTCGCTCGTTGCCGCGAAGACCACGCTCGCGCTGGCGGCCACGATCGCACCGCTGGCGGTGGTGGAGTTTGCCCTGCGCGTGACGGAGGAAGACGTCGAGCCGGTCCGGACCCGCGAAGTCAATCACCCGGTCCTCGGCTTCCACCGCCGTCCATCGTTCGTGATCACGCACTCCAGCCGGGCCGACGGCTACGCCAACCGCTTCACCTCGGACGACCGCGGCCTGTTACTGCGCCCGCACCCGGGGAACCCCGCTCACAGCCCGCGCGCGCTGCGCGTGCTGCTGCTCGGAGATTCGCAGGCCGAAGGGTACCAGGTCGCCGCCGCAGACAATTTGAGCGTCACGCTCGAGCGCGAGCTGGCGAGCACCCTCGGGCAACCGGTCGAGGTCACGAACACCGGGCAGAGCGGCTTCTCGCCGGCGCAGTACCTTCTCGGCTACCGCGTGTGGAAGCAGCGCGTGGCGCCGGACATCGTCGTCGCGCTGCTCTTCGTCGGCAACGACATCACCGACGACGCACGGCTGTTCCGCGCCGGCCGGATGGTGTTCGACGGTGAGGGCGAGCTGGCCCGCATCCTCCCGCGGTTCGATCCCGGGCGCGGCGTGCAGTGGCAGACCGAAACCGGCATCACGCCGCTGCCGTGGCTCCAGGCGCCGCGGGCCTGGCAGCTGCGCATCTTGGGCGTGGGCAGCCTCCGCTGGGGACGCCTGCGGAGCGACCTGCACGCCCGGGTCGCCGGGAACACGCCCCCGGCGTGGCCCGCGCCGCGCCCGGACCCGCGGACCGGCGCGTGGGGTCGGCTCTCGGACTTCGGCTCCCTCGAGCGGACCCCGCTGGCGATCAACATCTTCTCCGCGCTGAAGAGCGACTACAGCGACGAAGATCGCGCCGACCTCCAACGCTCGCTCGGTTTCGTCGCGCGGTTGCACCGCGAGACCGTCGCCGACAACCGGTCGTTCCTGCTCGTGATCCACGCGGAGCGCTCGCAGGTTCCCGGCCAGGCTCCCGACAACGCCGCCGCGATCGGCTATCCCGGGACGCCGCTGCCGGATCAGCCGCAGCGAACGATCGCGGTGTTCTGCGAGCGCCATGGAATCCCGTACTACGACGATCTGCCGCTGCTCCGGGCGCACGCGACGAAGCGGCTGTACTGGCCGATCGACTTCCACATCAACGCCACCGCGCACGCGATCATCGGCCGGCAACTCGCGGCGGAACTGCGGACCCTGCCGCGGCGCAGCGCGGGGGATCACTCGTAGCGCAGGGCCTCGATCGGGTCGAGGCGCGCGGCGGTGCGCGCGGGCCAGAAGCCGAAGAAGACCCCGATCAGCGCCGAGAAGACGAACGCCAGTGCCACCGACTCGGGCCCGATCTTGACCGGCCAGCCGGCGCTCGTCGAGATGATCCGGCTGGCGACGATCCCGAGGACCACGCCCAGCGCCCCGCCCACGACCGAGAGCACGATCGCCTCCAGGAGGAACTGCGCCAGGACGTGGCGCGACTTGGCCCCGACCGCCATCCGCAGGCCGATCTCGCGCGTCCGCTCGGTCACGGACACCAGCATGATATTCATGATCCCGATCCCGCCGACGAGCAGCGAGATCGCCGCGACCGACCCGAGCAGGGTCGAGAACGTCTGCATGCTCTCGCGCGCGAACGAGGCCATCTCCTCCTGCGAGCGCATCATGAAGTCGGGGTCTTGCCCGGGCTGGATCCGGTGGCGCTGCCGCAGCAGGGCGTCGATCTCCTCCTGGGCCCGCGGCACCAGGTCCTCGCGCGCGGCCGCGGCGAAGACCATCCGGATCCGGTTCGTGCCCATCAGCCGCTTCATCACCGTCGTGTAGGGCGCGACCACCATGTCGTCCTGGTCGTTCCCCATCTGCGTGCCGCCCTTCTTCTCCAGCACCCCGATCACCCGGAACGGCACGTTCTTCAGCCGCACGGTCGAGCCGACCGCGCCGCCGCCGGGGAACAGGCCGTCGGCCACGGTCCGGCCGAGCACGCAGACCTTGGTCCCGGCGCGCACGTCGCCCTCGCCGAAGAACGCCCCCTCCTCGACGTTCCAGGCCCGGATGAACGGCCAGTCCAGCCCCACGCCCTCCACCGACGTGGACCAGTTCATCTCGCCGGCGATGACCTGCGCCGAGGTGCGCACGCCCGGCGACACGTACGCCACCGCCGGGCACTCGGCCTTGATCGCCGCGGCGTCGTCCTCGGTCAGCGGCGAGGTCGAGCCGAAGATCCGCGCGCCGGACTGCGTGACCGCGCCGGGGAAGATCATGATGAAGTTCGAACCCAGCGCCGAGATCTGCGCCTGGACCGAACTGGAAGCACCGCTCGCCACGGCGACCATCGCGATCACGCAGGCCACGCCGATCACGATCCCGAGGATCGTCAGCCCCGAGCGCATCTTGTGGCGCAGGATCGACCACAGGCCGGTCTTCACGATCGAACCGGCCCGCAACAGGCTGGCCTTCATCGGCGGGCCTCCACGGCGGTGTCGCTGACGATCGCCCCGTCGCGCAGCGCCACCACCCGCCGGGCGCGCTGCGCCACGTCGGGCTCGTGCGTGATCAGGATGATCGTCTTGCCGGCCTCGTTCAACTCGTGGAACAGTGCCAGGATCTCGTCCGAGGTGCGCGTGTCGAGGTTCCCCGTCGGCTCGTCTGCCAGGACGATCGCCGGGTCGGTGATCAGCGCCCGCGCGATCGCCACGCGCTGCTGCTGGCCGCCCGAGAGTTGCGAGGGCCGGTGCCGCTCGCGGCCGGCCAGGCCGACGCGGGCCAGCATCTCCCGTGCGTGCCGCTGGCGCTCGCGCAGCGAGAGCGCCGCGTCGCCGTAGATCAGCGGCAGCTCGACGTTTTCCAGGGCCGACGTCCGCGGCAGGAGCTGGAAGCTCTGGAACACGAAGCCGATCCGCTTGTTGCGGACCTCGGCCCGCGCCGCCGCCGACATCCGCGCGACGCGCTCGCCGGCGAGGAGATACTCCCCCGCCGTGGGGCGGTCGAGGCAGCCGAGGATGTTCATCAGCGTCGACTTGCCCGACCCGGAGGGGCCGATGATCGCGACGAACTCGCCGGTCTCGATCGCCAGGTCGACCCCGTCGAGCGCGCGAACCTCGATGTCGCCGGTGTCGTAGACCTTGGTGATGCCCCGCATGTCGACCAGCGGCACGGCTCAGAACCCCCGCATGCCGGGCGGCCGTCCGCGGCTGGAACCGTTGCTCGACTCGGTCCGCGCGGTCGGCAAGCCCGTCGCGACCTCGTCGCCTTCCTTCAGGTCGCCGGCGCGGACCTCGGTGACCCGCCCGTCGCTGATCCCGGTCTCGATCTCGACCGGGCGCAGCTGCGTGTTGTTCTGCAGGACGTAGACGGTCTGCGTGCGCCGGCGCGGCGCGCCCTCGGCGCGGCGCTCGTGCTCGCCGCGGCTGCCGCTCCCGCGCCGTTCCGCGTGCTGCGTCGCGGGCGCCGCCGCCGCCGTGCCGGCCGGGGCCGGCAGCGGCGCGGGCGCGGCGGCCGTCTCGGGCGGCTTGAAGCGCAGCGCGGCGTTGGGCACCCGCAGGACGTCGTGCGCCTCGGCCACGACGACCGACACGTCGGCCGTCATCTGCGGGCGCAGCTTCTCCTCCGGGTTGTCCACCGTGATGATCACCGGGTAGGTGACGACGTTCTGGTTGACCTTGGCGTTGAGCCGGACCTGCGTGATCGTGCCCCTGAACGTCGTGTCCGGGTAGGCGTCGACCGTGAACTGCGCGTCCTGGTCCACGTGGATCCGGCCGATGTCGGCCTGGTCGATGTCCGCCTCGACCTGCATCCGCCGCAGGTCCTGCGCGATCGTGAACAGCGTCGGCGCCTGGAACGACGCCGCCACGGTCTGGCCGACGTCGTACTGCCGTGCGACGACGATGCCGTCGATCGGCGAGACGATGCGCGTGTTGCGCAGGTCGGTCTCGGCTTGCTCCAGCAGCGCCTGCGCCTGCTGGACCGCGGTCTGCGCGGTGTCGGCCTCCAGCCGGGCCGCGTCGTAGTCCGCCTCGGCGGTCAGGCCCTCGGCGCGCAAGCGCTCCTGCCGCCGCAGCGCGACCTGCGCGTTGCGCTGGCGGACCTGCGCCTGCTGCCGGTCCGCGCGCCGTTGCTCGACCCGGGCCTCGAAGTTGGCCGGGTCGATCTCCGCCAGGAGCTGCCCCTTCTGGACCCGCGAGTTGTAGTCGGCGTGGAGCCTGGCGATGATCCCCGAGACCTGGCTGCCGACCTGGACCGTGATGACCGCGGACAGCGTGCCCGTGGCGGTCACGCTCTGCTGGACGTCGCCGCGCGTCACCTTCTCCGAGCGGTACGGCGCCTCGCCCGAGTCGGAACCGCGGCCCCAGAACCACCAGGCGCCGGCCGCGGCGAGCCCGCCGACCACAACGAGCCAAAGCGTGACGCGGATCACACGGGCCATGGGGGGATCACTCCGTTCGGACGGGGAGGCAGACGATCCTAGCCTTACCCCGGCGCGTCCGCACCCGGGCGGGGCGCGGGACCCGTCGGGTCGGCTGGGGACACTTCCCGGTCCCGGCCCAAGCCTGTCGCCGCGGCCAGCGTGGACAATCCCCGCGTCGGTCGGCAAGGGCGCGAGAGGTGCGCTGATGAACATGTTCCGTTCGCGAACCACCGCGCGGCTTTTCGCCGCGCTGATCGTGCTGGGCGCCTTGTCGGCGGGTGCCGCCACGGCCCAGACCGCGCTGCGTTTCAAGGTCAAGGCGCGCGGCATGTCCTTCCTGCCCGGCGAGCTGAACCTCGTGCAGGGCGACACCGTGCGCTGGAAGTTCAAGGGGCAGCACTCGAGCACCTCCGGCACCTGCGCCGGCAACACGTGCACGCCGGACGGGACCTGGGATTCCGGCGTCAAGGCCTCGGGATCGTTCTCGCGCCTGTTCGACCAAGCCGGCGACTTCCCGTACTACTGCACGGTCCACGGCGCGATGATGCAGGGCGTCGTGCACGTGTTCAGCGCGCCGCCGCCGGACGGGGCGCCGCTGCTGCTCGCGGTCGCCCAGCGCGGCCGCTCGAAGCTCGACCTGTCGGGCGCCAACTTCGGCGCCGGCGCTTCGGTCGAGATCAACGGCGTTCCGGCACCGGCGACCGTGCGGCGCAGCGACCGCGCGCTGCTGGCCAAGGGGAAAGGACTGCGGGACCTGCTCCCGGCCGGCGTTCCCGTCCAGGTCACCGTGCGCAATGCCGACGGGCAGGTCTCGGCGGCGCTCGCCTTCACGCCGCTGGGCGGCAGCAGTGGCACCAGCGGCGGCGGCAGCGGCGGAGGGTACTGAGCCGCGCCCGGCGCAGCGCGGCTCGACGGTGCATCATGGGCCTGCCCTCCCGGCCCGCGGCTCGAGTCCGGAGATCCCCTGATGCGCTGCCACGCAGTGTTGCTTTGCCTCGCTATCGCGGCGTCCGCCGCGGCCGCCCTGGCCGACGATCTCGCCGATTCCGACAAGCAGTTCCTCCAGCAGGCCGCGAAGAGCGGCATGGCCGAGATCAGGCTGGGAGACCTGGCCACACAGCGGACGCGGTCGGAGGACATCCGCGCGCTCGCGAGGGACCTGGTCGACAAGCACTCCCAGAACCAGCAACTGCTCGACCTGGCGCGCCGCCTCGACTTCCGGCTCGCCGAGCACCGCCCCGACGAGAAGGAGCAGACGCTCTTCGACCGCATGCGCGGGCTCGCCGGACAGGACTTCGACCGCATCTACCTGCACGAGGTCGTGCTCGCCCACGAGCGGGACGTCGCGCGCTTCCGCAAGGCGGCCGACGAGGCGCGCAACCCGGCCGTCAAGGCGTTCGCCGCGCAGTCGCTCCTGCAACTGGAAAAGCACCTGCAGGTCGCGAAGGACCTCGAGGCCCGCCAGTCGCCGACCGAGGGCACGGGGAGTTCCACCGCCAAGCCGCGCCCGTGAGCGCGCCCAGGCGCGGGTACAATCCCGCGCCATGGACGTGGCCCTCGTCTCGTGCCGCGAGCTTCCGGAGCCCGACCCGGATGCCGCGCCGCTCGCCCGCTCCCTCGCGGCGGCCGGGATCGACGCCCGCGTGCTGGCGTGGGACGACGCGCGGGCGGACTGGGGCGAGGCGCGGCTGGCCGTGTTGCGCTCGTGCTGGAACTACCCCCTGGCCCCCGACGCGTTCCTCGCCTGGGCCGAGGCCACCTCGCGCCGGACCATCCTCTGCAACACGATCGAGGTCGTGCGCTGGAACCTGCACAAGCGCTACCTGCTGGAGCTGGAGCGGGCCGGCGTGCCGGTCGTGCCGACCGAACTGGTGTCGCGCGGCGCGTCCACGTCGTTGCACGACATCATCGCGCGGCGGGGCTGGCAGGAGTTCGTGATCAAGCCGGCGATCTCGGCGGCGTCGTTCCGCACGCGCCGCTACTCGGCGGCCACGCTGGCGGACGGTGACGCCCACCTGCGCGCGCTCGTCAGCCTCGGCGACGCGCTGGTGCAGCAGTACCTGCGCTCGATCGAACACCACGGCGAGCGCGCCCTCGTGTGGATCGACGGTGCGCTGACGCACTCCGTGCGCAAGTCGCCGCGCTTCGAGGGCGACAACGAGTGCGTCTCGGAAGCGGTTCCGTTTTCCGCGGCCGAGGCCGAGCTGGCGCGGCGCGCCGTGGCGGCCCCCGGGCTTCCGCTGGCGTACGCCAGGGTCGACACCGCGCCCGACGAGCGCGGGCGCCCGCTGGTCATGGAACTGGAGTTGATGGAGCCGTCGCTGTTCCTGGCCCAGAACCCGGCGGCGCTCGAGCGCTTCGTGCGTGCGATCGCCGCGCGGCTCGAGGCGCGGTGAAAAGGGGTCGCCTCGTCTACACCGCCGGCCCGGGCGGGCCGGAGGAACCGCCGCGCGAACCTGCCGCGGGAGAACCCGCGACCAGCGTCCCCGCCGCGAAGCAGGACGTGCGGGTGCGCCGCGAGACGGCGGGGCGCGGCGGCAAGACCGTCACGACGATCGCCGCGTTGCAGCTCACGCGCGGCGACGTCCAGGACCTTTTGGCGCGCCTGAAGCGCAACGTCGGCAGCGGCGGCGCGTTGAAGTCGAGCCGGGCGGCCGACGGCAGCCCGGCCTGGATCCTCGAACTGCAGGGCGACCACGTGGACCGCCTGCTCGCCGAGCTGACGTCACTCGGTTTCCGCGCCAAGCGTGCCGGCGGCTGAGCAGCCGATCCAGTACGCAGATCCCGTCGGGGCTGGATCGCGGTCGTCCAACACGAACGAGCCGACAACGATCGGCTGCGCAGTTGCGATTTCCCGGAGCGGGACGCTTGCATCGCGATGACGTTCCGGGTCGGACCTCCTGCTGTCACAGTGGCGGCGAGGAGGACGAGCGATGCCCAAGATCTTCATCAACGATCCCGGAGGTTTCCTCGACCAGCTGGAGCGGGACACGGGCGAGAAGATCCCCCGCCCGACGGACTTGAAGGAGGATGACTGCCCGATCTGCCGCGCGCTCGGCATCGACCCGACGAAGAGCAGTGTCACGCGCGTGCATGGCGGGGCGGTCTTCACCATTCCGCTCCCGTTCGGAATCCGCCTGCCCTCGCGGCGGCGGCGCCGCCGCCCCTGAGCCTGCCGGCCCAGCGGTTATCATGCGGGCGCGATGCGCGACCCGTCCCAGGACACCACCTGCGACGCCCGGGGCGGAGGCGCCGGCGAACTCGGGCCGGTGCCGCAGGTCCGCGGTTACGACCTGTTGCAGCGGCTCGGCCAGGGCGGCGTGGGCGAGGTCTGGCTCGCCGAGCAGACGCACCCGGTCCGGCGGCGGGTCGCGCTGAAGCTGATCCGCCCGGGGATGGACAGCCGCGAGGTGCTCGCGCGCTTCGAGGCCGAGCGGCAGGCCTTGGCGGTCCTCGACCACCCGGCCGTGGCCAAGGTCTTCGACGCCGGCACGACGATCGACGGGCGGCCGTACTTCGTCATGGAGTACGTGCCGGGCGAGCCGATCACGACCTACTGCGATCGCCACGAGCTGCCGATCGCGGAGCGGCTCCAGCTGTTCGTGCGGGTGTGCGAGGGCGTCCAGCACGCGCACCACAAGGGCATCATCCACTGCGACCGGGGCGCGGGCGAACGCCGCGGACCAGCGCGCCCGCTGAGGGCGACCATGCGACCGCACGCTGTTTTCGTCGGCCTCGCCACGATCGCGGCGGTGGTTGCCGTGTCGGGTGGCGCCGGCGCGACCACCACCCGCACCTATCCCGCGGGCGCGCCGCCGTGGTACCGCGGCGACGCACCGCGGCCGGCGAAGTTCGTCGTCGTGCCGGTCGCCATCGCGCCCGGCCCGGGGCTGCCGGAGGCGTGGGCCCCGCTCGACGAGATGCGGGCGCTCGCCGGGGCGATGAGCGAGCGCCTGGCGGGCCGCACGGGATCGGCGCTGGTCGAGGCGCCGGAGGACGGCAGGCCCGCGGTCTACCTCGGCTGCGCGCTGGACGATCCGCCGGAGTTCGGCGAGTGCGCACCGGGCGACGCGCGCGAGATGGTGCTCGCGATCAGCGGGCCTTCGCGCAAGTGGAAGGCCTGGCTCGCCGAGACGCTGGCCCGGCACGAAGCCGACCACGCGCTCGTGATCACGCTGACCGTCGCGGAGCACTGGCTGCGCCAGAAGGACTGGAAGGGCAACAAGCAGGTGCCGCTCGGCACCGAGCACGCGCAGCCCGCGCCGTGGCTGACCTCGCTGCAGACGCCCGTGCCCGTGCTGCAGCTCACCGGGCTGCTCGTGAACCGCGATGGCAAGGTCGTCCGGGCCGGGGTCGAGGGCCTGTTGGCGATCCGCACGCGCTTTTCCGAGTCGGTGCTGGGCGTCCAGCGCCTGCTCACCGCGGACGACGTCGAGAGCGTCCGGACCGGCCTGCGGCGCGACGACCTGCCCGGCCAGCCGCTGGCGTGGGAGGCGGCGCTCGACACGCTCGTCCGCCAACTCGGGCTCGCCGGCCCGCGTCGTTAGGCAAAGGAGATCGAGGTGCTTCGACAGTGCGTCACCGGCTTCACGGTTCTCGCCTGCGCGCTGGGCGTGCTGGCGCTGGCCGAAACCGCCGACCGCAACGCCGCCGAGATCGACAAGCTCGAAGCGCGTTCCGTGCCGATGATCATCAAGGCCCCGGACACCACGCTCGTGGACCTTTTCGAAACGGTCGCCACGTCCGGCGGGTTCGACATCACCTACGTCGGCGAGGCGCCGGCGCAGCGCTTCGCCTTCGAGGCCAAGGACATGACGATCGGCGACGTCCTGCTGCGCCTCGCACGCGAGCACTCCCTGGCGTACCGGGTGCCCGATCCGCGGCGCCTCGAGGTCACGTTCGGGCCTTGACCGGCGATCGCGCGCCGTTCTCGATCCGGCCAGCGACCCCGGGCGACGCCGGGGCCGTGGCCGAACTCGTCACGAGTCTCGGGTACCCGACCGACACCGTCGAGATGCTCGACCGGCTGCGGGTGATCGCCGGCCGCGAGGACTTCGCGACCTTCGTCTGCGAGGCGAGCGGGGACGTCATCGGCGTCGCCGGGGTGCAGCTCGGCCCGATGTACGAGCGGACCGGCACCGCCGCGCGCCTGGTGATCCTCTCGGTCGCGCCGGCGTGGCGGCGCCACGGGGTCGGGACGCGGCTCCTGCTGCGGGTCGAGGAGTGGGCCCGCGCCGCCGGCGCGGTCGGAATCGTGGCCCACAGCGGGGCCTGGCGGGAGGACGCGCAGGCCTTCTACCGGCGGCACGGTTACGAAGTGACCGGCGTGCGGCTGGCAAAGCTGTTCGAGAGCTGACGCGGGCGCAACGCCGGAAGCGACCCGAGGCGCCTACACGTAATCGGTCCAGGACAAGAACCGGCGCCTCAACCGATCCAGCACGCTCGGGCGGTAGTCCGGCGGAAGGAGTCCTTCTTCTTCGAGGCTGCTCTCGGCGAGCGCGCGAACACGCCAGTCCGGATCCGACAGCGACCGGTACACGGCCTCGCGCGCGGGGGCGTCGTCGGCCAGTCGGTGGCCTCCGAGCAGGTCGGCGCACGCGCGCCGCAGCGAAGCTCGGTCGGATCGCAGGCCCTCCACCGGCAGCGCCCGCAGCCTGCGGCGGAGCGTGTCCGGCGCGCAGGACTCCAGGAACATGAAGGCGATCAGGACGCCGAATGCCGGCCGCGAGCGCGGCCTTGCCCGGCAGGAGGCGAGAATCCGGCTCAACTGAGCTGCGAAGAACGACTCGAGGGTCGGGGCGGCGGGCGCAAGCGCCTCGTAGATGTCTGCGAGGCGGATCGCGTCCGTCGCATCGTGCGGGTCGAGCGAGTTCACGGACTCCAGGCACCGGGGATCCTGCAGTGCAATGTCGCGGATCCGCGCGTGGATCCGCTGGCGTGCCTCGACAGCGCCGCGTGCGTGGCTGTCGAGGCGCTCCAGTTCCGCCAGCTCCTTCTCGAACATGTCCCTCCCGCGCCGCCTCAGATCCGGGGAGCAAGGTCGCGGCGGGTGAACAGCCACTGGCCGACGACGAGCAGCAGGAGCGTCCAGCACGCGCGGTAGAGCAGCGCCTCCAGCCCGGCACCGAGCTCGCGCGAGCGCCCGGTGAGCAGCGCCGTCAAGTCCTCGCCGGAGCGGCCGACCAACGGCAGGAGCGAGGCGAGGCCGAGGGCAAGGTAGCGGCCGATCCCCAGGAGCGGCGCGAACGCCAGCCCCTGGAGTACCGCCCACCCGAGGACGGCGAGGGCGCCGTACATCACCGGCAGGACGGCGCCGAGGCACGCGGCCGCCGTCAGCGCGAGCGCCGTGCCCGCGAACAGCCCCGCGATGCCGACGAAAAGCGGCACGTCCGGCCGCCCGCCGTAGCCGACATACAACGCGATGACGATCACCTGGCGCACCAGCACCAGCGACCAGACCAGCGCGAGGCTGGCCAGCCACGAGGACACGAAAACCGTCGCCCGCGTGACCGGCCGGGCCAAAACCGCGAAGATCGTCCCGCGCCGGATGTCCGCGGCCAGCGCGTTCAGGCCGAGCACGAGCGCCACGAATCCGACGTTCGCTTCGTAGCCGCCGCTCCAGGCGGAGGTCCGGAAAACCGCCGCCTTCTCGGCGGGGTCGGCGGCGCTGGACTGGAGCAGCAGCATCGTCAGCTCGAGCAGCGTCAGCACGAAGAAGAGCAGCACCAGGCCCAGCGCGACCCGGTCCGCCACGAGCCGCGCGAGCGAGCGCGCGGTCAAGGCGGTGATCCGCGCCGCATTCACGGCGCGCTATCCCCGCGCCCGGTCAGGGCGAGGAACGCCTGCTCGAGCGTGGTCTGGCGTGGCTGGACCGAGACGATGTCCGCACCGTGGAGCGCCAGCTCCGCGAGGACCTCGTTCTTCAGCGCGCTGTCCGCGACCGCGACCGTGTGCAGCGGGCCGCCCGCCCCGCGGGCGAGCTGCCGCTGCGAAAGGAACGCGTCGAAGCGTTCCGGCGCGGGATCGGAGAAGGTGATCGTGGTCTGCCCCGGGCGCCGCGCCAGCTCGTGCACCGGCAACTCGGCCAGCAGGGTGCCGCGGTCGAGGACCAGCGCGCGGTCCACGACCTCCTCGACGTCGGCGAGGATGTGCGAGGAAAACAGCGTCGTCCGCCCGGCGCGGCGGCGCTCCTGCAACACCTGCTTGACCATGCGCCGGCTGGCCGGGTCCATCCCCGACATCGGCTCGTCGAGGACGAGCAGTTCCGGGTCGCCGAGGATCGCCTGCGCCAGCCCGACGCGCTGCGTCAGTCCCTTCGAGAGCGCGCCGACGCGGCGCGCGGGGATGTCCTCCAGCCCGACCGCGGCGAGCGTGCGTGCGACGCGTTCGTCCCGGCCTTCCGCGCCGCGGCCCGACATGGCGTCGAAGCGCCGCAGGAGCGAGCGGATGCTGGCGAAGCGGTCGAAGGCAAAGACCTCCGGCAGGAAGCCGACCCGCTGGCGCGAGGCCGGGTCGCGCGGCGGGCGCCGATCGAGCAAGACCCGCCCGCGCGTCGGTCGCAGGAAGCCCAGCATCAGGTGGAGGGTCGTGGACTTCCCCGCCCCGTTCGGCCCGAGGAACCCGATGCACTCGCCCGGGCGGACCTCGAAGCTGACCACCCCGAGCGCGGTCTTGCGGCGCATCAGGAAACCCTCGCGGAAGTCCTTGCCCAGGCCCTCGGCGAGGATCATCGCGGTCCACCCTGGCTGCCGGCGATTCGCGCCAGCGTGCGCTGCAGCGTCCAGGGCAGTCCCGGCGCGTACCCGGTCGTCGCCCACCGCACGGTGCCCGCGGGGTCCACGAGGAACAGCGTCGGCAGCGCGCTCACGCCCCATTCGCGGGCGGCCGTGCCGTCGCGGTCGAAGACGAACACCACGGCCTTGAAGCGCGGGTCGTCGAGCACGGCCGTGACCTCGCGCGGGTCCTCGCCGGAGTTCACGGCGAGGTAGACGACGGCATCCGACGGGTGCTCCTCGTTCCAGCGCGCGAGCGCCGCGACGATCTCCGGCATCTCGGCGCGGCACGGCGCGCACCACGAGGCCCAGAACGACACCACGACGGTCCTGCCCTTGAGCGACGCGAGGCTGATCGAGGAGCCGCTGCGATCGCCGAGCGCGAGCGTCGGGGCCGGACCATCGAGCAGCGGCGAGCGCTCGGGCGCGCTCGACGCGATGCAGCGGCGGATCTCGCGCACCTGCAGCACCGACGTCAGCGCGGCGAGCGCGACCAGCGGCAGCGCGAGGTGCCAGCGCACGTCAGTGGCCCGGCGACGGGGCCAGGCGGTCCACCGCCGCGCAGAACTCGCGCCCGTTGAGCACGTCGCTGCAGGCCCGGGCGACGCAGAAGGTTGCCACATCCCCGGCGCGCGCGGGGCAGAACACCGCCAGGACCTCATCGGCGTGCAGCGCGCCGTTTTTCTCCAGCCGCGCCGCGCGCAGCGTCTGCGGGGTCCACGGCCCGCCCTGCTTTTCCAGTGCGCGGCCGACCGCCGCGGCGAAGTCGTTGAAGCCCAGCGCCGCGGTGCCCGCGGGAACGAGCACCGTCAGCAGTCCCACGCGCTCCGGGTCGCGCTCGTCCGGCGCGAAGCCGGTGCGGCGCACCCGGTACTCCCTGATCCAGCGCGCTAGCAGGCCCCGGCTGCGGGTCAACGTCACCGGCAGAACGGCAGGCTCGACGTCGGCGGAGAAGATGTACGCTCGCGACTCCGCTTCGCCGCGATCGCGCGGCCGGCGCAGTTCCTCGAAGCGGCGTAGCGTGCCTTCTGTCCTGCCGCTGCTGTAGGCGAGGGCGCCGCCTGTGGGGGCTTGTCGTCGCACCTCGACCTCGGCCGGCCAGTCCCCGGGTTGGCAGTCGAGCTGGTCGAGCAGCTCGAGCCGCACGCCGCTGAGCGATATCTCGCCCCAGCACACGTCCGTCGGATGAACGCGCAGGACCAGGATGTCCCCGGCCAGCGCGGCGGCCGACGCGCACGCTGTCAGCAGCAGCCACGCACCACGAACGGACCGTCGCATCGGTTCCTTCCGGCACGAGATTACAGACGCCGGCCGGAGCGGATGCAAGGACAAAGTGGGCCGCCGGTCCCGCGCGGCCCGCCCGTTTGGCAGGCGCTGCCCTTTGCCGCAGGCTACTCGAGCTGGAAGTTCACGACGATCGTGAAGTAGACCGCCGTCGGGACGGATGCGACCGTCGCCGGTTCGTAGCGCCACTGCCGGACCGCGTCGACGGCTGCCGCGGCCAGGTCCTCGCCGCCGGGGGCGACGCTCAGCAGCCGGATCGCCTGCACGGCGCCCGCGCTGTCGATCACCGCCTGCAGGACGATCTTGCCGGTCCGGTGCTCGTGCTTGGCCGATTGCGGGTAAAGCGGCGTCACCCGGTGGACGAGCTTCGGCGGCGTGACGTCCGCGCCCGTGCCGGGCTCCGGCACGAGGCGGATCTCGTGCGCGGCGCGGATCCGCTGCTCGGCGACGGCCGGGTCGACGGGCGTCGCGGCGACCACGATCCACTCGCCGGGCACCGGCGACGGGGCGGCGATGGCGATCGTGCTCTCGGCGCGGGCGAGCAGCCGCGATTCGGCCAGCGGTTCACCGGTGTCGCTCACGACGCGGACCGCCAGGTCGTGCGCGCGGTCCGGCTCGCGCGGGGCGGCCCCGGTGAACTCCAGCTTCACGCTGGCCGGGCCGGGGTAGATCGTGCCCTCGAAGCGCGCCTGTCCCCGATCGTCGGCGGTGAGGATCAGTCCGCCGACCGCCTCGCCCTTGTCGCCGCCGAGAATGCGCGCGATCTCGCGCAGTTGTGCCGGCGTGCCCCAGCTCTCCAGCGCGGGCGCGACGACCGGGGTCCCGCAGAAGTCGCGGCACTCCAGCGCGGCGCCGGGCGAGGCGGCCTGCGAGCTGACGCGCACGATGCGCAGGTGGTAGTACGGCCGGGCCTGGCCCGGTTCCGGCGGCGGCGTTGCCGTCGCCGCGGAAGCGAACAGGCAGCCGAGGGCTGCCGAAACGACCTTGCGCCAGTCGAGCCTCATGGATGGCCTCCCACGGCGACGCCCAGCGGGGCCCCGCCCCGAGTTTGCGCCGGCACGACGAGGATCGAGCCCGCCGCGCGCGCGTCCACGACCCGGGCCGCGACGTCGCGTCCCTGGATCTTCATCACGACCACCGTGACGGCGGGCTGCCGTCGCGGCAGCAGCGAGAAACCGAGGACGGCCGCGAGCAGCAGGACCGCGGCCAGCGCCAACGGCCAGCGGCGGCGGCGCTCCGCGGGCCGAGCCCGGAGGTCGGCGGCGACCCGGTCGATCGCGTCCCGCAGCATGTCGATGCCCACCCGGTCGTCGCTCATCGCCGCACCTCGCCTCCGCCGCCCGCTGCCCGCGTGAGCTTCTGCCGCGCGTCCCGCGCGATCGAGCGCACGCCCGCGGCCGTGATGCCGAGGATGCCGGCGACCTCGTCAGCCGGCAGTTCGCCGATCTCGTAGAGCGCCACGACGCGCCGCTGCACGGCTGTCAGCGACTCCAGGAGCCGCTCCAGCGTCAGCCGGGCGTCCACGGCCTCGGCCACGGAAGGGAAACGCGCGGCCGCGCGGGCCGGGCCGGAGTAGCGACCGCGGAAGATTGCGAACCGGCGCTCGGCCCGGCGCCGGTTGCGCGCGCGGCGCAGCAGGATCGCCGCGATCCAGGCCTCGAAGCTGCCGGCCTGCGGATCGAACCTGCCCAGCGCGCCGTGCGCGGCGAGCAGGACGTCCTGGACGAGGTCCGGGACCTCGCCCGGGTCCACGCGCAGGGCCAGACCGATGCGGGTCAGCCGTTGCCGCGCGGCCTCCCACAAGCGGTCCGCCTCCGGCTGGCCTCCGGCCCGGGCGGCGAGCGCCAGCGCGGTCAAACCGTCGGGCAGCGGGCCGATCGGGCCTCCTTCGGGGTGGTGCGCGGCGCGCTCTGCTCCCACGCCCCTACATACACCGGAGCACGCCCCCGCGTGCGGGGACTCGCCCGCGTCGCCTTACATTCTCGCCGATGCGCCCCGGCACCCTTCCCGCACGGCTCGCCCTTGTCCTCACCGGCCCGTCTTGGGCCGGCCGGCTGCTGGTTCCGCGCCGGCCTCACGCCGCTACGACATCACCGGGCCGGCGCAGTTCGGCGTGTACGTGCGGATCAACTCGCGGCGAGAGCGCCGCGGGAGGGACTCGCGCGGCGGTTCACCTGTCGACCAACCAGCGGTCATCCCTGAACAGCACGAGGTTGTAGCCGGTCCACGCTTCGGGCGCGGTCGCGGACGGCACGACCGTCGCCTGCAGCGTCCTGCGGCCGCGCGCGCGGACGACGTCGGTGCGGATCGTGACGTAAACCACGTCGCCCGCGGCGCAGGCGAAGCTCGCCGTTCCCTCGCCCTTTGACCGCGAGTTCGTCACGCGCAGTTCGTGAAGTCCGGCCGGGACACCGATCGCGTGCAGCACGGGCAGGCTCACGATGTCCTTTCCCTCGATGCGGCGACCTGGGCCCCAGGGCGAGCCCGCGGGGCATGGCCTGTCGGGTTCACAGAGCGCATCGATCGGCGCCGGGTTGCAGACCTCGCCGCCGTCAACAGAGAACTGGTCGGGACAGCCTCCGGTTCCGTCGCAGCCAGCAACGATGGTGCAGCCTGGGGTCTGACGCCGGGCCGCGAGGTACTCATCGAGGCGGCCGCGGTCGGCGAGGATCGAGAGCCGGCGACGGTTCAGCACCGGATCGAGAACGACCGAGATTTCTCCGGCCTTGATCGTCATCCACTTCGCCCCGTCGGAGGCGAGCAGCCCCCGACTTGCCGACCCGGCCGCGATGTGCGTTGCGCGATCCGTGCCCGCGTACGTCACGAGCACGTAGCCCTGGCGCTTCTCGCTGCCCCAGCCGATCGGGACCGGCCAGATGACCGCCAGCATGAACAGTGCCTCGGTCCGCTCGTCGTCGGCGCGGTAGATCTCGAACCCCCACGCGTCGCTCGCGAGCCACGGTTCGCCGAGCGCCGCACGGACATCCTGGCGCGACGACCTCCCGGGTTCGAGCGTGGCGCTGCGCCCGGCGTGCTGCGTGACGTCGGTCGTCCCGCGGAGCGGAACACCGAAGCCGCAGCCACAGAGCGCCAGCGACAGGAGAAGGGCGAGACCGATCCAGGGGCGGAGATGGCCACCGAGCGCTGGACTCATCGGAGGGACGCCTCGGGCGGGCACGGATTGCACCCTACGCACGCAGCATAGACCGGCGGCGTTCGGCGCTCGACGGGTGAGTCCTTGGTGGTCGGGGCGGCCGGATTTGAACCGGCGACCACTTGCACCCCAAGC
>JAGOJY010000061.1 GCA_017994815.1 Acidobacteriota bacterium
GCCGCGGGGCAGGATCCACGCGCGCCGTTGCGGCGCCGGTGGAAGAAGCCGGGGGCGAGGCTGCTGGCGCTGCTCGTGGCAGTCGCCGCGGCCGCGTCGTGTTTGCCCCCCGCCCCCGCGCCTCCCCCCGCGCCCGTCCCTCCCCCGCCCCCTGGAACCGTCGCGCCGCCGCTCCCGCTGCCGGACTGGCCGGATGCCGTGCTGTATTTCGTGATCGTCGATCGCTTCGCGGACGGCGACCCGAACAACAACTTCGACGTCCAGCGCGGCGAGAAGGGCACCTTCCACGGCGGCGATCTCAAGGGACTGCGCGAGCACCTGGACGATATCGCCGCGCTCGGCGTCAACGCGCTGTGGATCACGCCGGTGGTGGACAACATCGACCACCCGGTCACCGGCGCCGGCTTCCCCGACTGGGCCTACCACGGCTACTGGGCCGACGACTTCCTGTCGCTGGACCGGCATTTCGGCACGCCGGACGACCTGCACGGACTGGTCGAGGACTGCCACCGCCGCGGCATGCGTGTCCTGCTCGACGTGGTCTACAACCACGCCGGGTACGACTCGCGGTACGCCAAGGACCCCGCCACGCGCGGGTGGCTGCGCAGCGAGAGCGCGGGCACGTGCGGGCAGGACGACGTCACGTCGTGCGTTTCGGGCCTGCCCGACTTCCGGACCGAGCTGCCGGAGGTCGCGAAGTACCTGCTCGACGCCCAGATCGGCTGGGCCAGGAAGTCCGGCGTGGACGGGTTCCGCCTCGACACCGTCAAGCACGTGGACCACCCGTTCTGGCAGGAGCACCGCCGGCGCACGCGGGCCGAGGTCCGCGACGACTTCTTCCTCCTCGGCGAGGTCTGGGGCGGCGACGCCGAGGTGCTCGACCCGTGGTTCGCCGGGGACGAGCTGGACGCCGGCTTCGACTTCGCGTTCCAGGGCAACGTGCTGGCCTTCGTGCAGGGGCGCGGCCGCGCGGTCGCCTTCGACCGCTACCTGAAATCGCGCGTGGCGAAGCTGCGCCCGGGCTACCTGCTCTCGCACTTCCTGTCGTCGCACGACGTGCCGACCGCGATGTACCAGCTCGGCGGCGACCGCGAGCTGTTTCGCCTGGCGGCCGTCCTGCAGTTCACGTCCGCCGGGATCCCGATGGTGTACTACGGCGAGGAGGTCGGCCGGCGCGGCGGCGACTGGCCGGAAAACCGCAGCGACATGCCGTGGGGCGACCGGCGGATCCTTCCCGGCGCGGGCCAGCCGCGCGACGAGCGCCTGCGCGAGGACTACCGCCGCCTGATCGCCATCCGCCGCGCGCACCCGGCGCTCTCGCGCGGGGCGCACGAGTCGGTCAGCTCCGAGGGCGACCTGCTCGTCTTCGCCCGGACCGACGCCGCGTCGGGTGACGCGGTGCTCGTCGCCGTCAACCGCGGTGCGCAGCCCGCGACGGCCCAGGTCGCGCCGCTCGCCGCCTGGGGCGCGTCGCCGCCGCGCGACGCCTGGAACGACCGGGACGTCACAGCCGGGGGCGCGAGCCTCGAGCTGTCCATCCCCGCGCGCGGTGCGGCGATCGTCGTCGCGCCGCGGCGGTGAGGGAGCCCGCCTGACATGGCCGAAGTGATCCTCAACGACATCGACAAGCGCTACGGGACGGTCTCGGTGATCGAGGGGCTCGACCTCGAGATCCGCGACCACGAGTTCATGGTTCTCGTCGGGCCCTCCGGCTGCGGCAAGTCGACCGTGCTGCGGATGATCGCCGGGCTGGAGGAGATCTCGGGCGGCACGATCACGATCGGGGGCCGCGTGGTCAACGACCTGCCGCCCAAGGACCGCGACATCGCGATGGTGTTCCAGAGCTACGCGCTCTACCCGCACATGACGGTCCGCGAGAACCTCGACTTCGGCCTGAGGATCCGCAAGGTGCCGAAGGCCGAGATCGACCGGCTGGTGGGCGACGCGGCCGAGATCCTCGGCATCTCCCAGCTCCTCGACCGCAAGCCGAAGCAGCTCTCGGGCGGCCAAAGGCAGCGCGTCGCGGTCGGCCGGGCGATGGTCCGCCAGCCGTCGGTGTTCCTGTTCGACGAGCCGCTGTCGAACCTCGACGCCAAGCTGCGCGTGCAGATGCGGGCCGAGATCTCCAAGCTGCAGTCGCGCCTCAAGACGACGTGCATCTACGTGACGCACGACCAGATCGAGGCGATGACGATGGGCCACCGCATCGCGGTCATGCGCGACGGGTTCCTGCAACAGGTCGGCTCGCCGCTGGAGCTGTACGCCCGCCCGGCGAACCTGTTCGTGGCCAGCTTCATCGGCACCCCGCCGATGAACTTCATCCCGGCCGTGATCGCCGACGGCGGAAGTGCGCTGAAGGCCAGCCGCTACTCCCTGGCGGTGCCGGCGCGGCTGCGCGACGCCACGCGCGGGCAGGACGGCCGCAGGGTCGTGGCCGGGCTGCGGCCCGAGAACATCGTCGACGGCCAAACGGCCGGGCGCGGCGAGGTCGCGCGCCTCGCCGCCGAGGTCGAGATCGTCGAGCCGCTCGGCCACGAGGTGATCGTGCACGGCCGGATCGGCGACGAACTGGTCGTGGCCAAGCTCGACCCGCACCGGGTCCCGGCGATGGGCGACAGGATCGAACTCGGCCTGGAGCTGGACGCATTGCACCTGTTCGACCAGGAGACGGAGGGGCGCCTGGAGGCCCCGTCCGCTTGAGAGAGGAGTTCGCGATGGGAAAGACCCTGATCGGGACCGCGCTCGCCGTCGCGGCCGCACTGTCCTTCGCGACGCCGGCCCTGTCCGCGGACCTGGTGGTCTGGCACAGCTACCGCGGCGAGGAGAAGGCCGCGTTCGAGAAGGCGATCGCCGACTACAACGCGGCCAACGCCGGCAAGCACAAGGTGACCACGCTCGCCGTCGCCTTCGACGCCTTCGCCGACAAGATCAGCGCCGCCGTCCCGCGCGGGCAGGGGCCGGACGTCTTCATCTACGCGCAGGACCGGCTCGGCGGCTGGATCGAGGCCGGCAAGACGATCGAGCCGCTCGACTTCTTCCTCGACGAGAACGTCAAGAAGCGCTTCCTGCCCGGGATGCTCGATGCCATGACGTACCGCGGCCAGGTCTACGGCCTGCCGCTGAACTTCAAGGCGATCGCGATGTACTACAACAAGGCGCTGGTGAAGGCGCCGCCCGCGACGACCGGGGAGCTGGTCAAGACGGCCAAGGCGCTGACCAATCCCGCGGCCGGGCAGTTCGGCCTCGTCTACTGGTACTCGAACTTCTACTACCACGCGCCGCTGTGGAACGGCTTCGGCGCCCCGGTGTTCGACGCCCAGCGCCGGCCGGTCTTGAACAACCCGGAGGGCGTGCGCTCGCTGGAGCTGCTGCTGAAGTGGGTGGACAAGGACAAGATCCTGCCGGCGGAGCCGAGCACCGCGCTGGTCACGCAGCTGTTCAACAAAGGCAAGGCCGCGATCGTCTTCAGCGGACCGTGGTTCCTCGGCGAGATCGACTCGGCGATCGGCTTCGGGCTGGCCACTTTGCCCACGATCGACGAGGCGGGCGGCAAGCCGATGAAGCCCTGGACCACGGTCGAGGGGCTGTACATCGCCGCGCCCTCGAAGAACAAGGACGCTGCCTACGAGCTGATCAAGTACTTGAGCGACGTCCCCGCGGCCAAGATCCTGGCGCTGCAGGGCCGGCAGACGCCGGCCAACCGGGACGTGTACGCGGACAAGGACGTCGCGGCCGACCCGATCCTGCGCGTGTTCCGACAGCAGGTCGAGAACTCGATCCCGATGCCGAACTACGCCGAGATGGCGATGTTCTGGACGCCGATCACGACCGCGATGAACACGATCGTGCAGAAGTCGGCCTCCCCCAAGGCCGCGCTCGACGTGGCGCAGAAGGAGACCGTGGAGCGGATCTCGACGCTGCGCGTGAGCCCGAAGAAGTGAGCAGTCCCGGCCCATGGCGGGAGCGGCGGCGGGCCCTGGGCGGGCTCGCGCTGGGGGGCGTGGTCGCACTCGCCCTCGCCTGGGCCTTCCACGCCAACGCGCGCTCGGACCTCGCGGCCCTCGCGGCAGAGCGGCGGGCGGTCCTCGATGCCGGGGCCGCCCGCGCGGTGATCGAGGCCGTGGGCGCCGAGGGCGACGCGATCCGCCGGGCGGCGGCCGCGATCGGCCAGGGCACGGACCTGCGCGCGGTGCGCGTCATGCTGCTCGAGGGGCTGAGCCTCGAGGCCTCCACCGCCCCGGAGGACGCCGGGGCGCGCGCCGCGCCACGCCGGCTCGAGCGCGAGGAGAAACCGCTGTACGACCTCGGCCAGGAGCTGCGGGCCGCGGTCGAGGAGAACCGCGCCGAGGGCCGGCCGGTGCGCAAGGTGGTCGTCGCCGGGCCGGCGGCGGCCGGCGGGTTGCTGGTCTCGCTGCCGCTCGAGCGCGAGGGCGCGGCGGTCGGGCTGGTGCAGGTCGAGACCCGGCCGCGGGCCCGCGAGGTCGGACGGCCTTCCCTGCTGCTGCCGCTGGCGGCGCTCGCCGGCGCGCTCGTGGTGCTGGTCGGCCTCGCGCTGGCGCTCGGCGAGCGGCGCTGGCCGCTGGCGCTCGCGGCGGCGCTGCTGCTGGTCGCGGCGCTCGGCGCGTACGGTGCGGGCGCGCGGCGCGAGCTCGACGCCGATCGCGCGCGGCTGGAACTCGGCGTCTCGCAGCGCGTGAAATTCGACGCGGAGCAGGTCGCCCGGATCCAGGGCGCGCCGCCGGCCGAGCCGGGAACCTGGGACGCCGACGCGTTCGGTCGCCCGCGCGGGCTGCTCGACGCCGCGGGCGTCCTCCAGCAGCAGGTGCTCGCCGCCGACAGCCGCGCGAGCGCCGCGCGCTGGACGAAGCTCTTGGCCGGGATGGGTGTGGTCGGGTTGGCCCTGCTCGGGTTCGTCGCGCTCGGCGCCGCGGCCCGCTTCGTCGCCGGCCTGCGGCGGCACCGCTGGGCGCTGTACTACGTCGCCCCGGCGATGCTCGGCATGCTCGTGCTGGTGTTCTTCCCGTTCTTCTACGGCGTGGCCCTCTCGTTCACCGACCAGACGATCTACACCTCGAACCAGCCGATCTGGGAGACGTGGATCGGGATCGGCAACTTCGTCCAGATCCTCGGCGATTTCGCGATCGTCCAGCACACCGAGTCCGGCTGGGTGCCGAACTACCAGAACTTCTACTACACGCTGATCTTCACCATCATCTGGACGATCACCAACGTCTCGATCGGCGTCTCGGTCGGCCTGCTCCTGGCGCTGATCCTGAACACCAAGGGGCTGGCGGCCCGGCCGGTCTACCGCGTGCTGCTGATCCTGCCCTGGGCGCTGCCGAACTACATCACGGCGTTGATCTGGCGCGGGATGTTCCACCAGCAGTTCGGCGTGATCAACCAGGGGATCCGCATCCTCGGCGGCAGTGGCGTGGCGTGGTTCGAGCACCCGGTCACGTCGTACCTCGCGGTCCTGACGACCAACGCCTGGCTCTCGTTCCCGTTCATGATGGTGATCTCGCTCGGCTCGCTGCAGTCGATCCCCGGCGACCTGTACGAGGCGGCGCGGGTCGATGGGGCGAGTCGCTGGCAGCAGTTCCGCGCGATCACGCTGCCCTCGCTCAAGCCGGCGCTGGTCCCGGCGGTGATCCTGTCGGTGATCTGGACCTTCAACATGTTCAACATCATCTACCTCGTCTCGGCCGGCGAGCCGGCGCACTCGACGGAGATCTTGATCACGCAGGCGTACAAGCTAGCGTTCGAGCAGTACCGCTACGGCTACGCCGCGGCCTACTCGACCGTGATCTTCCTGATCCTCCTCGTTTACGGGACGTGGCAGAACCGCGTGACGCGCGCCACGGAGGGGATATGACGGCGCCCGCGACGACCGCCGGCGCGCCGGCGCGCGAGGCGGCCGAGCGCCGGGCCCGCGCCGCCGAAAGGCGCCGGACGGGCGACCTGCCGCACCTGCCGCTGCACCTGTTCCTGCTGCTGATGGTGTTCGTGACGATCTACCCGATCCTGTGGGTCGTCGCGCTGGCGCTGTCGGGCCAGCAGGGGCTGATGCTGGCCGACATCCCGGAGAACGCCGGCGCGTGGGAGCGGCTGCGCGGGATCGTCCCCTGGCCGCAGCACGTCTCGCTGTCGAACTTCGTCTCGGTCATGACCGACCAGCCGTTCGCGCGCTGGCTGCTCAACAGCGTGATCGTCGCCTCGGCGACGACCGTGCTCGGGGTGGCGCTGGCCTGCAGCGCGGGCTACGCGTTTTCCCGCTTCCGCTTCCCCGGCCGCCGCGCCGGGCTGATGTCGTTCCTCGTCTCGCAGATGTTCCCCGGGACGCTGATGCTGATCCCGCTCTACATCATCGTCGTGAAGTGGCTGCACCTCGGCTCGTCCTGGGCCGGGCTGGTCCTGATCTATGCCACGACCGCGATCCCGTTCTGCGTGTGGATGCTCAAGGGCTACTTCGACACGATCCCGCACGAGCTGGAGGAGTCGGCGCTGATGGACGGCGCGTCGCCGGGCCGGATCTTCTTCAGCATCATCCTGCCGCTGGCCAAGCCCGCGGTGGCGGTGACGGCGCTGTTCTCGTTCATGACCGGCTGGAACGAGTTCATCCTCGCGGCGACGCTGATGGACAAGGAGACCATGTACACCGCGCCGGTCGGGCTGCGGTTCTTCGTGGCCGGCTTCTCGCAGCAGTGGGGCTTCTTCGCCGCGGGCGCGATCATCGCGGCGATCCCGGTCGTGATCCTGTTCATGTTCCTGCAGAAGTACCTGGTTTCGGGACTGACGGCGGGTGCCGTCAAGGGCTGATGGAAACGCAAGGAGGTGTCCATGAGTAGGACCGTGTGGCTGTCTTCGATGCTGGTCGCGGCGCTCGTCGCCGTTCCCGCGGCCGTGGCACAGGAGGTGTCCTTCACCGACCCGACGGGCGACGACAATGGGCCGGGGAACTACACGTACCCGACCGACACCGTCTACAAGCCGGGGTCGTTCGACATCACGAACTTCAAGCTGGCCCAGAAGGGCGACAAGGTGGACGTCACGGTCGGCGTCAACGCGGCGCTGGAGGACCCGTGGCGGATGGGCACGGGCTTCTCCGTGCAGATGATCTTCGTGTTCATCGACCAGGACCACAAGGAAGGCAGCGGGTTCACCAAGGGCCTGCCGGGCCTGAACATCGAGTTCGCGCCCGAGGACGCCTGGGACAAGGTGATCATCCTCTCGCCGCAGGGCGCCTCGCGCGTCAAGTCGGAGGCCAAGACCAAGGCCGGCTCGATGGCCGCGGCGGTCGTGGTCCCGGCGCGGGTCAAGGGCTCCGGCCGCAACATCAGCGCGACCGTGCCGAAGGCGGAACTGGGCGAGGGCGACCCCGCGCAGTGGGGCTACCAGGTCGTGATGCAGTCGAACGAGGGCTTCCCCGCCGGGACGGACCTTCTGACCCGCAAGGTCAACGAGTACGAGGGTCAGCACCGCTTCGGCGGCGGCACCGACAGCGACTGCGATCCCCACGTGATGGACGTCCTCGGCGACAACCAGAAGGAGATGCTGGCCTACGAGTGCGGCCCGGACGGCGCCGCGACCAAGGCGGCCACGCTCAGGATGGTTCGCAAGTGAACTCGGGGCCGCCGGCGCGAACGCGCGCCGGCGGCCGCCCGCGGCCCGCGCGGCGGGCCGCGGCTGGGGGCGCGCCGAGGGACGGGCGGCTTCTCGACGGGGTTCGACGGCTCGTCGCGCCAGGACTGGGATAGGCCAACGAGCGGCGCTCGGCCGCTCTCGGGGAGGTCACAAGATGCGATCGTGGGGAAGGCTCGTAGCCGCGCTTGTTCTCGTCGGCGCGGTCGCCGCCGGGGCGGCGCTGGCCCAGGAAGGGCCGAAGCTGCAGATCGGCGGCACCACGTACACGAAATGGCTGTGGGGCAACATGCGGACCGACGGATCGGTCTACAACTTCACGACCGTGCCCGGCGAGGGCTACGGCGACAACGGGCAGGGTTCGGAAGTCGAGCTGCTGCTCTACGCCCGCCTCTCCTCGCAGGTCGAGGTCCGCGCCCGGCTCCACAGCCGGTTCAACCAGAACCAGTGGACGAACTTCGGCGGGTTCGGCGGTGTCAATCCCGCCACGCAGGACCCGCCGCCTTCCGAGTGCGTCAGCGGCGACTGCGGCGAGTTCGACCCGCGCTCGAACCAGTACGTCAAGCTGCGCGGCGTCGCCGTGACGCTCACGCCGGGGTACAGCTGGGTCGACTCGATCAACATCGGCGCCAGCGACTTCGGCATGTTCGACCCGTTCGTCGCCGGCCGCATCCGCTACATCGACCGCGACAACGCCTCGGGTCTGTTGTTCCAGGGCTCGTCCGCCGGCCGCGCGTTCGGCTACGACGTCGCCCGCATCTCCCTCCCGCGGCTGTGGGCCGGCCCCGACTTCCGCACCACGCCGAACTCGATCGGCGGGTTCCACGCCTCCGATGCGGCGTATGTCGGCCAGTTCCGCTACAGCTTCTCGCCGCAGTTCGACGTGGCGATGCTGGCCCAGTGGGTCAACGACATGGAAGTCGACCCGATCGACAACATCCTCGACGACGGCGCCGACCACATCATGCGCTTCCGCAACATCTCGGGCGGCATCCGCGTCGGGGTCCACCCCAGCAGCACGCTCGACATCCGCGCGGCGTACTACACCAGCGAGTCCGAGGCCTCGCGGACGCTCTCGCCCGCGAGCTTCTTCTCGCTGTCCGGGTTCTCGCCGACGCTGGCCGGCAAGCACGACGACGACACCTGGAAGGCCAACATCGACCTGAACGACATCGGCGGCTCGGGGTTCAGCCTGCACCTCGAGGCGTTCGACATCGGCGCCGAGTACGTGTCGATGATGGCCGCGCGCCGCGAGTCGGACGTCCTCCTGACCGAGGGCCACGACGCGACGTGGGCCTTCCCCGGCCCGGCGAACGCCTCGTTCGGCGTGTTTGCCGGCAACCCGACGCGCATCGGCTACGGCGGCTGGATGGGCAACGCCCAGCAGGTGGCGACGATCAACGTCGACAACGAGTTCACCGACTTCGACGAGCCGCTGGCCGAGACGGCGATCGGCTGGAAGGGCTTCACCCTCGTCCCGGTCTGGTCGAGCGGCGACACCGAGATCGGCGCCGAGGCCACGTACATCGACTACAACACGAACTGGCAGGGTTTCGGCGAGCAGGACCCGGACCTGCCGCTCGGCTCGACCGAGTACCCGGTGCACGAGCTGGACACCGGCGTCGGGCACAACTACCGCTCGGCGTACGCGCCGTTCCAGGACAAGGAAACGAAGATCGCCCTCGTCCGGGCCAAGACCGTGGTCGACTTCGGCAAGGGCATCGACCTGTTCGGCAAGGTCAAGTGGATCGACGAGACCGACAACCGGCTGAACAGCCGCTCCTGGCTCGACGACGCGATCGCGGCGTTCTACGGCGATCCGCACATCGTCGGCGAGCTGCCGACCGAGCAGGAGGGGCTGCGGACCAAGAACGGTTGGGTCGGCAACTCGTGGAAGCCGTTCAGCAGCCTCAGCGACGACGACCGCGACCTGGAGTACTGGCTGTACCAGGTCGGCGCCGGCTACCAGCTGACCGACGACCTGTACGGCTCGTTGACCTACGAGTACTACGACGTCGACCTGTTCGACGGGAACACGGCGTTCCAGGGTTACAACCTGCACGAGATGGCCTCGGGCAAGCACGAGAAGAACATCATCTCGGCGCAGTTCCGCTACGTGCTGGCGGGCGCCGAGTTCGGCCTGGTGTACCAGCACAACTTCGGGACGTTCGAGCCCGATTTCGGCCCGCAGGGCGAGGGCAAGAACGAGTACGTCCCGCTGATCGCGGACGAAGAGATCGCCGCGCAGCACAACGTGCCCGTCGGCTCCGAGGGGTTCCTCGGTCGCTTCGGCGGGTGGAACAGCCTCGAAAAGCGCGAGTTCCGCCAGAACCGGATCAAGGCTTTCATGAAGGTCCAGTTCTGAGGCACGATTGAACGGACCCCGGGGCCCGGGCGGTTCCCGCCGGGCCCCGGATTTTTCCGGTGAGGACGCGATGCGACGCACACTCCTGGTCGGGCTGGCCCTGGGCCTGGCGCTGGCGACGGCGCCCGCCGCGCGCGGCGCGGACGCGATCTTCAAGCTGGACGACCCGCGCGGGGACGACCACGGCGACGGGCGACTGCTCTACCCGAACCGCGACGACCTGGTGCCGGGCGACCTCGACCTCCTCTCGTTCGCCGCGCGCGCGGTGAAAGGCGGGACGGAGTTCGAGGCGGTCTTCGCCCGGCCGGTCCACGCGCCGGGCGACCGCACGATCGACATCGGCGGCGGCTCGATCGCCGACATCGCCCGCTTCGGCTTCTACACGTTCAACGTCGAGGTCTACATCGACACCGACCGCCTCCCCGGCTCGGGGCGCACCGACACCCTGCCCGGGCGGCGGCTGGCGATCGCCCCCGAGTACGCCTGGGAGCGCGCGGTGGCGCTGGTCCCCCGCCCGTACCAGGCGCGGGACGGGCTCAAGACGCTGGAGGCCCGGCGCGAGAAGCGCCAGCTGAAGGAGTCCGCCGGCCGGGTCACCACGGCGCAGTCCGACGAGATCAAGGCCCAGGCGGCGCGCGCGGTCGAGGGGCTGTTCTTCTTCCCGACGCGGATCAAGGTCGCCGGGCCCAAGATCCGCTTCTTCGTGCCGGCGGAGTTCCTCGGCGGGCCGGCCCGGCCCGACTGGGCCTACGTCGTGCTCGTCACGGGCGCCGACGTCGAGCAGAAGTTCGACGTCATGTCGGCCCTGGGCGTGACGAAGGAGCCGCCCCCGCAGCTGATGGTCCTGCCGATCGGCCTCGGCCGGTTCCAGGACCAGTTCGGCGGCGGGCGCGAAGACGATCTCGACCTGCAATCGCCGGTCGTGGACATGATCGTGCCGGCCGGGACGACGCAGGAGCAGCTGCTGCAGCGCACCGACCCGGTCGCGGGGACGTTCGCGCAGGTGCCCGGGATCGTGCCGGACAAGGCCGCGGAGCCGGTCAAGGAGCGCCGCCCGCCGCGCACCCCGCGCGTGTTCTGAACGACGGCGGTTCGGCTCGCCTATGCGGGCCGACGACTCGCGATCGTCCGGATCAGCTTTCCGCACCCCGTGCCGACCAGGATTGCCGTCACGCCCGCGGCGAGGAACACAGCCAGGCCGCATGGCAATCCTGAGTGGCCGGTCAGTCAGCGGAGGAGCCAGGCGGCGCTGGCACCGGGGGGCAGCGTGGCGCGCCACGCGGCCCCGGCGCGCGAGATGGCGGCCCCGCTGTCGGCGAACAGGGCCTCCGCCGCGGTCCCCGTGACATCGCCGGTTGCGAACTCGACCGCCGCGGAACCGAGGTTGTGGGCGACGAGGACCCGCTCCGAGCCGGCCTCCCTGACGAACGCCAAGACGCCCGCCGGCGCGTCGAGCAGCGCCAGCGAGCCCGCGCGCAGCGCGGCCGAGCCGTGCCGGGCCCGGATCAGCGCGCGGTAGCGCGCGAGCAGCGACTCCGGGCCGGCGTGGGCGGCGACGTTGGCCTCGGCGTGCCCCGGCGCGAGCGGGTGCCACGGGACGCCGCTCGTGAACCCGCCGGTCGGCGAGCCGTCCCACGCCATCGGCATCCGCTTGTCCTCGTCGCGGCGCTCCGGGCCGTTCTGCATCCCGACCTCCTCGCCGTAGTAGACGAACGGCGTGCCCGGTACCGTGAGCAGGACGGCCGCGGCGGACCGCAAGCGCGCGGCGTCGTTCGCGAGTTGCGTGGCCACGCGCACCATGTCGTGGTTGGTGAGGAACGGCGCGTCGAGGACCCCCGGCGGGTACACCGCGGCCACGCGCTCGAGCGACCCGCGGACCGGCTCGGCCGTCCCGCCCTTGGCCGCTTCCACGATCGCGCCGGCCAGGTCGAAGTCGAAGTTCATCGGCAGCTCGTCCCCTCCGGGCAGCGTGTCGGTCGAGCCGAAGTACTCCGCGACCGTGGCCGGGTCGGACCAGACCTCGCCCACGAGCAGGGCCCGCGGGTTCGTGCGCCGCACGAAGCGCGAGAACTCCCGCCAGTACGCGTGCGTCTCGGCCGAGCCGGCCTGGCCCTGCCCGGGGCCGGCCTCGACGATGTGCCGCGCGGCGTCGAGCCGGAACCCGTCCACGCCGCGCGCGAGCCAGAACTCCGCGATCTGCTCGACCTCGCGGCGGACCTCCGGGTTGCGGAAGTTGAGGTCGGGCATGCCGCTCCAGAACAGGCCGTAGTAGTACTCGCCGCGATACGGGTGCCAGGTCCGGTTCTGCCCGCCCCACGGTTGCGTCCAGCCGGGGTCGTCGGCGCGCCAGATGTACCAGTCGCGCTTCGGGGATGACGGCCCGCCGCGCGAGTCGAGGAACCACGGGTGCCGGTCACTAGTGTGGTTGATCATCAGGTCGACGATCACCTTCAGCCCGCGGCGGTGCGCCTCCTCGCACAGCCGCCGCAGGTCGGCCTCGCTCCCGTAATCCGGGTTGACCTGCCGGTAGTCCGTCACGTCGTAGCCGTGGTAGCTCGGCGAGGCGAAGACTGGCATCAGCCACAGCCCGTCCACCTCGAGGTCGCTCCCCTGCCCTGGCCGGCCGTCGTTCAGGTAATCGAGCTTGGCCGCGAGGCCGCGCAGGTCGCCGATCCCGTCGCCGTCGGAGTCGGCGAAGCTGCGGACGAAGACCTCGTAGAAGACCGCGCCGCGCGCCCACTCGAGCTGCCACGGCGGATCCGCGGCGGCGGCCGCGGGGGGCAAACCCGCCGCGGGCGCCGGGGGCGCCTTGGTGACCGGGGCGCACGCGGCCAGCAGGAGCAGCGAGACGGCGACGACGTGCAGGAGGTGTTTTTGCATGGTCATAATTTAACGCATGGGCGGGAGCGGATGGCGATGAGCGCCTTCGACGCGGCGCGCCGCGCGGCGCTGATGCACGAACTGCTCGGCGTGCTGCTGGGCCGGCCGACCGACCTGCTGCCGTTCGACGAGGTCCGGCAGCGACTGCGGCTGCGCCACGTCGTCGATCGCGGCACGCGGGAGGTGCCGCTGGACCGCATCGTCGGCTCGCTCGGCCGGCCGCGCGAGTTCACGCGGGCCTTCCTGCCGCGCGAGGAGTCGCTGCGCGCGCGCTGGGAGGAGGTGCGCTCGCTGGCCGAGGGCCCCGGCGGCTTCCCGACGGTCGAGCTGTACCAGGTCGGCGACGCGTACTTCGTCGTGGACGGTCACCACCGGGTCTCGGTGGCGCGCGACCTCGGGCAGCCCACGGTCGAGGCTCACGTGCGGGAGTTCCTCACCCCGGTCCCGCTCGCCGCGACCGACTCGGCCGCGGACGTCCTGTGCAAGGCGGCGCTCGCCGACTTCCTCGCCGCCGCGCGGATCGAGCCGGCAGCGGCCGAGGAGTTCCGCGTGACCGAGCCGGGGGGCTACGGGCGGATGCTCGAGCACATCGAGGTCCACGGCTACTTCCGCGGCCAGGAACTGCGGCGGAGCCTGCAGTGGGGCGAGGCCGTCGCGTCGTGGCGCGAGACGGTCTTCCGGCCGATGGTGCAGATCATCCGCGACAGCGGAATCCTCGCCGACTTCCCCGGGCGGACCGAGGCGGACCTGTACCTGTTCACGATCGACCACCTGCACCACCTGCGGCAGCGCTACGGCGACCAGTCCGTCGCCCCGGTGCGCGCGGTGCAGCACTTCCGCCTGCGCGAGCGCGCCCGGCGGGGGTGGGCGGCGCGGATCGGAGGCTGGTGGCGCAACCGCGGAGGCCGCTTCAGTACTGGATGATGCTGTGGACCTCGGTGCCGTCGAGGAGCGCACGGCCCTTCAGTGCGGTCAGCTCGATGAGGAACAGTGCGCCGACCACCTCGCCGCCGCAGCGCCGGGCGAGCCGCACGGCGGCCGAGGCGGTGCCGCCGGTCGCGAGCAGGTCGTCGATCACCAGGACGCGCTGGTCGGCGCCGATCGCGTCGCGGTGCATTTCGATGCGGCCGTGCCCGTACTCCAGCACGTACGATTCCTCGAGCTTCTCCCACGGCAGCTTGCCCGGCTTGCGGATCGGCACGAAGCCGACGTCGAGCCGCAGCGCCAGCGGCGCCCCGAAGACGAAGCCCCGCGACTCGATGGCGGCGATCACCGTCGGGCGGCGCGCCGCGGCCCAGCCCGCGAGCGCGTCGAGCGCGGCGCGCAGCGCCGCCGGCTCGGCCAAAAGCGGCGTGATGTCGCGGAACAGCACGCCGGGCGCCGGGAAGTCGGGGATCTCGCGGATGTAGCGTTTCAGGTCGTCGGGCATGCGCCACTCACCGGCGGGACTCGAAACCGAGAACGTCCTCGGCGGCCACGTCCCGCGCGTCGACTTTCGAGACCCGGGCGTAGCGCGGGCCGCGCGAGAGGTCGAAGGCGAACTGCTCGAGTTGCTCCGGCGCTCCCTCGGCGTGGACCTCGACGGTGCCGTCCGGACAGTTGCGGACCCAACCGCTGACGCCCAGCGCCTGGGCGCACGTCGACGTGAAATACCTGAACCCCACCCCCTGCACCACGCCGTGAACCACGTAACGCCTGGCCGTCTTCACGATCCACCTCGCCGGCGCGGGCTGGAAGCCGCGCGGGCCGTGTTTGCCGCACCGGACAACGCGGCACAGAATACCAGACGGCATGAGATCCCCCGTCCTGGCCTTGCTCGCCGCCGCCGCGCTGTTCGCCCCGGCGCTGGCCGCGCCGCTGCTCGCGTGCGCGCTGGCCGCCCCCGCGCAGCGCTGCTGCTGCGGCGACGAGGCGCCGGCGCGCGACTGCATCGGCTCGGTCTGCCCGTGCTCCGTGTCGGACGCGCCGGCCACGCCGCCGGCCTCGCACGGCTCGGTCGATCTCACGACGTTCCCGGCCTCCCCGGTCCCGTCGGCCCCGCCGCTCGCGGGCGGCGGCGCCGACCGGGCGCCGGCCGTTCCCGCCCCGCTGGTCGCCCCGGCTCCGCCGGGGCACGAACTGTTCGTCGCCCACTGCTCGTTGCGCTGCTGATCCGCGCCCCGCGGCTGACGCTTTCCCCGACGCCCACGCCGTGGGGTGCCGCCGCGCCGTCGCGCGCGCCGGCCCTCCGGCCCGGCGTCCCCGACGACCGCGCGCGGGGTCGAGCCCCGCGAGGACGAGGCAGCACCGTGAACAGATCCCATGTGTTGATCGCCGCGCTGGCGTTCGCCGCGCCGACGTCCGCGCAATCGCCCGAGCCGCCCGCGGCGCCGCCCGGGCACGCCCCGCCCGTCGAGGACCTCGTGCGCGAGGCCGTCGAGCACAACCACGGCGTCGCGGCGACGCGCGCCCGGCTGCAGGTCGCGCGGGAGCGGGCCGCGGCGGCGGGCGCGCTGCCCGACCCGATGGCCGAGCTGATGTGGACCGAGGCCGCGATGGAGGGTTTCCCCCGCATCTCGCTCGGCGAGGAGCCGATGTCGATGCTCGGCGTCGAGGTGCGGCAGGGGCTGCTCTACCCCGGCAAGCGCGCCGCCGCGCGCGGGGTCGCGCTGGCCGGCGTCGACGTCGGCGAACGCGAGATCGAGATCGCGCGGCGCGAGGCCGCGCGCGATGTCCGCCAGGCCTACGCCCGGATCTACGCCGCGGACCGCCAGCTCGAGCTGCTCGGCGCCTCGCGCGAGCTGCTGGACCTCCTGGTCGAGACGACCGCGGCGCGCTACGGCGCCAACCAGGCGAGCCAGGAAGCGGTGCTCAAGGCCCAGCTGGCCCGCTCGCGCCTTTTGGAGCAGATCGCCGACGCGCGCGCGGAGCGGGCGGTGACCGTCGCGCTGCTCGGCCGCGTGCTCGACCGCGAGGCGGACTTCGATCTGCCGCCGGTGGCCGCGCTGCCGCCGGTCGGATTCCCGGGGCCCGGCTGGGCCGCGCGCGCGGTCGAGGGCTCGGCCGAGATCGCGGCCCGCCGCGCCGCGCTCGAGCAGGCCCGGCGCCGCGTCGCGGCGGCGCGGCGCGACCTCAAGCCGAACCTCTTCGCCGCGGCGTCGACCTCGGTCCGCGGCGCCATCGACCCGGTCGTGACGCTGCGCTTCGGCGTCGAGTGGCCGTGGTGGCGGCGCGACAAGCAGCTCCCGCTCGTCCGCGCCGCGGAGCAGGAGCTCGAGATGGCGACGCACGATCTGCTGATGGCCGAGGCGATGATCCTCGAGCGCGCCCGCGCCATCGACGCGCGGCGCGAGCAGGCCGAGCAGCAGGTCGCGCTCTACCGCGAGGGGCTCGTCCCGCAGACCGAGGCCGCGCTGGGCGCCGCGCGCAGCGAGTTCCTCGCCGGGCTGGGCGATTTCTCCACCGTGATCGAGGACTTCAACCTGTGGCTCGAGGCGCGCACCCAGCTCGCGCGGCGCGAGGCCGACCGCTACGGCGCCTGGGCCGACGTGCAGGCGCTGTTGGGGACCACGGTGGCCGCTACCGGAGGTGAGCGATGACGACGACCCGCTGGTTCCCCGCGCTCCTCGCGCTCGCCGCCGTGCTGGCGCTGGCCGCGGCCTGCGCCGGCGGCGGGGACGGCGCCGCGACGCGCTACCACTGCCCGATGCACCCGACCTACACCAGCGACAGGCCCGGCGACTGCCCGATCTGCGGGATGCGGCTGGTGCCGATGGAAGAGGCGCCGCCGCCCGCCGCGCCCGCGCAGCTCTACGAGTGCCCGATGCACCCGGAGGTGACCTCGCGCAACCCCGAGGACCGCTGCCCGCAGTGCGGGATGAAGATCGACCAGCCGGTGCCCGAGCCGGCGGGCGGCGCGCCCGCCGCGGCACCCGGCGCGCCCGCCGGCTACGCGCCGCTCGAGCTGCACGCGGACGCGGTGCAACTCGCCGGCGTGCAGACCGCGCCGGCCGTCGCCGGGTCGATCGGCCGCGCGGTGCGCGCGGTCGGCACGATCGCGCCCGACGAGCGGCGGGTGCGCCACGTGCACACCAAGATCGACGGCTGGATCGAGAAGCTGTACGTCAACTTCACCGGGCAGGCGGTGCGGCAGGGCCAGCCGATCCTCTCGCTCTACTCGCCGGACATCCTTGCCGGCCAGCAGGAGTTCCTGCGGGCGCGCGCCGCGGCCGAGCGCTTCTCGGCGTCGGCGCTGCCCGAGGTGCGCGAGGGCGCCGAGGACCTCCTGCACGCGGCGCGCCGGCGCCTCGAGTTGCTCGACGTGCCGCCGGCCTTCATCGAGCAGCTCGAGCGCGGCGGCGAGGCCCGCCGCGCGGTGACGCTGCTCTCCCCGGTCTCGGGCTTCGTCACGGCCAAGGACACGTTCGAAGGGCAGAAGGTCGAGCCGGGGATGGAGCTGTACACGGTGACCGACCTCTCGCGCGTCTGGGTCGAGGCCGACATCTACGAGTTCGAGGCCGCCGCGATCGGCGTCGGCCAGCCGGCGCGCATCACCTCGCCCTACGACGCGGCGCTGGACCTCGCCGGCCAGGTCGCCTACGTCTACCCGTACCTGCAGCCGGACACGCGCACGCTGAAGGTCCGCTTCGAGTTCCCCAACCCGCGGCTCGACCTCAAGCCGGGGATGTACGTCAACGTCGAGATGACCCTCGAACCGCGGGCCGGGCTCACGATCCCGGACTCGGCGGTCATCGACAGCGGCGTGCGGCAGGTCGTGTTCGTGGACCGGGGCGGCGGACGCTTCGAGCCGCGCGAGGTCCGGCTCGATGCGCGCGCGAACGGCCGGGCGCTGGTCCTGTCCGGCCTCGCCGCGGGCGAGAACGTCGCGGTGCGCGCGAACTTCCTGCTCGACTCGGAGTCGCGCCTGCGGGCCGCGCTGGCCGGCGGCGGCCCCGCCGGCGCGCACCAGCACTGAGGCCGGGCCATGGTCAAGCGGCTCATCGCCTTCTCCGCCGCCAACCGGGCGCTCGTCATCCTCGGGGTCGCCGCGCTGTGCGCGCTCGCGGTCTACCTGCTCGGGGAGATCCGCCTCGACGCCCTCCCCGACCTGTCCGACACGCAGGTCATCATCTACTCCCGCTGGGACCGCTCGCCGGACATCATCGAGGATCAGGTCACCTACCCGATCACCAAGGCGCTGCTCGGCGCCCCGCGCGTCAAGGCGATCCGCGGGTTCTCCGACTTCGGCTTCTCCTACGTCTACGTGATCTTCCAGGACGGGACCGACCTGTACTGGGCCCGCTCGCGGGTCCTGGAGTACATGTCGAAGATCCAGGGCCAGCTCCCCGAGGGCGTGCGCACCGAACTGGGACCGGACGCGACCGGGGTCGGCTGGATCTTCCAGTACGCGCTGGTGGACCGCTCCGGCAAGCACTCGCTGGACGAGTTGCGCTCGTACCAGGACTGGACCGTGCGCTACGCGCTGCAGGCAGTGCCCGGCGTGGCCGAGGTGGCGTCGATCGGCGGGTTCGTCAAGCAATACCAGGTCACCGTCGACCCGAACCGCCTCGCGGCCTACGGCATCCCGCTGGAGCGGGTGGTCGCCGCGATCCGCGACTCCAACAACGAGGTCGGCGGGCGACTGCTGGAGTTTGCCGGGACCGAGTACATGGTGCGCGGCCGGGGCTACGCGCGCAGCGTCGAGGACTTCTCGAAGATCGTCGTCAAGACCGGTTCCGGCGGCGTGCCGGTGCTGTTGCAGGACGTCGGCCGCGTCGAGCTGGGACCGGAGATCCGCCGCGGCGTCGCGGATCTCGACGGACTCGGCGACCACGTCGGCGGGATCGTCCTCATGCGCCACGGCGAGAACGCCCTGAACGTGATCGAGCGCGTCAAGGCGCAACTCGGCGAGCTGCAGCACTCGCTGCCGGAGGGGGTCGAGATCGTCACCACCTACGACCGCTCGGGGCTGATCCGGCGCGCCATCGCGACGCTCAAGCACGAGCTGACGATCGAGATGATCATCGTCTCGCTGGTGATCCTCGTCTTCCTCTGGCACATCCCGTCGGCGATCGTGCCGATCGCCACGATCCCGATCTCCGTGCTCCTGGCGTTCATCCCGCTGTACTACATGGGCGTGACGGTCAACATCATGTCCTTGGCCGGGATCGCGATCTCGATCGGGGTGCTGGTCGACGGCGCGATCGTCGAGGTCGAGAACGCCTACAACAAGATCTACCACTGGGTCGCCGACGGGAAGCAGGGCGATTTCCACCGCGTGCGCCTCGAGGCACTGATGGAGGTCGGCCCGTCGGTGTTCTTCTCGCTGTTGGTGATCGCGGTTTCGTTCCTGCCGATCTTTGCGCTGGTGGACCAGGAAGGCCGGCTGTTCAAGCCGTTGGCGTACTCCAAGACGCTGGCGATGGCGCTGGCGGCGCTGCTCGCGATCACCCTCGACCCGGCGCTGCGGATGATGTTCGCGCGGGTCGAGCCGTTCCGCTTCCGCCCGCGCTGGCTGGCCTGGGCGGCGAGCAAGGCCGCGGTCGGGACGTACTACGCGGAGGAGCGGCACCCGGTCAGCCGGGCAATCTTCCGCGTCTACGAGCCCGCCTGCCGCTTCGTGCTGCGCTTCCCGCGCGCCGTGATCGTCGCGGCGCTGCTGCTGGTCCTGGCCAGCGTCCCGGCGTACCTCGCGCTCGGCTCGGAGTTCATGCCGCCGTTGAACGAGGGCTCGATCCTGTACATGCCGACGACGCTGCCCGGGATCAGCGTGGCCCAGGCCGAGGAGCTGATGCGCACGCAGGACCGCGTGCTGAAGTCGTTCCCGGAGGTCGAGCGCGTCTTCGGCAAGGCCGGGCGCGCCGAGACCTCGACCGACCCGGCGCCGTTCTCGATGATGGAGACGACCGTCCTGCTGAAACCCGCGGACCAGTGGCGGCCGAAAGAGCGCTGGTACTCGGCCTGGGCGCCGGGTTGGCTGCTGCCGGCGCTGCGCCCGCTGTGGCCCGACCGGATCTCGTGGGAGGAGCTGGTCGGCGAGATGGACCGCGCGCTGCGCATCCCCGGCGTGACGAACGCCTGGACGATGCCGATCAAGGCCCGCACCGACATGCTGACGACGGGCGTGCGGACCCCGGTCGGGATCAAGATCTTCGGCAGCGACCTGGCCCGCATCGAGCAGATCGGCCAGCGGCTGGAGGCGATCCTGCGCGAGGTCCCCGGAACGCGCAGCGTGTTCGCCGAGCGCACGACCGGCGGGTACTTCGTCGACTTCGAGCTGCGGCGGGACCAGCTCGCGCGCTACGGCCTGACGACGCGGCAGGTCCAGGACGTGATCATGAGCGCGATCGGCGGCGAGAACGTCACGACCACGATCGAGGGCCGCGAGCGCTACCCGGTGAACGTGCGCTACCCGCGCGAGCTGCGCGACGACATCCCGCGCCTGCAGCGCGTCTTGGTGGCGACGATGGACGGCGGCCCGCAGGTCCCGCTGGCGCAGCTGGCCGACATCCGCCTGGTCAACGGGCCGGCGATGATCCGCGACGAGAACGGCTTCCTCGCCGGTTACGTCTACGTCGACATCGCCGGGCGCGACGTGGGTGGGTACGTCGAGCAGGCCAAGGAGGTCGTCCGCCGCGAGCTGCGGCTGGAGCCGGGGTACGTTCTGCAGTGGAGCGGCCAGTACGAGAACATGATTCGCGTGCGCGAGCGGCTGAAGCTGGTCGTGCCGATCACGCTGGCACTGATCTTCGTGCTGCTCTACGCCAACACGAAGTCCGCCTTCAAGACCCTCGTGGTCATGCTGGCCGTGCCGTTCTCGGCCATCGGCGCGGTCTGGTTGTTCTGGCTCCTCGACTACAACGTCTCGATCGCGGCGTGGGTCGGGATGATCGCGCTGCTCGGCCTCGACGCCGAAACCGGCGTGTTCATGCTGCTGTTCCTCGACCTGTCGTGGGAGGACTACAAGCGCAAGGGGCTGTTGCGCACGCTGCGCGACGTCGACGAGGCGATCGTCCACGGCGCGGTGCGCCGCGCCCGGCCGAAGATGATGACCGTCGCCGCCGCGTTCATGGGCCTTCTGCCGATCATGTGGTCGACGTCGGCCGGGGCCGACGTGATGAAGCGCATCGCGGCGCCGATGATCGGCGGGCTGGTCACGTCGTTCCTGCTGGAGCTCTTGGTCTACCCCGCGATCTACAAGCTGTGGAAGCGCCGCACGGAGTTGCGGCACCTGCCGCCGCCCGAGCCGGACTCTCTGCTCCCGGCCTGAAGAGGAGACCTCGGCCCATGAGCCACGCACACGAGCCGCACGGGCGTCCGCCGGCGCCCGCTCACGACCCGGCGCACGCGCCGCCGGCCGCGGGCGCGAGCCGCGCGGGAACGCACGACAAGCACGCGGGCCACAGCGTCGCGAAATTCCGCGACCGGTTCTGGATCTCGCTGGGACTGACGATCCCGACGCTGGTCTACAGCGACCTGCTCCAGGGCTGGCTCGGCTACCGCGCGCCGGCTTTCCCCGGTTCGGACTGGTTGCCGGCGCTGTTCGGCACCGCCGTCTTCGCCTACGGCGGCAGGCCGTTCCTGGCCGGAGCGCTGCGCGAGCTCGGTGCCCGCGCGCCCGGCATGATGACGCTGGTCGCGCTGGCGATCAGCGTGGCCTTCGTCTACAGCGCGGCGGTCGCGCTCGGCTACGGCGGGATGCCTTTGTGGTGGGAGCTGGCCACGCTCGTGACGATCATGGTGCTCGGGCACTGGATCGAGATGCGCTCGGTCGAGAAGGCGACCGGCGCGCTGCGCGCGCTGGCGCGGCTGCTGCCCGCGACGGCGATCCGGCTCGCGGGAGACCGCCAGGAGGAGGTGCCGCTGGAGCAGTTGGCCGACGGCGACCTGGTGCTGGTCCGGCCCGGTGCCAGCGTCCCGGCCGACGGCGTCGTGCGCGAGGGCCAGAGCGCGCTCGACGAGTCGATGATGACCGGCGAATCGCGGCCGGTGCGGAAGTCGCCGGGGGAGCGGGTCGTCGCCGGCACGATCAACGGCCAGGGCTCGCTGCGGATCGCGGTCACGGGCACCGGGGAGCGCACGGCGCTGGCCGGGATCATGCGGCTGGTCGAGCAGGCGCAGACGTCGCGCTCGCGGGCCCAGGCGCTGGCCGACCGCGCCGCGCTGCTCCTGACGCTCGTCGCGGTCGGCGCGGGCGCGGCGACTTTCGGCACGTGGTTGGCACTCGGCGCGGCCCCGGCATTCGCCGTCGAGCGCCTGGTTGCCGTGCTGGTGATCGCCTGCCCGCACGCGCTCGGGCTGGCGATCCCGCTGGTCGTCGCGACCTCGACCACGCTCGCCGCACGCGCGGGGCTCCTGGTCCGCGACCGTCGCGGGCTCGAGGAAGCCCGGCGGGTGGACACCGTGGTCTTCGACAAGACCGGGACCCTCACCCGCGGCGAGTTCCGCGTTGTCGAAACGGTGACGGACGGCGGCGTGGAGCCGGACGAAGCGCTGCGCCTGGCCGCGCTCGTCGAGCGCGAATCGGAGCACACGATCGCGCTCGGGATCGCGCGCTCCGCCGCGGGGCGCGGGCTCGATCTCTCCGCGGCGGTGACCGACTTCCAGTCGCTGCCCGGCGAAGGCGTGCGGGCCCGCGTCCACGGCCGCGAACTGCTCGTCGGCGGGCCGGCACTCCTGCGGCGGCTCGCGCTCGAGCCGCCGGCGCGGCTGCGCGGGGCGTTCGACGGCGCCGCGGCGCGGGGACAGGCTGCCGTTGCCCTGGTCGAGGGCGCTCGCGTGCGGGCCGTTTTCGCCGTGGCCGACGCCGTGCGCGAGGAGTCGCGCGAAGCCGTGGACCGGCTGCACGCGGCGGGAATCCAGGTCGTCATGCTGACCGGCGACGCGTGGCCGGTCGCGCGTGCCGTCGCGGCGGAGCTCGGCATCGACGAGGTGCTGGCCGAGGTGCTGCCAGGGCAGAAGCAGGAGAAGATCGCGGCGCTGCGGCAGGCCGGGCACCGCGTCGCGATGGTCGGCGACGGGGTGAACGATGCCCCGGCCCTGCTGACGGCCGACGTCGGCGTGGCGATCGGCGCCGGAACGGACGTCGCCGTCCAATCCGGCGACGTCGTGCTGGTCCGCAACGACCCGCGCGACGTGCCGCGCATCC